>NZ_JAIXSL010000020.1 GCF_027484705.1 Flavobacterium sp.
CGTGAAGTAGAATCACGTCAGTCTAGCGTAGATGCTATCACAAACTTAGAAATCGGTTCTCGTTACCCATCTGGAGTTTACAACATTATTGTAACTCAAGGTGACAACGTGAAAACGCTAAGAGTGATCAAAAGATAATTCCATTGTCTTTAAATAAAGAAACCTCTCCGTTACCGGAGAGGTTTTTTTGTTTTATAAAGAAGTTTATTAAAAATCATAAACGCATGTCGGTATTAAAACAACCTTTATAAGATTTTCCCATAATGACAGTAGATGTTTACTCTTTTTGTAATCTTTAATAATGACTTAAAAACAGTACTGATACTTTTTATTAGAAATTTGATTTATATATTTCTTGATAGTAAAAGATAATTTCCTTTTTTTTTAGAATTTCTAAAGAAAAAAAAGTCCGGTTTCTATTGAAACCGGACTTTTATATTTGTATAATAATTATTAAGAACAGAACTAAGCCATTCTTCTATATTTTCGAATACTGTAAAACGCATAAAGAAGGGCAACTATTCCTAACCAAACTAATTTACCATTGATTGGAGCAGGAGGCGGGTCATTCCCTTCTAATCCACCACTTCCATCATCATCACCTGGTTGGGCAAAAGCCACAAAATCAACCAATAAAAAAAAGCTGATCAGGTATAAATTAAATAATCTGTTTTTCATTTTGCGTAGAGATTAAGTTGCAAATATAAGAATCATTATTGAAATAACGAATTTGATTTTTAAAATATTAAACAGAAACTGCTTTTAATGGGTAATACGGTCCGTTAATTCGTTGATTAATCAAATTCTGAAGTGAAATATAATTTTACTGAAGGATACTTACTGACGGTCATTTGAATCGTAAAATCAGAATCTGCTAAAAACACCAATTGATCATATTTGTCTTTAGCCAGAAATTTCTGTTTGATTCTTTTAAATTCCTTAAACTCTTCATTTTTAGCGTCGTCCGGTTTGACCCAGCAAGCCTTGTGGACAGGGAAATTCTCATAAGTGCATTTAGCACCATATTCGTGTTCTAATCGATATTGAATTACTTCGTATTGTAAGGCACCGACGGTTCCGATTACTTTTCTATTGTTCATTTCCAGAGTAAACAACTGAGCAACGCCTTCATCCATAAGCTGATCGATTCCTTTGTCAAGCTGTTTTGCCTTGAGCGGATCAGCGTTGTTGATATACCTGAAATGTTCTGGAGAAAAGCTTGGGATTCCTTTAAAATTCATGACTTCGCCTTCAGTTAAAGTGTCGCCAATTTTGAAATTTCCGGTATCATGTAGTCCCACGATATCTCCTGGATATGACATATCAACAATTTCTTTCTTCTCAGCAAAAAAGGCATTTGGACTCGAAAATTTAAAATTCTTTTTTTGGCGTACATGAAAATAAGGTTTGTTGCGCTCAAAGGTTCCGGATACGATTTTTATAAACGCCAAACGGTCGCGATGTTTCGGATCCATATTGGCATGAATCTTAAATACGAAGCCGGTCATTTTTGCTTCTGCCGAATCAACCAACCGTGTTTCAGATTCTTTAGGTCTTGGCGATGGGGCGATCTCGATAAAACAATCGAGCAATTCACGTACTCCGAAGTTATTCAAAGCCGAACCAAAAAATACAGGCTGTTGTTTGCCTTCTAGATACAATTTCTGGTCAAATTTCGGATATACCTCGTTAATGAGTTCTAATTCTTCGCGCAATTTTTCTGCGGGTTTTTGCCCGATGATTTTTTCTAATTCAGGGCTTTGTACGTCAGAAAATGCAATGGTTTCTTCAATATTTTTTCGACTGTCGCCGCTAAAAAGATTGATATTCTGTTCCCAGAGGTTGTAAATACCCTGAAAATCATAACCCATTCCAATCGGAAAACTCAATGGTGTGACTGTCAAGCCTAATTTTTGCTCCACTTCATCCATCAAGTCGAAGGCGTCTTTTCCTTCGCGGTCCAATTTATTAATGAAAACAATAATCGGGATATTTCTCAAACGGCAAACGGCCACTAATTTTTCGGTTTGCTCTTCAACACCTTTAGCGACATCAATTACTACGATTACACTATCGACTGCAGTTAAAGTTCTGAAAGTATCTTCGGCAAAATCCTTATGTCCGGGCGTATCAAGAATGTTGATTTTTTTGTCTTTATAATTAAAGGCCAACACCGAAGTAGAAACAGAAATTCCTCTCTGTCGCTCAATTTCCATAAAATCGGAAGTGGCTCCTTTTTTAATCTTGTTGTTTTTTACAGCTCCGGCTTCCTGAATCGCACCCCCGAAAAGCAATAACTTTTCCGTAAGTGTGGTCTTTCCGGCATCAGGGTGTGAGATAATCCCAAAGGTTCGTCGTCGTTGTATTTCTTTTAAAAAACTCATAGCTATTTGTAAAATGGACTGCAAAAATAGTATTTATTCGACAATAAAAACCAATAAGATTGTAAGGTGTTTTTTATCAGGGTTTTGGAGGCAAAATTACAGTAAAAATAAGCGTTAATAATTTTTTGTTAATAGTATTCACTATACTTGTTTAATGTAATTGAATTGTTATTTTTGTTGATTCAAATTCAAAAAGGATTAAATTTCAGCGACCTCTAACTTTAACTTAATTTATAAACGGAAAATTTTTAAATAATGAAAATAAAACAATTGTTTCTTGGAGTATTACTTTCTTTAAATTTAACAGGTTTCGCACAAAATAGTAAAAAAGAAGTTTTATTTACCATTGATGACAAACCTTACTTCACGGACGAATTTTCTAGAGTTTACAATAAGAATTTAGATCTTGTTAAAGACGAATCCCAAAAAGATTTAGCCCAATACCTCGAATTATTTATTGGTTACAAACTTAAAATCAGTAAAGCCAACAAACTGGGCCTTCAAAACGGCGATGCCTACAAAAACGAATTGAGTTCGTACAGAACCCAACTTTCAAAAAACTATTTGAGCGATTCCAAAGTCACCAAAGAATTAGTCGATGAAGGCTACCAACGCTCGCTAAAAGAAATCAGAGCTTCCCATATTCTGTTGATGGTAGACGAAAATGCGGCTCCTGCTGATACTTTAAAAGCCTATAACAAAATTGTTGAAATCCGCAACCGCATTCTTAAAGGAGAAGATTTCGGAAAATTGGCAGCTGAACTCTCGGAAGATCCGTCAGCTAAAGAAAACAAAGGCGATTTGGGTTATTTCAGCGCCTTCAGAATGGTCTACGCTTTTGAATCTGCAGCTTTTAAAACAGCAGTCGGAAAAATTTCAAATCCGGTGCGTACGCGTTTTGGATACCACATCATCAAAGTGGAAGACAGTCGCGACAACCGTGGTGAAGTCACCGTTGCGCATATCATGTTGCTCAATCCTAAAGAGGATAACGCTGATGAGAAAGCCAAAATCAAAAAGAACATTGACGATATCTATCAAAAATTACAGCAAGGGGAGAGTTTCGAAAGCTTAGCCAAACAGTTTTCAGACGATAAATCTTCTTCTTCTAAAGGCGGTGTTTTAGCGCGTTTCGGTTCAGGTCAGTTGAGTTCTGAAGAATTTGAGAATACTGCTTTTTCACTAACTAAAGACAAACCATTGTCAGCGCCTTTCCAAACCAAATTTGGTTGGCATATCGTGAAATTGATTGAAAAACATCCGGTAAGAACTTTAGATGAGATGAAAGTCGAACTCGAAAACAAAGTCTCTAAAGACGACCGTTCGAGATTGATTACCAATTCGCTCAACGAAAAATTGAGAAAGAAATACGTAGTAAAACGAGACGATAAAATGTACGCCGCTTTGTCAAAATTGGTGACCAACGATTACTACGAGAATAAATGGGAAGTGCCTGCCGATACGAAAGCATTCGATAAAAAATTGTTTGCGATCAATGACAAAACCATCACCGGAACTTCATTTTTAATTTATCTTAAAACCCAGCAAAAAGCAGGTTTGACTTTGAAACCAATCAATAAATTGGTGGATACTTTCTACCAGAAATTCTTAGACGAACAATTGACCGCGTATTACACAGACCATTTAGAAACAGAATTTCCTGAATTTTCTAACGTCATGGACGAATACCGCGATGGTTTGTTATTGTTTGATTTGATGGAAAAAGAAATCTGGGATCGTTCTAAAACGGACACTTTAGGATTGAAAAATTTCTATGAAAGCAACAAAGCTGCTTACCAGTGGAAAAACAGACTTGATGTGATCATCGCTTCCTCAACTAATATGGATGTCATCAAGAAAGCACAAAAACTCTTGAAACAAAAAGTAGCTCCTGAAAAGATTAAAGAGCAATTGAATACCAAAGATAAAGTAGCCGTCATGACCAATGTAGGTGTTTTTGAAGACGGAAATGACGCCTTACCTAAAAATCTAAAACACGAAGTTGGCGTTTCAGAAATATTGAAAGACGGAGATTATTATTTCGTAGCAATGGTCAATAAGATTATGCCGGCCGGGCCTAAAACGCTTGACGAATGTAAAGGGAAAGTCATCAATGATTACCAGCAGTATCTGGAGCAGAATTGGGTGTCGGATTTGAAGAAGGAATTCACCATCAAAACCTTTCCGGACGTCTTCGACAGAGTCAAAAAAGAACTTAATAAGTAATGCGGAAGTTTGTTGTTGTATTAGCATTGACGGCTTGTTTCACGGCTTGTAATCTTTTTAAATCCAACACCAAAACCACAGCCATTGCGAGAGTCAATTCGGACTATCTCTATAAAGAAGATATCGCCAATCTGGTTCCTCCGGGAATATCCAAAGAAGACAGTATTGTTATTGTGAGGAATTTCATTGACCGCTGGGCTGCCCAAAAATTGCTGATTAATGTTGCAGAAGTGAATCTGAATGCCCAAAAAAAAGCCGAATTTGATACTTTAGTGCAGCAATATAAAATTGATCTCTACACCAAGGCGTATCTAGAAGAAGTGGTCAAAAGAACTACCGATACGGCAGTGAGTTCAGAAGAATTGAAAAAATATTATAACGAAAATAAAGAGAATTTTAAAACCAACGGGACATTAGTTCGTTTGCGATACATCAACATCAAAAAGGACAATCCCAAGTACGAAACCATCAAAAGCAAATTTTTTGATTTCAGAAAATCAGACAAGAAATTTTGGGACACTTATTCCTTGCAGCTCAATAGTTTCGCATTGAATGATTCGATTTGGGTTGATTTAAGTCAAGTATATACCAAACTGCCTTTTATTACACCGGACAACAGAGACGAATATGTTATTCCCGGGAAAACGATTCAGAAAACCGATGCCGGAAACAATTACCTGGTCAAGATTAGTAATGTTATCGATAAGAATCAAATAGCGCCGTTCGATTATCTGAAACCGACGCTCAAAGAAGTTATAATCAACAAAAGAAAATTAGAATTAATCAAGAATTTTGAAAAGGAAATCACCGATGATGCCATTAAAGATAAGAAGTATGAAGTATATAAATAAAAGCGTGGTACTGACCGTTTGCTTTTTGATGATGGCGACAAGTTTTGTTTTTGCGCAGGAAATCATTCAGGATACTGTAAAAACCAAAAAACCGGTATTGGCTGAAAATCGTCACCAAAAAATTGACGGTGTCATTGCTACGGTTGGTGATTACAATATTTTAGATTCCGACATTGATAAGACTTTTCTCGAACTGTCAAGCCAGGGTAATTCGGTGAAAGACATCACGCGTTGCCAGATGCTAGGGAAATTACTCGAAGATAAATTGTATGCGCACCAGGCGGTTCAGGATAGTATCATCGTAACGGATGATGATGTCAAATCGAAAATGGAGGAGCAACTGACTTATATGGTCGAGCAATTGGGTTCGATGGATAAAGTCGTGACTTATTTCAAGAAATCGAGTGAAGCGGATTTTAGAGCCGACCTCTCGGAAATCATCAAAATGAACAAGCTCTCGAGTGCGATGCAAAAAAAGATCATCGATGGCGTAGAGATTACCCCTGAGGAAGTCCGCACTTTTTTCAAAAAAATCCCAACCAGCGAATTGCCGCTTTTCGGTGCCGAAATGGAAGTGTCGCAGATTGTAGTCGCGCCCAAAGTCTCACCTGAAGAAAAGCAAAAAGTGATTGACAGGCTCAAGGAATTCAAGAAAGAAGTGCAGGAAGGTGCCAGTTTCTCGACCAAAGCGGTGTTGTATTCTCAGGATCCGGGGTCAAGCTCCAATGGGGGTTATTACAAAATGAATAAAAAAACCCCATTTGTTAAGGAATTTAAAGACGTTGCTTTTAGCTTGGGTGAAGGTGAAATTTCGGAACCTTTCGAGACTGATTTTGGCTGGCATATTATTTATATAGAAAAAATTAAAGGGCAAGATGTAGATCTTCGCCATATCCTTCTGGTGCCAAAAACGGATGATAAATCGTTAAGTGAAGCCAAAGAGCGCATTTTACAGATCAAAAAGAAAATCGAAGACAAATCGATTTCTTTCGCTGATGCCGCTAGAACAGAGTCGGATGAAAAAGAAACCAAAGCCAATGGCGGCGTGTTGATCAACCCAAAAACACAAGACACGCATTTCGAACTCACTAAAATGGATCCGACTTTATATGCTCAGGTATCGAATCTGAAAGAAGGCGAAGTTTCGATTCCTCAGATTGACGTCGATCAGTCGGGCAAGAAAAAATACAAATTGCTGATGGTCACCAACCGCATCGAAGAGCATACGGCAGATTACGCCAAAGATTATATCAAGATCAAAAACCTCGCTTTGAAAGAAAAACAAATTCAAGCGATTGGCAAATGGTCGGAAGAAAAAATCAAGGAAACTTATATCAAAATCAACGGTGAATATCGCAATTGTGTATTCACCAACAATTGGCTTAAAAAATAAGCCTAGTTTTTTAGAATTTCCTACATCATAATATTATAAATCCTAAAGGAATGTCAGACGTAACAGCAATAAAAAACCTCGTTCAGAAAAGAATCGAACTCAAGAACGAAATCTCCAAAATCATTGTAGGGCAGGAGGATGTCGTAGACCAAATCCTTTTAAGTATTTTCTCAGGAGGTCACGCCTTGTTGGTTGGGGTGCCCGGTTTGGCCAAAACATTAATGGTCAATACGATTGCTCAGGCTTTGGGGCTTGACTTTAAACGAATCCAGTTTACACCCGATTTGATGCCTTCTGATATTTTAGGAAGTGAAATTTTGGATGAAAACCGTCAATTCAAATTCATCAAAGGCCCGATTTTCTCAAACATTATTCTAGCCGATGAGATCAACAGAACGCCGCCCAAAACGCAAGCCGCTTTACTCGAAGCCATGCAGGAACGCGCGGTTACGATTGCCGGACACAATTATAAACTCGATTTACCTTATTTCGTTTTAGCGACTCAGAATCCGATTGAGCAGGAAGGAACTTATCCTTTGCCTGAAGCGCAGCTCGACCGTTTTATGTTTTCGATCAAACTGGATTATCCTTCTTTTGAGGAAGAAGTGCAGGTGGTGAAAAGCACGACATCCGACAATCAGGCTAAGATTAATCCGTTATTTACTGCTCAGGAAATCATCGATTTCCAACATTTGTTGCGTCGTATTCCGGTGCCAGACAATGTGGTGGAATATGCCGTGACGCTTGTAAGTAAAACACGTCCTGATAATGCTTTGGCAACTGATTTTATCAAAAATTACATTGATTGGGGCGCAGGACCAAGAGCTTCACAGAATTTGATTTTGGCAGCCAAAGCCCACGCAGCTTTCAACGGGAAATTTTCTCCGGACAGCGAAGACGTGAAAGCAGTAGCCATTGGAATATTAAGACACCGTGTCGTCAAAAATTACAAAGCCGATGCGGAAGGCATTACGATAGAAAAAATTATAGCTTCTTTATTTTAGTATAAAAAGCACAGAAAATAGCAAAGGCGTTCTTTTTAGGACGCCTTTATTTTTGGTGTAAAATGTGGTCGAGTTCTGCATCGTAGAAAAACAGGAACATGCTGCCCATCATATCCTGATCGATTGTTGTAGTGTTGTTGACTTCCAAAACCAATTCATACTCATGGTCGCGATACAGCCATTCACCTGATTCCGAAGAATAAGCATCAATTTTTGACAATCCGATTTTGCCCTTATGGTTGATGATGTTGCTTCTGAATATCGCTTTATTCGAAGTCTTATCCCGCAAAGTCAATGAAGTCGCGAAAGGATGCACATGAACCGCCGCCGCATGCAAACGGATACTGTCGTTTTCAATCTGCAATTGGTTGTCAATCGAACTTCTGTAAGTGTGTTTGCCCACAGGAATCACCCAATGTCCGGATAATTTATTGCCTTTGCCGTCATCGTAACTATGGTTTTTGGTTTCCACGGGAATGCAGTAATCTTTGCCGGGATCGACCGGGCTTTTGAACGGATCGTATTGGTCATAAGGCAGCATGATGTAGACCGTTCGGCTTATCAGCGGTTTCAAGTCTGGTGCGTCTGTGGAATAGTCAATATCAACTTCGTGCTTGATCAGGAAATTGGCATCGGGAATGTTGTGGTTTAAGGATTCTGTGGTCACGTACAACAAATCGTTGCCTTTCATCGGAACGCCATAGCCTTTTGGGAAACTGAAATTTTCCTGTCCGTGCGAAAGCGAAGTCATCCGTGGGTATTGTTTCCCGATTCTGTTTTCCAGATGGAAGTTGCTGAAATATTTGACGTCATTGAAATCTACATTCGTATGGCAAATGAAATCATTAGAAATCTGCTTCTTGTTTTTTGAATTCACGGCTTTGACATGAAAACCCGTAATCCAGAGTAAAGTGGAATCCTGTGAAAGTTGCACGTAGTTCGAGGATTTCGGTCCTTCCATCGATTTGTAGATGCCGTCGATATAGAAAGCAGGCGAGATCATCGTATAATGTTGCGAACGGTTGTCGATTTTCCAAGTATTATCAAAAAATCCGCTGTGTTGTAGCAGATAAGTTTTTATAATCGCCTTGTGCCGGTTCGGAAGCCTATAATATACAATGCTTCCGGCGATGAGTCCGAGCAACGTGAGAACACCTAAAATTTTATATATCTTTGGTTTTGACATCGGTAGTATGAATGACCCAAAAATACACAATTCACTTGGAAGAAAAATCATTAACTCAGGGCAAAAGAATATTCGGACTTGATTTGTTGCGTGGCGGAGCGTTGTTGATGGTCTTGTTTTCCCATTTGCTGCTTTTTTCACCGGTTAAGAATATCGTTACTGAGCAATTAGTGCCGTTGTTTGGGTTTTTAGGCGTTGAAATTTGGTTTGTTTTGGGCGGTTTTCTGATGGGAAATAAAATCTACACATTGACCGTTTTGCAGCAATTTTCCCGGATTGAAGCCATTCAATATTTTAGACACCGCTGCTTACGTATTTTGCCCAGTTATTTTTTAGTATTGCTGCTGGCGTTAGCTGTAGCGATGTGGCTTCAATATCCGACGGATCATCTTTGGCGCTATTTCTTTTTGATGCAAAATTTTGTTAATCCGATGCCTTTGTTTTTTTCTGAAAGTTGGGCGGTTATGGTTAGTTTTTTTGCTAGTCTTATCCTGATTTTCGGAATGTTTTTTATAATGAATCGGTTTTCATTTAAAAACAAATCGAAGGTTTTTTTGCGCGCCACTTTATCGATGATTGCGATTTCTTTGTTTGCAAAATTTGGTTTTTATCTCATCAATGGAAGTATCACATTATCGCAATGGGACAGCAACCTTAAAGCCGTTGTGCTCTATCGTTTTGATGCTTTTTTTATTGGCGTTTTTTGCAGTTGGATTTATTTTAATCGTTCCGGTTTATGGCTTAAATTTAGACACTTATCGCTGTTTTCGGGATTTATTTTGATGGGAATTTTATTCGTTGGTGTTGGTTATTTCAGATGGTTGATCGATTCGCATCCGTTTTTTTGGATCGTATTTTATTTGCCTTTGACTTCGCTGTCCATCGCTTTTTTTCTTCCTTTTCTTGCTGCAATTGAAATTCCGAAGTTGAATAACATTGTGGCGTTCATCAGCAAAATATCTTACGCGGCTTACTTAGTACATTTCTCCATCATACTGCAATTGACGCGTCATTTTTTCGACCCAGAATCATTGACTGCAACCGGATTCTGCTTGTTTTCGACAGCTTATTTGATACTAACATTGTCGTTGGGTTTCGTTATATATCATTTTTTCGAAAAACCAATATTACTTCCAAAGCTCAAAAGTTAATATTTATAAATATTTCGCTTTTAAATTTCGATTTCAATAAAAAAAAGATAACGAAAATCACGATTTCGTAAAATATTCAAATCAATAAACATATTTGATTAAAAACTTTTTAGTAGTATAACGTTTTCGTAATTTCGCACTGCAAACAAATTAACCTTAATTGATTATGGCTTTTGATATTGAAATGATCAAAGAAGTGTATGCGAATATGACTTCGCGCGTAGACAAAGCACGTGAAATCGTAGGCCGACCACTTACACTTACTGAAAAGATTTTATACAACCATTTATGGGAAGGAATGCCTTCTCACGCGTTTACCCGCGGTAAAGATTACGTAGATTTCGCTCCCGATCGCGTGGCGTGTCAAGATGCAACGGCGCAAATGGCTTTATTGCAGTTTATGCATGCCGGAAAAAGCAAAGTTGCGGTGCCCACAACGGTACATTGCGATCACTTGATTCAGGCGAAAGTCGATGCGAAAACAGATTTGGCGCGTGCCAAAACACAAAGCAATGAAGTTTTTGAATTCCTGTCTTCTGTTTCAGATAAATATGGAATCGGTTTCTGGAAACCCGGAGCCGGAATTATCCACCAAGTTGTTTTAGAGAATTATGCATTTCCTGGCGGAATGATGATCGGAACTGATTCGCATACCGTAAATGCTGGCGGATTAGGAATGGTAGCCATCGGAGTAGGTGGTGCTGATGCGGTTGATGTGATGTCTGGCATGGCTTGGGAATTGAAGTTTCCAAAACTCATCGGTGTAAAACTTACGGGTAAATTATCCGGATGGACTGCTCCGAAAGATGTGATTTTAAAAGTAGCGGGAATCCTTACCGTAAAAGGTGGAACCGGAGCTATTGTAGAATATTTTGGTGAAGGTGCTACAGCCATGTCCTGTACCGGAAAAGGAACCATTTGTAATATGGGTGCTGAAATCGGCGCCACGACTTCTACTTTTGGGTATGATGCTTCGATGGATCGTTATTTACGTTCTACCGATAGAGCGGATGTAGCGGATGAAGCGAATAAAATCGCCTCTTACTTAACTGGTGATCCAGAAGTGTATGCCAATCCAGAATTGTATTTCGACCAAGTGATTGAAATCAATTTATCGGAATTGGAACCTTATTTAAACGGACCATTCACGCCAGATTTGGCTACTCCGATTTCGAAAATGAAAGAAGAAGCCATCAAAAACAACTGGCCATTAAAAATTGATATCGGACTTATTGGTTCTTGTACGAACTCTTCTTATGAGGATATCGCCAGAGCCGCTTCTTTGGCACAACAGGTTTCCAATAAAAATTTAAAAACCAAATCACAGTTCACGATTACACCGGGTTCTGAATTGGTTCGCTATACGATAGAACGCGACGGATTTATTGATATTTTCGATAAAATTGGTGCGACTGTTTTCGCTAATGCCTGCGGTCCGTGTATCGGAATGTGGGACAGGGAAGGTGCTGAGAAAGAAGAACGCAATACGATTGTGCATTCTTTCAACAGAAATTTCTCCAAACGCGCCGATGGGAATCCGAATACTTTAGCTTTTGTCGGTTCGCCTGAATTGGTGACGGCTTTGGCTATAGCAGGAGATTTGTCTTTCAATCCGTTGATCGATACTTTAATCAATGAAGATGGTGTAGAAGTCAAATTAGACGAGCCTACCGGAAATGAATTGCCACCAAGAGGATTCGACGTTGAAGATGCTGGTTTCCAAGCGCCTTCAGAAGATGGTTCTAAAGTGCAAGTTTTGGTATCGCCAACCTCAGAAAGATTGCAACTATTAGCACCTTTCGATCCGTGGAATAAACAAAACATCACAGGTGCCAAATTATTGATCAAAGCTTTCGGGAAATGTACTACCGACCATATTTCAATGGCTGGACCTTGGTTGCGTTTCCGTGGCCATCTCGATAATATTTCCAACAATATGCTGATAGGCGCGATTAACGCCTTCAACCAAAAAGCGAATTCGGTTAAGAACCAATTGACCGGAGCTTATGATTCTGTACCGGCTGTTCAACGTGAATATAAAGCCGCCGGAATTCCCTCAATAGTTGTGGGCGACCATAATTATGGTGAAGGATCGTCACGTGAGCACGCCGCCATGGAGCCACGTTTCTTGGGTGTTAAGGCCGTTTTGGTAAAATCATTTGCACGTATTCACGAAACTAACTTGAAAAAACAAGGGATGTTAGCGTTGACATTTGCAAACGAAGCGGATTATGATAAAATACAAGAGAATGATACGATCAATTTTATTGATCTAGTAGATTTTTCTCCTGCTAAACCATTGACGTTAGAGTTTGTGCATGATGATGGCACAAGAGATATTATCTTAGCCAATCATACTTACAATGAAGGTCAAATTGGTTGGTTTGTTGCCGGTTCAGCATTAAATTTAATTGCAGCTGCAGGTAAAGCATAATAAACACATAAGTTGATATAAAAACTCTCAGGGAAGCTTGGGAGTTTTTTTTTGCATAAAAAAGATTAGATTTGTTTTAAATAAATCCTGAAAAATGATTTCAAATAACAATTTCCGAAAAAGCGCAATATTCCTTAGTTTAATTGCTATAGTATTTGCTGGTTACTTTTTTTTAAATAAGCAGCAAATAAAATTTAAAGGGCCGCATTTAGCGCCGAGTGAATACTTGTTTCTGCAAAGGTCATATCCATCTGGAAAACTAAAGCAGGACAATTTGCAAGAACTTAAAAGTTGGGTTGACCGCAAAGCACTAGCTTTCAGACAAACCAATGTTGTAAACTGGGAATTCGTTGGCCCAGCAAATGTTGGAGGTCGGATCACAGATATTGAAGTTCCCGTTAATAATCCGTCAACTTATATTATTGGTACGGCTACAGGTGGTATTTTCAGGACGGTGGATGCAGGTAACTCTTGGGAAGCCATTTTTGACGCACAAAGTACTTTGTCAATAGGCGATTTGGACATTTCAAAAACGAATAACAATTTGATTTTGGTTGGAACCGGAGAACCCAATGGTGGTGGAGGCTCCACGAGTATGGATGGCAATGGTGTTTATATTAGCACTGATGGCGGAGACACCTGGGAATCCAAAGGATTAAACAACGTAGGAAGTATTGCGAAAGTAATTATTGACCCAACAAATGCCAATAATATGTATGTGGGTGCCATGGGTTTATTGTACGCGCAAACCAACAACAGAGGGATATATAAATCGACTAATGGAGGTGAAACCTGGAACAATACATTGTTTGTTTCCGATAAAACCGGAGTCATCGACATGGCCATCAATCCTTTAAATCCGAACATTCTTTACGCTGCCACTTGGGAACGCACGCGAACACCTGAAAATAGGGTATACGGAGGCGCAACATCCAATATTTATAAATCAACAGACGCAGGATTAACCTGGACACTCCTGACCAATGTGCTGCCAAATACTACAGATAAAGGGAGAATCAGCATTGATATTTCCAATTCCAACCCTGATATTCTGATCGCTACCTATACCAACATTTTGGGTACAACTTTAGCCATAAAGAAAACTATAAACGGCGGTACCACCTGGACAACACTTCCTTCTGGGTCAATTACTGCCTCGCCTTATAATTGGTGGTTTGGCGGTGTTTTTATCAACCCAACGAATAGCAATAATGTTTTCATGTCAGAGTTTGACACGCATTATTCTAATAATGGCGGCACTTCTTGGGCATTGACTTCTGGCACAACTGAAGCGATACATGTAGACCAACACGTTGTAGCCTTTACCAGTAATAATGAGGTTTTGCTGGGAAATGACGGCGGTTTGTATCGAAGCACTAACGGAACTTCTTATACTAAAATCAATAATTTGCCCATTTCTCAGGCGTATAGAATGGCAGTTAATCCGAACAATGCGAATCATGTTTATGCCGGTTTTCAAGACAATGGTACATGGCGGACACTGACAGGTGAAAGTAATAATTGGAATCAAATTTACGGAGGCGATGGCATGCAACCCAATGTAAACCCTATGAATACTAATATTCTTTTTGCGGAATATCAGTATGGCGCTTTTGTACGATCTGTTGATGACGGAGGCTCTTTCGGATTTTCGGATAATGGTGTTAGTACCACCGAACCCAGAAATTGGGACACACCTTATGTTTTTGACCCGGCCAATCCAAACATCATGTATTTTGGGACCAGTAATTTATACAAATCGACTGACAATGGAATAAACTGGACTTCCATTAGCGGAAATTTAAGCAAAGGGGTTTACACCGGAACACAGCGTTATGGGACGATTACAACGATTGATGTTTCACCACTCAATAGCAATATCATTTTTATTGGTACCGATGACGGAAATGTATGGAAAACCACTGACGGTGGATCCACTTACACCAAAATATCAGGTTTTTTGCCCAACAAATGGGTTACCAAAGTCAAAGCTTCACCCACCAATGCCAATCAGGTTTATGTCACTTATTCCGGCTACCGATATAATTTATTTGACAGTAACCTTTATGTCAGTAATGATTTAGGAAATTCTTGGCAAGATTTATCCTCAGATTTGCCCAATTCGCCCTTAAGTGATATTGAAATCACTTCAGAAAATATCTTATTCGTAGCTTCTGATATTGGTGTTTTGGTTTCCAATGATTTGGGTGTTCATTGGAATTTTGTCGGAACTAATATGCCTTCGGTTGTCGTGACCGATTTGATTTTGCATGCAAATTCTAATTTTCTTTTCGCTGCTACTTTTGGGCGTGGCGTTTATAAAATCGATTTGACAGCATTAGCATTATCAACCACCACGAATCCAATCAATTTTAATTCGATAACAGTTTATCCAAATCCGGCTTCTGAATTTATTTATGTTGATTTACAATTCAATCAGGTTTCAGAATTCAATGCTAAGTTCTTAGATATGAATGGAAAACTTGTCCAGTCTTACAGGATTGATCAGGAATCAGCGGGAAGACATCTCATAAAAATGGATGTCAGTGCTTTTCCGAAAGGAATATATTTTTTAAAGCTTAACGATTCCAATAAAACCATTAAAGTGGCAGTTCAATAGATTTCGACATTTAAAAAAGTATTACAAAATCCTCGAAGAAATTTGGGGATTTTTTTGCTTTATGCTCAATTTTGAGATTAATGAAGCAAGGAAAAGATCGATATGCAGTAGCAATTTCTTTTTTTTTATTTTGTAAGTAAATATTTATATAAAAAATAATTAAATGTATTTAATCGAATAAAATAAACACTTTATCGAATTTTTAATTTTCTATAAATTTTTATCCCATTAATTTGTGGTGTATTATTATTGTCCCCAAATGATAGTAATGCTTCTCCCTAAAAATAAAGAAGTATGAAAACCTTAACCTACTATTATGAAAAAATTTTTACTCATGCTACTCATTGCAGTAGCAGCCCACGGACAAAATCAAACTTACACAGCGAGTACTGAAAATTTCCCTAATCCGGAAAGAGGATTTTACCATTATTCATCAAGCGGATCTACATCGAATTATTCCTTTATTTCCGCGAGTACTTTAAGTTCTTACAGAGCGCAGAACATGTCAGTAGTGCAAAGAATTTTTTATCTGACGCAGTTTACAGCATCGCCGATTTCAAGCGCATTTTTGGCCAACATGCAGACTGATTTTAATACGATCCGCAACGCCGGAATGAAAGTGATGATTCGCTTTGCCTATTCACAAAGTGAAACAGCAGCAGTTTTAGATGCTTCAAAAGCACAAATGCTGGCGCACATCCAACAAGTAGCGCCAGTAATCAATGCCAACAAAGATGTCATCGCAATGTATCAATACGGCTGGATTGGCTGTTGGGGCGAAAATTATTATACGAGCCAAGTGGCCGATTTCGGTAATGGCGATTACACCCAATATACTACTACACAATGGGCCAATCGAAAAGAAGTTTTAGACGCTATGATCAATGCTACTCCGGTGGAAATTCCAATCCAAGTGCGTTATCTGCAATACAAGCAAAAATTATATCCAAGCGGGCATAACAGAATCGGTTTCTATAACGATGCTTTTCTTGGCGAATGGGGAGATTCGGGAATGTTTTTAGTGAATAATGTGCAAAGTGCTCCAAGTACCACAGACAGTAGTTATTTAATTGCTCAGACAGAAAACCTGCCCATGACCGGTGAGACCAATCAGGTCAATTCGCCGAGAACAGATTGCAGCAATGCCTTACTGGAAATGAATAAATACAACTGGAGCCTAATCAACAAAGATTACTTAACAGACAATATTACCAATTGGGTTACCAACGGTTGTTTTACCGACATGGAAAAAAAACTGGGTTACCGATTTGAATTGATGAATGCATCGTTCCTGAATAATACCCTTACGGTTAAACTTCAAAATATTGGTTTTGCTAATGTCTACAAATCCAGAAAAGCCTTTGTGGTCTTGAGAAATACTACAACGGGGACGGAATATTCAGTTGAAATCAGTAACGACATCAAAGGCTGGAAAAAAGCAGCAGCCATTCAATTGACAAAAAGTTTGGCTGGTTTGGTTCCTGACGGTTCATATCAATTGTATTTGAATTTGCCTGATCCTGCTTTGACCAATCCTCTTTTCTCCATCCGTTGCGCCAACACCGGAACCTGGGATGCTACCAAAGGTTACAATAATTTGAATATGACAATTGCTGTCAGCGGTTCTACGGTAACCGATCCAGTTGTTACAGTCCCAGTGGTTACTACACCTGTTGTTACTACGCCTGTTGTAACGACGCCAGTAGTTACCACACCAGTAGTCACTACTCCGGTTGCTTTACCAGTAGAAATTTTATTCGTAAGCAATACCACTTTAGTAATCAATAACCTTCCGAGTGCCAGTTATACTGTAAAAGTATATAACTTAAACGGGCAACTAAGAGCAACATCCACAGATCTCACTTATCTTAGAAAAGGTTATTATGTCGTTAAAGTGAAATGCAACGGAGTCACGACCACCAAGAACATCTACAAACAATAATCATTGCCATAAGAGAATTTTTAGTTTTTTAATTACATTTATTATTACACGGAAAACCTGTTCTTTATTAAGAACAGGTTTTTTATTGTATAGAAGTGAAAGCGATCTGATGGAATTGAAGATGTTCAGCGTATCAACTTTTTTATATCTTTAACCAATCGAGAAAACGCTAAAGTGATCAAAACAACATAAAACCTAAACTATGGAACACCAAAAAGAAGAACATTTTAAAAGGGAACTAGGCTTATTCGACGGAACCATGTTGGTCGTCGGATCCATGATAGGCTCAGGAATATTTATCGTAAGTTCCGACATCGCACGCCAAGTGGGTTCAGCAGGCTGGCTCACCTTAATTTGGGTAATTTCCGGAATCATTACGATGATTGCCGCAGTGAGTTACGGAGAATTAAGCGCCATGTTTCCGAATGCCGGCGGACAATATGTCTATCTTAGGGAAGCCTATAACAAGCTCATCGCATTCCTATACGGTTGGAGTTTTTTCGCGGTAATCCAAACCGGAACTATTGCAGCGGTCGGAGTTGGTTTTTCTAAATTCGCAGCCTATCTGTTTCCCGTGATGAGCGAAGAAAACATTCTTTTCCAAAGCGGAGGTTTTACACTTCATGCCGCCCAAATCGTTTCCATCATCACGATTGTTATTCTGACTTATCTCAACAGCCGCGGAGTCAAAAACAGCAAAACGCTGCAATCCATCCTGACGGTAATTAAAATCCTTTCATTGCTCGGACTCGTGGTTTTTGGTTTTCTGTTGGGCGCCAAAGCCGAAATCTGGAATGCCAACTGGGCCGATGTCTGGGCCACAAAATCCTACGTTAAAGAAACCGCTTCATGGTTACCGATTAGCGGAGTAGCTTTAATTTCAGGAATTGCCGCCGCGATGGTCGGTTCCCTATTTTCAAGCGATGCCTGGAACGGAGTAACGTTCATCGCCGGTGAAATCAAAAATCCAAAACGAAATGTCGGGCTCAGTCTGTTTCTCGGAACTTTCATCGTAACAATCATTTACATACTTGCGAACCTGATGTATTTGGCCGTAATCCCTTTTGATGAAATCGCCACCGCCAAATCCGATCGTGTGGCCGTCGTCGCTTCGCAATATATTTTCGGGAACATCGGAACATTAATCATTGCGGTCATGATCATGATCTCGACCTTCGCGTGCAACAACGGACTCATCATGGCCGGCGCGCGCGTCTATTATACGATGGCCAAAGACGGTTTATTTTTCGAAAAAGCCTCACACTTAAATTCCGCGAGCGTTCCTGCATGGGCGTTGTGGGTTCAGTGTATCTGGGCGTCGGCTTTATGCCTGACCGGAAAATACGGCGATTTGCTTGATTTCGTCATCATCATCGTGCTCATCTTTTACATCCTGACGATTTATGGAATTTTCATCCTGCGCAAAAAAATGCCCGATGCCGAAAGGCCTTACCGCGCTTTTGGTTATCCGATACTTCCCGCTTTGTATATTGTCGTGGCCAGCGCCGTTTCGATTGCGTTGTTGTTTACGAAAACCAGTACCTGCGGTTGGGGCGTATTGATCATGCTCGCCGGAATTCCGGTTTATTATCTGACAAAATCGAAAGAATAAAGTTGTTTTTTTAGGCGTGACCACAAGGGTCGGGTTTTGCTTCGCCAGTTCGGCTGACGCCTCGGGTCGCACTCGCTTTTTCGCACCGAAAGCCGGCGCAAAAAGAGCTCAGACAAATGCTTCAATCCCTCACGCGCTTCCCCGTAGACCAAGACCCTAGCCCTGATGGAAGTGGTTATCCTTTTGCGCTGGTGTTCAGCGTAAAAGATAGGAACGCACAGCAGGATCAGCTTCTAAAAACAAAAAATCCGCCTCAAGACTGAAGCAGATTTTCTATTTATAAAAGTTTGTATCTATTAATAGTAAGTATAGCGTCTTACTTTCGCAATATATTTCGCCAAACGAATCACTTGGTGGCTGTAACCGTATTCGTTGTCATACCATATATAAAGCACGATGTTTTTTCCGTCGGCAGACACAATCGTCGCATTGCTGTCGTAGATCGATGGCGCTGAGGTTCCGATGATGTCCGAAGAAACCAATTCGTTGTTGAGCGAGTATTTGATCTGCTCCACAAGTTCGCCTTCCAAAGCGTATTTTTTCATGATCGCATTGATCTCGGCGATGGATGTTTCTTTGCTGACTTCCAAATTCAAAACCACCAAAGAACCATTCGGAACCGGAACACGGATCGCGTTTGAAGTCAATTTTCCGGTCAAGGTAGGCAACGCTTTCGCAACGGCAGTTCCGGCACCGGTTTCTGTAATCACCATGTTGAGTCCTGCGGCTCTTCCGCGGCGGTATTTCTTATGCATGTTATCCACAAGATTCTGGTCATTCGTATAAGCGTGGATGGTTTCTAAATGCCCTTTGACAACGCCCAAAGTATCTTCAACGGCTTTTAAAATAGGTGTGATGGCGTTGGTCGTACAGGAAGCCGCAGAGAAAATATTGATCTCATCAGGATTGTATTCATTCTGGTTGACACCATGCACAATGTTCGGAACGCCTTTTCCCGGCGCGGTCAGCAATACTTTCGAAACGCCTTTGGAAGTCATGTGTCTAGACAAAGCTTCGTAAGTGGTGAAGGCTCCGGTATTGTCAATCACCAAAGCGTCATTGATTCCGTATTTTGTATAATCGATTTCTTCCGGGCCGTTGGCAGTAATAATATGAACGGTAGTTCCGTTGATGATTAGTGCATTGTTCTCGGCATCAGCAATCACAGAACCCTGAAAGTCGCCGTGAATCGAATCATAGCGCAACAACGAAGCTCTTTTTTCCAAAGAAACCGCATCGTTTTTATCACGCGTCACAATCGCACGCAGACGCAATTGGTTTCCTTTGCCCATTTTCGACATCAGTTCGCGTGCCAGCAAACGACCGATACGACCGAATCCGTAAAGCACTACATCTTTAGGTTGAATGTCCTGAGTATCTTTGGCGTTTCTTAATTTGTCGATGACGAATGCTCTGGCATTGTCGTATTTGTTGTTTTCTAAATTGAATTCGTAAGTGAGTTTTCCAATGTCAAGTTTTGAAGGCGGCAAATCCATCGAAAGGATTGCTTTGGCAATTTCGACCGAATCAAAAATCGAAATCGGTTTGCCCACAAATTCACCTGCATATTCGTGAAGGTTGATGATGTCGCTGACATTACGGTTGATCAACTGGTTGCGGAACAAGACCATTTCGATTGATTTGTCATACCATAAATCGCTGATGACTTTAATAAATTCGACACTGGCACGTCTTCTGTCGACCTGAAAAGAAACCTCTTTTTCGTAAGAATTGATGTTACTCATGTTGGATATTATAATTAGTTAGTGTTGTTTTGTTTTTTCAATTCGGTGCAAAAGTATTGATTTCAAACGTTTTCGTAAAATATTTTTTTAAGTTTTTTGAAATAAAAAAGCCACTTCAAACTTGAAGTGGCTTTTCCAGAATTAATAACAAACCTAAAATTAAATAATGATTCTGATGCGTTGTCCGATTTTGTTGATCATTTCGATACTCACGCTTTGGTTCTCGTCTTTTTTCTCCAAGATTCTCGAAGCCGTTTCCACATCCGGAGTTTTGACGTTGTCGATGCTCAGGATAATCGTTCCTTTCAATTCGTCGTAGTACGGTTTCAAATTGTCATTGTTGATTTCTTTAATGCGTACGCCCGAATCGATGTGGAATTTCTTCTTGTCTGTGGCATCAATATTTTCGAGTTCGATGCCTTTAAATTCTGTGGTGTAGAATTCATTTTTGGTTAACACCACAGGAACGGTATAAGTTTTTTCGCCTCTGATATAGGAAACCTGTACTTTGTCGTTAGGTCTTTTCGTATTGATGAAGCCTGATAATTCGGCATAAGTCGTAATCGTTTGATTGTCGAGTTTGACGATAATATCGCCTTTGGTCAATCCTGCTTTTTCCGCACCGGAATTTTTGGTCACTTTTTTAACATAGAAACCTTGCGTTTCCTTGATGCCCAATTCTTTCGAAGCGGAACTGTTGAGTTCGCCGCCTTCAACACCTAAAATACCGCGTTGTACATTACCGAATTCCATGATATCCTCGATGATTTTCCTCGCGATATTCGATGGAACGGCAAATGAATAACCTACATAAGAACCCGTTTGCGAAGAAATCATAGTGTTGATTCCAATCAGTTCGCCTCTGGTGTTTACTAAAGCACCGCCACTGTTTCCGGGATTTACCGCCGCATCAGTTTGAATGAAAGACTGAATTCCGTTCGTATCTAAATTTCTCGCTTTCGCAGAAACGATTCCCGCAGTTACGGTTGAAGTCAGGTTATAAGGATTTCCAACGGCCAAAACCCATTCGCCTACTTTCGCATTATCTGAATCGGCGAACACGGAATAAGGTAGTTTTTCATCGGCGTTGATTTTCAAGAGTGCGATATCCATTTTGGAATCGGTTCCGACGAGTTTGGCTTTGTATGTTTTTTTGTTGTTTAAGGTAATTTCGATGTCCGAAGCGTCTTTGACCACGTGGTTGTTCGTGACGATATAACCGTCTTCAGAAATGATCACACCCGAACCGGTTCCGACTTGCTCTTGTTGCTGGCCGCCGTTGTAGCCATAGAAAAATTCCAGCATCGGATTGGAAACCGTTCTGTAGGAAACATTTTTTACGTGCACTACAGTATGGATGGTTTTATCAGCGGCTTCGGTAAAATCAAGACCTTCAGGAACCAAACTAACATTTTTGGCGTAATTGCTAGGCGCCATCGTCACGATGTTCTTTTGCTTTGAAAAAAATCCGTCATTGTCCATCAACAATTTGTAGCCTGCTAGCGTAGTGGCTCCACTCAATAAGGCCACTAAGAATAAACTCGAAAATTTTTTCATTTTGCTTTAAAAATTTTAGTTAAACGTTTTGTGTTTTTAATTTTCAGACGTAAAATTAGGAAAGTAAAGTTTTTGAAAAAACAGTTTAACGCCTGTTTAACAAGGATTAACTTTTCATTAGTATCGCTACTTTGCCGCATAAATTGCCGCATTTGTTTTTACATATTATTTGTACCTTTGGGTTTCATTCAAAAACCGTATGGAAATTACATTCTACAAATACGAAGGCACCGGAAATGATTTTGTGATGATCGACAACCGCGAGCTTACCTTCCCAAAACACAATACTAAATTGGTGGCGCATTTGTGCGACAGACGTTTCGGGATTGGTGGCGACGGATTGATTCTGCTTGAAAATGATCCTGATTCCGATTTCAAAATGGTTTATTACAATTCTGACGGAAACCCAAGTTCGATGTGTGGTAATGGCGGACGTTGCATTGTCGCTTTTGCCCAAAGTCTGGGCATCATTAAAAATCAGGCAACTTTTGAAGCGATTGACGGTTTGCACCATGCGAGTACTTTTGACAGCGAAATCGTATCGCTACAAATGGGCGATGTGGATGCCATCGATATTGAAGAGGATTATGTTTTTCTGAATACCGGATCGCCGCATCATGTAACTTTTGTGGATGATTTGCAACATATGGACGTAAAAAATCAAGGTGCCAGAATCCGTTACAGCGAATTGTACGGCAAGGCGGGAAGCAATGTCAATTTTGTAAAGCAGATTGATGATGTGACATTTGCCATCCGGACATACGAAAGAGGCGTCGAAGATGAAACGCTTTCTTGCGGAACTGGCGCCACAGCCGTAGCGATTGCCATGCATGCTTTGGGAAAAACGACATCACATTCAGTAGAAATTAATGTCGAAGGAGGTGCTTTGACGGTTTCATTTGATAAAGAAGGAAATCGCTACACGAATGTTTTTCTGAAAGGCCCGGCAACATTTGTATTTAAAGGAACTATCACATGCTGACCTTAAAAGGAGATTCCATTTACCTGCGCGCGCTCGAACCCAATGATCTTGAGTTTCTGTACGCAGTTGAAAACAACGAAGCCATTTGGGAAGTCAGCAATACTCAAACACCGTACAGCAGATTTTTGATCAAGCAGTATCTGAAAAATGCGCATCAGGATATTTACGAAGCCAAACAATTGCGATTGGCAATTTGCAAAGACAAAAATTTTCCAGCTATCGGACTGATTGATTTATTCGATTTTGACCCGAAAAATAACCGTGCCGGTGTCGGAATTATGATTCAGAATCAGGAAGATAGAAGTATTGGAATTGGCAAAGAAGCCTTAGGATTACTGATTCAGTACGCTTTCAGAAAGTTAAATTTGCATCAATTGTACGCGAATATCGCTACCGAAAACCAACCGAGTTTAAGTCTTTTTACTACTTTTGGTTTTGAAAAAATCGGAACCAAAAAACAATGGAACCTCGTTGATGGCAAATACAAAGACGAAGCCATGTTCCAACTCATCAATCATCCACTTTAAACCATCACATTTTGAATTTTAAAAAAATCGCCGCCCTTTTTTCCGTAGTCCTGATCACAGGTTTAATGATCTACGGCTATATGCTTTACCGCGACATTTTCTCGAGCAATACCAAATTTACGACGGATGAAGTTTACGTATTGATCCCGACCGATGCGGATTACGCTACCGTCAAGAAAGTCATCAGCCCTTACATCAAAGATATGGAGCGTTTTGATAAGGTCGCCGAAAAGAAAGAATATCCGCAAAGACTCGAAAAATCGGGAAGGTTTTTATTGAAGAAAGGCATGAACAGCAACGAGATCATCAATTCGTTGCGCCAGAATGTTCCGGTTAATATCGCATTCAATAATCAGGAAAGATTGGAGAATTTCGCGGGCCGCATCGGAACGCAGATTGAAGCCGATAGTTTGAGTTTACTTAATGCATTCACCAATCAGAAATTCCTCGATGAAAATGGTTTCACCAAACAAAACGTTTTGGCGATGTTTGTCCCGAATTCGTATGAGTTTTTCTGGAATACATCTGCTGAAAAATTCCGCAACAAGATGGCCAAGGAATACCGAAAATTCTGGACCGACGAGCGTTTGGAAAAAGCAAAGAAACTAAATTTGACCCCGATTCAGGTTTCTATTTTAGCTTCCATCGTGCATAAAGAAACAGTCAAAAAAGATGAAAGGCCAAAAGTGGCCGGTGTGTATCTCAATCGTTTAGTAAAAGGCATGAAACTCGAAGCCGATCCAACAGTGATTTATGCGGTGAAACTTCAGTCTAACGATTTCAACCAAATCATCAAGCGCGTTTTGAATAAAGATTTGGCGACCAATTCCCCCTACAATACTTATATGTATGCAGGTTTGCCACCCGGACCGATTGCAATGCCCGACATTACGGCGCTTGATGCAGTTTTGAATCCTGAAAAGCACGACTACATTTATTTTTGCGCCAGCGTCACGCGATTTGGCTACCACGAATTTGCAGTAACGCCCGCACAGCATGAAGCCAACCGCCAAAAATACGTCGCCTGGATTTCGAATCAGGGTATAAAACGATAAATTTTGAAATCAAACCCATTCGTCATAGCGGTATTTTTGTTCATGGTAGTACCGGCTGTTTTTGGGCAAGGCAAAATCGATTCTTTTCTTAAACCTGTCGATACTCTAAATGTTCCCAGAAGAAATACGCTTGTTGTTTCTGAAGTAGCGCTTTCGGCTGCTGTTATCGTGGGTTTGAATCAGGTTTGGTATGCTGATTATCCGCGCTCAGATTTTCATCTAATCAATGACAATGCAGAATGGTTGCAGATGGATAAAGCCGGCCATGTGTTTACGTGTTATCATTTCGGAAGTTTTGGGAAAAGCGCTTTGCAATGGAGTGGCGTCAGCAGGAAAAACCAACTGATTTATGGTTCGACGATCGGATTTGCCTTCATGTCAGCTGTTGAGGTTATGGATGGTTACTCTTCCAATTGGGGCGCTTCCTTAGGCGATGTCGCTGCGAATGCTGCCGGAACCGCTTTGTTCGTCTCGCAGGAATTGGTTTGGAAAGAACAGCGTATTGTTCCGAAGTTTTCTTTTCACACTACACCTTATGCTTCCGCAAGACCGAATGTTTTGGGAAGTTCTTTAAACGAACAGGTTTTGAAAGACTACAACGGACAGACTTATTGGCTTTCGGTCAATCTACATTCGTTTTTTAAGCAATCCAAAATCCCGAAGTGGTTTAATGTTGCGGTGGGTTATGGAGCGGAAGGCATGATTACCGGAAATGACGAATTGGTCAACACCGTTTTTCTGCCAGAATCGGAAAGATTCAGACAATTTTATTTCAGTTTCGACGCCGATTTGACAAAAATTGAAACGAAATCCCACGTTTTGAAGACTATTTTTCAACTTTTCAACACCATCAAAATTCCTGCTCCAACGTTTGAAATCAATGGTCGCGGCGGTTCCAGATTCCATTATTTATACTTTTAGAAAACTTTAACTGATTGATAGTGAATATCTTATTATTTGTTGTACATTTGCCCCGCAGAAATTTCTCGGGTGACAGGTTGAGAAGAAAATCAATGTATGTTAAAAAAATGGGCATTCTACAGTAGTTTAACTTTAATAATCGCTTATTTAAGTTCAGGTTTCAAACCTACCGATTCTCAAAATCAAGATGGGTTGCAACCGATCAATCAGAAAGAAATGTCTTATTTGTTTCCTTCCCAAGATGAGAAGGATTACGCCAACCTCAATGTCCCTTTTACCGGAAAATTTTTCATAGGTTTCAAAGAAGCGGTCGCTTTTAAGGAATCTCAGGGGAAATACCACAAAGTCAATTCTTTGGGCTACATGGGAAAATACCAATTTGGAGCGGAAACTTTAGCTTCCATAGGAATTCATGATAGTGTGGCGTTTTTGAACAATCCTAAATTACAGGAAAAAGCTTTCGTAGCGCTTTTGTCTAAAAACAAATGGCAACTTCGTGATGAAATTGAAAAATTCTCAGGTGCCATCATTTCAGGCGTTAAAATCACAGAATCCGGAATTTTGGCTGCAGCGCATTTAGGTGGAGCCGGTTCTGTTAAACGATTTTTGAACAGCAACGGAGCCAAAAAATGCAAAGACGATTATGGCACTTCGGTCAAGAGTTATATGCGGGATTTTGGTGGTTACGAAACCAGCGGGATTATTGCAGATAACGATCCAAAAGTGAAATAACAAAAATCAATTTTTGAAAATATAAACCTGTTGAAAGACGGGTTTTTTTATGCCTAAAATTTATGGATGATGAAAATCGTCGGACGGTTGTGCAGGTCGATTTTGGTTTTCTTCCAGTCCTGAATCCGCATCGTTTTGATGTATTCAGTCGGTAAAGTAATATCACAAGCCACACAAAGATGCGTGCTTGGTTGCATAGCCTGAACAATATCTTCGAGTAATTTGTTGTTGCGGTAAGGTGTTTCTATAAAGATTTGCGTCTGGTTTTTATCCGAAGACAATTTCTCCAAATTTTTCAAAGCGGTTTTTTTTTCGGATTTATCAATCGGGAGATAGCCGTTGAATGCGAAACTTTGACCGTTCATACCGGAAGCCATCAAAGCGAGTAGGATTGAAGACGGGCCCACTAAAGGAATCACCTGAATGCCTTTTTCATGCGCAATTTTTACAATCACAGCGCCAGGATCAGCCACTCCGGGACAACCGGATTCGCTCATGATGCCAATGTTTTTTCCTTCAAGACAAGGCTGAAGCATTGCGTTGTGTTCGGATACTTGGGTATGTTTGTTTAAAGTGCTTAGGCGCAAAGAAGCCTGTACTTTTTCAGGATGGATGCTTTTGATGAATTTCCTGGCGGTTTTCTCGTTTTCGACAATGTAGTCGTCGATGAAATCAATAGTGTTTTTAATGGTAATCGGCAAAACCTCCAAAGGATCGTGATCTCCTAAAGTAATCGGGATTAGGTAGAGTTTTCCTGTAGTCGTCGGTTTCATCGAAAAGGATTAAGAGTGTGTTGCGATTAGTTTTTCAGCAATGATGTCACAGGTTTCGTCAAGCATTTTATAGACGCTGTCAAAGCCGAACTGCGAACCGTAATAAGGATCCGGAACATCTACATTTTCCCCCGGAAAAAGCTCATTGAGAATGAGTTTTACTTTGCTTTTCTGGTCTTCATTTTTTGCCATCGTGATGACGTCATTATAATTGCTGTTGTCCATCACATAAATGTAGTCATAAGCATCGAAGTCTGAAACGCTGAAATGTTTCCCGCGTTGATGAGAAATATCCAAACCGTTTTTCTTGGCCACTGCAATCGAACGCTCGTCAGGTTGCTTTCCGACATGCCAATTTCCGGTTCCGGCGGATTCTACAACAAATTTGTTCTTAGGAAGTTTAGAAGCCAAAAGTCCTTCTGCCAATGGCGATCGACAGATGTTACCAAGGCAAACCATTAAGATTTTAATCGGCATTTTTACAAGGATAATTTTTTATGGATGTCCTCCACAAATTTTTTGAATTGTTTGTCCGTAGCCACTAAGTTGTCCACCGTTTTGCAAGCGTGTAAAACCGTAGCATGGTCGCGATCTCCAATTTGTGAACCGATATTGGCCAAAGAAGCTTTGGTGAATTTCTTAGCAAAGAACATCGCCAATTGTCTCGCTTGAACCACGTGTCTTTTTCTGGTTTTTGATTGCAAAACTTCAAGATCCAATTGGAAATAATCGGAAACAGTTTTCTGGATGTATTCGATTGAGATTTCGCGTTTGACATTCTTTACGAATTTCTCAACGACATGTTTGGCCAAATCAATCGTGACTTCTTTTTTGTTGAAAGAGGATTGAGCAATCAATGAAATGATGGCGCCTTCCAATTCTCTAACATTCGATTTGATATTGCGCGCTACATATTCGATGATTTCTTCAGGCATATCCACGCCGTCGCGATATAGAATGTTTTTTAAGATCGAAATTCTTGTTTCATAATCCGGTTGGTGCAATTCTGCGGACAATCCCCATTTGAAACGCGACAACAAACGTTGCTCAATATCCTGCATGTCTACAGGCGCTTTGTCTGAAGTCAGGATGACCTGTTTGCCGTTTTGGTGCAGGTAATTGAAGATGTGGAAAAACACATCCTGCGTCCCTGATTTTCCGGATAAGAATTGAACATCATCAATAATTAAAACGTCAATCAGTTGGTAAAAATGGATGAAGTCGTTTCTGTTGTTTTTCTTAACAGAGTCGATATATTGTTGGGTGAAAATTTCCGCAGAGATATACAACACGGTTTTTTCAGGGTATTTGTCTTTAATCTCCACGCCGATAGCGTGCGCCAAGTGTGTTTTTCCCAAACCGACACCGCCAAAAATAAGCAGCGGATTGAAAGAAGTTCCTCCGGGTTTGTTCGCTACAGCCATACCAGCAGAACGTGCCAAACGGTTGGAGTCACCTTCAAGGAAATTCTCAAAACTATAATTCGCGTTTAATTGGGATTCGATTTTTAAATTTCGGATGCCGGGAATGACAAATGGGTTTTTTAATTCAGGGCTCAAATTTTTAAACGGAGCATCGACTTCCTGAGGTTTCATAGAACTTCTGTGAGCGCTCGGAAGTTGTTCGGTAAAAGGTTGTTTGTTGCCGTAAGTGTTCTCCATTTTTATTTTGTAGAGCAATTTGGCATTTTTTCCCAATTCTTTGGTGAGGGCTACTTTTAATAATTTCACGTAATGTTCTTCCAGCCATTCGTAGAAGAATTTGCTAGGAACTTGAATGTATAATGCATTATCGGTCAGCTCAACAGACTTAATCGGTTCAAACCAAGTTTTGTAAGCTTGGTCCTGGATATTGTCCTTTATGAAAAGCAGACAATTTTCCCATACTGATTGCGCAGTTTTGCTCATATTATTTAGTAAATTTGTATTTTTATTAAAGGTTCTCTTACAAAGAAAATCAGTTGATTTTTCCTTACTTTTTGGGGTAACAAATATGTGAACAAAAATCGTTAAAAAAAAATAAAATTGAGGTTGATTTATTAAAAATATTATTGTAAGACACTCTCTTTTGCCTTCGAAAGGTAGTGAAAAATACTAAACAAACAGACAATATGGAGCATCAAATTCAGGTACGCGTTCGTTATTCGGAAACCGATCAGATGGGCGTCGTTTACCATGGCAATTACATCCCTTATTTTGAGATTGGTAGGGTAGAATGGCTCAGAGACAAAGGCGTTTCTTACAAAAGTCTTGAAGAAAGTGGTATTGCGCTTCCGATTGTTTCGATGACTTTAAATTATAAAAAACCAGCGCGTTATGATGATCTGCTGACCGTGAAAACGATCTTCAAAAAACACAGTTCGGTGAAGATTGAATTCGACTGTGAAATCTGGAGCGAGCAAAATGAGTTATTAACAACAGCCTACTTTATTTTGGTGTTCGTCGACATGAAAACCGGGCGGCCGATTACACCTCCGGATTACATCAAAAAAGTGATGAATTTGTAATTATTCCTTCAAACGGATGCTGATTTCAAACATATTTTGAAAAGTCTCCAAAACAGCTTTAGCATTTTTCTTTCTCGTGGCGATTTCAATCTCGCAATCGTTTTCCATTTTTTGGGCAACCATTGCGAGGTTTTTCTCTTTGATGACGCGCATCACTTTGTTCATATTCTTGTAGTCGAAAGCAATCAGGTAATGAATATCAATCGTTTTTTCTACAATCGATGAAGCTTCAAGTGCCATTTGTGCCGCAGTTTTATAGGCTGAAATCAATCCGCCTACACCCAATTTAGTGCCACCAAAAAATCGCACCACAACGATAAGGATATTGGTCAGTTCGTGTGACTGGATTTGTCCGTAAATCGGCATTCCTGCAGTATTACTGGGTTCGCCATCATCGTTAGCGCGAAAGGTTATTTTTTCGGTTCCGATCTGATAAGCATAACAAAAATGAACCGCGTTGAAGTGTTTCTTGCGCAAAGGTTCGATCAAAGGTTTGACTTGTTCCTCAGAATCTAACGGAAAAGCATAACCGAAAAACTTGCTGTTTTTTTCTTTGAACAGAATTTCTTCAGAAGGGAAAGCGATCGTCTTGTACGTGTCTTTGACTTCCAAAAGCGGTTAGAGTATCTTTTTCTCAAACAAATCCACGACATCTTCCTGACCGACTTGCAGGTTCCAGACCTGAATGCCCAAAGCGGCGGCGGCATCGGTATTTTCTTTTTTGTCGTCTACAAACAAAGTGCGTTTCGGTGACAAGTCATGTTTTTTAAGGATGTAATTGAAGATTTCCGGATCGGGTTTGCGCATGCCCATCTCAAAAGAATAATAGACTTTTTCGAAGCATTGGTAAAAATCGCTGAAAAATGACATGCCCGCCATATGTTCGAAACGGCTGATATGAATGGCATCAGTGTTGGTCAGCAAAAACAAGCGGTATTTTTGGGAAAGCATCTGGAGAAACTCCAAACGGTATAAAGGAAATTCGCCGATTACGGAATTCCAGGCTTTACGGATATCGAGCAAATCAGCATTCGGGATGTATTTCTGAAAACCTTCAATGAACTGCAATTCGGTGATTTTGCCTCTTTCGAACAAATCATTCATGTTCAACAAATCTTCATTTGGCCCGTCTAAACCTAGTTTTTTAAACTCTAAAATGGAAGTTTCTTTTTCAAGGTTGACAAAAATATCGCCAAAATCAAATATAATTGTGTTAATCATGGTTTCTAAAAATTAAAAGTTCATCATCAATAATCGATTTTCTGAGGATTGCTTTCGCCTCCAAATGAGGTGCTTTGATGCCATTTTCAATGAAAACAGTCCCTCTAAAAACCCGCGCTTCATCCCAAAGATTCTCGTCAATGAAAGTCTGTAAAGTTCGCCTTCCACCTTCAATAATAACCGACTGAATTTCATGCTGAAATAAAAAATCAGCAATCTGTTTCCCTATGTTTTTGGTGTAATCAATCTCGTTGGCAGTAAGCACAAAGGTTTTCGATGTATTTTCAAAGATATAATTTTCTTTTGAAATTCGATGGTGTTGGTCTAAAACAATTTTAACAGGATTCCGTCCCGTCCAATCTCGAACGTCGAGCCTTGGATTGTCATCAATCACCGTCTGTGTGCCCACTAAAATCGCCTGTTCTTCACTGCGCCACTGGTGCACGAGCTGTCTTGAAAAAGCGTTGGAAATCCAAAAAGGTTTTCGGGCTCCGGCTTCAACAGCTTTTCGAAATTCGGCTGTGGGTGCGATAAATCCGTCTTGGCTTTCGGCCCATTTCAATATAATATAAGGTCTTTTTTTGTTGTGGAAAGTAAAAAAACGGCGGTTCAATTCGATGCATTCCTGTTCCAAAACGCCCACAATAACTTCTTGACCCGAATCGATAATTTTCCTAATTCCGGCTCCTGAAACTTTGCTATTCGTATCGGTCGTGCCCACGATAACAGTCGGAATTTGATGCTTGATAATCAAGTCGCAGCAAGGCGGTGTTTTTCCGAAATGGCTGCAAGGTTCGAGGCTCACATACAAAGTGGATTGACGTAACAATGTTTTATCTTTTACAGCGTTGATCGCATTCACTTCCGCGTGTGGGCCACCGTAAGCGGAAGTATACCCTTCGCCAATAATTTTGCCATCGTAAACAATTACAGCGCCGACTGACGGGTTTGGCATCGCTGCAGGCAATCCGTTTTTTGCCAGTTCGAGGCAGCGTTTCATGTATTTTTGATGTATCTTCACGGCACAAAAATAAGACTTTACTTTTACATGGGAACGATGATCATCAGACCGATTCAGCAACACGATAATGCGCAAATAGCAACTGTAATCCGAAAGGTTTTAACCGATTTGAATGTGCCGAAAGTCGGAACTGCTTATGCCGATCCGCAACTCGACTTCATGTTTGAAACATACAACCAACCGCGGGCTGTTTATTACGTTATTGATCATGAAGGTGAAATCGTCGGAGGCTGTGGCATCAGTCAACTGGTAAATGAAGCGGCAAGCACATGCGAACTGCAGAAAATGTATTTTCTTCCCGAAGCCAGAGGTTTGGGTTTGGGCATTCAAATGATTCAAAAATGCCTCGAAAGCGCTAAGAATTTCGGATTTGAAAAATGTTATCTCGAAACCATGCCGTATATGGAAGCCGCGCAGCAACTCTACAAAAAAGTCGGTTTTGACTATATTTGTGCGCCGATGGGAAATACAGGACACGTTTCCTGCCCAGTCTGGATGTTGAAGGATTTATAAAAGCGCCGATGCAAATCAAAAATTACAGAGCTTATTTTATCGAAACCCTAACGCCGATCTACGATGCGATGGAAACGGAAAGTTTTTTCTATTTAATTCTGGAAGAACGCAATCGCATGAAAAGAATCGATCTTGCGTTGCAGCCTGAAGCTACTTTTACCGAGCAAGAAATCATCAATTGGAATGCTATTCTGGAACAACTTCAACAGCAAATTCCGATACAATATATATTAGGTAAAACGGTTTTCTACGGATTGGATTTTGAAGTTGATGAAAATGTACTCATTCCGCGACCCGAAACCGAAGAACTTGTCGAGTGGATTTTGTCAGATTGTAAGGCTCAAAAACTGGAAGATTTTAAGATTCTCGACATCGGAACAGGTAGTGGATGTATTGCGATTTCATTGGCCAAAAATTTACCACAAGCCGAAGTTTCAGCTATCGATGTTTCTGAAAGTGCATTAAATATTGCTACTAAAAATGCTACTTTGAATCAAGTCGAAGTAAAATTTATCCGTAAAAATATTTTAGAAACGGAAGATTTGAATACAAAATTTGATATTATCGTTTCGAATCCACCCTATGTTCGCAACCTTGAAAAAGCCGAAATCAAAAAGAATGTTTTAGAATACGAACCGCATTTAGCATTGTTCGTTGAAGATCACGATGCCTTGCTGTTTTACAGGAAAATTGCCGCTTTGGCCCAAAAAAATCTCAAAGAAAATGGGCAACTCTATTTTGAAATCAATCAATATTTAGGAAGCGAAATGATGGCTTTATTGCAGTCAATGGGTTTTGCTGATATTGAATTACGTAAAGATATTTATGGCAACGACCGCATGATGCGTGCCGTCAAAAAGTAATTATTCGTAACGTAAAGCTTCAATCGGATCGAGTTTCGAAGCTTTCAAAGCAGGATAAGAGCCCGAAACAATCGCCACAATAAAAGTAGTCACGAAAGCCGAAACAATCGCGGCCCAAGGCGTTACAAAATCGAAAGTCAGAAGCGACGCGATGCCGTAACCAGCTGAAATTCCCAGAATAATTCCGAAAATCCCGCCCATTTGCCCGATTACTAAAGTCTCGATAAAAAATTGGGTGGCAATCGTACTTCGTTTGGCGCCTAAAGCCTTTCTGACCCCAATTTCGCGGGTGCGTTCGGTGACCGAAACGAGCATGATGTTCATCAAAGCAATCGAAGATCCGAAAATCGTAATGATTCCGATGACCCAAGCCGAAAGTCCGAGATATTGCGTGATGCTCAGAATTTTATTGATGAGGTCGTCGCTTCTTGAAATGCCGAAATTGTCGTCTTTGATCGGAGTCAATTTTCGAACCCTTCGCATCGTAATGTTGGCATCGTCCACGGCTTGGTCGAGCAGTTCTTTTTTGTCGACCATGACGCTGATCGTATAATTGATGTTGGGTGCGGTGAATAAAGACCGCGCAATCTGAATCGGAATCATCACGCGCAAATCCTGGCTGTTGCCAAAGGTCGAACCTTTTTCTTTCAAGACGCCGATGACTTTGAATTTGGCGCCGCGGATTGAAATGACCTTATCGATCGGGTTGACATCTTTGAACAAATCCTTTTCAAAATCCGAACCGACCACACAGCAATATGTATTGTTGGAAATGTCGAATCCTGTAAAATTCCTTCCTTGGGTGGTTTCGAGTCCGGAATTCACCAGAAAATAATCGTCGACGCCCATCACGGTAATTTCGGGATCGGTTTTTTTGTTCTCGAATTTGACTTCCGCCGTGCTAACCGCCGTAAATGAAAGCGAAGTATGTGTTAAAGGGAAATTGTATTTTTGTTTGAACGCCACCGCTTCAGGATAAGAAATAATCGGATTGATGATCTCGCGTTCGTTACCACCTCGGTTCCGGGTTTCAAAAGCATATTGGTTGATGTTGAAGGTGTTCGATCCCATTGATGCAAAATCACTCGAAAGCGTGTTCTCCAGCGCGGCTACAACCGTCAGGATGCAGACCAAAGCGGTGATTCCGATGGCGATAATCAGTACCGTGAGAATGGTTCGCAACAGCTGCGTTCTGATCGACCCTAAGGCAATCCGGATGTTTTCCTTGAATAATTTTAGCATGATGCGAGTTTGTCACGAAATTACAATTTTTGTTACAAGTTTGCTTTTGGCGCGGATTATTTATTTTAAAATATGATATTTGCAAAGCGATTGCGAGCTGACTGTTTTCGGCAATCCAAAGATCTCAAAATCCAACAATCAAAATAATGGCTCAGAAACCAAGCATACCTAAAGGAACCCGCGATTTTTCACCGATGGAAGTGTCCAAAAGGAACTATATTTTTTCGATCATCAAACGCAATTTCGAACAGTACGGTTACCAACCGATTGAAACGCCGTCGTTTGAAAATTCGGAAACGCTGATGGGAAAATATGGCGAGGAAGGCGACCGTTTGATTTTTAAGATTTTGAATTCGGGTGATTATCTTGACAAGGTTTCCACAGAGGAATTACAAGAAATTAATTACAAAAAGCTCACCGGAAAAATTTCCGAAAAAGCGCTGCGTTACGACCTAACTGTTCCATTCGCTCGCTATGTAGTGCAACACCAACATGAAATTGATTTCCCTTTCAAAAGATATCAAATCCAGCCGGTTTGGCGCGCCGATCGTCCGCAGAAAGGCAGGTTCAGAGAGTTTTATCAGTGCGATGCCGATGTTGTGGGTTCCACTTCACTTTGGCAGGAAGTCGAGCTTGTGCAGTTGTACGATGCCGTTTTTTCAGATTTAGGTTTGAAAGGCGTGACTATCAAAATCAACAACCGGAAAATATTGTCCGGAATTGCTGAAGTCATCGGAGCCAAAGACAAACTCATCGATTTCACTGTGGCGTTGGACAAACTCGACAAGATAGGCGAGGACGGCGTCAAAAAGGAAATGGTCGAAAAAGGCATTTCGGAAAGCGCAATCGAAAAAGTACAGCCGTTGTTCCATTTCACAGGAAGCATCGACGAGAAAATACAAAAACTATCTACTTTATTGGCTACTTCAGCTGAAGGGATGAAAGGCGTGGAAGAACTTCAGTTCATTTGCGACAACCTCACCAAATTAGGACTGCGCGAATCTGTTTTAGATTTGGATGTGACTTTAGCGCGCGGCCTGAATTATTACACCGGAGCCATTTTTGAAGTCGCGCCACCAAAATCCGTTGCGATGGGTTCTATCGGTGGCGGCGGAAGATATGATGATCTGACCGGCATTTTCGGGTTGAAAGATATGAGCGGTGTCGGGATTTCTTTTGGTTTGGATCGGATTTATCTTGTGCTTGAAGAACTCAACTTATTTCCTGAAACCGTGACGACTTCGACCAAAGCTTTGTTTATCAATTATGGTGAAAAGGAAGCGTTCTATGCGATGCAGGCGATTCAGAAACTTAGGCTTGATGCGATTAAAGTGGAACTCTATCCAGACGCGATTAAAGTTGGAAAACAATTTGCTTATGCCGATAAAAGACAAATCCAATATGCTGTGATTGTCGGCGAAACCGAAATGCAAGAACAAAAATTCGGATTGAAAAACCTGCAAACCGGCGAACAGACTTTACTTTCTTTTGAGGAATTGAAAGAACAGTTGGCTTAATCATCAAAAAAAATAGACTTTAAATTACGAATGCACGAACGGAAACTTAATTCAATTCGTGCATTTGTTCGTTTTACTCCAAAAAAAAAGCTTCCCATTCTGAGAACGAGAAGCTTTAACCTTAATTTGGGGAAAAAAGGGGAATTATTCAATAATTATTTTCTTGCTCAAATCGCCTTTGGTGGTGACCACTTTCACGATATAAGCGCCTGTACTGACATTGACGACAGGAATTTTAATTTTTGTCTGGTCTGCATTCTTAACATCCCATGATTTGATTGATTGGCCTAACATGTTGTAAAGCTCCACAGTTTTGATTGTGGCATCTGACATGGTGTTGCTGATGTTGATCATATCATCAGTGTTTGTATACGATACGATTACTTCTTTGCCTAGTTCAAAATCATTCGTTCCTAAAGCTGAATTGGTGAAACGAAGTGAGAATCTGGTATCATAAGTTCCTACCGGCAAATTGATTTCAAAATTATTGCTACGGATATCATGGTACTCATCGGTCACATTATCATGGATGTAGATATTTTGATTCGCATCAAGGTTTTCTGTGTCATCCAAAGTGAATTTTACGTTTCCTTCTGCACCATTTTTCACGCTCAAAGGCAATATTTTGCTGTCGCTGAAGGCATCTACACCTTGAATCACGAGGTTTTGTCCCGGAATCGCAAAGTAGAAATCATTCGGCTGGATATCAAGTTGCGGTGCATCATAACCTGAATCGAAACCTTCTGTCGCGAATTCGTTCATGAATCCCAGGAGAATCTGACGGTGGGCACCATTCACGGCATCGAACCCTAAACGAATTTTAGAGAAATTGGTGTTGTTCTCGGCGATTCGGTCTTCGTGGTTGTCAAAACGGCTGTCAACGATTGATGCTGTTGCGTTGTTTTGTCTGAACATCACATTAGATGTTGGGTCAGTTTCTTTAATGAAAGCTCTTTGGCTGTTATCGAAAGTGATGTTTCCGCCACTTCCGCTTCCGTATACCAAGAATCCTTGTCCTACAGGGATGAATCTGGCTGGGATTCTTGAACTCGATCCTGCACCGCTAATACCAGCAGGTGCTACCGGAGGCGTTCCACCTACAAGATTTCTTGCTGCGTAACCACCCTGATATTCTACCAGATTGTGCGAAGTGTTCGTGTTGTAATGCTCCCAGAAATATATGGCTCCTGTAGTTGAAGCGGTATTGGCCGCAATAAACGCATCAGCATCGATAGCAGAAGCATAAGGGTTTCCACACAAGTTCAAATTACCTCCGGCAATCGGTACGGTGATCGTTCCGTTGTTTGGTTTTCCTACAAAGGTGTAATTCTGATTGGCTGTAGCTGCGCTGCTTCCTTTCATCGTAAATCCTTGTGCAGGATTTAAACTTCCGTTTTGTCCTACAGCGGCCCAGTTCGCATATTGAGGCGTCAGGTTCTGGAATTTGAAAATCCAGTAGCTGCTCAACGTAATCGGAGAAGTTGCGGCACCATTGTATCCAGAAGTCCAAGTGATGTTCTGGATGTTGTTCGGATCGGTTCCGTCACGCAACACGCCGTTTACAGTAAAGGCATTGTTATTCGTTGTCGCGCTCAATCCGCCCACAGGTGATGACCAGTAGTTGTAATTGAACTTATTCGATTGACCTTGTTGGTCTCTTTCTATTGAACCGGCACTCGTCGCATCGAGTTCACTGTTGGTCGACTGCACCAATTGTGATTTTCCTTGCAAGTCGATTTTACCATCGAGTTTCAAATACCAGTCATTTTGGATTTTAGTATCGTTATTCATCGTGATGGTTACACCCGGATCTACGAACATTGCCAAATCGGTGGAGTTTGCAGTTTCGGTAATATTGTGTTTCACCTGAATGATGGAATAATCATAATCTGTAACATCCAATCCTCGGATATCTTTAGTAGCATCGTTAACAGCTGTAGCGAATGTTCCTGTAGTTTTCGTCACGAAAGGCATTGGCGCTTCCTGTACTTTGATCACTTTGTGGTTGTAGATTTTCATTCCGGTACCAGTATCGATACCTGAAGTGATTAAATTATCTACGATATCATCTTTGTACGCATCCATTCTGTAATATCTTAATATGTTGCTGTAAGCCAAACTTCCTATGTCTTTAGGCACTATGGCACCTCTGACTTCAGTTCCGTTGTTTTGAATTTCCTGATATACCATGCGTTGGAATTGGGAATCCGTCAACGCGGTATTGAATACTCTAAGCTCATCAATTTTACCTTTGAAGTAAGTGTTGGCCGCACTAGGGTTTTTACCCAAAGTCAATACGCTGGAAGCGATACTTCCTGTGGCTGCACCAGAATTGACCATCACACCGTTAAGGTATAGTTTTACAGTGGCTCCGTTGTAAACTGCACCGACATGATACCATTGTGAGGTATTGAGTGCTGTAGTGGTGTAAGCGACAGTCGTTCCGTTGACAATAGCTTCTAAGTTCCTGCTGCTGTTGATGCGCAATTGGAAGTTAGGGGTTCCAGCAATAACTCCTGTGGCAGAAAATGCACTATTAAGGTCGATCCAAGCCATCATCGAAGTATTGGTCAATACGCCAAGCGCTGTAGCATCCTGTCCGTAATCGTTTCTACCGTCGAAGTCTAAGAACAGTTTTCTGTTGAGATCTCTTGGAGAGCCTAGTGCTGCTGTATTGGTATCGAAAGCGTCGATGATTCCGTCTTTATCGGTATCGGTTGCGCCGTCAATTTTACCATCGTTATTGGCATCGAGTGAAGCATATAAAGAGCCTGCAATATCGGTGATACCATCATTATTGGAATCAACCTGTAAATAATCAGGGTTGCCGATACCGTCGGTATTTTGAGTGTAAGGTCTTACGGCTGTTCCGAATCCGCTTAAAGTATCGTAAATATCCAAGATACCGTCACGATCCGTATCCACGCCATCGCCTTTACCATCGCCGTTAATATCACCGTCGCCCATGTTGGCAATCGCTTCATCTACGTCGAATAAGCTGTCATTATCACTATCCAAATCGATAGCATCTCTTGCGCCGTCACCGTCAGTATCTGGAACTGAGTTGTTGACTCCTGTGTATATTGGGTCGATGACGTCATTCATTCCGTTCAGGTTGGCATCTGTCCAAGTTCCGCTGAGGCTCATTTTAGAAGTTCCGCCACTGTATTGTTTGAAACCGCCTTCTTCGATATCGGCAATGCCGTCATTGTCTGAATCAAGGTCGAACAAGTTGGCTACACCATCGGCATCCCAATCGCAATAGGTTTGCGTGATTAAGATATCGTCCATAGCAAAGTCATTTCCACCACCACCTGGGGCGTTGTTTCTAATTTTTACCATGAAATCGGTGACGTTTCCAAGATTTACAGTAGTAGAATAATTCAACCAGTTGGATAATGATGGTCCACAAGTATTGTCAAGCGGATCCGTTGCAGAACATCTTCCGATATCGCCGGTGTTGTATGAAGTATATAAAGTCGCCCCAGTAATATCTCTAAATTCAATGGTAATGTTTGGTTTAATGGTTCCGCCAAGATTACCTTGTCGCATGATATTCATGACCCAAAATCCGAATGAGATTGGCGCATTAGGCAATACACCGTTTATTAATACTTGGTAGAAATAGGTTCCGGCAGTATTATCGGCGTTGTAAATGGCCATCCTACCGTTGGTGTCAGCAGGCGTATGGTCTAACTGATCAGTCCATGCCAAACTTTGGTGCACACTCTCTGGGTAGGCTGCATTTGAATTGTGGGAAATATAATAATTTACACAATATTCACCATCATCCAGACGAATGGAACCATTGCTACCACAATTATTCGCATTTCCGGCAATTCCGTCTTCATAACAAGAAGTAGTAGAAGCTCCAGGAATGTTGATGTTGATCAAACCTCTTGTTTTTCCTGAACCAAAGGTTTCATTCAAAAACGTTTGGGTAATGGCACTTGCAAAAGGAGAAGCGACACAGCTTGATTGCTCTAAAGTATCTACGATTCCGTCGTTGTCATCATCGAGGTCAAAGTTATCCGTTACGCTATCGCCGTCTGTATCTACGTAGGTTCTTACACCAGTGGCAGTGATTGAGAAATTAAATGGATTCTCATCGATATCGTTGTTGGCAATAGATATTGTAGCAGTCTTAACGCCTAACACAGTAGGGTTGAAAGAGATTTGCAATATTGTTGACGCTCCGGAAGCAACAGAAGCGGCCGGCGCTCCGGTTATTGTAAAGTCACTAGCATTGGCTCCAGCAATAGTAATGGCGCCAATAACCAAAGGACCTGTACCAGAATTCGTGATGACATAATTCGCCAATACGTTTCCGTTTTCAATAGAAACGGTTCCAAAATCAGTCCAGTCGTCTTGAGAAGGAGAACTGTCGCCATCTACGATATTGGTATATAAACCTGAAACCGCTATTTCACTTGTTGAGGTTGCGCTTATACCAAATATATATGGGTTTTCATTACTATCATTGTTAGGGATATTGATGGTCGCAGTTCTTACACCAACCACTGTAGGTGCGAAGGTTACTACAAAAGTACTTGTGGTTGTTCCGGCTACGATGGCACTTGGAGCCGTTGAGATGCTAAAATCTCCAGGATTTGCTCCTGTTATTGTAATTGCTCCAATGTTTAAGTTCATCGTGCCCGTATTTCTGATCGTGAAGGTTCTTGTAATGGCAACATTACTAAAGTCCGTCCAGTCAGAGGTGTTTGGTGACATGTCACCAGTAGCGATTGAAGAACCGTTTCCTTGAATGTCAATTTCTTGAGCTACTCCTGTTCCTTGCAAGGTAAAATCGTAAGGGTTTTCGTTAGCATCATTATTTACAATTGACATGATGGCACTTCTTGTTCCAACAGCCGCTGGCGCAAATCGAACCACAAATGTTGTGCTGCTGTACCCTGCCACTGATGCACTAGGAGGTGTTGTGATTGAGAAATCTCCTGGGTTTGTTCCGCTAAAGGTAATTGCTCCGATTGTCAGTGCTGTGGCACCTGTATTGAAAATCGTAAATGTTCTTGAGGTAGCGGTCGTACTGAAGTCTGTCCAGTCTGCCGTTGTTGGAGAGTTATCACCATCGACAATAGAAACACCATTTCCTTGAATGTCTATTTCGTTATTGATTGCCGTTCCACGGATGGAGAAATCATAAGGATTTTCATCGGAATCATTATTTACAATTGAAATTGTTGCGTTACTAGTTCCAATTCCAATTGGGGTATACAATACTGTAAAAGTGCTACTAGATCCTGCGATGATAATAGCCGCTGGAGGAGAAGAGATACTAAAGTCGGCCGCATTTGCGCCTGAAAAGGTAATCGCTCCAATGGTCAGTGGCGAAGTTCCTGTATTTCTAATGGTGAATGTTCTTGTTGTAGTTACGTTACTAAAGTCAGTCCAGTCTGCTGTAGTAGGAGTAGTGTCACCATCTACAATTGAGGTGGCATTCCCTAGAACGTCCATTTCTTGAGCAGTTCCAGTTCCTTGTAATGTATAATTGAATGGGTTTTCTGTTAAGTCATTATTTGCAATATTGATCATTGCCGTTCTCACACCCACTGCTGTAGGGTCGAATGTAACTACAAGAGTAGTGCTTGCTCCTGATGCAACAGTGGCACTTGGCGGCGTTGTTACTGTAAAGTCACCCGGATTTGTACCTGAGAAGGTAATTGCTCCAATGGTTAAAGTGGCTACACCAGTATTGTTGATTGTAAAAGTTCTGGTGATACTTCCCGTATTAATATCTGTTGTTCCGAAGTCCGTCCAATCTGCTACAGTTGGCGTAATATCACCATCTACAATATCAACGGCATTTCCTAGAACGCTTATTTCTGGTTCGGTTCCTGTTCCTTGCAGCGTAAAATCATACGGATTTTCATTACTATCATTGTTGACAATAGACATCGATGCTGATCTCACTCCTCCTGCACCAGGAACAAAAGTGACCACAAATGTTGTACTTCCGTATCCTGCCACCGTTGCAGCTGGTGGCGTAGTTACAGAAAAGTCTGTTGGATTTGCCCCGCTGAAAGAAATGGCACCGATGGTCAAACTAACCGCACCCGTATTTTGAATGGTGAACGTTCTCGTCAGTGATCCGGAAACGGCTACCGTTGTTCCGAAGTCTGTCCAATCTGCCGCAGTAGGGGTAACGTCTCCATCAACGATAGAGGTACTATTTCCTTGAATGTTTATTTCCTGAGCTAAGCCTGTTCCTTGGATAGAAAAATCATATGGATTTTCATCAAGGTCATTGTTTGCTATAGAAATGGATGCCGTACGAACTCCAACTGCTGATGGTGTAAAAGTAACTACAAAAGTAGTACTCGAACTAGCGCCAACGGTTGCGCTTGGTGCTGTGGTTACGGAAAAGTCAGCTGCATTTGCACCAGATATGGAGATTGCTCCAACACCTAAGGTACTTGAACCTGAATTTCGGATTGTAAAAGTTCTTGTTGATGCTGTTCCAAAATCTGTCCAATCAGCTGCTGAAGGCGTGATGTCTCCATCAACGATTGAAGTGGCATTTCCTTGTACATCTATTTCGTTAATAAAAATGGTTGCCGTAACGGCTACTCTTGGAGCAGAATTACACGTACCATTAAATGACTGTACATAGTAAGTAGTGGTCGAAAAAAGAACTGGAGTTGTAAAACTGTTTCCCGTTCCTAATGATCCTCCACCAGTTGCGTTTGCATACCAAGATATGGTACCTGAAGAAGCTGTTGCAGCTAAGGTAACCGATCCTGATCCAATTCTTGAAGCAGGGGTCGTACTTGTTATAGTTGGTGAACTTAATATAGTAAGTGTTTTTGTTGAAGTTACCAAGCTGCAAACAAGACTGTAAGCTGTAAGCGTAAGAGTAACACTTCCTGCTGCGATATCTGCAGCGCTTGGAGTATAAGTACAAGTGCTTAATGAATTAGGATTTGCAAAAGTTCCTGTGCCACTACTAGTCCATGTAACACTCGAGTGATTTGAAGCGCCTGACCCGAAAGTGATGTTTACCGCTCCATCGCTAGAACAAGTTGTAATATTAGAACCCGCGACAGCTGTCGGTTTTTCGTAAACAGTTAGAAACTTGGAGGAAATTACAACACCGCATGGTGCATTTCCTGTTGCGTTTAATGTTATCGTTACCGTTCCTCCCGCTATATCCGAAGCACTTGGTGTATAGGTGCAAAGTGTCAATGAATCTGCGTTTGTAAAGGTTCCAGTCCCACTTGATGTCCATAAAACGGAAGTATAGTTGGTGGCGCTTGCACCAGAAGTAATGTTGAACGATGTCGATGTTGAGCAACCCGAAATATTGCTTCCAGCAACAGCTGTAGCCGAATCAGCTATATTTACGGACGTTGTATTAAAACTACTGATGACAGTACTACAACCGGCACCTGACGAAAGGTTTGTAATCGTAACAGTAGTAGTCCCTATATTCAACAAAGGCGTTGTAATAGTACCTGTACCCGGACTTCCTGCCGTGAATGTCATCGTAGCAGTATTTCCCGTGGCTGAAGTTGCTCCGGATAAATTATAAGTTACTGTATAAGTTCCTGAAGGTAATGTTGTTGATCTTAACGTAACGGTTGCAGCCGAAGCATTACAAAATGGTCCGTTATTGGTTGCCGCTACTGTAAGGGCGTATGTAGGACATGTCCAGGATACAATGACCTGACCATCGGCTCCGTTTCCACCTATAGTATTGGCAGAGCCTGAGGAGTTTTTATCTCCTGCGCCACCACCACCACCACCAGGTGTAGCCGTGTTGTCTGATCCGTTATTAGTATTCGACCCTCCATTTGCACCTGCACCTGCGCCAGTAGGTACTGGAGTAGGAGCATTAATACCCGTAGTGTTGTTCCAAGGATTTGGACCTGACAAACCATTGCTTAAGGTTCCAGCAGAAGTTGCTCCGGGTCCACCATGTCCTGTATTTGCATCTCGTCCATAACCACCGGTTCCTCCATTGTATTTGGTTGTACCGATACTGGCAGAGCCTAAACCACCGGTACCACCGATACCACCGATACCGCTTACTGGAGGATTACCACCGTTTCCACCTTTGGCCATTACTGTGCCTGCGGTACTGAACCATGAATCTCCTCCGTTTCCACCGATACCACCTGCAACGGCCGTTCCACCAGTACCAATTGTAACGGTATGGGTTCCGGGTGCTATTGCGAGTGCTGGATTGGTACTATAAGCACCACCACCACCACCACCGGCACCATCGGATGTTGTTGAATTTCCTCCACCAGCACCACCAGCACCCCAAGCCTGAACCTGAACTGTTGTAACCCCAGCAGGAGCAACAAATACTCCTGAAGATGTAAAGGTTTGTGTGGTCTGTGAATAACCTAATGTTACTAATAGCAAAAAGCCTATTAGTATAATTTTTTTCCTGTTTAATAATGTAATTGTTTTCATAACTTCTTTTCCCCCGAAAGCGGTTTTAGTTAATATGTAATCATTTAACAAACCAAAAGTAGTCAGTGAAATTTAATTTACAAAATTTTTTATCGACAAAATACACAAAACATCGATGAAATGCATGTTTTTTAATAAAAAATAATATTTATCTTACGATAATTAATATTTTTTAAAATAAAAAAGCTCCTCATAACGAGGAGCTTGAACCTTGATTTGGGGAAAAAAGGGTTATTTGATGATTATCTTTTTACTTAAATCACCTTTTGTGGTGTGTACCTTTACAATGTATGCTCCGGTACTAATGTTAGTTACTGGAATTTTAACTTTACTTTGATCGTTTTCACTGACATTCCAAGATCTTATGGATTGACCTAATATATTGTAGAGTTCAACAGATTTGATAGTTTCATTCATCAAATTATTATTGATATTAATCATCGCGTCATTACTCGTAAATGAAATAACGACTTCCTGACTTAAATCGAAATCATTGATGTCAAGCGCTGTGTTAGAAAAACGTAACGAGAAACGCGTGTCATAAATTCCGACAGGAAGGTTGATTTCAAAATTGCCGCTTCGGATATCATGATACTGTTCAGTAACACTGTCATAGATGTAGATGTTCTGGCTGGCGTCAAAATTTTCCGTGGCGTCTAGCGTGAATTGTACAGTACCTTCCATACCATTCTTAAGACTTAACGGCAGCACTTTATGAGCATCATATGCGCCGACACCTTGAATTACTAAATTTTGTCCCGGAATCGCAAAGTATAGATCATTGGGTTGTGTGTCAAGTTGTGAAGCATCATAACCGATGTCAAAAGCATCTGTAGCAAATTCGTTCATGAAACCTAACAGAATCTGACGGTGGTAATTATTCACAGAATTGAAACCGATCCTGATCTTAGAGAAACTCTGGGTTTCGACCATGCGGTCTTCATGATTGTCAAATTGTTTGTCGATGATGGACAAGTCCTGATTGCTTTGTCTGAACATCACATTTGAGGTCGGATCATTTTCTTTCACAAAACTTCTTTGGTTGTTGTTGAAAGTGATGGTGCCGCCTGTCCCGCTTCCGTAGACTAGGAAACCTTGCCCTACAGGAATATACCTGCTCGGTATTCTAGTGCTTCCGCCCGAAGTGCTGACTCCAGTTGGAGAAACCGGAGGTGTTCCGCCCACAAGATTTCTCGCGGCATAACCACCCTGATAATCTAAAAGATTGTGCGAAGTGTTGGTGCCGAAATGTTCCCAGAAATATAATGTTCCCGTAATCGAAGCGCTGTTGGCCATGATAAACGCATCAGCATCAAGCGCTGAAGGATAAGGATTTCCGCAAAGATTTAAATTGCCTCCAGCTATTGTAGTAGTAATTGTACCGTTGTTTGGTTTGCCAACAAAGGTATAATTCTGCGAAGCTGATCCAGATCCCGTACCTTTCATCGTAAATCCTTGCGCCGCTTGTAAAGTACCGGTATCTCCAACGGCTGACCAGTTTGAATAAACCGGAGTCAGGTTCTGGAATTTAAAAATCCAATAGCTGCTGAGTGTAATTGGTGAAGTAGGAGCGCCATTATAACCTGCTGACCAAGTAATATTCTGTGGGTTGTTCGGATCAGTTCCGTCACGTAATACGCTGCCAATGGTGAAAGCATTGTTGTTCGATGTCGCATTGATAGCACCTACAGGCGAAGACCAATAGTTGTAGTTGAACTTATTCGATTGCCCTTGCTGGTCTCTTTCGATGGATCCTGCGCTGGTGACATCCAGATCGCTGTTGGCAGTCTGAATCAATTGTGATCTTCCCTGAAGGTCGATTTTTCCATCGAGTTTTAAATACCAGTCATTTTGGATTTTGGTATTGTTGTTCATCGTAACGGTAACACTCGGATCTACAAACATCGCCAGATCGGTTGCGTTGGCGGTTTCCGTGATATTGTGTTTCACCTGAACGATAGAATAATCGTAATCGGTCGCATCGAGTCCGCGAATGTCTTTACTCGGATCGTTTATTGCCGTAGCAAAAGTTCCGGTAGTGCGGGTTACGAAAGGCATTGGCGCTTCCTGTACTTTGATTACTTTGTGGTTGTATATTTTCATTCCGGTTCCGGCGTCAATAGCAGCCGTTGTAAAATCATCAATGATGTCATCTTTGTAAGCGTCCATTTTGTAATATCTCAGCAAGTTCGCATAAGGCAAAGATTGAATGTCTTTAGGAACAATCGCACCTCGGACTTGACCTGCTGTATTTTGAATTTCCTGATAAACCATGCGTTGCACTTGAGCATCCGTCAAGGCTGTATTGAAGATTCTCACTTCATCGATTTTACCTTTGAAGTATTTAGTATTGGAACTCGGGTCTTTTCCTAAAGTCAATAAAGACGCATCAGCTGCAATATTTCCTGTAGCAGGCGTACTGATAACTTGCACGCCGTTCAAATATAATTTTAAGAAACCACCGCCATAAACCGCGGCTACATGATACCAACGTGAGGCATTTAAATCGAAATTGTATTTTAGAATGGTGGAGTTGACCACTGCTTCCAATCGGGCACCACTAGTGATACGCATCTGGAATTTATCCTGTCCGACGACAACACCATCAGAAGAGAAAGCACTATTCAAATCGATCCAGGCCATTAACGTCGCTTCAGGCAAACCACCTAGAACACCGGTTCCTTGACCGTAATCGTTTCTTCCGTCGAAATCTAAAAACAGTTTTCTGTTGAGGTTTCTTGGAGAACCTACCGCTGCGGTATTGGTGTCGAAAGCATCGAGAATTCCATCGCGGTCAATATCCGTCGAGCCGTCAATTTTTCCGTCGTTGTTGGTGTCTAAACTGCCATACAAACCGGTTTGGATGTCATTGATTCCGTCAGCATTCGAATCTAATTGTAAGTAATCGGGTACGCCGTTAGTATTCGTGTCCTGTGCATAAGCTCTGGCCACGGTTCCGTAGGCTGCTGAATTGTCGTAAAGATTTAAGATTCCGTCACGATCGGTATCACTGCCATCGCCTTTTCCGTCGCCGTTGATGTCTCCATCGCCGTTGGCAAGCCCAGCTTCATCGACATCAAATAAAGAGTCATTGTCGCTGTCTAAATCCAGATAGTTGGGAATTCCGTCGCCATCAGTATCCGGGATAGCGTAAGTTCCGGCTGAAATTAAGGTGTCTATGTAATCGTTCATACCATTGGCATTGGTGTCTCTCCAGTTTGCCGCGTTGGTTTTATCAAAAGTCGAAGTGTTGTTGCTGTAGTTTTTGAAACCGGCTTCTTCGATATCCGCCACGCCATCGTTGTCGTCATCAAGGTCAATGATGTTGGCCATACCATCGCTGTCTGTATCTACACAAGCCTGGTTGATGGTGATTTGAACATCATCTATAAAGTTTCCGATGGACGCACTTCCTGATGCCGTATATCCAGCCTGAAAAGCCAGTACGATTTGAGTTTGCCCCGCAGGAATGATATAGGTTCCTGAGTACAATCCCCATGCACCCGTACCGTCAACCATAGTAGCAATCGGCGTATTGGTTTGCGCATCGGCTAAAGTGGTTCCGAATCTTACGAAAGCCTGATCGACACCGGATCTTCCCCGGTGCTTAATAGACCAGGTGATGGTTCCTGAAGCGCCATTCAAACAAAATGTTTGGTATAAAGTACCGGCAACATTCGCGTTCAATTCCGCAAATTGATTTCCTTGTGCTGCGTCGACTCCGTTGAATCCTGTACTCCAGATTTCAATCAGGTTTTCAGGGGAACTCTGCCATCCTGTTACATTGGCAGCGGGCATGATGCTGTATGTTGTTGCCCCTAATATAGGGCTGGTCACTTCAAAACTTCCGTTGGTGAATGGGTCGGTCAAACAAGTTCCGCACTCGATCACATCCGTGATTCCGTCGTTGTCATCATCGCTGTCCGTTCCGTTGTTCACGCCGTCTCCATCGCTATCGATATTGACACCGGTCGCAATGATGCTGAAATCATAGGGATTTTCATCGCTGTCATTATTTGCAATGTTCAATGTGGCTACACGGACACCTACGCCAAGTGGAGAAAACGTTACCGTGAAAGTCGTTGAGCCGTAAGCTGGAATGGTTGAAACAGGCAAAGTGGTCACTGCAAATTCAGTGGCGTTCGGCCCAGAGAAACCAATACTTCCTATGGCCAACGGAACATTTCCGGAGTTTTGGATGGTGTATGTTCTTGTAAAAGTGACGTTGCTGAAATCAGTCCAGTCGGCTGTGGTTGGTGAGTTGTCGCCATCGGTAATGGTTACGGCATTTCCCAGAACCGTTATTTCCTGAGCGATTCCGGTTCCTTGAATGGAGAAATCGTATGGGTTTTCATTGTTGTCGTCATTATCAATAGAAATTGTTGAGGTTCTCGTTCCTCCCGCTGTTGGGTTGAAAGCTATCGTAAATGTGGTAGAACCACCGGCAGCTACAGTAGCCGAAGGAGCGCTTGTAACGCTAAAGTCTGAGGCATTGGCACCAGAAATCATTACTGTTCCCAAATTTAATACGGCTACTCCAGTATTTCGGATCGTGAAAGTTTTTGTGGTCAAGGCTGAACCAAAATCGGTCCAGTCGGTTGTTGATGGCGTAGTATCACCATCAGCAATTGAAGTCGCATTGCCCTGAATATCAATTTCAGGATTGTTTACAGTAGCTACCACTGGCGTTCTTGGTGTCGAAGAGCAACCGCTCAAAGTCATGGCTGAAGCATAGTAAGTAGTAGTTACTCCAATTGATGGTGTTGTCCAGCTGTTTCCGCTTCCTATTGGCCCGCCACCGCTTAGTGTGGTATACCAGAAAACCCCGCCTGATGAACAGGTTGCACCTAACACCACTGTTCCCGTATTAATTCTTGAACCCGGCGTTGAACCGGTTATTGTCGGTAAGGCATTTACTGTCATCGTTAATGCATTCGATGTAGCAGGTGAAGCAATGACACAAGTAGCATTGGAAGTCATTACACATGTAATCACATCGCCGTTGGCCAAAGCTGAAGTGGCAAAAGTAGTACTGTTGGTTCCTACACTCACACCATTTTTCTTCCATTGATAGGAAGGTGTTGTTCCACCATTGGTTGGCGTTGCCGTAAAAGTTTCTGTATTGCCCGCGCAGGTTGTTGTAGCGGTAGCAACGATGCTTACACTTGCTGTAACATTTGGCGTGATGGTTAGTGTTTTGGTTGAAAAGATGGTTCCGCAAGGCGCATTTCCGGTTACGTTTAACCTTAAAGTTACGCTACCGGAAGCAATATCCAATGTGCTAGGAGTATAAGTGCACAAGGTTAATGAACTAGGATTAGTAAATATTCCCGTGCCACTTGAAGCCCATGAAAAAGACGTGTAACCGCTTGCGCTGGCACCAGCAGTTATGTTTACTGCGCCGCTATTGGCACAAGTAGTTACATTCGTTCCGGCGATAGATGTTGGTGCTGTAATTAAAGTGGCCACAACTGCCGTTCTGCTAGCGGTTGTGCAACCATTATTGGTAGCATCGACATAATATGTTGTTGTTGAAGTTATACTTGGAGCGAAAGAAGTTCCGGTTCCAATACTTGCCCCGCCTGTCGCAGCAGCATACCAGTTGATGGTTCCGGCACTTGCCGTAGCGCCTAAAGTTGCCGTTCCGGCACCACATATTGTTGCAGGACTGGTAGTGGTGATGGTTGGCGTAGGGTTATAAGTTCCTGTTAAAGGCGAACTGACATTATATACTCTGCAACTGCCTCCACTGTTATAAGCATATATTCTATAGTAAATATTGCTGCAAGTCGCTCCGATATTATCTGCAAACGTAGTTGTCGATTGACCGCTATTTATTGCAGCAACTGTCCACGCTCCGACGGATTGTCCTACCGCCAATGAAGCCATGTTGGTTGGATTGGTTGTGGCGGGAACAGAAGCAGCGATAGCTCTTAAAATAACATAGCCACTAGAAACGCATTGCGTAAATGATCCGTTTATTGTAGTTCCGGAATTACTCAAAACCAATGAAGTGGGTTGACTTGGAGGCGCAGTCGGACTTATAGTACTTGCCGGAGAAAGGATAGAACCTCCTGTATTGGCTACATATAAATATTGACCTGTGTTTCCAATAGTACCTGAATTGCTAAACGATCCGGTAGATCTTAAGCTGTTACAATTGGAGCCCACGCCACCAACAATTGAATTGTTATTGGTAATACTTCCGGCAACAACAGCACCGGTTATGGTTAGGGTTGCGTTATTAGTTAGACTACTGGAAAGGGTGGTAGTACCTCCCAGAGTAATGCTTGAATTGGCGGTAATGCTACCGGCATTGAGCGTTCCATTGTTTACAAAAGGGCAGTTAATATTGGTACTACTGCCAAGAGTTATAGTTCCTGTGAGCGCATTGGTAAAATTGCATCCGCTATTAAAATTTAAATTGTTGACGTTCTGAAATGTTCCGTTATTAATGATGGTCCAGTTGCCATTGTAATTTGGAGCAGCAGAAGGATTGTACGTAACACCGGTGCCGATGCATAGTGTATTCCCGTTGAAATTATTCAACCTACCTGTAAAAGTTCCAGTTCCAGTGATACAAATGGTTGTGCCCGCAGTAACGCTGTAGGTTAAATTGTTTGGTACTGTGATGTTCAAAGTGCATCCTGTACATTGGCCGTAAACGTCTTTGCAATTTATCATCAGTAATGCAATGACCGTAAATTTAAGTAGTAAGTTTTTCATAATCTTTTTCCCCCGAAAAAATTGTTAGTGATATAAATATTTAACGAGCCAAAAGTATCTTAAGGGATTTGAATTACAAAATTTTTAATCGATTAAATACATAAAAAATCGATAAAATGCATTTATTTGAATATTAAGTAAGGTAAATATTACAAATATAATTTTTTATTTGAGATTTCTTTCTTGATTTTAGCACCGGATTGGTTTTTCAAAACTTCAATTTTGAAGATTCTAACAGAATGTAAGTATTGTAGAAAGTAAAATTCACAAAGTAAAAATGAAAATAAAGAGGCTTCATTTAAAAACATCAATGGACTAATGTTTTATCACCAAAAAAATCAGCATAAATAGCAAATGAAAAAGACATAAAAATAAAAAAAGCCCTAAGTACAAATACTTAAGACTTCATTTTTGTAGCGAGGACGGGAGTTGAACCCGTGACCTCAGGGTTATGAATCCTGCGCTCTAACCAACTGAGCTACCTCGCCAGATTTCGGTAAATGCAATACCGCAATGCGGGTGCAAATATAAAACTTAAATCATAGGTTGCAAATTTATAATGAGAAAAAAATTATTTAAAAAAATGCTTTTTTATTGTGCTATTATTATATATATTTCCCAAAAATTAGTACCCAACAATGGAATTAAAATCACGCTACGAACTCGAATTTCCCATCAACTCATCGCCTCAGTTGTTATATCAGTATATATCAACGCCTTCGGGGCTGCAGGAGTGGTTCGCGGACAATGTAAATTCGAGAGGCGAATACTTTACTTTCATATGGGATGACTCTGAAGAAAACGCCCGTTTGTCCTCAAAAAAAACCGGAGAGAAGATTAAATTCCGTTGGATTGACGAAAATAAAAAAGACACAGATTATTTTTTTGAATTGCGAATCCTAGAAGACGAAATCACTAAAGACGTATCCTTAATGATTGTCGATTTTGCCAAAGAAGACGAACTTGATGAGGCTAAATTATTATGGGAGAATCAGATATCAGACCTTAAACATGTTATCGGTTCGGTATAATATTTACTGAGAATACACTTATATTTGCCCTAATATTAATTAGGGTTTTTTTATGGTCAATTACAACGGAATGCTCGTTTCTTCTGAAGAACAATCGTGGTCTAACAATCGGAGTTTTCTCTACGGAGACGGTGTTTTCGAAACCTTAAAAATAAGAAACCAAAAGATTCTTTTTCTTGAAGACCATTATTTCCGATTAATGGCGAGCATGCGAATCGTGCGCATGGAAATTCCAATGAACTTTACGATGGAGTTTTTTGAAGAACAAATTTTAAGCACCGCAAAAGCCAATCAATGTGCTGATTCCGCTAGAGTTCGTATTACGATTTACAGAAATGAAGGCGGTTACTATTTGCCCGAAACTAATCTTGTTAGCTATATCATCCAGTCAAATCCATTAGAAAATTTAGATTATTCTTTCGATGCGATTCCTTATGAAGTCGATTTGTATAAGGATTTTCACGTTTCGAAGCAATTGCTGTCGACGATCAAAACGACCAATAAGATGGTTCATATTACAGGAAGCATCTTTGCGAAAGAAAATGGTTTGCAGAATTGCCTGCTGTTAAATGATGAGAAAAATGTCGTGGAAGCCTTGCAGGGAAACCTGTTCATGTTAATGGATAACAAACTGATTACGCCACCAATTTCCGACGGTTGTTTGAATGGCATCATGCGAAAAAAGGTCATTGCGTTATCAAAATCAATGGAAAATATAGAAATTCTAGAAGTTTCGATTTCGCCGTTCGACCTTCAAAAAGCCGATGAACTCTTCATGACTAATGTCGTCAAAGGCATCCAATCCATTACAAAATACAGGAAAAAGGAATACGGAACAGATTTAGCGCAGCAACTATCCGAGAAACTCAACGAATCAATCCGGAATTAATTCAACAAAGGATTTTCAGGCGCATTCGACCAAATAATGTAATCGCCGCCAAGTTCTAAGATTTTTTCTTTCCAAAAATCAGTCGTTGATTTGCCGATAATTTTGTTCTCATAAAGATTTTCAGCCAGAATCCAGGAATTCGATTTCATTTCATTCTCCAATTGCTGGGCTTCCCAACCGGTATATCCTAAGAAGAAACGGATATTATCCTTTTTGACCTGTCCGGTGTTGATGAGGTTTTTGGTCAATTCGAAATCTCCACCCCAAAAAATACCGTTCGAAATTTCGACGCTATTGGTAATCAAATGCGGTATGTTGTGAATGAAATAAAGGTTGTCTTGTTCTACTGGCCCGCCATTGTATATTTTAAAGTTGGCTTCTACATCGGGAACCAAATCGTTGATAGTGTATTTTAAAGGCTTGTTGATAATGAATCCGACAGAACCTTCGTCATTGTGATCGGCTAATAATATCACGGAGCGATTGAAAGATAAATCTCCAATTATAGAAGGCTCAGCAATCAGCAAATGTCCTTTTTTTAATTTTTCTGATATCATTAGAATCGCAATTTTGATTAAATTTAGTAATAAAATTTTTAAATAAACAAATATATTTCGCTTTAAGTAAAAAAAAAGTCCCCAAAAAGGAGACTTTTAATTTATATTTTATAAACTTTTATTAGTTTACTGAACCTTCTAAATCTGCACCAGCTTTGAATTTAACTACATTCTTAGCAGCAATTTTGATTGTTTTTCCAGTTTGTGGATTTCTTCCGTCTCTAGCAGCTCTTTTAGATACTGACCATGATCCGAAACCTACTAAAGATACTCTTCCACCTTTTTTCAAAGTACCACCTACATTACCTAAAAATGATTCTAAAGCTAATTTAGCAGCTGCTTTTGTGATTCCTGCGTCAGCAGCAATAGCATCGATTAATTCTGATTTGTTCATAATAATAGTTATTAATTGTTGGTTAAACATTATGTTAATTGAAACAAATTTAAAAGGAATTCCTTACTGCGCAAGACATTTGCCGTGTTTTTCACCGATTTGTTGATAAGTCGATTGTTTTGTTGATAAAGGAAGTTGTTTTTGTCGGTTTTATTCTCACTCCAATGGCGGCGCAACTTAACAAGCGTAAGCATTTTCTGAAAACGTCATTCCGTTAAGTAATTCTGCCGTGGTCATTTTTTTCTTTCCGGGAAATTGTAAAGCCATGATTTGGACATATCCGTCAACCACCGCAATTTTTATTTCTTTTTTGGTAGTTGTTATTTTTCCAATTGGTCCATCATGTTTTTCTGGAATGAATTCGGCTTCATAAATCTTAATATTCCATTCTAGATCGCCATCTTTAAAATAGCACCAGGCCGCAGGATAAGGCGAAAGGCCTCGAATGAGATTGTGAATTTCATTTCCGGTTTTATTACAATCGATTTTACAGTTTTCCTTATTGAGTTTGTAGGCGGTTTTCAAATCTTCAGATTCCATTTGAATTTTGGTCTCCAAATTTCCGTTTTCAATTAACGCCAAAGTTTTAACAACTGTTTGACTTCCGAGTGCCATCAAACGGTCGTGTAATTGTCCGGCATTTTCATTTTCAGCAATCGCAATCTCGGCATTCAGAATCATCGCGCCTGTGTCAATTTTATCATCAATAAAAAAAGTAGTCACACCAGTTTTAGTTTCCCCATTAATAATCGCCCAGTTGATTGGAGCCGCACCGCGATAATCGGGCAGGAGCGAAGCATGAAGATTAAACGTTCCGTACTTCGGCATTTCCCAAACGACTTTTGGCAACATTCTGAAAGCGACAACTACTTGAAGATTGGCATTCAAAGCTTTCAATTCCGCTAAAAAAGTTTCATCTTTTAGATTGGTTGGTTGCAATAAAGTAAGGTTGTGTTCAAGCGCATATTCTTTGACCGCCGAATATTTTATTTTTTGTCCGCGACCTGCCGGTTTGTCTGCAGCTGTAATCACACCGACTACATTATAATTGTTTTTCAATATCGAATCCAGAATGCCGACGGCGAATTCGGGCGTTCCCATAAAGATTATTCTCAATGCTTCCATTATTTTCTTAAAGTGTATTGGTTGTTGGGTTTGAGAATGATGATCTCGTTTTCCAGCAACATTTGAAGCGCAAAGATAATGTCCTTTGAGGCAAACGGCACTACTTTTTCAATTTCCCTCGAATTTAAATCTGCAGTTTTTAAAACCTCAAGAATTTCTTTAACCACCAAATGAATGTCGGTTTTGGTTTTATTTTTCGAAATGCAATACGAGCAAATGCCACAAGGTTTTGAATCTTTTTCGCCAAAATATTCCAGCAACAATTGGCTTTTGCAGGTGTTTTTGTCATTCACATAATGCAAAACCGATTGCAACTGATCGACTTTCAGCTGGTTCTGATGTTCGAGATATTTCGCAATGCGGTTGATGGTTTTCTCGTCTTCGCGGACTTCATTAAAAATCAGAACCGCATCATTATTTTTTGAAGTGTAAGCAATGATTTCCTTTTCTTGTAATTTCTTCAAAACCTGACTCACTTCCGCTTCACTATGATTTGATTTTTTCGCAATTAAGGCCATATTGAAAGCCGTCGGCATGTCGTAAATTCCGGGATAAGTTCTGAGAATCGTTAGAATGATTTCTTCATCGTTCGGATTCAAACTTGTATAACGGATGACTTCTTTCGACGGAATCAGGAATTGCATCGTGATCTTTTCCGAGAATTCCTGCGATAAAGTCACAATACCTTGCCGGTCTAAAAACTGCATCGCATTGTACGCTCTCAAAGTCGGAAATCCGTATTTCGAGCAAAAGGTGTTGAGGTTGAATGAAAAGACTTCGTTGATGCCTTCGCCATAAGCAATGCGGAAATAGTTGCAAAGTTTCACATACACTTCGAGCAAGAATTTCCTGTCGGGCAAAACATGAATCGATTGGTCTTTCGCCTGAAAAATATCCGACGGACTACTCAATAATACCGCAAAAGCTTTCTCGCCATTTCTTCCGGCGCGACCGGCTTCCTGATAATAATTTTCGAGATTTTCGGGAAGCTGCATGTGAATGACGGTTTTGACATTCGCTTTATCGATGCCCATTCCGAACGCATTCGTAGCGACGATTACCTGCACTTCTTCGTTCATCCAGAGTTGCATATTTTTGTCTTTCTCTTTCGAAGTCAAACCGCCGTGGTAAAAAGTAGCTTTAAACCCTAAAGTCTGCAATTGCTGTGAAACATCCAGACAAGATTTGCGGTTGCGTACATATATAATGGAAGGCTCGGGATTTTTACGAAGAATCTGCTCGGCGCGGAACAATTTATCTTCGACTTCAAAAACCATATAAGCAATGTTTTCGCGTGCAAATGATTTTCTGAAAACGGCAGGATGTTCCAAACCCAATTGGGTGATGATATCGGCTTCAACCCTTGGCGTGGCTGATGCGGTCAAAGCCACAAAAGGCACTTTTGGGAAATGGGTTTTGAGCTGTGAAATTTTGAGATAAGACGGTCGAAAGTCATGCCCCCATTGCGACACACAATGCGCTTCGTCAATCGCGATAAGATTTATAGGCAGGTTTTTGATGCGTTCCAGAATCCAGTCTGATTGCAAACGTTCGGGTGAAAGGTAAAGAAATTTGTAATTTCCGAACTGGCAGTTGTCAAGCAAGTCGATCATTTCTTCGGTTCCGATACCGCCGGTCAGGGCAATGGCTTTGATGTCGAGTTTCTGAAGGTTGGCGACTTGGTCTTTCATCAAGGCCACGAGTGGAGAAATAATCAATCCCATTCCCGGATTCATCAGTGCCGGAATCTGAAAACAAACCGACTTTCCGCCGCCGGTGGGCATCAGTGCAAAAGTATCTTTTCGCTCAAGAATCGAAGTGATGATGGCTTCCTGAGGCGCTCTAAAGGTTTCGTGTTTCCAATATTTTTGGAGGATTTGTATGGCTTCCGACATTCGCTATAGGTATAAAATTAGACACGTACACAAATTTACATAAAATTTGATACCGCTCGGAAAATCGAATGTGGGAATAATTAATGAAGCGATTGCAGGATGAAATCGATTCGTTCGGACACACTCGCTTTCGGAACTTCAATGAGTTCATAGCCGTAATTGACGTAAGTTTCCGTCAAATGTTCGAAGATCAGTTTGGCCTGTTCGTAGTTCTCGTAACGCTCGTCATCGCTGATATAGATTTCTTCCCAAGGTGGCAGAATGAAAATTTTGGAGTATAGGTGTTCCTTGCAGGCGGCGTCAAAAAAAGAAGGATAACTGTCGCCAATATAGTGCATATACGCCAAAACATCAGGAATGCCGCGGTCTAAGAATACGAAATCATGTGGTTCGTTGAGCGCGTTTTGGTATTGTTTTTTGCGGCCTTCAAGTAGCAGTTCGCTGAAGAGCAAAGGCTTTTCGAGGAAGAGTTGTTCGATGCCCTGCTTTTTGGCTTCCATCGTAACTTCGCGCGAAATCTCGGGATAACAACAATATCCTTTTTGCATCAAACCATCAATGATGGTGGTTTTTCCGGTTCCCGGTCCGCCGATAATTACAATAATTTCTTTTGCCATTTTTGAGCAATAAGCCGCAAACTTACTCAATCTAATCGGGATTTAAAAAATTGAATCGCGTTAAAAAAAAACTAAATCGCAAAATCCTAAAACCGATAACTCAAAATCCGAAACCAATACTGTATATTTGCTCTTATTTTTAAAACGAAGCATGGACAAGAATACGGAAGAGTTTTATGAAAGACTGAAAGCAGAATTAGACATCAACAATCCTGTTTGGCCCGCAGAGTATTTATTCAAATTTATCGTACCTACTGATGATGGCAAAGTAAAAAAGGTAGAAGATGCTTTCGATTGTATGGGCGCCGTCATCAAAACCACCAAATCCAAAACCGGTAAATTCACGAGTATTTCCGTTGATGTATTGATGAAAAATGCTCAGGAAATTGTCGATAAATATTTAGAAGTATCCACCATAGAAGGAATCATTTCCTTATAAATTATGAATTCAAAATACATCAAAGAAAACGCGAATGATGTGGTGCACCATCTGGAATACAACTCAGAAAGAAGGCATCTGATCATTCCCGAATACGGCCGTCACCTGCAAAAACTGATCGATCAGGCTACGGTCATTCCGGATCGTGACGAACGCAATAAAGTAGCGAAATATATCATTCAGGTCATGGGAAGTCTGAACCCGCATTTGCGCGATGTGCCTGATTTTCAACACAAATTGTGGGACCAGATTTTCATCATGTCAGATTTCAGACTCGATGTAGATTCGCCTTACCCGATTCCGTCAAGAGAGGTTTTGGTATTGAAGCCGGATCCGCTGAGTTATCCGCAGAACTTTCCGAAGTACCGTTTTTATGGCAACAATATCAAATATATGATTGATGTCGCCAACCAATGGGAAGAAGGTGAACTCAAAGGCGCATTGATCAAAGTGATTGCCAACCACATGAAAAAATCATACCTGAGCTGGAATAAAGATACCGTGACTGACGCCGTTATTTTTGAGCATCTTTTCGAATTGTCTGACGGAAAAATCAATCTGATCCAAAGCTCGGAAGAATTATTAAATACGACCGATCTGATGCGCACCAACAAACGCGTCTCGAACAAAATCATGCCGGCCGGACAACCTAAAATCCAGAACAATAAAAACAAAACCGGAAAGCCTAAGCCTTTTCAGAAGAAAAATAATAATCCGAAGTAAAGGTGCTAAGGTGCAGCGTTACGCTCGGAAACCTTAAATCCTCAGAACCTTAGAACCTCAAGAAATGGGAACTTTTAAAATTGAAGGAGGCATCCGCCTTAAAGGAGAAGTCAAGCCACAAGGCGCGAAAAACGAAGCATTACAGATTTTGTGTGCAGTGTTATTAACGCCCGAAAAAGTAACAATCAATAATATTCCGGACATCATCGATGTCAATAAACTCATCACCTTATTAGGAAATCTGGGCGTCAAAATCCAGAGAAATGGCGAAGGCTCGATTACGTTCCAGTCGGATGAAGTGAATGTTGGTTATCTAGAAACCGAAGCGTTCAAAAAAGAAGGCGGTTCGCTCAGAGGTTCGATTATGATTGTCGGCCCTTTATTGGCGCGTTACGGAAAAGGATACATTCCAAAACCGGGCGGTGACAAAATCGGAAGACGCCGTCTCGATACGCACTTTGAAGGATTCATCAATCTCGGCGCCAAATTCCGCTACAATCGTGAAGACCACTTTTATGGTGTAGAAGCGCCAGACGGACTTACCGGAACCGACATGCTTTTGGACGAAGCTTCCGTGACCGGAACTGCGAACATTGTGATGGCGGCGGTTTTGGCTAAAGGAACAACGACCGTTTACAATGCGGCCTGCGAACCTTATTTGCAGCAGTTGTGTAAAATGCTCAATTCGATGGGCGCCAATATCAAAGGGGTAGGTTCTAACTTGTTGACGATTGAAGGCGTTGAATCTTTGGGCGGTTGCTCACACAGAATCCTTCCCGATATGATTGAAATCGGCAGCTGGATTGGTCTGGCGGCGATGACAAGAAGTGAAATTACGATTAAAGATGTGAGTTGGGACAACCTTGGTGTGATTCCGAATACGTTCAGAAAATTAGGGATTACCATTGAAAGAAAAGGCGACGATATCTATATTCCAACACATGAGAATTACCAGATCAAAACCGATATTGATGGCTCGATTCTGACGATAGCCGATGCGCCGTGGCCGGGATTTACGCCGGATTTGTTGAGTATTGTTCTTGTAGTCGCAACACAAGCCAATGGCGATGTTTTGATCCACCAGAAAATGTTCGAAAGCCGTTTGTTCTTCGTCGATAAACTCATTGATATGGGTGCAAAAATCATGCTTTGCGATCCGCACCGCGCGGTGGTTATGGGCCATGATTTCAAGTCGCAACTCAAAGCTACTACGATGTCGTCACCTGATATCCGTGCCGGAATTTCGTTATTGATTGCTGCATTATCGGCAAAAGGAACAAGCACCATTCAAAATATAGAACAGATTGACCGCGGTTACGAACGCATCGATGAAAGGTTGCGTGCGTTGGGAGCCAATATCGTCCGCGTATAATTTCAGAAATTACGCATTATGGAACATAAAGCCAAATCAATCCGTCCATTTATCGGATCAGAAAACTACGAAGTTTCGCGCAGTTTTTATCGCGATTTAGGTTTTACGGAGCATGTCTTATCGCACAATATGTCTTATTTTGAGACTGACGGTTTTGGGTTTTATTTGCAGGACGCTTACGTAAAAGACTGGATTGATAACACGATGGTTTTTATGGAAGTGGAAGATGTACACCGTTTTTACAAGGAACTTTTAGCTTTAAACTTAACATCCGAATACGAAACCGCAAAACTCATTCCTGTAAAAGAACTCGAATGGGGCAGGGAATGTTTTGTGATTGACCCGAGCGGAATTCTATGGCATTTCGGAGAATTCTATTAAGTAAATTTCAAATAATTTTCGCATTTGCGGATATAAAAATAAACCAATGACCAACGAACAAACGGCTGTCAAAGCGACTTACTTCAGCATCATTGGAAACACTTGTCTGGCGATCATTAAAGGATTGGCTGGATTTTTCGGCAATTCCTATGCGTTGATTGCCGATGCGATTGAATCGACTACTGATATTTTCTCGTCTTTTTTGGTTTTGTTCGGCATCAAATATTCGAACAAACCGGCTGACGAAAATCACCCTTATGGTCATGGCCGCGCTGAACCTTTAATCACGTTTTTAGTCGTTGGATTTCTGATCACTTCAGCCACCATCATCGCTTATGAAAGTATCAGCAACATTCAAACGCCGCACGAACTTCCCAAAAAATGGACATTGATTGTATTAGCGGTCATCATTTTATGGAAAGAATATTCGTTCCGACTGGTGATGCGAAGAAGCAAAGAATCAAACAGTTCTTCGTTGCGCGCCGATGCCTGGCACCACAGAAGCGACGCGATTACTTCGGTGGCTGCGTTTATCGGAATTTCAATCGCTTTGATTCTCGGGAAAGGGTACGAATCTGCTGACGACTGGGCGGCACTTTTCGCCTCAGGATTTATCATCTACAACAGCTATTTGATTTTCAGACCCGCTTTAGGCGAAATCATGGACGAACATTTATACGACGATTTGATTGATGAAATCCGCAAAGTTTCTCATGAAGTGGAAGGCGTTATAGAAACCGAAAAGTGTTTTATCCGTAAAGCCGGAATGAAATACCACGTCGATTTACATGCCGTCGTTGATGCGAATATCTCCGTCAAAGCCGGACACGACATCGCCCATTTGCTTACCGATACGCTTCGGAAAGAAATTCCGGAACTGGGACATGTGCTCATTCATATTGAGCCTAACGATTATTGATTTTATTGAAAGGCATTCAGGATTTTCAAACCGAAAACTACACCGTCTAGCTGATGCCCGCTTTGATACGAATGGATATAATCGATTCTGAAAACCTTTAATTTTCCAAAACCAATATGATCCAGACCGACCGTATATTCGTGATACGGACTTCTTTCGGGAATGGTCAGATTGTGATAGCCCAAAACCAAAGTCGAATGCAGTTTGTTGAGCAACGGGATTTTGTTCATGATAAATCCGTTGTCGTCGTGTTCGGCATGAATCTCAAGATAAGCATCATTGGTGCTCGCACTATAATAAGGTAACAAATTGAATACATTCAGATAACGGTCATTTGTTCCGACATAAGTCTGGTTGCCGTTGAAATGTTTGTAATCTACGAACGAGATTTCTTTGGCGTTGAAAAATTTCCCTGCTTTCACATTCATTTCCAGATTTCCTTTGTTGCCAAGTGTTACGTCATAAGTAATTCGGGAATGCATATGGTCAAAATTGTAGTGGTTTTCATTGCCACCGAATCCTTTTTCATAACCTAAATAAACGACGGGAAATTGGTCGTCTTCGAGATTGAATTTGCCGTCCGGACGCGTCCAGTAACGTTGTCCGAAATTAATTCTTGCCGTTAATGACGCATTGATTAGATTGTGTTTGGTAATCACAGGTGTCATCTCGTCGTCTGGTAACAAAGGATTGTTTGAAGTGAATTCCTTATTTTTTTTGATGATTACGTGATCGGTTGTGTTGAAAACGGGTTTTCTTTCGGAATATACCAGCTCGGCATTTAAAGTCAATCCGTTGAAGACTTCCCTTTCAAAACAGGCGTTGATGAAATGGCGCTCGTACAACTTCATGTAATTGTCTTTAAAAAATAACGTGCTGACCGTATTAATGAGTTTGCTAATCGGATTGCTGTAGTTGAACTGCGCGAGTTGACTTCCCGCAGCAAATCGTAATTCGCTTTGGTTCTGGTTGTTGAATTTGTTGACGTAATTGATATAACTTCTAAATTTCTCTTCCGATAATCCGTAATCAAAAACGGCTTCGAGTATCGAATAGGTTCTGGTGTCGTTGTCTCTTTTGGTGAAACCTATACCGGTATTGAAATCCCAGCCCTGAACGGTATTATAGCTGATGCCTTTGATCAGTCCGCCGTAATCTAACGACCATTTTTTAAACGAATTTTTATATTGGTAACCTAAAATCAGGTCTGAAACTCCAAGTTTGTTGTGCTTGGCATCAATAGAATCGAGGTAAGGTTTTGATTTCTTTTTGGTTTGCAACAAATCTTTCTTGAGATAATCCGCGCTTTCTTCTTCCGTTAAAGGCACAGGACGCGATTGGTTCCAGAACGCATCGTCCTTTTTGTTGGCGTCTTTTTCAAAACTCAGCACTTCATGGGTAAAGGTTCTCTTGCCGAAGCGTTCCTGGAATTCATAATTCGAATACACATAAGTAAAACGCCCTGAGATATTGATGCCCAACATGCCGGCAATGAAATCCAGCGTTTGCGTATTCTTAATCCAGATTTTTTGCTCGTTGCTGTAACTGAAATTCTGTTTCAAAGTCAGCGAATTCATGGCAGGCATTTGAATCTGGTCGCCCTGAACGGTAAGATCAATCGCATAAATCGCCCAACTATCTTCTACTATATATAGGTAGCCTTGCATGACAGGTTCGCTGGTTCGCTTTGGCGTGACTTTGATTTTATTGATCTGGATGTTGTTTTCATTAAAGAAAGTGCCTTCGAGTTTGTACTTATAATAGTTGAAGGCGTTGTCGGCAATAGGCGAAACTACATTGGTCTGGAAAGCAAGGTAGTTGTCATAGAAGTCGAAATTGGCGGAAGCAGCGTTGTTGAAGCTATAACCGTTATCCTTGCCGCTGACTTTGGAGGCCAAAATAACTTCCTTTAATTTATCGGGTTTTTCACAGGTGATTTTGGAAACGGTTTCCGATAGATACAAAATGCCACTTCGGGTGGAATCTAAAATTTCATCAAAATTGTCAAACTTCTGACCGAGGATTTTCTTCGGAGCATCTTTAATCCTGAAAATACCGCGCGAATAGAAATCGGCTTTATAATGATTTGTTGGTCCTGAATTTTCTTTTTTATGGGCGATGGCGTTTCTGATGACTTCGTTCGCGGGGTTATTTTTTCGGTCGATCACCACGTCGTTGAGGATGATGTTTTCTTCAAGCATCTGAATGTCGCGGATTTTGAGCGATTTTTCGGAAACGAACTTTACTTTTTGGCTTTTGTAACCGAGATATTGAAATACTAATACGTAGATTCCTGGTTTCATTTCTAAATAATATTCGCCCTGATCGTTGGTGGTCGTTCCGATGGAAGTATTTTCGATATGGATCGAAACAGCAGCCAACGGATTTCCGTTTTCGTCAGTGACTTTTCCTTTAATCTGGGCAAGGCTTATGAATGAAACGAAGAGCAAGGCTAGGGCGAATAGATTTTTCATAAACTTTCTATTATGAACGGATTATTTTATAAAAGATTGAAGCGCCAGTTGATAGCTGTCGAGGCCAAAACCGATGATAATTCCTTTGGCATGAGCGGAAATAAAGGAATGATGCCTGAAGTCTTCACGGGCGAAGGTATTTGAAATGTGCACTTCAATGACAGGTGTTGTGATGGCTTTGACGGCATCTCCGATTCCGATGGAAGTATGCGTGTAAGCCGCAGCATTCAGTATAATACCATCATAGGTAAAACCGACTTCCTGGATTTTATTTATGAGTTCCCCTTCAATATTACTTTGAAAGCAGGAAAGGCTGATGTCAGGGAATTTGTTTTGAAGGTTTGTAAAATAACCATCAAAAGATTGGTTCCCGTATATGGCAGGTTCTCGTTGCCCGATGAGGTTGATATTAGGGCCGTTGATGATGATGATTCTCATTGTCATTTTTTTATGTATACAAATTAAGCAAAAATAAACTGAGTGTTTGATTTCAGTTAGATTTAATTTTAGGTTGCGAACTAATGAGGTATGACTCCAAATATTACGTGCGCAGATAGATTATTAACTAGTATATTTTTTACAAAAGTGTCCACAATGTTTGTCATCATTACTAAAGGTTTGCTTTTTAAAAGCGTTTTGTATCAGGATATGCATAATCAAAATGATAAATTGACAAATTATTGCTACCAGTTTGTTCTTTTCTTTAAAGAATTTTAATGTTTTTCATACTTTTTATAGATTATTCCGTTTCTGGATTGTTCCTATTTAACAAGATAATAGCTATTATAAACTATGAAAAAAGAAGGTTATCAACAAATAAACATTATTGTGTTAATAAAAAAGTTAACAACTCAAGAACTTCTAAAAATGCAATTTCATGGGATTACTTTAGCTGACATTATAAAAATAAAACAATGATGTCAAAGAATTTACATGTTATCTATTTAAATATAAATTATTAATAATCAATTGTTTAGTGGTTTTTTAAATTAATCTATTTTAACGTTGATTATTCTTTAACACGCAAACTTTATGGCTTTTAAAGAATTCATAATTAGGGCAGTAGGGTAGTAGCTAATGATGTTTATCAAAAAAAAAACACCAAAAATTTTTTTTTTAACAATTTATCCTATCTTTGCGTCATTAATTTTAAACAAAACAATAACATGAAAAAAATTATTTTATCAACTGTAGCGATTTTGGCATTTGGTTTTGCTAACGCTCAAGACAAAGGTGGTTCAGGAGAAGGTTTCTCTAAAGGAGATGTTTTCTTATCTGGTCAAGTAGGATTTGGTTCTTCTAAATACACTGCAGCAGGTAACTACAAAGAAGATTCTTTCACATTTTCTCCAAGTGTTGGATATTTTGTAACTGAGAACATCGCTTTAGGATTGGGTTTGACAATTTCTAACTCAAGCACACAGGCTACTGAAGCTGCTGACAAATCTAAAGTAAACACTACAGGATTTGATGTAATGGGTAGATACTACTTCACACCATCTAACCAATTTTCAGTTTATGGTCAATTAGGTGTTGGTTACCAATCAACTAAATATGATGCTGCTGACGTAAAAGTTAATGGATTCGGAGTAAATGTTGGTCCTGGTGTTAGCTACTTCATCTCTAAAAACTTCGCTATGGAAGCAGGTTGGGGAGTATTGAGCTATGCTACTGCTAAAGCTGATTCTACAGGTGCTGAAAGCTCTACAGATTTCGGTTTGAATGTAAACCTTAATGACATTAATTTCGGATTAGTTTACAAATTCTAATTAGAATTCTTTCATAATAAAACCACGCCATTGGCGTGGTTTTTTATTTTATATCAAATTGAACTGACTTGCATTGGACGGAGTTTGTTATATATTTGTCCTGAACTAAATTAAAATTTAATAACATGAAAAAAATTATTTTATCAGCATTAGCGGTTTTAGTATTCGGTTATGCTAACGCACAAGATGGCATGTCTTTTGGCGTTAAAGGTGGTTTGGATTTGGTTGGACTGAAAGCCGATGGCTATTCGGAGAGTTTAACTGGTTTCTTTGCTGGCGGTTTTGTAGAATTTGGTATCGCAGACCAATTTACATTGCAACCCGGACTTAATTATCATACAGCTTCAAAAACTGTAGATGAAGCCAAGATAAAGGCGAATTTTCTAAGTATTCCAGTACTTGTAAAATATGAAATAGCGGAAAAATTCAATGTAATGGCTGGTCCGTCATTGTATTATAGTTTAGAATCTGATGATAATGACAAAACAAGATTTAATTTTGATGTTGGTGCTTCCTATGACATTACAGAAAATTTCTTTGCTGAGCCAAGATATTCAGTGGGAGCTACAGGAGATGTTAAAGTAAGCCACTTTTTACTAGCAGTTGGATATAAATTCTAATATTGTTTACCATGCAATCTTAACCTCTCATTCGGGAGGTTTTTTTATGCGCTAAATTGTCTTTACTTTGCAGCATGAACTGGAAAACCTATATCAAAAGTTACCAATCGTATTTGAGAATAGAACGTGGTCTGTCTAAAAATACGATAGAGAATTATACTTTCGACATAGTGCGGCTTTGCGATTATTTAGACCACAATGCTATTGATATATCACCTGTCAAAATTTCCGAAGAAATAGTACAACAGTTTATTTATCATATTGCAAAGGAAGTAAATCCGCGTTCACAGGCAAGAATTATTTCGGGCCTCAAAAGTTTTTTTTCATATCTAATTTTTGAAGATTATCGCAACGACAATCCATTAGAGTTGATCGAAGCGCCAAGAATAGGTCGTAAACTACCCGATACTTTATCGCTTATTGAAATTGATCAATTAATCGCTGCTATTGATTTGTCTTCTAATGAAGGCGAACGAAACAGAACTATTCTTGAAACCTTATATAGTTGCGGGCTTCGTGTTTCTGAATTGATTACCCTCAAAATTTCCGATCTTTTTTTCGATGAAGGTTTTATTAAGATTACAGGAAAAGGGAACAAACAGCGTTTTGTTCCGATTAGTGCGTTTACCCAGAAATATATTGAGTTGTATAAGAATGAAGTGCGTAATAAACTCCCGATTCAAAAAGGATTTGAGGATACTTTATTCCTAAATCGCAGAGGGAAACAATTAACTAGAGCGATGATTTTTACCATTATAAAAGATTTAGCCGTCAAAATTAATTTAAAAAAAACTATAAGCCCACATACGCTCAGGCATTCATTTGCTTCACATTTGCTCGAAAACGGAGCTGATTTAAGATCTATTCAATTGATGTTAGGGCACGAATCGATTACGACTACCGAAATTTATGTGCATCTTGACCGCAAACATCTAACCCAAGTCGTTAATAATTTTCATCCTAGAAAATAATTAAAATCTTACAAAAAATGTTAAAAAATGTATTTTATCCGATTAAAATGCATTTTATCGATTTATTTTATTTATGTTTGACGTCGTTATGGAAAATCAGCTGTAACGATTTATACAATTTGTCCCAAACTAATTTGTATTCAAACTATGGAAACCTACAATTACTCGGATTTAAAAATTCTAGAAGAAAAGAATAGTCTTTATAAGAAACTATTATTCCAATCGCCAGACTTAATTTTTCAGTTTTCGATAGCTAAAGACGGAAAGCTTACCTTTCCATTCTTGAGCAAATCGGTGATTACGCATTTTGATTTGCATCACGGAGAAAAAAACAAAGACGCATACACGGTTTTAAAAAGCAAAATCCATCATGATGATTTTCCGCAGTTTTTGAAATCAGTGCTCGAAGCCAAATCCAAACTCAAAGACTGGAAACACGAATTCCGCGCGATGTTACCCCAGAAAGGAATGCGATGGTATAGCGGTTACGCAAGTCTGGAAAAAACCGAAGACGGAACGGTTCATTTTTTTGGAAAAATTACCGATGTTACCCACTTTAAGCAGCAGGAACTTCAATTAAAATTATCGGAAGAGCGGTATCTTTTTGCGCTTGAAGCTTCTTCGGAAGGCATCTGGGATTTAGACGTCGCTTCCAACAAGGTTTTCTATTCTTCACAATCCATGAAAATGCTCGAATTTGATGCGCATGATACCATTGAATCGATTAATTTATGGGACGACCGCGTGCATCCACAAGATAAAAATCGTTATCTGACTGATATCCAGTTGCACATTGACAATGTCACACCGTATTATGAAAATGCCCAACGTGTACTTACGAAATCCGGAGAATACAAATGGATTTTGAGCCGTGGAAAAATTATAGAACGAGATGAAAATAATAATCCACTGAGAATCATCGGAACGCACACTGATATTTCAGCCCAAAAAGAAAAAGAGGAAGATATGATCAGAACGCTCGGAATTATCGGAGAACAAAACAGCCGATTGTTGAATTTCGCACATATTGTTTCCCACAACCTTCGTTCACATTCTGGAAATATCCAGATGCTGCTCAACATTATTGCAGAAGAAACCGATGAGGATTTTATCAAAGAAAGTTTCAATCACCTGCGTACTTCGTCTAAATCTTTGTCACAAACGATAGAACATCTCAAAGAATTGGTCGAAATTCAATCAGATTTGGTACAGAAAAAGGAAAATCTAAACCTTAGCAATTATCTCGGAAAAACCCTAGATATTCTGGCTGAGGAGATTAAAAGCAATAAAGTTATCATTCAAAATAAAGTGTGCGAAAAAGAAACAATTGTATTCAATCCTGCTTATTTGGAGAGTATTCTTCTTAACTTTACGTCCAATGCGATTCGTTATGCGCATCCAGATAGGACACCAACCATTAGCTATTCCTTGACTTCGAATAAATATCATAAAATTCTTGAAATTGAGGATAACGGTTTGGGGATTAATTTAGAAAAACACGGTAAAAAATTATTTGGAATGTATAAGACGTTTCACAAGCATAAAGATTCCAGAGGTATCGGTTTGTTTATCACAAAAAACCAGATTGAAGCTATGGGCGGGAAAGTAGATGTTAGCAGCCAAGTCGGAATAGGTACTACTTTTAAAATATATTTCAATGAGTAAGTTTAATGATGTATTTGTAATTGATGATGATAAAGTCTTCCATTTTATCATTAAGAAATTATTTTCCAAAAATAATATTGACATTAATCCTTCTTTTTATCTCAACGGATTGGAAGCTATAGAAAAGATCAGAGAGAAAATTGATATGGGCGTAACGATGCCCGATTTGATTCTCTTAGACATCAATATGCCGATCATGGACGGTTGGCAATTCCTCGATGAATTCAGAAAAACAAGAACGACTACTACTACCAATGGGCAAACGATCATTTATTTGGTGAGCTCTTCGGACAGCATATCCGACATCAATAAAGCAAAGGAATACCAAGATCAGGTGAAAGATTATTTTTTCAAACCCATGTCCCTAGAGGATTTGAGAAAGATATTCTAAATAAAAAAGCACTTCAATCGAAGTGCTTTTTTTATAGTTCTAATCGAGAATTATTTTGCGATATTGACAGCTCTGGTTTCCCTGATTACTGTCACTTTTACTTGTCCCGGATAAGTCATCTCGGTTTGAATTTTCTGTGAAATTTCAAATGAAAGCTGTGCTGCATTATCATCAGACACTTTTTCACTTTCGACAATCACACGCAATTCTCTACCGGCCTGGATCGCATAGGCATTTTTCACACCGCTGAATCCGAAAGCCACTTCTTCCAAATCTTTCAAACGCTGGATGTAAGAATCCAAAACCTGACGACGCGCGCCCGGTCTTGCACCTGAAATCGCATCACAAACCTGAACGATTGGCGACAACAATGACTTCATTTCAATCTCATCGTGGTGCGCTCCGATCGCGTTGCAAACTTCTTCTTTCTCACCGTATTTCTCGGCCCATTGCATCCCCAATAAAGCGTGTGGTAAATCACTTTCGGTATCGGGCACTTTTCCGATATCGTGTAACAATCCGGCTCTTTTTGCGAGTTTTACATTCAATCCTAATTCTGCGGCCATAATTCCGCAAAGCTTAGAAACTTCACGCGAGTGTTGCAATAAATTTTGTCCGTAGGATGAACGGTATTTCATTCGGCCTACGACTTTAATCAATTCAGGATGCAACGCATGAATTCCTAAATCAATAACCGTACGTTTTCCTACTTCAATAATTTCATCATCGATTTGTTTAGCAGTTTTGGCTACGACTTCTTCGATACGCGCCGGGTGAATACGTCCGTCGGTCACCAACTTGTGTAATGACAAACGCGCGATTTCTCGACGTACTGGATCAAAACAAGAAAGGATAATCGCTTCCGGAGTATCGTCTACAATGATTTCCACACCGGTGGCGGCTTCTAAAGCGCGGATATTTCTACCTTCACGGCCAATAATTCTACCTTTCACATCATCAGATTCGATGTTGAACACGGAAACGCAATTTTCAACGGCTTCCTCAGTTCCGATTCTTTGAATCGTATTAATGATGATTTTCTTGGCTTCTTGTTGTGCGGTGAGTTTTGCTTCTTCAATCGTGTCCTGAATTTGCGCCATCGCTTTGGTTTTCGCTTCAGCTTTCAAGCCTTCCATCAACTGTTCTTTGGCATCTTCAGCCGACAAACCTGAAATCACTTCCAATTGGTTGAGCTGGCTTTTGTGCATGCGATCAACCTCTTGTTGTTTCTTTTCTAAAACCTCAATTTTCGTTTGGTATTCGTTGGTTTTGGCTTCGTAATCGTCGTTGATTTTTTTGGCTTTGGCCAATTCGTTAGAAACTAAGGATTCTTTATCGCGGACTCTTTTTTCGACTTCCGCCATTTTTTTATCTCTGGAAAGAATGACTTGTTCGTGCTCTGCCTTAAGTTCGATGAATTTTTCTTTGGCCTGAAGCATCTTGTCTTTTTTGATGTTCTCAGCCTCGATGTTCGCGTCTTTCAAAATGGAAGCGGCTTCCTTTTTCGAGTTCTTGATCAGGTTCGATACGTTTTTCTTTTCGATGATTTTTGATATTCCGAAACCACCTGCAATTCCGACTATCCCGGAAATTAGTATTGTTAAAATGTCCATGTTTGTTAAATTAATTATATAAAAAAAGCCTACATTAGGTTGAATGTATAAACTCGAAAAGACAAGTTTTGAGCTCACTCGTTGTTCAAGCTTCCGTACTGAAACGGCTTGCTATAGTAACGATGATTTGCTCATTCTAATTTGTTAGTGTTGAGTTTACCAAATAGTAACTAATGTAGGCAGTATTTTAGTCTATGTTTAAGAACGTATTATTTATCGAGATAGCTGATCAGCAGGTTGTTGATTTTTTTGATTCGTTCCATGGTTTCTTTGCCATCAATCGAATTATCAATTTGCTTTTGTTCCAGCTGCGAGGCAAACTGTAAGGCGCACATCGCCAATACATCCTGTTTGTCCCGAACGGCATAATTTTCTTCAAATTGCTTGATCATCAAATCAATCTTTTTCGAAGCACTTCGCAATCCTTCTTCCTGCGATAGTTCTACCGTTAGCGGATAGACCCTGTCGGCGATTGATAATTTAATCTTAAGCTTATCGTCCATATGTTTTACTAATCAGATAGCTGTGCTATACAGTAATCAATTTCACGAATCAATGAATTTATTTTTAGCTTGGTATCTCTTTTGTTTTCTTCGCTGCCCAATAATGAATTGGTAATTTTTAATGATTCGTACTGCTTTTTCAAAACATCCATGTCTTTGGATTGTTGTTGAATAACCGTTGTAGCTTTTTGCAACTCTTCCTTTAACTGGGCTGAAGTTTGCTCTAATTGGTCTATTTTGTTAAATAGTTTTTGGAGCCTACTTTCAAGAGTATCAATAATTTCTACAATTTCACTCATTATAAATACTGGTTCATTACTAATCTCAACAAAGTTAACATTCCAAACGAATTAAACCAATACTTTTTCTAAAATTTTCCCGCATCGGAATTTATCCGATTCAAACATTTGAAAAATAAACAGTTATAGGATTTTGTAAAAAAATGACACGACTTATTTCGATTTTTTTTACCTTAGCCAAAAGCTTTATACGATGAAATTTTTATTTGCACTTTTGATTTTTTACACGCCGATTTTCTCTCAAAACAATTACCCAAAAGATTACTTCCGACCGCCATTGGATATTCCGATGCAACTCGCGGGCAATTTCGGCGAATTACGACCCAATCATTTTCACGCAGGATTCGATTTCCGAACCCAACAGAAAGAAGGACTGATCGTTCACGCTGTGGGCGACGGTTATGTTTCGAGGATTAAGATCTCGACTTTCGGTTACGGGAAAGCTATTTACATCACACATCCTAATGGTTACACTTCGGTTTACGGACACCTTCAAAAAGGGTACGGCAAAATCGAGGAGTTCATCAAAACCGAACATTACAAACAACAATCCTACGAAATCGAGTTTTTTCCCAATCCCGAAGATTTGCCCGTAAAAAAAGGCGATACGATTGCCATTTCCGGAAATACCGGAGGTTCTGAAGGGCCACATTTGCATTTCGAATTCCGCGATACGCAGACGGAAAAAATCATCAATCCGATGTTTTTCGGTTTCGATGCGTTGATGACCGATACCAAAAAGCCGGCAATTTCAAGCTTACTTGTTTATCCAATCGGCGACAACAGTATTGCTAATGAATCCAAAAGACCGATTATGGTCAACTTGGCTTTGCAGGCGGATGGCAATTATATTGCAGAAAAAGTAGCGGCGATGGGCAATATCGGTTTTGGGATCATTTGCGGCGATTTCGACAATGTTTCCTACAACAATAATGGCGTTTTCGGTGTGCAGACTTCTGTGAACGGCAGCCCGAATTTCAGCTATGAATTCAATACGTTAGCGTTTGATGAAGGCCGATACGTGAATGCTTTGATCGATTTCCCCAGATACAAAACTACACACCAGCGCGTCCAGAAATTGTTCATGCGCAATCCATACAATCTTAGCATTATCCGCACCGACAATCGCAACGGAATTTTGGAAGTGCTTCCGAATTTTTCGCAGATTTACAAAATTGAAGTCGCAGATTTTTACGGCAACAAGACTTCAATTTTAATTCCGATTGAATACCAGCAGCAAACCGCATTGATTTCGGAACAAACTGTTAAAACAAACTATCTTTTAAAAGCCAATACAGATAACAACTACGAAAAAGAAAATATGAGTGTCTTTTTCCCAGCGCGTACTTTTTATGAAGATTTCTATATCAACTTTGATGTGAAAGACAAAATCATGACGGTGCACAATGATCTGGTTCCGGTGCACAGCAATTTCAAAGTTACTATTACAGATTCGACGGTAGTTAATAAAGAAAAGACATTCATCGCCTCGCTCGAAGGAAAAAGAAAAATATACAACAGCACCAAACTTACCGGCAACACTTTTACGGCTTACACCAAAAATCTCGGACAGTTTGCATTGGCCTTGGATACGATTGCACCTAAAATTTCGATAGCAAAATCGATTGAGGGGAAATCTATCGATAAGGAAAAAAACATCAGTTTCAGAATCAGTGACGATTTGTCCGGCATCAAATCTTACAATGGTTTCATCAATGAAAAATGGGTGTTGTTTGAATATGACAATAAATCCGCTAGGCTAACTTATCCAATTAATGAGACCGAATTGCTCGAAGGGAAAAATGAATTAAAATTGATAGTTTCCGATAATCTTGGAAATTCTGCTATCTTTGAAACATCATTTTTTAGAAGTCAAAAAAAATAAAATCGAAGCTATTGAAAACGAATGCATTTCAACTTTCCATCCTTTTTTTCTTTATAGGATTGGTCAGTTTTGCCCAGACCGCAAGAGTTAAAGGAATCATACTCGACGAAAATAACAAACCTGTCGAAGAAGTCAATGTGGTTGCAAACGATAAAAGTACCAAAACTAACGAGAATGGTTTTTACCAAATTACCGTCCCTGCGAACCAAAAAGTTCAGATTGTTTTCACCCATACCTCGCTCAAAAAAAATACGGTAACCGTTGAACTGAAGCCTAATGAAGATTATGAATTTAATCTCGTCATGAATGATAAAGCGGAAGGTTTGGGTGAAGTCATCGTGATTGCCAACAACCGAAAACGCGTGCAAGGCGTTACTACCATTGAGCCCGCGGTCATCAGAAAAATACCTGGAGCCAATGCGGGCGTTGAGAACATTTTGAAATCATTACCGGGAGTCAGTTCCAACAACGAATTGAGCACGCAGTATGCGGTTCGCGGCGGGAATTATGATGAAAATCTTGTGTATGTCAACGAAATAGAAATCTATCGTCCGTTCCTAATTCGTTCCGGGCAACAGGAAGGATTGAGTTTTACTAACACAGATATGGTGCAAAACATCGATTTCTCTGCTGGTGGATTTCAAGCCAAATTCGGCGACAAATTATCTTCAGTGCTTGATATTACTTACAGAAGACCTACAAAATTCGGAGCTTCCATGGATGCGAGTTTTCTTGGCGGCGCGGTTTCAGTGGAAGCCGTTTCCAAAAATCAAAAATGGGCTGCTATTACCGGAGTGCGTTATCGCGACAACAGCCTTTTGGTCAACAGTCAGGAAACCCAGACCAATTTCAAACCGACTTTTGCCGATGTGCAGACCAACGTGACATACAATCCCAATACGAAATGGCAGTTCAGCTTTTTGGGTAATATTTCGCAGAACAAATACAATTACCAGCCATTGACGCGCCAGACGAATTTCGGAACCATTTCGGAACCGATTGCTTTGCAGGTTTTTTATCAAGGCCAGGAAAAAGACCGTTACGACACGTTTTTCGGAGCGCTGAAAACGACCTATAAAGTCAATGACAATTTTACTTTGAAGTTTATAGGATCTGCTTACCACACTTTAGAACAGGAATATTTCGACATTTTCGCGCAGTATGCTTTGGGTGAAGTCGATGGCAATATCGGTTCGGAAACTTTTGGCGACGTTACTTACAGCCGAGCTATCGGAACGCAATTGAACCACGCGAGAAATGACCTTGACGCGCTGATTGTCAACGCAGAAGTCAAAGGTTTTCATGACATCAAAAAGCATCAGGTAGAATGGGGTTTCAAATACACACGCGAAGACATTCGCGACCGTATCGTAGAGTGGGAAGTGATTGATTCTGCGGGATTTTCGTTGAATCCGCCAAGATTACCTTCAGGGCTTGAATTGCCCACCAATGACCAACCCTACAACGCCTACACCGGGCCTCTAGTTCCTTACCAAAATGTACGCGCCAAGAATTTTGTTACGATTGACAGGTTATCGGGTTACGGACAATGGAGTTTAAAAGACAAATTAGGATCTAGTGACGTTTGGTATAATGCCGGTGTAAGGTTTCATCAATGGCAGGTTTCGGGCGACAACATCAATGGCGACAGTCAGATCGTTTTTAGTCCGCGGGCGCAGTTTGCCATTAAACCCGATTGGGAAAAAGATGTCGTTTTCAGGGTTTCTGGAGGTTATTATTACCAACCGCCTTTTTATCGGGAACTCAGGGATAAGACAGGCACAGTGCAGCCGAATGTCAAAGCGCAATCTGCCTTGCATCTGGTGTTGAGCAGCGATTACAGTTTCAAAATGTGGGACAGACCGTTCAAAATGGTAGCCGAAGCTTATTACAAATCACTGACTGATGTCAATCCGTACACTTTAGAAAATGTCCGTATTCGCTATGCCGCAAACAACAACGCCACGGCTTTCGCACAAGGTCTTGATTTAAGGCTGAATGGTGAATTCGTTCCCGGAACAGAATCCTGGTTCAGTTTCAGTTATTTGAAAACCAAAGAAAATATTGATAACAAAGGCGATATCGCAAGACCAACGGACCAACGTTTTAAGTTCGCGATTTTGTTCCAGGATTATATGCCGAACATTCCGAGTGTGAAGATTTACCTCAATTTGGTTTACAATACCGGATTGCCTGGCGGTTCGCCATCCTACGCAGATCCTTATGTGTATCAGTCAAGACTGCGTGATTACCGACGTGTAGACACTGGGTTTTCTTATGTGTTTACTGAAAAAAATGCCTCCAGACGCGAAGGGCACTGGCTTAGGAAATTCAAAGATTTTTCTTTAGGTTTTGAAATCTTCAACATGTTCAACAATCAGAATGCCATCACCAATACTTGGGTCAGAGATGTCTATACCAAGAACCAATACGGAATTCCAAATTATTTGACCACGCGCGTTTTCAATCTCAAACTATCGATAAGATTGTAGTATTAATTTGTTATTTTTGATCATTAAATCATACCACATGAAAGGTCTCTTAAAAATAGTTTCTTGTAGCGTTTTTGTACTGCTTATTGGCTGTAAGAAGGAAACGGAAATGCCTAAAGTGATTTATGAAAATCCGTCTAAAACAGCCGCGCAACCCAAAGCCGATACGACTAAAATTGAAGTAGCCGATTTGCCGGTGCAAATGCAAGGAACCAATGTTTTGCTTTTTCCAGTAGGCGATCTGAATGTCAGCGAACGCAATTCGAAAGGCGCTTACGATGCTTCTTCCAATGTCAACAAACAAAGTTTTAAGATTTCGAATTACAGCGAAAACGAGATTACGGGTTATTTGCGTAACATCAAATTCCAACAAATCGGAACCGATTCGATTACTGCGCTAACCGACAAACCGGTTTTGATTCAATCGGTCACTTATCTCAAAACCATTGCCGACAAAACCAAACAACAGGTTTTGGTTTACATGCTCGCCGATATGGACACCAACAAAGACAACGTTTTAGATACCAATGATATTCAGTCCTTGTATTTGAGCGATATTTCCGGAACGCGTTTCACAAAAATGTCCGCGGATTTTCAGGAAGTTGTAGACTGGAACGTGATTGATTCTAAAAGCAGGTTGTATTTCAGAACGATTGAAGATGCCAATAAAAATGGCGCTTTCGATAAGAATGATGTCATACATTACCATTTCATCGATTTGGCTTCGAAAGACTGGAAAGTGTCGGATTACCAATTGAATTAAAGAAAATACCAATATTCACAAAGCCGCAGAGAACCTCACTTTGTGGTTTTTTTGTGGAAATATTTTAGATCAGGATATCGCTTTCCAGATCTGATTTTTCAATTTCGAAATTAAATCCGAGTCTTTTTACCAATTCGATCACAAGATTTTTGTACCAGTTTTCGGATTTGGGATGAATGTAGATTTTTTCAATCAGTTGGTTGATGTCGATGTCGATCTTGAGTCCGTTGTCAATCTTCATTTGATGCGCTGTCACATCCGAAATGATGCGGATTTCACGTTCGTACTGGAAACTTTTTCGTTTGAACAGAAACGGGAAGAAGTCATTTTCAAACGGAATGTATTCTTTCTTATAATCGATGTAATTGACTTCACCGATATGCTGCGCATAAGTCGTTTCTATTGATAGCGCTTGCTGCAAACGCCCGACGGTAGATTGGATCGCTAGGCCTTCGCTTTTCTGCGTAAAAATCTGCCACATCGCAAACGATTCGTATTCGTTGATGTGCCAGCTGCTGATCACTACATTTTCGCGGTGCGTTTTGTAATAATCTAAAAAGTCAGGATTGTTGATCGATAATTTTTTGATTTCCTCAAAAGTCGGTTCGCTGAAAGTGCCTTCGTATTGGTCTTCGAACTTGTCGGAACGCGACATGAAGAGTTTTCGGTACAACAGCAAATCGACAAATTTCGACAAGTCTAAGTATTTCCAGACAATGGTGTCGGGATCGGTAGGTAACTTAATATTGCTGTCGTCGATATACATATTCCAATATTGAGTTTATAGAAGTTCACGCGAATTAATCTGTGGCAATCGGTGTTATCAATTTTCAAAAGATTGCATCGTCACCAATTTTTTATAAGTTCCGTTCACGGCCATCAATTGCTCGTGGTTGCCTTGTTCTACAATGACGCCTTTTTGCATCACGACAATGACATCGGCTTTTTGAATGGTTGACAAACGGTGCGCAATCACAATCGATGTTCTGTTTTGCATCATATTTTCCAAAGCCACTTGCACCAGTTTTTCACTTTCGGTATCGAGCGCAGAAGTTGCTTCGTCGAGAATCATGATCGGAGGATTTTTCAACACCGCACGCGCAATGCTCAAACGTTGTTTCTGCCCGCCTGAGAGTTTGTTGCCGCTGTCGCCGATATTGGTGTAAATACCGTTCGGCAAATCTTTGACGAATTCGTAAGCGTTCGCAATTTTGAGTGCTTCCATGATTTCTTCGTCAGTCGCGTCGAGTTTTCCCAAAGCGATATTGGCTTTGATCGTGTCGTTGAAAAGGATGCTGTCCTGTGTGACCAATCCCATCAATGCACGCAACGAATGTAAATTCATGTCTTTGATATCGGTACCATCAATCGAAATACTTCCTGCATTTACATCGTAAAAACGCGTGAGCAGATTCGCAATCGTACTTTTTCCGCTACCCGATTGGCCGACCAAAGCGACGGTTTGTCCTTTTTTGATGTCGAGCGAAAAATCTTTTAAAACGAGTTCTTCTTCATATTTGAACTGTACGTTTTTAAGTTCAATTTTTTCATTGAAATGCTCTTGATGAACCGCGCCGGGTTTGCTAGTAATCGGATTGTGCTGTTCAAGGATTTCGAGTACGCGTTCGGCTGCAGCATTTCCGCGCTTGACATTATAAGAAGCCTTCGAAATTGATTTTGCGGGCGTCAGGATATTGTAAGCCAATCCCATATAAGTGATGAAAGCTGCGCCTTTGAGCGTATGTTCGATCAAAACCATGTGACCGCCATACCAGAGCAAAATCGCAATGACCATGATGCCTAAAAATTCGCTCATCGGAGAAGCGAGGTTTTGTCGGTTACCAATACTATTGGACAATCTGAAAAAACGGGAGGTCGAATCCTGGAATACTTTATTGAAATACCCTTCAGCGTTGTAGCCTTTCACGACCTTCAATCCGCCTAGCGTTTCTTCAATCGTCGAAAGAAAAACGCCTTGTTCTTGTTGGGCGCGTGTCGATTTTTTCTTTAACTGTTTTCCAATCAGTGAAATGATGTAACCCGAAACCGGAATGAAAACAAACACGAAAACCGTCAGTTTCACACTGATCGAAAACATCGCAATAATCGTAAAAATAATCGTCAGCGGTTCTTTGACAATGAGTTCCAGAATCGATAACATCGAAGTCTGCACTTCGCTGACATCGCCGGCAATCCTTGAAATGGTGTCGCCTTTGCGTTTTTCCGAGAAGAAAGCCAGTGGCAACTCAATGGTTTTTTTATACATCGCGTCGCGCATATCGCGCAGGATTCCGTTGCGCAGGAATGTGATGAAGAACATCGCCATATAATCGCAAAGGTTTTTGAGCATGAAGATCGTGATGATTCCCGCCACGAGTATCGACAAGGTCGTGCCGATGCCATATTGCTCGGTGGTCATCGTCAGATAATAATTCAACGAATCGCCCAAATATTGCTTCAATCCGTAGATGCCATGGAATTGCGGCATCGTATAATTCTTATTCGCCTGTCCGAACAAAACATCCATCATCGGCATCAGCGCCAGAAACGAAAGCGTCCCGAAAAAAGCATACAATACGTTGAACAGGATGTTCAGGTAAGCATACTTCTTATAAGGCAGAATAAAAGGGATGATCTTCCGGAAATTGTTCATTAAATGATGTTTAGGTCCGTTAGGATGTTCTTGATTTTTTCATCTAAAACAGCTTCGGTTGCAGATGCATTCACTACATTGTCCAACGGCGCATTCACGCTGACATAGAATTTGATCTTAGGTTCCGTACCACTTGGGCGCGCAGCGATTTTAGCGCCATCTTCGGTGTAATAAATCAATACATCTGATTTCGGAACTTTTAAAGCTTCTTCTTCGCCAGTAAGTAAATTCTTCGCAATCGATTTTTTATAATCTTCAAGCATCACGACGCGTTGGCCATTGATTTCCTTCACAGGATTCTCGCGCATATCGACCATCATCTGATTGATTTCACGCAAACCGTCAATGCCTTTTTTGGTCAATGAAACCAAATATTCTTTGTAGAATCCGTGGTCTACATATAGATTCAGCAATTCTTTATAAACGGAACTTCCGGCAGCTTTAGCTTGAGAAGCGATTTCACACATCAACAATGTTGCGGCCACGGCATCTTTGTCACGCACGGCGTCACCGACCATGAACCCAAAACTTTCTTCGCCACCGCCAATAAACTGAAGGTTCGGAAAATCTTTAATGAACTTCGCAATCCATTTGAAACCGGTGAGTCCGACTTTACATTCCACGCCATAAGCTTCCGCGAGTTCGAGCATCATCGGTGTCGACACAATTGTCGATCCTATAAATTGTTTTCCATCGATTTTGCCTTGGCGTTTCCATTGTTCCAACAAGAAAGCAGTCATCAGCACCATCGTCTGGTTTCCGTTGAGCAGGATCATTTTGCCTTCATTGTTTCTTACCGCGACGCCCAAACGGTCGCAATCGGGATCGGTTCCTACTACAATATCGGCATTGAGTTTATCGGCCAAAGCCAAAGCCATTGTCAACGCTTCCGGTTCTTCAGGGTTCGGAGACTTCACAGTTGGAAAATCACCATTAGGTTCGGCTTGTTCGGGAACGATGTTGACGTTCGTATAACCCGCTTTCGCTAAAGTCTGCGGAATCGCTTTAATGGATGTTCCGTGCAGCGAAGTAAACACGATATTCAGATTCGATTTCGCTTCGGCCGGTGTGTTAAAACTTGCATTCGCAATTGAAGAATTCACAAAAGCCTCATCAATCGCAGTATCTATATATTCGATCAAATCAGGATTCGACTGGAATTTAATTTCATCATAACGCAACGCCTCAATCACTTTAATAATCTCGCCATCCTGCGGCGGAACCAATTGCCCACCATCTTCCCAATACACTTTATAACCGTTGTATTCGGGCGGATTGTGAGAAGCCGTCAACACGATTCCGGCCTGACAACCTAAATATTTGAGCGCGAAACTCAATTCCGGTGTCGGGCGCATGTCTGAAAACAAATAAACTTTAATGCCGTTCGCAGAAAATACATCAGCGACTACTTTCGCAAGCGTGTTGCTGTTGTGGCGGCAGTCGTAGGCAATCGCTACTTTGAGTTGTTTGTCAGGAAACACCTGCTGCATGTAATTCGAAAGTCCTTGAGTGTTTTTTCCGAGCGTATATTTGTTGATGCGGTTCGTGCCGACACCCATGACGCCGCGCATACCCCCGGTTCCGAATTCTAAATTTTTATAAAAACTTTCCTCCAGATCTTTCGGAGAAGAAGTCATCATGTCTTTAATCGCGGCTTGTGTTTCGCTATCAAAAGTCGGTGTGAGCCATTCGTTGGCGGTGTCGAGTATGTTTTGTGGGATATTCATGCTATGCTTTTAATTTTAATTTTTTAGGAGCCGGGAACCTGCTATACGTTACAATCTTTTATGCCGAACACCGGCACAAAAGGATTTTCTCTACTATCAGGGCTAGGGCTTTTTCCGTAATATTTGATTTTTTGTTTTTTTTGTTAAACCTGCTATACCTGAAGCCCACTGGGCTTCCTCCTCTTAATGTCAAATTATCAGGGCTAGGCTATTGTTTTACTATTGATGTTTATTTTTTATAGCCGATTTTAATTCTTTCAGCATTACTTTTTGTCGAATGGTCTTTATCGACCAAATAATTCAACGCTTTGTAAATATCGGGAAATTGGCTTTCTATTTCTTCAATTCTTGTTTTTAATTCGCTGTAACTTAATGTAAACTGCCGCATCGTCACAAAAGCCCTGATAATTGAAATGTTGATTGCAATGGCCTTCTCGCTATTTAATACACTTGAAAGCATAGCAATGCCTTGTCCGGTAAAAGCGAAAGGAAGGTATTTTGAATGTTGTCCGCGACCATTTTTTAAGGTTACAATTTGTGATCTTAAAGCATTTAACTCAACCTCGGTAAGTTCGAACATAAAATCTTCAGGAAACCGATTGCTGTTTCTTCTTACGGCTTGTTTTAAAACTCTGGTTTCAACGCTATACAACAGGGCCAAATCAAAATCAAGCATGACTTTGAAACCACGTATTTCAAATATTTTGTTTTGTATAACTTCTAATTCCATTGTTTTAAAAATTGAGGCCTCATGGATGAACCCAATTATTTTTTAAAATTCACTTCTTCTGAAATCTTATACCGTTCTTCATTGTTTTTCGTCCTCAAGATAATCTCGCCCAGAAATCCCGCTAAGAAAAACTGCGTTCCGATGATCATTGTGGTCAGTGAAATATAAAACCAAGGATTGTTGGTCACTAAATCATACGGCAAATCACTGTACAAACGGTACAATTTCGAAAATCCGATATAGCCTGCCGAAAAGAATCCGATCACAAACATGATCGAACCCCAAGCGCCGAATAAGTGCATCGGTCTTTTTCCGAAACGCGACAGAAACCAGATTGTAATCAAATCCAGAAAACCGTTGATAAAACGGTCCATGCCGAATTTGGTTTCGCCATATTTTCGCGCCTGATGTTTTACTACTTTTTCCCCGATTTTCGAGAAACCCGCATTTTTCGCCAACACCGGAATGTAACGGTGCATTTCGCCCGACACTTCAATATTCTTGACGACGGTATTTTTGTAGGCTTTAAGTCCGCAATTGAAATCGTTGAGTTGCACACCGGAAGTTCTCCGCGCCGCCCAATTGAACAATTTCGAAGGCAGGTTTTTAGACACCATCGAATCGTAGCGTTTCTTTTTCCAGCCCGAAACCAAATCGTAATGGCCTTTAACAATCATCTCGTTGAGTTCCGGTATTTCCTCAGGATTGTCTTGCAGATCGGCATCCATCGTGATTACGACATCGCCTTGTGCTTTAGCAAAACCAGCATGCAGTGCCTGCGATTTTCCGAAGTTTTTCAGAAATCTTATGCCTTTGATGTTGGGGTTTTCTCCCGATAACTTTTCTATGATTTCCCAAGAACGGTCGGTGCTTCCATCATCTATAAAAATGACTTCATACGAATACTGTTGGGCTTTCATCACGGATACAATCCAGTCATGAAGTTCCTGCAGGGATTCTTCTTCGTTAAGTAGCGGAATGACGATGGATAAATTCATTAATTAGAAACTTTGGGGTTTGTCTTTTTTAACAATGGCCCCAATAATCAGCGAATAAATCAAGCCTAAAAAACTGAACATCAATAAAGTCACGGGAACGGCAATCATCGGATTCATGAATTTCTTCGTCCAGGTCAAGGCCATTTCGAGTTGTTCGGAAGTCATTTCTGGAGATTTCTCAAGCATCACGGCTCTGGTTTTCTTCAAGATCTCGTCAATAAATTCCGGGAAAATCATATTAAAAATGACGCTGAATACACCGTAAATAATTCCCGCAATCAGGCAAAGCGTCACGCCTTTTTTAAGGCATTCGCTGAATGAAATGAAACCGTAGTTGGCTTTTTTGTAATCGTTGCACACAATAAAAATGAGTGTCACGGGGAAAATCAAATAGTTACAGACATTCATGATGGTTCCGGCCGTCGGGTTCGAGATCGGGTCAATGTCCATGACATAAGCAACCATAAATTCGAGCACCATGATAATGCCAAACAGAATCCCGAGTTGTACGGCAGATTTGGCGGTTGTATTGGAAGTGTTTTCAGTCATAATCAATCAAATTTGCTATTAAGGTACAAATATAACAATTCCCGATTTACAGTCTATAAAATTCGCCGCGGATATTGATTTAAAAAAATGAAATAAAGATTTGATAATTAAAAAATAATTGTATTTTTGCACACTCAAAATTAATAAGTAAAAACAAAAAGTTATAAAGCGTTGATACCTTTTTCGATTTGAGGAGAAAGCAGCAAAGCGGTTTATAACCAGAAAAGAAAAATACCATTTACCATGAAAAAAGGAATTCACCCAGAGAATTACAGATTAGTAGCATTCAAGGATATGTCGAATGAAGATGTCTTTATTACTAAATCTACAGCAGAAACAAGAGAAACGATCATACACGAAGGTGTTGAATATCCAGTAGTAAAAATGGAGATTTCTAGAACGTCTCACCCTTTTTACACAGGTAAATCTAAACTTATTGATACTGCAGGACGTATCGATAAATTTAAAACCAAATACGCTAAACACGGTAAATAATCGCTTAGTGTTCGAAATTATAGAAAGCCTTTCCGTTTGGAGAGGCTTTTTTATTTTTATGTGAATGAAAAACTTGTAAATTTGGGACAGATTTTTAAATCCACAACATGAACTACATCCTTTTTGACGGAACCGTCCGCAACGCATTATTACCTTTTACTTTCACACGCCCAGTGGCCGATATCCGCATCGGAATTCTGACGATTCGCGAAAAGTGGGAAAAACATTTGGGAACCACCACAACGACTTTAACCGAAGAATACCTTTCCGAGAAATTCCCAATGGTCGAGATGGAAGAAAACGTGATGATCAACGCTTCGTTTTTGCCCAACGATGTTTTGGCTGAAATGGTCAAAAACCTTGAACCGAACCAAGCGATTTTCAAAGGCGAGGAAGTCATTGCGTTTTATACGCAAGACACTCAGGAAGAAGTAGATTTTGACAGTTATGAAATTATAGAATACAACAGCGACTGCCTTTTTGTAGCGCATCCGTGGGATATTTTCGCCAAGAACGACGCGGCTTTGCGTGAAGATTTCGAACTTTTGACTGAAGACCGAACTTCACAACCGATTCCGAAAAGTGTCAATGTAATTGCGCCCGAAAACATCTTCATCGAAGAAGGTGCGAAGTTGGAATTCGTCACTTTAAACGCCTCGACTGGGCCGATTTATATAGGTAAAAATTCCGAAATCATGGAAGGTTCCGTAATCCGCGGCCCATTTGCATTGTGCGAAGAAGCGCAGGTCAAACTCGCGACGAAAGTTTATGGCGCTACAACCGTTGGCCCGCATTCGCGCATTGGCGGTGAAGTCAGCAATTCAGTACTCATGGGCTATTCCAATAAAGGTCACGATGGATTTTTAGGGAATTCTGTGCTCGGCGAATGGTGCAACATTGGTGCTGATAGTAACAATTCGAACCTTAAGAACAACTACGAAGAAGTCAAATTGTGGAGTTACGAGACCGAAAGTTTTGCCAAAACCGGGTTGCAATTCTGCGGCCTGATGATGGGCGATCACAGCAAATGCGGCATCAATACGATGTTTAATACCGGAACTGTTGTAGGCGTGAGCACGAATATTTTCGGCAGCGGTTTTCCTAGGAATTTTGTGCCGAGTTTTTCTTGGGGCGGCGCTTCAGGATTTACGACTTATATCACCAAAAAAGCTTTCGAAACCGCTAAAATTGTGATGTCACGACGTCATGTCGAGTTTGATGAGAAGGAAGCGAGAATTTTGGAACACGTTTTTGAGCTTACCAAAAAATATAGGAAAGAATAGTTTTAATTTGAAAATTTGGAAATGACCACAATTGTAAACCAGTTGTGGTTTTTTTGTTAGGAGCCGGGAACCTGCTATCCGCTATAGTCCTCACTGCGTTCCGGGCTGCCGCTGCTATCAGGGCTAGGGCAGTAGGCTTCAATGAAATTCTAATTTACTGACAGCGAGTGTTTAAAAAATATAAAACCTGTTTTTTCTAACCGATTTTTGTGTGTATTTTTGCAGTCCGTTTTGAGGATGATTATTCTTCTCCAAACCGGGCCGCGTTAAGGATAGGAGTAAGTGCCGTGCACTTCGGATAGCCTGACCCGTAGGGGAACGCCCAAAAGAAAAAACTATGAATAACAAGAAAAAAGTCGCTTTTTACACGCTCGGTTGCAAGCTCAATTTTTCGGAGACCTCAACGATTGCACGCAATTTTCAGGACGAAGGTTTTGAGCGCGTCGATTTTGAGGAAGTGGCCGATATTTATGTCGTCAACACTTGTTCTGTGACCGATAATGCCGATAAGCAGTTCAAGCAATATGTGAAAAAAGCGATGAAACTCAACGATAAGGCGTTTGTGGCGGCGGTCGGTTGTTATGCGCAACTCAAACCCGAAGAGCTCGCGGCGGTTGATGGCGTGGATTTGGTTTTGGGCGCTACGGAGAAATTCAAGATTACCGATTACATCAACGACTTGTCTAAAAATGATTTCGGCGAAGTGCATTCATGCGAGATTGCCGAGGCTGATTTTTATGTCGGCAGTTATTCGATAGGCGATAGAACCAGAGCGTTTTTGAAAGTGCAGGACGGTTGCGATTATAAATGTACGTATTGCACGATTCCTTTAGCCCGCGGCATTTCACGAAGCGATGCTTTGGAAAATGTTTTGAAAAACGCCTATGAGATTTCACAGCAGAACATTAAAGAAATCGTCTTAACTGGTGTGAATATCGGCGATTACGGCAAAGGCGAATTCGGCAACAAAAAACACGAGCACACTTTTCTGGAACTTGTTCAGGCTTTGGATCAAGTCGAAGGCATTGAGCGTTTGCGCATTTCTTCGATTGAACCGAACTTACTGAAAAATGAAACGATTGAATTCGTGTCGAAAAGCAGAACTTTTGTACCGCATTTCCATATTCCGTTGCAAAGTGGAAGCAATGACATTCTTAAGTTAATGAAGCGTCGCTATATGCGCGAAGTGTATACCGAACGCGTTTCGAAAATCCGGGAAGTCATGCCGCACGCCTGTATTGGCGTCGATGTCATCGTAGGATTTCCGGGCGAAACCGATGAACATTTTTTAGAAACCTATCATTTTTTGAATGATTTGGATATTTCTTATTTGCACGTTTTTACATATTCGGAGCGCGACAATACCGAAGCGGCTTTTATGCCGAATGTGGTTCCTGCGAATGTACGCGCGAAACGCAGCAAAATGTTACGCGGTTTGTCTGTGAAGAAACGCCGTGCTTTTTATGAAAGTCAATTAGGTAGTTCGAGAACAGTTTTGTTCGAAAGCGAAAACAAGGAAGGTTACATTCACGGATTCACGGAAAATTACGTCAAAGTCAAAACACCTTGGAATCCGGAATTGGTCAATACTTTACACGAAATCCAATTGACGAAAATTGATGAAGATGGTTCGGTAAGAATGGAGTTTGCTCCATCTGAGCCTCTTGCAGAATCAGTTCGGATATTTTAGTTCGAATAATAAATGACATAGATTTAAATCGTAATCATGACTAATAAAAAAAGCCGCTACACACGTAACGGCTTTTTGTTTTTTATAGCATTGAATTTAATGGGCGACAGTTATTTTTTGGGTAAATTCTTTTCCATCAGCGGCTACTTTTACAAGATAAATACCGTTTTTAAGTTCGGATACATCTATCGAAGCAGTTGCGTTCCCTGAAATCAAAAGCCTTCCGTTTATATCGTAAATCGATGTTGTGAAGGTAGTTTCCTGCTTATGTTTTATATTTAAATAATTTGAAACCGGATTCGGATATAGCTGTATTAAATCCTGCGTTTGTTTAATAGTCGTTAAATTATTCGTGGTTTCCAATTTATGGCAAGCAAAAGTATAACCAAGTTCGGCCTCATCGTAAACTGGCCCTGTTCCGGAATAAATGAATTTCAGAAAGCAAGTTTGCTCGTAACTCACAATATTGGTGTATGGAGAACTTGTTATCTGGTTGGTTCCTTGATTATAATCGGTCTCTGAAGGATAGAATTCAAACAGATAACCTGATAAGTCGTAACCTGTTCCGGTCGTTAATGCGCTGTTTCTGAATTCTAAAAAATAAGTATCGAGATCAAATGGTGCAAAGCCATCATTGTTGTCATCAAATACCGTATATACCTGACATCCTGGCGGCGGTACGCCTTGTGCTGAAAGAAAAGGAGTAACGAAAATAAAAAAAAGAAGGATGTATTTTTTTACCATCATGACTTTGAATTAGATCTTAATTCCTGGAGGCAATAAATCTCTATACATCGTATTTTTTCTGAAGAATGCGGCAATTTTAGGAAGAATCGGAACCACTTTCAGTTTGCGTTCGTAGGCGATGTTCATGATGTTTCTCAACAATTCCGTAATGAATTCCTCGTCATTGTATCCGTCTGGAGTGTTGATTTTTGTTAGGAAAATTTTCTTCTCCTGAAATGAATATTCCACTGAAATCAAACCTTCCGAAACGATAGTCTCAAATTGTCTCGCAAATGTATTGTCTTTGATTTCCATTGTGATAGCTGCTTCCATAATTCAAGAATTTGTATTGGTTTTTGAAACCAATCGGATTAAAATAATAATGCTGTCACTCAAAAGAATGAGCCTACAAAGGTAACACATAAATGTAGAAAATCAATCCGTTTGTCGGGATTATTCAATATAAGGCTGTAGTTTTAACAGCTTGTTTCACGATTGAAGCGTTATTGAAACAGCATTCATAATTTAAGCATAATTTTGCAGCAACTTCATCTAACATAGATTGGAATCCGCTAAATTTATAAAATCAAAATCGGATTGATGATTCATTGTTATGGATAAAATACACGTTTATTGCATGCCTGGATTAGCGACAAGTTCTACCATTTTCGAACGCATACAATTGCCCGAAGACAGGTTCGAACTTCATTTACTCGACTGGAAAATTCCACACAAAAACGAGTCGTTGGTGGCTTATGCCAAAAGAATGGTCGAAGATGTCAAACACGAACAAGCAGTGTTAATTGGTGTTTCGTTCGGTGGTGTTTTGGTGCAGGAAATGGCCGCTTTTCTGAAGCTCAGAAAATTGATTATCGTATCGAGTGTCAAAACCAATTCAGAAATTCCGATGTCAATGAAAATCGTCAAATCGACTAAAGCCTACAAATTAGTGCCAACAAGTTTGCTGCAGAATATTGAAGTGTTGAATAAGTTCTCGTTCAGTTCCGTGATTCAAAGGCGCCTAAAGCTCTATGAAAAGTATATGTCGGTGCGCGATAAAACTTATCTGGAATGGGCGATTGAACAGATGTTGTTTTGGGACAGAACCCAAGCAGACCCAAATGTCATTCATATTCATGGCGATGCCGACGAAGTGTTTCCGATCAAAAACATCCAAAAGTGCATTAAAATTATAGGCGGAACACACATCATGATCCTCACAAAATTCCGTTGGATGAATGAAAATTTGCCCAAAATTATTCTCAATCAATATCCATGAAAACTATCGAATTTCGTAAGTTTACTGGAATTAAAAAACGAAAGAACATGAACTGGATCAAAAGAACAGCACTAATTGCAACCGTAGTTTTGGTGAGCGGTGCGTTTGTTTACGGCATTTCGACCGAGAACAAAAATAAGATTACCCACGAAGGAACGAAATTGTTCTTTCCTACGAATATTGATTTTGCGGGCGAAGACGCGCCTTTGTATATTTCCGACGTCCGCGAACGTCTCGACCGAGAATTGCTGATCAATGCCAATCTTGATGCGACCACTTTGCTAATTATAAAAAGGGCCAACCGCGTTTTCCCGATTATCGAACCTATACTGGCAAAGAATGGTGTGCCTGATGATTTCAAATATTTAGCGGTCATCGAAAGTGGGTTGGTAAATGCCGTTTCGCCAGCCGGAGCACGTGGTGTTTGGCAATTTATGCCCGTGACCGCCAAAGAAAAAGGCATGGAAGTCAATGATATGGTTGATGAGCGCTACCATCTCGAAAAATCAACGGAAGCCGCTTGCAAATATTTGCTCGATGCCAAAGCCAAATTCGGCAGTTGGACTTTAGCCGCAGCTTCGTATAACGGAGGCATGACCGGCGTGAACAAACAGATTGAAATGCAGCAAGTTTCGAACTATTATGATTTGTTGCTCAATGATGAGACTTCGCGTTATGTGTTCCGTATTCTGGCTTTGAAAGAAATCATGAAAGATCCTGTAAAATATGGCTTCGTGATCGAACCGAATGATTTGTACGTCAACCTGCCTTCAAAAATCATCACAGTCGATACGACGATCAATGATTTGGCGGCTTTTGCCAAAATGCAGGGCATCAATTACAAAATCCTGAAAATCCACAATCCGTGGTTGCGCGATAAAAAACTGTTGAATATTAGCAGAAAAAAATACGAAATTGCCATTCCGTTAAGCGGTTATTAAAAAACCAAAAAAGTGAAAGCCACGAATTACAATCAAAGTAATTCGTGGCTTTATTATTTTAAATCAGCAGTAATCTTTGTGCTGTTATTCGTTAGAAGCCAAACGTTTTTGCACCGATTCTTTTTTATCGAGTAAGCTAACTACGCGATCGTTGAAAACAGTATAGTTCATCTCAAAAGCTTTCTTGAAAGCCGTTCGTGGCGGAATCGCAATGCCGCCTCGTTTGATGTCGACTACTTCAAGATCGGCATTCAGAAAATAAGAAGTCGGGAAACCCAGATAATGTTTTAAAGTGGCCACAACCGCTTCGTCATTTTTATATGCTTCGTTAGCATAGCAGACTTTAATATGACTGTTGAATTGCCGCGCGATTTTCCTTACATCACTTTTCACGTCCCAAAAGACCACAATGATCTGAATATCTTCGTCATATTTTCTGGAAAGTTTGTTTAAAGCCGGGATTTCGCCTTTGTTCATCACGCACCAGGATGCATAAGTAATGATGAAAACCGGTTTCTTGATTTTACTCAACTTCACTTTTCGGCTGTTGATGCATTTGAACGAATAATCGTCAAACTTCGAACCGACCAAATGATTCTGCACCAAAGAATCGAACAACGCATTGCCTTTTTCAATGTTGCCTTTTTCAAATTCGATGTCGGTCTTGGTATTGTATTTCTTGATGTTGCTCTTAATCGCGTCTGCGAAAGAAATTTCTTTGTCCTGGCTATAGGAGTTTTGAAGTGCCAGTGTAAAAACTAAAAAGGTAAAAATTAATCGCATATACTTGGATATCATTGATTAATAATGACCCAAATGTAACAAATTAAAAACCACATAAAAAAGTTTTCAACACAAAATTTTTAATAACATGTTGAAAACTTGTTTAAAATTAAAAAATCCAGTTAATAACTACATTTTTTTCATCTGCTCTTTCATCATCGTAATCTGATCCTTGAGCATGTTTTGTTTGTCGAGTTTCTTGGCTTCGTTGAGCAAATTTGTAGCTTCTAATTTTCTTCTTCTAGTCAATGCTACGCCAGCAAGGTTGAGTTTTGCCACAGCCAAATCCATGTCCATATTCAAACCTAATTCAATCGCTTTTTTGAAGTATTTCTCAGCCTGAATCAAATTCGTTTGCGACAACATGATGCCGTGTAAGTAGTTAAAATAACCCTGTTGCTTTCTGACCAAAGCCGTTTCGGGATTTTTGATGTAAGCCAGCCATTTCTGCGCGCCCGGAAAATCCTGTTTTCTGAGTCTTAAAAAAGCCAATAGGATGAATTCGTTTTTGTAATACAGGAAAATCGGAATCGCAGACAATAAAATCAGGAAAATCCCATTCCCGATATAGCCTTCAGTCATCTGCCAAATGCCGGCAACAATGATGAGTCCGGCGAAAATCAATTTGAAAATTCTATGAAACATAAGGTGCATTTTTAGAGTGCCCAAAGATAGTAAAAGGATTTGAAAATATTTTTTAAAAACTACTTGCCAGAAAAAAAAGACTTTGTATATTTGCACTCGGTTTTAGAGCACCTAAAATCATTCAGCATTAAATAAAGTTTTAAAAATATAAAGCAATGAGCAAAAGAACGTTTCAACCATCGAAAAGAAAAAGAAGAAATAAGCACGGATTTATGGACAGAATGGCTTCTGCGAATGGTAGAAAAGTGCTTGCGCGTCGTAGAGCGAAAGGCCGTCACAAACTGACAGTTTCATCTGAACCAAGACACAAAAAATAATGATTAGCAATAATCAATATCAAGGCGTTACTAATTTTAGTAACGCCTTTTTTTATATCTTGTCGGTAAATATTTTTAGGAGCCGGGAACCTGCTATCCGCTAAATCTTTCGCGCCACCCGAGCCTTGGCGAACTGACGAAGTAAACGCCGGCGCAAAAGGATATCGCTGCTATCAGGGCTAGGGCTTTCGGTAAAATATAAAATTCAGTTTTCAAAATAAAATGAACGTGACAGACAACAATTGAAAAACCGAATGTCCACCGGACATTCTCCTCTTAATATCAAATTATCAGGGCTATGACATCAACACACAACAACGATCTTACAGTCTTACAATCTAAAAACAGCTAACTACACCATGCCAAAAGACAACTCCATCAAATCAGTTCTCATTATAGGTTCCGGCCCTATCGTTATCGGACAGGCCTGCGAATTCGATTACGCCGGTTCACAAGCCGCGCGTTCGATCCGCGAAGAAGGCATCGAAGTGATCCTGATCAACTCGAATCCTGCAACAATCATGACCGACCCAACGATGGCCGATCACATTTATTTATTACCGTTAACCACAAAATCAATCGTTCAAATCCTAAAAGAGCATCCACAAATTGATGCTGTTTTACCCACCATGGGCGGACAAACCGCTTTAAATCTTTGTCTAGAAGCCGACGAAAAAGGCATTTGGGAAGATTTCAATGTCAAACTAATAGGTGTCGATGTTAATGCGATCAACATCACCGAAGACCGCGAACAGTTCAAACAATTACTGGAAAGAATTGGAGTAGGAGCAGCGCCCGCTAAAACCGCAACCTCATTTTTAAAAGGTAAGGAAATCGCGCAAGAATTCGGTTTTCCACTGGTAATTCGTCCGTCATTCACACTTGGCGGAACCGGAGCGGCTTTCGTACATACCAAAGAAGAATTCGACGAAAAACTAACCTACGGATTAGAAATGTCACCCATCCACGAAGTCTTAATCGATAAGGCTTTGATTGGTTGGAAAGAATACGAACTCGAACTTTTACGCGATAAAAACGACAATGTAGTCATCATCTGTTCGATAGAAAATATGGATCCAATGGGCATTCACACCGGAGATTCAATAACGGTTGCTCCAGCCATGACTTTATCCGATACGACTTTCCAGAAAATGCGTGATATGGCCATTCTGATGATGCGCTCTATCGGGAATTTTGCTGGTGGTTGTAACGTACAATTCGCCGTTTCACCCGATGACAAAGAAGATATTGTCGCCATTGAAATCAACCCAAGGGTTTCACGTTCGTCTGCGTTGGCGTCAAAAGCGACGGGTTATCCGATTGCGAAAATCGCATCTAAGTTAGCGTTAGGTTACCATCTTGATGAACTCCAAAACCAAATTACAAAATCAACATCAGCACTTTTTGAGCCTACTTTAGATTACGTCATCGTCAAAATCCCACGCTGGAATTTCGACAAATTCGAAGGTTCAGACAGAACACTCGGCTTGCAAATGAAATCCGTAGGCGAGGTGATGGGCATCGGGCGTTCGTTTCAGGAAGCCTTGCACAAAGCCACACAATCGCTCGAAATCAAAAGAAATGGTTTGGGCGCTGACGGAAAAAGCTATAAAAATTACGAGCAGATTATCGAGAAACTAACCTTCGCCAGTTGGGACAGGGTTTTCGTAATTTACGATGCGATCCAAATGGGTATTCCATTGTCTCGCATTCACGAAATCACTAAAATTGACATGTGGTTCCTCAGACAATACGAGGAATTATACCAAATCGAAAAAGAAATTTCCAAATATAAAATCGATTCGCTCCCAAAGGAATTATTGCTCGAAGCCAAACAAAAAGGCTACGGCGACCGCCAAATCGCGCACATGTTAGGCTGTCTGGAAAGTCAGGTTTACAAACTGCGTGAAGAGCAAAACGTAAAAAGGGTTTACAAATTAGTAGACACTTGCGCCGCAGAATTCACAGCAAAAACACCTTATTATTATTCCACTTTTGAAGCTGATATCGAAACCGCTGACGGCAAACGCTACGTCGATAATGAAAGCATCGTCACCGATAAAAAGAAAGTGGTGGTTTTAGGTTCTGGTCCAAACCGCATCGGGCAAGGCATCGAGTTTGATTATTCATGCGTTCATGGCGTCTTGGCTGCAAAAGAATGTGGCTACGAAACCATCATGATCAATTGCAATCCAGAAACCGTTTCGACTGATTTTGACACGGCAGATAAATTATATTTCGAACCCGTTTTTTGGGAACATATTTACGATATCATCCGTCACGAAAAACCTGATGGCGTGATTGTACAACTTGGCGGACAAACTGCTTTGAAACTTGCCGAAAAATTAGACCGTTACGGCATCAAAATTCTGGGAACGAGCTTCGACGCTTTAGATTTGGCCGAAGATCGCGGAAGATTTTCTGAACTATTGACCGAACTTAAAATTCCATTTCCGCAATTTGGTGTGGCAGAAAATGCGGATCAAGCCTCAGCATTAGCCGATGTTCTAGATTTTCCGTTGCTCGTGCGTCCGTCCTATGTTTTGGGCGGTCAAGGCATGAAAATCGTCATCAACAAACAGGAACTCGAAGAACACGTCATCGATTTACTCAAAAATATTCCAGGCAACAAACTGCTGCTCGACCATTATCTCGACGGAGCGATTGAAGCCGAAGCCGATGCGATCTGTGACGGCGAAAACGTCTACATCATCGGAATCATGGAACATATCGAACCTTGTGGCATACATTCAGGAGATTCGAATGCGACTTTGCCTCCGTTCAATTTGGGCGAATTTGTGATGCAGCAGATTAAAGACCATACGAAGAAAATTGCTCTAGCCTTGCGAACCGTTGGTTTGATTAACATTCAATTCGCCATTAAAGATGATACAGTTTACATCATTGAAGCCAATCCGCGTGCTTCGCGAACCGTGCCTTTCATTGCAAAAGCTTATGGCGAACCGTATGTGAATTATGCGACTAAAGTCATGTTAGGGAAAAATAAAGTGACGGATTTCAAATTCAATCCGCAACTTAAAGGTTATGCGATCAAGCAGCCGGTGTTTTCTTTCAGTAAATTCCAAAATGTCAATAAAGCGCTCGGCCCTGAAATGAAATCGACAGGTGAAAGCATTTTATTCATTGACGATTTAAAAGACGACCAGTTTTATGAATTGTATTCCAGAAGGAAAATGTATTTGAGCAAGTAATTACAAGAAGTAAGAAGCATAGCCACGAACGCACAACAAGTGAATCGGGGCTATATTTTTTCATTATTCACGCCCGTAAAATGAAGATGATCTTCATCCACTGGAACCAAACATTTGACGTCATTCGTGCCGATATACCATTCGAGACAATAGCCTTTCGGGTCAATTTCGGCTTGTCCGAGCAATATTTCAAAAGCTTCTGCGATGCATCCCGGATTCTCAGCATAATCTTTTAAGTAAAAAGAATTGTAATGGCCTTTTTTGATGGTGAAAGACTCTAAACCAAGCGCTTCGGTTTCGCCTTTGTGGAGTTCTTCCGCTGCGGCTTTGTAGATGATTTGACCTTGTTCGTTGGGCTTTGAAATCCCGAAAAAACGCCGATATTCTTCTTTTTCTTGAAATTTGGCGTGCAATTGTTGGTGCGCCGCTTCAATGCCTTCAGGAAAATGATCGGCGGTGATGCACATCACTTTAATGTCTTCCGATAAACTGTAATGGTCCATGATTTTAAGGTTGAGTGTTCCTCAAAGTTAAGCTTAATCAGTCAGGTAACCTTATATTATTCCTTGATTAATTTCATAATATTGAGTTAGGCAACAAGTCATCACTAAAGTATTTTATTCCAGAAAGCAAGTTGTGATTTGGTAATCGAATTTATTTTATTTCCGCAGGTTTGTCTTTTACAAACACGCCGTAAAAACCAAAAAGGGCGTAACCGAAAACCGCAAGATTGCAGTTGAAGAATCCGAGAATGATCACAATGGTGAATACCGAAATCGAAAATAAAGTGTCTTTTTTGAGCACTGAAATTTCATCGGATACCGTCGCAACACACAAGTTGTTTTTGGGATTTAAAGCGTATTTATAAATAATGAAATTGAGCACATTCACTACAATATAATTCAGATTATAAACCAATAAGGTAAAACTGGTCGTCGAATTTTCTATGGTAAAAGCCGTCGAAAAAGGAATGAAAGCCACGGCAAGCAACAATACAAAATTGAGCTGGATGAATGTTACATTATAAGCCACCAAATGCTGCATCAGGTCATGGTGTCTGAACCAATAGAGGCCAATCATGCAAAAGCTTAACACGGTTCCGAAGATTTGTGGGATGACATTCAGAAAAGCACGGAATGATTCGGCAAATGAAGCGCCATGTGCTATATGAGGTGGTTTGATTTCAATAATCATCAGGGTAATGGCAATGGCAAAAACGGCATCGCTAAAAAGGAGAATTCGCTCTAATTGAAATTTCATCGACTATTATTTAATTTTTCACAAACGTTTGGTTGTATGCCGCACCATTGATTTTTACAACTGCGATATAAGAACCGACCGCTATATTTTCTATGGCAAGATTTTCTTCAAATTTTCCTGAAACCATTTTTTTCTCAGCGAATTGCTGCACTATTTTTCCGTCGAGGCTAACAATATCTATGGCTACAGTGGCGGGTTGCTCCAAATCAAAAGCCAGGTGAAGCACTTCACTTGTCGGATTGGGATAAAGTGTATAAGCAATTTTATTAGTGGTCGTATTGGTCTGCACACCAAGATTTGATTTGTTAATCGACCAAGTTACCGTGCTGATATGCACCGTCGCATGATTGTCTACGCGAATTAATGGGGTTTCATCCACAACACTGGCGGTAAGAATATGCAATCCATCGGTTAATGCCGTCGGATTGAGTTGGAAAGTTTCACTGTTGGTGTCAGAAATGGTCGTGTCGAACTGCCATTTGATGTGTAAAGTGTTCGGAATTGGGCGCAACAATTCGGTCAGTTGAAAATCAATCGGGGTTTGGGAAGCTTCAATCGCAGTAGCATTTGCCGGTGTAAAACTCAGAATCGTATTCACTAAACTGTGTATTTTTTCGACGATGCCTTCTTTACAAACACTGCAATACGGTAAATTCAATTGCTCCATTTTGCAACTGCCCGAATTAGGCTTGAACCATAAATCTGAATTTCCACCACAGCAATATGGGACAATCCCCACGCTGTTCGGGGCTTCGAGCCAGTTTTTCCATTTGATTAATGTCTCGTCAGATTCTTGCGTCATATTGATTTTTTCTGCGAAATATTGGTCACCGGCATAATATTCATCAGCCAAACCCGCAAAGGAATGCCCCATTTCGTGTGCGGCGATTTCACTCGAAGCAGTGTTAGCAGTGAAAACCGCATAAGCACCGCCACTTCCACCATATTGTGGAGAATTACCAACAATAAAAACCTGGTCATAATTTGGGAAATTAGCGGCCAAAACATTAGTGATTCTGGTAGTGTTGGGCGCAATGGTCAACCGGTGGATTCCAAAACCGTCGAAACGCGTTCCAAAATAGTTGGTCGGATTGGAAACTTCCGTAAAGTAGCTCGAGCAATCGCTGGATGTATTGGCATGCTTCACGCCAGATTCGTTCGCAATGACTTTGATCGCATACACATTAAAATAGTTCTTGTATTGTGCCCAGGGCGAAATGGAAAACAAATAGTTCGAGATGCTGTTGGCCGTATTCAGAAAATCATCCTGCTGTGTGGCAGTATAGCCATCGCCCATAATCACTAAGTTGATGTGTTTGTCCGGATCGCCGTTGTTCTGAATCGTGGCAACGTCAAAAACCTGCGCGTTGATTTGCCAAACGCATAATAAAAGCAGTAAAACGTAATTTTTTTTCATGGTCATAGCGTAAAAGTTTGCAATTCTTTTTTTGGTTTGTCTTGTAAGGTTTCCCAGATTTTGATTTTGGTAGCGCCCGATTTTTTCTGTAAGCGGATAAAAAATTCTCCTTCGTCGGGCGTTACTTTTTGGGAAATATATTGGTTGTTTTCATTGAGATATTCCACATTTTTGAGCAAAGGATGTGCTTCACGAAACGTCTGGACGACTTTGTCATTTTGGAAAACCTCAAGCGTTAGATAATTTCCTGCATCGATTGGCCTTTCCATTTGAGGCTTCAATTTCCCATAGCTTTTGGTCGTTGAAATAATGGCTATCGTATTTCCGGTTGTTTTTTTGGTCATTTTAAACACTACAAAAACGATTTCATCGACAGGTTTTTCAATATTGACGTCATTTTCATTGCTGTGTAATTTTGAAGCGCCACAACAGCACAACAAGAAAGCGAGTAAAAGAAAGCCCTGTTTTCGGAACATCGATGGTGCCATTAAATCGTTAGTTTCAAATATAGTAAATTTTACTTCGGGGTTTATAAAATTTTGACATCACATTTTCAATCATGAAACCCAAAAGGATTCGCTTTTTTAATACTTGCGGAATACTTACATTTGAAACACCAATCATTATCAAAATGGACTTGCTAAAGAAAATAAACTCAAAAGCCAAAACCGATCTCAATACTGGTTTCGGAACCAACGCCAACAGTTACGGCGGGCGTTTTATCAATAAAGACGGCACAGCGAACATACAAAAACGCGGGATGACTTTTCTGGACCGCATCAGTTGGTACCATACGATGCTTGCCATGCCCCGATGGAAATTTCTGGGGATTTTATTCGGTTTTTACGCCGCAGTTAATTTTATTTTCGCATGCATTTATTACGGAATAGGAATCCAGTATTTAGACGGCATTTCGACTACCGGTTCGGAATGGGTCAAATTTGGTAAAGCTTATTTTTTCAGCGCACAAACTTTTACGACCGTAGGATACGGACACATCAGCCCCAACGGATTTCTCACCAGCGCACTAGCAGCAGCGGAAGCCTTAATTGGCTTGTTGAGTTTTGCGATTGCGACAGGATTGTTCTTCGGACGGTTTAGTAAGCCTACGGCTTTTTTGAAATTCTCGCACCATGCGTTGATTTCTCCCTACAGAAATGGAGGCAAAGCGTTGATGTTGCGCATGACGCCATACAAAAATACCAACTTCACTGACGCTGAAGCCAAAATTACACTCGGAATGATCATTGAGGAAAATGGCAGTATGGTCAACAAATTCTATACGCTCGATCTTGAACTTTCTAAGGTCAATGCGTTGACTTTAAGCTGGACACTTGTGCATCCGATTACTGAGGAAAGCCCGTTATACGGTTTTACCGAGCAGGATTTCAAATCGATTGATGGCGAAATTCTGGTCTTTGTGAAAACCTTCGACGAGATGTTTAGCACTACCGTGGCTGCCAACACGTCGTATACTTTTGATGAATTTGTCTATGGCGCAAAGTTCGAAATGATGTATTCCGACAGCGAAGATGACAGCCGGACCATCTTACATCTCGACAAACTCAATGCGTTTTATGCCGTAGATTTAAAATAAAAAAGCTCCCGTTTCTGGAAGCTTTTCTGTTTTTTATTTCAAAAGAAATTCAGTTTTGACACTGACTTTGTTCGAGACTTTGCTCTTGACTACCGAAGGAATCTGAATATCATAATCGCTCGCATTGACGTTGAAAGTAGAAATGATTTCAATACCGCTTTCGGTCTTTCTGATTTTAGCGGTTGTGGTCAAATCGTTCGTTTTGCCATGCAATTCAAGTTTTCCTTTAATGGTATATTCTTTAGCGGTTGCGGTCAAAGCGCTCGCATCGAAATTCAAAATTTTCCCTTTGAAGGTTGATTTTGGATAGGTGTCGCTATTGACGTAATTTTCATTGAAATGCTCTTCCATTAAAGCGAGTTTGAACTTATATCCTTTCATCAAAGACAAACTGGCAATATCGCCTGTTTTGACATTGAGTACACAAGTGACGCCATCGTTTTTGGCTTTCACTTCTTCAAAAGCCGGAACCGAAGCCTCAAAAGTGATTTTTCCGGTTTTGGTGATCATTTTATCTTGCGCGAAAGAAGCTGAGGTCATAAGCAATACGGCCAGTACTAATAGTTTATTCATAGCAGTTGTTTGTTAGTTTTGAAAATTCTGGGCTTGCCATTTGGCAATGATGTCGATTTTAGTTTGCGGCAATCTTGTTCCGCCATTCGGCATCATGCCTTCGGCGCCTTGCGCTCTGGAAATCCGGTCGAGCAATTTGCCATTGCTGACGTACTCTTTGACTTTGTCATAATCGGTTAGTGCCATCGGCGCACTATTTTGTTGAGGCTCTCCGTGGCAACTTAGGCAATTACTTTCAATAATAGGTCTTACATGTTCGGTGTAAGTGACGTTGGCCGGGATTTCCCCTTCAAGATCATCGGGGCTGTTGGAGCTGCAGCCTGCCATCAATAAGGCTGTCAATGCTAATGTTAGTGTTTGTTTGTTTGTCATAGCTGTTTTTTTATTTCAAAAATATATAATTAAAACTATATATAATTATGTTTGTAATCTAAAAAAAATTGAAATGAAAAAAATTGCATTAATCACGATTGTCTTATTGTTGGCCCTCGGCTCGGGATTGTACTTCTATATGTACAAAGCCCATCGCGATATTGCCAGTGAAGACGCCAGTTTTACGCTTACCGTAAAAAGTCTGCAAGCTGAGTTTACCCAAAACGACAGCCTTGCCAACAAAAAATACTTGGACAAGACAATTGAAGTTTCCGGTAAAATTTCCAGTATTGATCCTGCCACCAAAGCTATCGTACTCGATGAAAAACTCGAGGGAACTTTCCTGCCGCCTATGCCAGAAGGCTTTACAGTCGGGAAACAGGTAAAAATGAAAGGCCGCTTTATTGGTTATGATGACCTGTTGGAAGTGTTCAAAATGGATCAGGTCACCGTTACCGAATAAAAGCTTTCAAATTATCCGGATTTCGATTTATTTCGTATTTAAAGGCAGAAAACTGTCGACAACTCAAACAAACAAACTTTTTTACACTATGAAAAAACTATTATCCTTAGCATTACTATTTCCGGCCATTTGCTTTGCACAAGACGATTTGCTCGCAGGAATGGACAGCGTTCCCAAAAATCAACCCGTAGAATCGGCTTTCAAAGCGCTTAAAATCGTCAACCTCGAATCGACAAAACTAGCTTCTAAAGGCGATTTTTATTTTGTGGTCGCGCACAGGTTTGGTTCTCTCAAAGACAGGTTTGAGGGCGCTTATGGATTAGACAATGCAGTTACCCAACTCAAATTTCTTTACGGTGTCACGGATTGGTTGACACTAAGTGCCGCTCGAAGCGAACAGGCTTATGATTTCTCGACAAAAATCCGTTTGCAGGAACAGCTGAACAATGGATTTCCGTTTGCGATTGCAGCCTTCGGAAGCATTGGTTTCAATAACCTTTTGAAAGAAAGCAATTATCCTAAAATGAAATTCAATGATCGGGCGATTTATGTTTCGCAACTGTTGATTTCAAGGAAATTCACCAAAAAACTGTCCTTAGAAGTTGCTCCTACTTTTTTTCATGAGAATTTTGTAGACAACGATCTTCAGGACAATTCGCAATACGCAGTAGGTCTGGGCGGGCGTTATAAACTGACCAACCGTTTGTCTTTAAATGTAGATTATGCAGCGCATTTGAACAGAACAAGCAGCTCAATATATAAAGATCCGTTGTCAGTAGGTGTTGATTTAGAAACCGGCGGGCATGTTTTTCAGATGCATGTCAGCAGTTCACAAGGCATTCATGAAGCAGGTTTCTTAGGACATACTACAGGCGATTGGGGTAAAGGAGATATTTTCTTCGGCTTCAATCTTTTGAGGGTGTTTTAGCGAAGATTGCAAGACTGTGAGATTGCTTCGCCAGTTCGCTGACGCTCGTGTGTAAGATTTTAAGACAAAAAAAAACTCCAATTAATATTGGAGTTTTTTTATTTAAATACTTCTAGAATTTTAAAATCCTGAAGGTTTATTTTTTGAGGATTTTTTGTGAGTATGTGTTTCCTTGTGCATCTTTCAAAATCAATAAGTATGATCCTGTTGCCAATGATTTTACGTCAACGGTTTGGTTGGTAAAGTTTGGACTTAAAATCAATTTACCATTCAAATCATAAATATTCGCTTGAATGATGGCGCTTGCAGGATTGTTGAATTTGACATTGATGATGTCACTAGCAGGATTCGGATATACACTGAAAGCATTATTCTGAGTTTGGTTTACAGCCAATAAAGAAGAACCTTCCACGACCAATAAATCCTGATCTACCGAAGGATTAAGTATGGTGTCAACAACTCCGGATGGCCATTTTATAATTATTTTTTCTATTGTTGGAGCAGCTGCAGTGCCTCTGTTTACAGTATCAGGACCTAATCCGAAATGCGCATTGATGGTGCTCATGTTCTGGAAGCCGGTTCCGCTTTGCACGTCTCTGATTTGTTTTCCGGCTGCGGTATACACTTCCACTCTGGAGCCGATACCGTTTCTGTTACTTTGAAGGCCTTGAAGGTTAAGCGTAATCCAATGGTTTGCATTTCCGTTGTTGAACAAAATGTTATTTCCGTTTTGAATGTCAAGGAAACCATCATCGTTCAAATCTCCTACAGGTCGGTCTACGGCTGATAACGGATAGGTGTTTGGATTTGGTGTGAAGTGAAAATTTCCGTCACCGAACATAATCTGATTTCCAGAACTCAATACATCCAGAAAACCGTCATTGTCGAAATCATGCGCTACATATTCTCTACCGGTAGCCGTTGTGGTATCAAAACCGGAACCTGCAGTAACGCTGGTAAATGTTCCGTCGCCATTATTTCTTTTTACGTTGGTGTTTCCGTTGGATAAGGAATTTACCCCAACAATCACATCCATCCATCCGTCGTTATTAAAATCGCCGATTGCTGAAGACCAGGTTTGTTCCGGATCCGCCATGTTAGCATTTGCAGCAATGTTGGTGTAGGTTCCGTCACCATTGTTTTGGAACAATTGGTTGATGTTTCCACCTACGCCTGAACCACCCTGACCGCATTTCGATAAGTGCATGTCTATTTTTCCGTCGTTGTTGAAATCACTCCAAAGTGAAGCATAGTTTCCACCGCTGGCAAAATCACCGATACCGCCCTGAATGTGATTCAGGTTCGTGCCATCGTTCATATAGCGTCTGTTCGGTGCATTGTCATCGCACGCAAAACCATCCAATCTTCCGTCATTGTCAATATCCACAAAATTGGTACGCTGCACCAAATAAGATTGTGCTTTTCGGTCTGTAGTGTACGCGGTTCCGTCTGCATTGGCTTTCAAAAAAGTAACGCCACTTCCTGAACCGAACACTAAATCGTTAAATCCGTTGTTGTCATAATCACCGGCTGCAATACTCCAAGAAGGAGAAACTACAGTGTTTGTTAAGCTGAAAGTTGTAGGGGTGAAGGTTCCGTCGGGTTGTTGGTATGCGATGACCATTTGGGTAGTACTTACCGCTGATACGATATCGTCTTTATAATCGCCATTCATATCTACGATACAATTGTTGTAAGTTCCTGCAATACCATTGACTGGCGTTGAAGTGAATGATAATCTGTCTTCCGCTGGAGGAGGTGCTACGATGAGGCTAAAATCAAAGCCTGCAGAGCTGTATCGGTTGTCAAAAGCAATGATATAAACAGTTCCGGTGGTCACTTGAAAGGTAAGTTGTGATGAGTTGGTACCGTTATAATCATCATTAGATCCCACACATGTTAAATTTGCGCAACTTCCCGAATATACAATGACGCGAGTGTCTACATTTTGATTTTGTGGTAAAAGGGTTGTTATGGTAATCGTGTTGTTTTCTGTAGCGGTAAAAGTATACCATTTTCCTTTGGACGCAGGAATGTTGTTCATATTGTTCAATCCGCAAAGTAAAGTAGGAGCCTCGCCAGCTTCATTAGTAAAAGGCGGCGCTGTGGTAGTAGAACCTAGTGCTACCGCAACGGCAGTGTCGCAATGTTCTTGCGCCATGGTAAAGGTGAAGCTAAAAATGGCAATAAAAAGGGGTAATGTTTTTTTCATTAGTTTCGGAGTTAAATTTTATTTTAAATTCGGTTTTATTTTAGTCGCAGTTTTGTGTTAGAGACGAAATCCATTGCTCGATAAGCGATACACCTTCATCGTGAACAATCGTTCTTCCCAGCAACGGCATACGTTCGCTTTCATCGGTAGAGTTTATTCGGAAGTGAACCACTGATTTGTCAAAATTTCCAGGATTAATGAGTTTTTGCAGGGTCGGGCTGATTTCTTCGGCAGCTGTTACACAAATACCGAGATTGGTTGGATTTGTAGTTTCACTAAAAGCAAACCGCAATGCACGGTAATCGCAACGGGCATGGTCCTGATGGCAATGCGCACAATTGATGTCTAAATAAGATCGGGCTCTCAAGTCTAAGGATTTTGTAGTGTCGTGATAATCAACTGTTGAAACTACTGAAGCAGGATAACTGTTGATATAGCGCTGCTGTAAAAGATACTGCAATTGGTTTTTGTTTCCGTTTGTATAGGCATAATCGATATTCAGGTTTTGAGGTTTTAAACCAATGGGCGTAGCCTGTTCGTTCAATTTATGACAGGCGAAGCACTCAGCATCCGATGGAATTCGGTAATCAGTAGTGATGATTTCGTTGTTTGGTTTTTTAAAAGTGATGGTTTTGCTACTGCCATTAGTGAAATCCGGCCCAGATACCAAGTCTGCGTCAGTTTGTTCGTCATTCCATAAATATTCATAGAATTTCCAACCATCTGACTTGCGAACCATAATTCGGGTTTCGATGATTTTAGTGGTATTGTTAGGCTGAATCGTATTGTAATAAAAAGTTTTGATTAATACGGTTCCTACGGGGAAATCAAATATTTTGTTATCAGCCACATAGGTTGCTTTCACGCCTTCAGGCATCCAGATGAATCTTTTCTTTAAAGCATAATCCGTGAAAAGCGTACTTGCCGGAGTGTAAGGTATTACTTTGAAACCTGGAGTCTGATTTTTCATCGGGCCAATGAAAAAATGATAATCAGACAGTTTCGCGAACGGGACTTGTGAAAAATCAAATTTAACAGGGCTATAGATAGGTTTGGTTGCCCGGTTGGATGTCGTGATATCGGTATATTCTTCTTCACTGTTAGAGCACGAATGAAAAATAAACGCCGCCGCTACTACACATAAAACAGAAAGTAAAAGTTTTTTCATAAGAATCTAAAAAAAATGCAAACCAAAAGTAATAAAAATTATGAAACTGCTACGTTTATTACTAAACTATTGATTAACATTAACATTATTAAGAATCTATCAAAAGAAAGCATCGGTTCTGACATGAAAATCATTGCCAAAACCGATGCTTATAAGTAAAGCGTATTGCGCTATTTCCGGGTTATTCCTTAACGAATTTCTGTGTGAATGATTTACCGTTTTGGTTTTGCAATACCAATAAATAAGTGCCGCTTTGTAATGTTGCTATATTTAATTTCATTGAAGTCAATGGGGTATCTAAAACGATTCTTCCGGTCAAATCAAAAATTTGTGCCGCTTTGAAACTTTCCGTAGCATTAGCTTTTACATTGATGTTCAAAAATTCTTTAGATGGATTTGGATAAATGCTAAACTCAGAATATACATTCGCATTCACCGCCAAAGTCGATCCTTCAGTTACTCTGAGGGCTTCATTGATGGTAGGATTATCGATAGTATCCACAATACCCGAAGGCCATCTCACTATTAATTTAGTAATAGCGGAAGCTTGTCTATTAGTAGGGCTAGCTTGTCCGAGTCCGAAGTGAACGTTTAACGAACTCATAAATTCAAAACCTTCACCACTTCTGACATCTCTGATTTGTTTTCCGAAACTACCGTAAATCTCAACCCTGGCACCGATTCCGTTGGCATTACTTTGAGTTCCCTGCAATTTTACTTTGAACCAATTGTTTCCATTTGGAACCGCATAACGAATCGTGTTTCCATTTTGGATATCCAAAAATCCGTCATCATTTAAGTCGCCAATCGGGCCGATAGCCAAGGCAGGATAAGTAGTCGGCGCAAAAATCATATTGCCTTGGTTGAAAAAGATTCTGCTTCCGCTGCCCAAAATGTCAACAAGCCCATCGTTATCAAAATCGTAAGCTACATAATCCCTGTTGGTCAAATTATCTAAATTTAAGCCCGAACCTGCAGTGACATCTGTAAAAACTTCTTCAGTATCGTTTGTCGTATCCAAATTGTTTCTGAAAAGAATATTTTTAACGCCTCCGTTAGAACCTACCATGATATCCATGTCTCCATCATTGTCGAAATCCGCTACTGCTGATGACCACGATTGCACTGGCTGGCGATTGATTCCTGCAATGGCTGAGATATCTGTGTAACCTGCAGCTCCGTCATTCCTGTGCAATTCACATGGAGGCCCGGAACATTTAGAGATGAACATATCCCTGTCGCCATCGTTGTCATAATCTGTCCAAATGGACGCGTAGTTTCCACCTGTGACTGTAAGTCCCAAATTGTAAGCTCCCGGCGTCGTACCTGATTGGTAATGTGTCCAATTGCCTGCACCGTCATTCAGATAATATCTGTTTGGATTGTTATCGTCGCATACGAAAGCATCAAGATTTCCATCATTATTGACGTCGATGAAATTCGTTCTCTGGCAAAGATAACTGGTGTTGGTAGTTTTGCTGATGTATGCAGTGCCAGTGGCGTTCGATTCCCAGAAACTAGGACCGCCGCCCGCACCGAAAAGCAAATCATTATAACCGTCTCTATTATAATCGCCTGCAGCGATACTCCATGAAGGTAGCGTAGTACCCGTACCCGTGACTGCGAAACTAGAAATTGAAAAAGTACCTCCTGGTTGTTGGTAGTGTACTTTTAAATTTCCGCTGCTCACTCCTACAATATCGTCTATGCCATCACCGTTCATGTCTACAACGCAATTTTTATAATTGCTGTCGATGGTTGAAATTGTTTGTGAAGTATAATTCACCGGAATGATGATTGGTGTCTCAGTCAAGGTAAAAGCAAAACCGTCTGCGCTGTGTTTGTTGTCCCAAACGATATAGTAAGTTCCTCCCGCAGAAACGGTGAAGCTCTTTTTAGACAAAAGAGAATCATCGGGGTTTTGCGAATCACATGAAATGACCCCTGAATCGTCGTCGCCGATAAGGCAGTTTAACACAGCAGATCCTGAGCATGTTCCTGAGTATACGTTGAAATTAGTGTCTTTACAGATGTTCTGTGCCAAATCTGAACTTACCGTAACTACATAATTCTGGTTCGGAGAATATACGTACCATTTGGCCAGAGTAGCATTGGAACAAGTCGAAACAATGTTTTGTTCATCTATGCCCGTAACCGTTGTTGTGCCGGCAGTTATAGCTGTTGCAAACGAACAAGGCGTCGGAACAAAGACATTTTCTATCAAAGCGAAGCTAAAACCCGCAGAAGTCCATCGGTTATCGAATGCGATATAATAAGATGTTCCTGCAATGACATCAAACGTCGCCGTAGAAGAGTTTCCTGTACCGCCGTCATCGTCACCTTCGTAGCAAACCAGATTGTCACAAGTACCACGGTATACGTGAAAACGGGTGTCTACCAGCGGTGCGTTGGCCGGTAAATCTGTAGTTACGGTTACGCTATGATTTTCTGTAGGGGTGTAGATGTACCATTCGCCTCCGGGCGGCCGTGTTAAAGGAACAGCACCGTATTGGGTGTCGCATAAGGGAGTTGGCACCTGACTACCGTTAATGGCCGTAATGGCGTAAGTGCCGGCTGTAATGGGAACGGCAGTGGCACAGGTGTCCTGGGCTTTTGTGACCTGCACAAAAACCAGTAACATGATGACGAGAATAATTTTTTTCATAAGTAATTAATTGGTTATAGTTGTTTGTGTAATAGAATTTATTTTTAAGGACAATCCTGCAGTGAATTGATCCATGCGCCCATTAAAGCCACGCCTTCTTCATGAATCATTGTCCTTCCGTGCAGTGGCATTCTGAATGCTTCATCGGTGGTGTTTATTCTGTAATAAAGCATCGAACGATCGGAGCTTCCGGGATTTACAATCGTGGACAAATCTACAGGAAAACCCTGCATGTCCGATGTGCTGACACATACGCCCATATTGGTTTTTCCAAGGCTGCCGGCGATTCCGGTTTCGGCAAAATCAAACCGCATGGGGCGGTAATCACAATGCCTGTTGTCCTGGTGGCAGTGCGCGCAGTTGATGTCTACATAAGACCGCGCTCTCAATTCAAGAGGTTTTGAAGTATCTCTGTAGTCGATGGCTGTGTTTTCTGCGGAAGGCAAACTGAAATTATTTTGCAGATAGCCTAATTTAATCCACATGGCCAATTGGTTTCTGGTCGTGTTGCCGTAATTGTAATTCCAGTTTAGATTTTGAGGTTTGATGCCGATAGGAATGTAAGTGGTGACTTCAACATTATTAACGAGTTCTTTCCTTTTATGGCAAACTACACATTGCGCTTCCGACGGAATCCGGTAATTGGTTCCTTTCACCACGTTGTTTTCATCAGTCCATGATATCTGGGTATAGCCTCCGTCCATGTTATAGTAAGCTTCTGTCTGTTCGTCGTTCCATACATATTCTGCGAAAATCCAACCCGTGGCTTTTCGGATCATGAGTCGGGTTTCGATTATGCGGGTGGTGTTGGAAGGAAGTACATGGTCGTAATAAAAACTTTTAATGATTACCGCGCCTACCGGTAATTCTAATACTTTGCCGTCGCCGTTGTAAGTAGCTTTCGTGCCTTTTGGCATCCAGACAAATCTTTTTTTGTGGGCATAATCGGTAAATAAAGTACTCGCAGGTTCGAACGGAATTACCTTATAACCAGGTTTTAAATTTTTGAGCGGACCCACAAAGAAATGGTAATCGGATAATTTCGGAAAAGGTGTTTGACCGAAATCAAATATCACAGGAGCTTCTACGGGAGTACTTTGTCTGTTAGAAACATCTACATAGTCTTCATCCTCGCTCATAGTACAGGAAATGACGAGTAATGTTAGGCAAAAAACGCTAAAAATGGAATAGTAAAATTGTTTCATAAATTTAAAAAAGTGAACCAAAAATAATAAAAATATTAATTAAACTCTCAAATTCATCAATAACTATTGGTTATATTCTATATTTTTTATGTATTTGACAATCATCAAAAATTCACACTTCACGCTGAATTATAACATTGACAATACATGCGCAAAAATCTAATTCTTATTCAGTAAGAAAACTCAAAATGAAAACACCCTACTTTTTTTAAAGAAATTTCTTCCTAATCTTCGGAAGTTTATAGAATGAGTTCATTATCATCCGATTCCGCTCTTTTTAAAACGGCTTCAGGCAATGATTTTTTAGCCTTGGCACCCATTTTTTTGAGTTTTTCGACGCTCGTAATCAGATTGCCTTTTCCTTCCACGAGCTTGTTCATCGCAGCATCGTATTCGGTTTTGGAATCTTTGATTTTGTTACCGACTTTGACCAGATCGGCAACAAATCCTTCAAATTTATCATACAAAGCACCAGCTTGTCTCGCAATCTCATAAGCATTTTCCTGTTGTTTCTGGTTCGTCCACATGCTGTCTATGGTGCGCAAAGTCGCAAGTAAAGTTGATGGCGTGACAATCACGATATTCTTCTCGAAAGCTTTGTTGTAAAGCGAATTTTCCTCATTCAAAGCAATCGCAAAAGCAGGTTCAATCGGAATAAAAAGCAACACAAAATCCGGACTTTCGATCTGATACAAATCATGGTAATTCTTTTCGCCCAATTGCTCCACATGACGTTTGATTGAATTCACGTGCTCTTTCAGATAAACGGCTCTCAACGCATCATCTTCTTCATTGCTGAATTTTTCATAAGCCGTCAAAGACACTTTCGAATCGACAATCATTTTCTTTCCGTCGGGCAAATTGATGACAACATCCGGGAAAACACGTTGTCCGTCATCTGAAGTGTGTGCTTGCTGTACGAAATATTCTCGGTCTTTTTCAAGGCCTGATTTTTCGAGCACACGCTCCAGAATCAATTCGCCCCAATTGCCCTGCATCTTGCTGTCGCCTTTGAGCGCTTTGGTCAGGTTGATGGTTTCCTTGCTCATCTGCTCGTTCATCTCGCGCAACCCAAGAATTTGCTGGCGTAATGCGGCGTGATAATCGATGCTTTCCTTGTGCGTATCTTCCACTTTTTTCTCAAACAACTGGATTTTATCCTGCAAAGGCGACAGGATGTTTTTCATGTTTTCTTTATTCTGCTCGGTAAATTTGGTGGTTTTCTCTTCGAGTATTTTGTTGGCAAGGTTTTCAAATTCTTTGGTGAATTTTTCCTGCAGTTTTTCGACTTCCTGTTTTTGTTCGAGGTTGCGTTCGCGCAGGTACTCAAAATCGGCTTCTTTTTTTGTAAGTTGCAGGGCGAGACTGTCTTTCTCGTTGCGGATGTATTCTTTTTCCTGTTGCGATTTCTGAAGTTGCTCTTTGAGGCTTTCGAATTGCGAATTCAATCCGATCAGTTTTTCCTCCAAACCGATTTTTTCCGATTTCGATTGGGCGGTAAACAACAGTTTTCCGATGTAAATTCCGATGGCCAAGGCAATGCTGAAAGTAAGAATGGTAATGATAGTGGCGTTCATGTTTGTGATTCAATTTGTAGCTAGTAAAGGTAAGGAATAAATGCAAATTCCCTCGAAGCTGATTAAAATTAATGACCCTCAAAAAACTATTTCGATTATCTTTGAGGCTTTAAAAATGTAAAAGATGACACCAAGATTCCTCGGATTGCGAACTACCATATACAAAGTTTCTGACCTTGAAAAAGCCAAACTTTGGTACAACGCGCTTTTTGAAACGGCACCTTATTTCGATGAACCTTTTTATGTAGGATACAATATCGCTGGTTACGAACTTGGTTTGCAACCTGAAGAAAATCCTATTACCACAAAAGAAGAAACCGTGCTCACGTTTTGGGGCGTCGAAGATGTCAATGCGGAATTCGAAAGAATGGTTTCATTAGGCGCGACAGTACATGAAAATCCCATGAACGTTGGCGGAGAAATTATGGTCGCTACGGTCAAAGATCCATGGGAAAATATTATTGGAATCATTTACAATCCCGAATTCAAATTACCTTCAACAACCTAACAATCGAAGCGTTGAACCACCGTCATTTCCTAATTCACAAACCTTACGGCTATTTAAGCCAGTTCAAATACGAACTCAAACGCAAGAAGAAACTGCTCGGTGAATTTTATGATTTTCCCGAAGGAATCATGGCGATTGGCCGTCTCGATGAAGATTCCGAAGGCTTACTTTTACTCACCACTGACGGCAAAGTAAGCGAGCAGATCCGAAGCAAAAAAGTCGATAAGGAATATTATGTGCAAGTCGATGGTCTGATCCATCAGGAAGCGATTGAAAAAATGAAAAATGGCGTTGAAATTGGTTTTGAAGGCACTAAATACATCACCAAACCTTGTCAAGCTTTTATTCTGGAATCGGTTCCCAATTTCGGACCACGCGCCAAAAAAATCAGGGACGAACGCCACGGCCCGACTTCTTGGGCATCGATTACGGTCAACGAAGGCAAATTCCGTCAGGTCAGAAAGATGACCGCAGCTGTCGGATTTCCCACATTGCGGTTGGTTCGCGTCCGAATTGGAAACGTACATCTTAATGATTTACCTTCTGGTCAAGTTGTCGAAGTTCCTGAATTCAATATTTCTTAGTCTTAAAATCTCACAATCTCATAATCCAATCCAATGCTTAACATCGTATTAGTAGAACCCGAAATCCCCAACAACACCGGAAACATCGGACGTTTATGCGTCGGCACTGAAAGCCGTTTGCACTTAATTCATCCGTTCGGGTTTCAGATTACCGATAAAAACTTAAAACGTTCCGGCCTCGATTATTGGGTGCATCTCGATTGGAAAGAATATCAAAATGTTGATGAGTGGGTTGCCCAGATTCCTGATTTGTCACGTGTTTTTCTGATGAGTTCGCACGCGAAGCAATCGTATCTCGAGAACGAATTCCAAGACGGCGACTGGCTGGTTTTCGGAAAGGAAAGCGTGGGTTTGAGCCAGGAAATGCTACAAAGATTTCCGAACCATCTTAAAATTCCTATTTCGCCTTTGGTACGCAGTTACAATCTCGCGAATGCGTGCGCATTTGTCATCGGTGAAGCTAGAAGACAAATCTTAAAGTAAGTGATCTAATCGTTCCTCAAACGATGTGGTAATTTTACAAGTATTCGCCGTTTTTCTGTAACGGATTTAAGCTATGTGAAATTCAAATTTGTATATCGATAAAGCAACAACAATCGATATCCAGATATGAATAGCAACAACAAAAAAAGAAGCTCCGGTTTTGAAAAAATATCTTCAGTAGTCACCAGAGCGGCAGGCAGTACGGCGGCTTTCGTGATTTCATTTTCTATAGTGCTGATTTGGATTGTTTCCGGTCCTTTTTTTAATTTTTCGGACACCTGGCAATTGGTGATCAATACGGGAACCACGATTGTGACTTTTCTCATGGTATTTTTGATTCAGCGAAGTCAAAATAAGGATTCGATTGCCATTCATCTCAAACTCAACGAACTTATCGTAGCCAAAGAAATGGCGAGCAACCGGTTGGTTTCCATAGAAGATATCAATGAATCCGATCTTATTGTACTTAAGAAATTCTACAAACACATCGCCAAATTAGCAGAAAATGACGAGTCCGTTGAAGAATCACACTCGTTAAAAGAAGCCGATTTGAGCCACAAGCGTAAAAAAATCACGAACCAAAAAACCAAGAAATCATGATCAAATGGACCGCTATTTTTCTAGTCATCGCACTCATTGCAGCCTTGTTTGGCTTTACCGATATTGCTTCGGGTGCTGCGCAGATTGCACAAATTATTTTCTTCACTTTCCTTGCTTTAGTCGTCATCACCGGAATTCTTGCCGTTACGATTTTTAAGAAAAACTAAAGTTCGCACCAAAAAGCAAACCCATGAAAAATGCCATTCAGGATTATCCGTTATACATAAAACTATCATTGATCACCATGGGTTTGGTGGCGTTCTTCTTCGTATTGTATATTGGAGCGGATATCATAGTTCCTTTGATTTTTTCAGTAATCATTGCGGTATTGCTCAATCCGTTGGTCAATTTTTTAATCAGAAAAAAATGCAACCGTGTCGTGGCGATACTTTTAGCAGTTACGGCGACGATGTTGCTGATTGCTTTGCTGGCTTATTTTATTTTTTCTCAGGCGGCCAATTTAAGCGATTCGATGCCCGAACTCAAAGGAAAATTCACCAAGATTCTTGATGACGGCATGTATTGGATGGCCGCAAATTTCAATGTCGAACATTCCCAAATCAACGCATGGATTGCCAAAACCAGAGCCGAATTAATGAGCAACAGCACTACTTATATCGGTACGGCCTTAACGTCTTTTATGGGTTTGCTGGTGTTGTTCTTTTTGTTGCCTGTTTATATTTTTATGATGTTGTTCTACAAACCGCTGCTGCTCGAATTCATTGCGGAGTTGTTTAAAAATAACCGACAAGAATTGGTTGGTGAAGTACTCAGTGAAACCAAAACACTCATCCAGAGTTACCTGATCGGGTTGCTGATTGAAGCGGCTTTAGTAGCGATCCTAAATTCGATTGGATTGCTGGCATTGGGAATTGATTACGCTATATTGATTGGTGTCATCGGCGCTTTGTTGAATTTTATTCCGTACATCGGCGGTATCGTAGCTATTGCTATACCGATGCTGATGGCCGTCGCGACTAAAACTCCTATTGACGCTTTGTGGGTATTTTTGATTTATTGTTTCGTACAGTTTGTCGATAATAATTTTATTGTGCCAAAAATCGTGGCGAGTAAAGTAAAAATCAATGCGCTTGTTTCTGTCATTGTAGTATTGATTGGTGGTGCGATTTGGGGTATTTCCGGAATGTTCTTGGCCATTCCACTCACGGCCATCATCAAGGTCATCTTCGACAGGATCACACCGCTAAAACCGTTTGGCTTTTTATTGGGCGATAACCAGCCCGAAATAGGCAGTTTTATGCATCTTACCGTACGAAAAAAGCGAAAGGTCGAGTAATTGCCTTTTGTCGCTTCATGCGATGCAAATTTTTATATATTTGAAAATGAGCAACCCATAAACTTTCATAGTATGAAGCATTCTTCCGAATTTCGCTACACCATTTTCAGGCATCTCGACGGATTGGCCACTGCTCCTGTAGCAGTCGCACTTCAGAAAAAAGGTGTTTTGCAATATTTACTCGATCATAAAGAAGCCACGCTTGACGCACTGACTTCTCAATTCAAAGCCAACAAAGGATATCTTCATGTGGGTTTGCGCGTTTTGTGTTCGCAAGGGTTTTTAGAATATCATTCGGATGCGGAAACCATAACATTCAAATTGTCTGCAAAAAGTGAAACCGCTTTTTCGCTGTTTTACCTCTATGAAGATGTTGTTGATTTACTGCATTTCTCCACACAATTTCATCCGAGGCTTTTTGAAGAAGCCCCTTTTCACAAACTCAACCTTATTTTTGAAAAGTATCAAAAGAATTACGGCATCACCTTTTCTGATGATGAACCCACAGCTGAAATCCAACACCAGATTTTAAAGCATGTCGAAGGCTATCTCGTTGGTCCGACATTAGTTCGCTTGGGTATGAGCGGCATGTTCCACAAATACTTCATGGAGGTTTCCTTCCGTCCTGAAGAATTTCACAAATCGCCTGAATTGTTCGTCAAGATTCTAAATTTCCTCACCTTTTTAGGATGGTTCGATGAAAATAACGGCAATTATCAATTTACAGAAACGGGTTTGTTTTTTGCCAAACGTGCTTCGGCTTATGGAGTCACGGTTTCTTATTCGCCGACTTTTGCGAGGATTGAAGAACTCATGTTTGGAAACCCATCGATCCTGAGAATGCAGCCTGATGGTAGTGACGAAATCCACGTGGATCGCGAAATGAACGTTTGGGGAAGCGGCGGCGCCCACGAAACCTACTTCAAAATCGTAGACGAAATTTTAATCGAACTGTTCAACAAGCCCATTGAAGAACAGCCCAAAGGAATCCTCGATATGGGTTGTGGCAATGGCGCGTTCCTCCAACATATTTTTGAAGTGATTGACCGGCAGACTTTGCGCGGCAAAATGCTCGACGAATATCCATTATTTTTAGTAGGCGTCGATTATAATCAGGCAGCCTTAAAGGTTTCGCGCGCCAACCTGATCAAAGCCGACATTTGGGCGAAAGTCATTTGGGGCGATATCGGACGTCCGGATATCCTAGCCAACGATCTTATGGAAAATTACAAAATCGACCTTAAAGATTTGCTTAATGTGCGCACTTTTCTGGATCACAACCGCATTTGGGAAATGCCAAGGCATAATACACCGAATCGCCTGAGTCAATCCACTGGAGCTTTTGCGCATCGTGGTGAAATGATCAGCACCGAACTGGTTGAAGACAATTTGCTCGGACACCTGCAAAAATGGTCGCCTTATGTGAGCCGTTTTGGGTTGTTGCTAATTGAATTGCATACGATTCCACCGGAAGTGGCGGCCCGCAATATTGGTAAAACCGCCGCAACCGCTTATGACGCGACCCACGGTTTTTCAGATCAATATATCGTAGAAATCGACGTGTTCAACAAAGTCGCAGCAGAAGCCGGTTTGTTTCCCGATGCTTCAGTTTTCAGGAAATTCCCCGATTCGGAAATCGCCACGGTCAGCATCAATTTGTTGAAAGGGAAATAGGTTTGGTCTGAAAAGTCAATTACAGGTTTCTGAAAATAAATTTGCCAGTCACGGCATCAAAGAAAAGATGTTCATCAGAAAACAAGGTGTTTAAAACGCCATTGGCAATCAATGCTGAAGGCTTGTCTTGTATGGTTTTCCGCTCATTCATCACAATTATTTCATCACTCAGTTGAATCGCCATGTCGATGTCATGCGTCGAAAATAAGATGCATTTCTGAGTTTCCTGAGTTAGTTTTTTAAGCAGCCTGAATAGTGAAACTTTATGCTTCAAATCGAGATGTGTTGTCGGTTCGTCAAGGATAATCAGATCCGTGTCCTGTGCCAACGCTCTTGCAATCAATACAATCTGGAGTTGTCCGTCGCTGATTTCGTAATGCTTTTTGGCAAGTAAAGCTTCGACTTGTGTTAAGGCTATTGCTTCATCTATTTTATGGCGATCCAGTTCCGATAATTTTCCGATCCAGTTCGTGTAAGGTTGTCTGCCCAAAGCAATCAATTCGTAAACGGTCAAGTTGCTTGGTGGTAATTTTTCTGTAAGCACTAAACTCATTTGTTGTGCGAGCTCAAGTGATTCAAATGAATGCAGCGGTTTTTCATTCAGATCGATCTCGCCTGAAAGTGGTTTTTGGATTCCCGTTAGCGTACGCAACAACGTAGATTTCCCGATACCGTTGGCGCCGATAAGTGCGATGAGTTTGCCTTTCTTCAATGTAATATTCACAGCCGATGCAATGCAATTCACTTGCTTGGAATCCGCGTAGCCGATGCTTAAATTTGAGGTTTTTAATGTAGTTTTATGTTCCATCAGCCCATCATTTTTCTTTTGCGGACTAATAGCCAAACGACTACAGGCGCGCCAATTATTGATGTAATTGCGTTAATGGGCAACGTAAAATCACCACCCGGAACTTGTGAAATCATATCACATAACAGCATAATGCTCATCCCAATCATGGAAGTGCTCCAGAATAAAACCGCATGATTGCTCGTTTTGAAAATCAGTTTGGCCATATGCGGAACGGCAAGTCCGACAAACGCAATCGGTCCGGCAAAAGCGGTGATGCTTCCTGCTAAAATACTCGTAGCCATAATGATGATGAATCTCGATTTTTTGAAATCCATGCCAAGGCTTTTCGCGTAGTTTTCACCAAGTAGTAAGGCATCAAGCGATTTGATACTGGCGAGGCTCAATACCATTCCAATCATCACCGTGATGGTCAAAACCAAAATGGAATTCCACGATAAATTGCCTAAATTTCCGAGCGACCAAAACGTGAATTTCTGCAATTGTGCCGCGGTGCTGAAATAGGAGAGGACGCCCACAAACGCATTCGTGAAACTGCCGAACATCAATCCGACGATTAAGATTACAGTCGTATCGCGTAAGCGTTGTGAAATTACCAATATCGAAAGCAACACCAAAGAACTTCCGATGCAGGAAGCGATGATGATTCCATAAGAAGATACTAAAAAACTACCCCAAACCGCAGGTAAAAATCCCGCACCTAAAATGACCAAAGCCACGCCCAAACTCGAACCCGAACTAAGTCCAAGAACATAAGGTCCGGCCAACGGATTCCGGAATAAAGTCTGCATCAGCAAACCGCTGACCGACAAACCGACGCCAACCAAAACCGCAGTAATTGCTTTGGGCAAACGGTAATTTAAGATGATATATTCCCAGGTTTCTTTAGAAGCTTTTCCACCAGTTAATGTGGTCAGTACTTCTTTAAACGGAATGGTTACTGATCCTAAGCTGATATCCAAAATGAGTAGAAACACCGCGATGACCAGCAGTAAAAGATAAAGAAAAGTATGTTGTTGGCGTTGTATCATTGTAACTGGTCAAAAAAATACAACTGATAATCCGGCAGCAATTCCGGATGCGTGATTTTTAAAATGTCCTTTAATACCAAATCTGGACGGTTGGGTGCTAGTTCATAAAAAATAAGCCCGCCTTTTTTGCCTTTGCGCGTGCTGTATGAATAGACCTTTTTATTCTGAAAAGCTTTGAATTGTCCGTAGTGTGGATTGGCATCAAGCATTTCCTTGAGCGACGTAAATTCGCCCGGACCAATCCAGATGTCGGCATTTTGCGCTTTTTCGAGAACGCTTTCAAACGACAACGACAAACTTCCCGTGCCTTTGCTGTCGGCCCATAAATATTGGGCATGCGCTTCTTTGAGAAAATAACAACCCCAACTGTTTCCTTCGGGTAAATACCATTGGTTTTCATAAATCGCGCCGCCCATAACGGTTGGTTTTGTATTGGCTTTGGATGCGATAGCGGCAGTTTTTTTATAGTCCGAAACGATGTTGTCGAAAATGGTATTCGCTTTCGATTCCATACCGTATAAGACGCCAAACAACTTGATCCATTCTGCTTTGCCGAGTGGTGTTTGTTCGTTCCAGTCGCCGTTGAGGATGACTTTGAGCCCGCTTTTTTGAAGGTTGTCTAAAGTAGGATTGTTGTTGTCGATGCCAAAACCAACGATGACATCGGGCGCAATATCGATGAGTACTTCGGTATTGAGGTTCTGGTTGCTTCCGAGTTCTTTGATGTTTCCGGAATCAATGCGCTGGCGAACTTTTTCGGAAGAAATATAATCGAGATTCGGAAAACCGATAAGTGTGTTTTCGACGCCAAGCATTTCCAGAGACGGAATATGCGTGGTTGAGGTCACGACAATCTTTTTAATCGGAATCTGAATGATCGTATTTTGTTTGAGGCTGTCCGGAATGCTGCCTTTTTTTTCCTGAAGAATGTAGGTGTAGACTTTTGCAGCATTGGGCCAAGGATCGGTGATTTTTACAATTGAAAATCCTTGATGCTTCACAATCGATATTCCTTTGGCGTACTGAATCTGGTTGGTTCCGTCAAGATGATCCGTGACCAGATTGCCTTTTTTTTGTTGGCATCCAGCGAGGAATAACAGTGAAAACAGCAATGGGATTTTGAGCAGAACAGATTTCATAGACTTTCATTCAAGCGTTGCAAAGGTATAGGTAAACCGTTTTAAAATTCAAATTTTATTTTGAATTCCAAATCATAAGCCTATCTTTGCGCTCGAATTAAGGTTGTGGTTTGACGATTTCAAACCCCATTAAAAGGGAATTAGGTTCAAAACCTAAGCTGTTCCCGCAACTGTAAGCTATCAAGCTTGTTGTTAACTACAACACCACTGTCGCAATCATCGCGATGGGAAGGTAAACAACAAGACGCAAGCCAGGAGACCTGCCTTTTTCATAACAAATATCGAATCTTCGGGAAAAAGGTTCAGACATTATGACTGCAAAAAAGCTGTTTCTATTCTGTATGTTGCTGCTGTGCCAAATCCTTTGTGCGCAACAGGATACGATTGTCAAACTCAAAGAGGTTGTCGTTTCGGATCCGTATCTCAAAAGTTTTTCCAAAACCCAGTCGGTTCAGGTGCTTAATGATTCCGTGATTAGAAAAAACGCGTCGTCGTTGACTTCCTTATTGAATTACAATTCGGTGGTTTATTTCAAGGAAAATGGTTTAGGGATGGTTTCTTCACCTTCATTTAGAGGAACTACAGCGTCGCAAACTGCTGTGATTTGGAATGGCATCAACATCAATTCGCAACTCCATGGACAGACTGATTTCAATACCATTACCACCAGAGATTTTTCGAGTATTACGGTGCGTTCCGGCGGCGGAAGTGCCATCTACGGAAGTAGCGCGATTGGCGGCAGCATTCACCTGAATAACGAATTGACTTTCAAAAAGCAGTTCCGCAACGAATTGTTCCTTTCGTACGGCAGTTTTAACACGCTGGGCGCGAATTATAAAACCATCATATCAGGCGAAAAAGCCAGTGCGAACATCAGTCTTTCAAGAAACAGTTCGGACAACGATTATGAATATCCCGAGCAACACGGACGCAGAAATAATAACGGGCAATTTTATAATACGAGTATGAATGTGGCTTTTGGATATCAGCTTAATAAGTTTCAACTGCTTAAAATTTACAGCCAGTTTTTTGAAAGTGAAAGGCATTTTTCGGGTACAATAGCTTCAGATTCCAAGAATAAATACCGCGAATATAACACGCGCAACTTATTGGAATGGCTCGTACAATACGATAAAATCAAGTCATCGGCGAGAGTGGCTTTCCTTTCGGAACAATACCAATATTTCACGGATTACGACAAACCTGACTTCGAGACTTCGACTGCGGAGACTTTCATCGGCAAATATGATTTTGGCTATGCGATTACGAATCGTTGGGAAATCAACAGCAGTGTAGATTATACTCAAACTAAAGGCACGGGCGAAAGCATCAAAAATGCCACGCGTTATACCAGTTCCTTGGCATTGATGACCAAATACCGTTTTTTCAAAAACCTGCAAACGGAATGGTGTCTGCGCAAGGAAGAAAGTAACGCTTATAAAAGTCCGTGGTTGTTTTCGATAGGTGCCAATGCCGCAGTGACTTCGTTTTACAACATCAAAATCAATGTGTCACGGAATTTTAGAATGCCGACTTTCAATGATCTGTACTGGAAATTTGGCGGCAATCCGAATTTGGAACCCGAGCGATCGATACAGTACGAACTCGGTCACGAATTTCATGGCAAAGGATTTAGATTCTCAGCGACGGCTTATTACAATGATATTGATAACCTGTTGCGCTGGAAACCCACTAATGGTTTCTGGTCTCCCGAAAATGTGGGCAGTGTAGCCAGTTACGGCGCTGAATTTCTGTTAGATTGCGAGCGGAACATCGGTGCGCATACCTTCAAACTGACTTCAACGTATGCCTATACCATTTCAAAAGATAAGGAATCGAACCACCAGCTGACTTATGTTCCGTATCATAAATTTACGGGCGGCCTAGGCTACAGTTATAAAAAATTAAGCATCGATTATCAATTTCTTTTTAATGGCGCCGTTTTTATTTTGGATGATGATCAGACCATTTTAAAAGAATATGCGGTTTCCAACATCAGCATCGATTACCATTTTGGCACAAAAAATACTTATTCCTTAGGATTCCGAATATTGAATCTAGCGGACGAAAATTATCAGAATGTTCCCAGCCGGCCATTACCTGGAAGGAATTTCAATATCAACTTAACCATTAAAATTTAAAAACAATGAGACTAAACAAACTGATTGCATTCGCTTTGATAAGCGCTTTATTTTTGAACTCCTGTACCAGTGATGATGATACTGTCGCAAATTATATCCCTAAAGGAGATTATGACAGTGGCGTTTTGGTTCTGAATGAAGGAAACTTCGGGCAGGATAATGCTTCCTTAACTTATATTTCGTTCGATTTAAGCCAATCTGAAAACATCGATTACGGCGTACTAAATCCAGGCGCCATGATTGGCAATACCGGACAAAGCATCGGGTTTCATGACAATCTCGCTTATGTTGTAGTCAATGTAACCGGAAAAATTGAAATCGTCAATCGTTATTCGCTCAAAAAAGTGGGTTCGATTACAGGTTTGAACCAACCAAGATACATAGCATTCGCCAACGGAAAAGGCTACCTGACCAATTGGAATTCCGGCGTAGGAACCGGAACCGTATCAGTAATTAATTTGGCTACTAATACAGTAACAGCGACCATTCCGGTTAGCGATTTTCCAAATAAAATCATTGAAAACGCAGGGAAACTCTATGTAGCCCATAATGATTTAGGAACCAATGGCAACAAGATTACCGTGATTGATGCCGCTACAAATACGATCAGTACGACGATTACCGTAAGCGATATGCCTGATACAATGGCAGTGGACGGCACGACGCTTTGGGTTTCGTGTAACGGGCATTCACAATATGCTGTAGCTCCTGATGTGGAGACTGCAGGGAGTATCGTTAAAGTCAACCTGGCTTCAAATACCGTGACCAAAACGTTCACGATGCCTAATGCTACAGATCACGTAAATTATTTTTCTGTTTTCGGCAGTAATGCTTATTATGTCATGAATTCAAAAGTATATAAAATGGCATTGACCGCAACTGCTTTGTCTACTTCGGAAGCCTTTTCACCAACCGCTCAATATATTTATGGATTCGCAGTAAAAAACGAAAGAATTTATGTTGCCGATGCTAAATCATTTACAACCAACGGTGAGGTTAAAGTTTACTCGACTGGCATCTTTCCTAATACAATAGGAACCTTACTCGGAAGCTTTGAAACCCGAGTCGGTCCGAATGGGTTTTATTTTAACCAATAAAAATGAAATGGCTTTCTGGAAACAGGAAGCTTTTTTATTTTGAGAGCACAGCGTTAGGAAATTGATCGAGATACATTTCGTTTTTCAGACGCGTAACATTTCTGGTATCCTGAAGCGCTTCAAAGTGGCGCACACGGTTTGACGGAATGCTTCTGCCGCTGCCGATAATCGCATTGATGGCTTGGTTCAGTAAAGGTTCATCAACATTTCCGAGTATGCCCATGTTTCCGAAATTTTCTTTTAGGGCGATGTTGGGTTCCAAGCCGTTCGTGTAATCGCCGAAGCCTAGTTTGTTGACAATCTTCAATACCAAAGGTTGCATGGCGTAGCGGTGTTTGGTGCTGGCGCCCTCTTTTGAGAATGAAGGGGAATCGTATAGTGTAATCGATCCCACGTTTTTCCCGACCGTAACATCCCCGATCTGGATTACATTAATGTAAGGTTTCAATCCGTTGATCACGAGTTCGCTCGCAGAGGCGGTGCTTTTTGTAGTTAAAATATAAATTTTACTCAGTTTCAGACTTGAGATCATTTCGTTATTGCCCAATCTTGTCGGAAACAAATTCAAAAGTGTGTTTGGATTGTTCGACTGATAATAATCTTCGAGTTTCGCATTCCATTGTTCTTTGGCGAAAACCTGATTCGTGAATTGTCCCGTGATCATACTGGCCAAACGTGTCGCCGTTGCAATCGAACCGCCGGAATTGTAACGTAAATCTAAAACAAGTTCGGTGATGTTTTGGGCTTTGAAGTTGGCAAACGCTGCATTGAGTTGTGATTCGTAATTTGGATAAAAACCATTGTACATCAGATAACCGATGCGGTGCGTTCCTGAAGTAATGACATTCGAAATCAAAACAGGATTTTCAGAAAGAACCGTTTTGGTCAGGCTTATCGATTGCCCGTTGGGTGTGATGTTGCCATTGTCATAAGCTGCAAAATTCAAAGTGTAAGTATCCGGACTTAACAAGTCGCTGTAATTGTTTTTGTTTAACGCCACGCCATTGATCGCATAGAAAATAGTTCCGCGTTGTACGTTTTTTGAAGCCGCATCTGAATTCGGCAGAATATAACGTACGACACCAAATACATCAGTTTGAGAAGCATCTTTATAAAACAAAGCAAAATCGGCTCCGTTGTTTTTGGTCGTTCCGGCGAGTATGCCTTCGAGTTCGTAATAATCATCAGTAATCACACTGAAACGATCGATGGCTTCACCAGGATTCGGAAACAGGCTTCTGGGTTTGTTCAACAAATTTTGAAATAAACTTTTTGGGTCTGAATAGCCATAGAGAAACTGATTCAAATCAGATTGATTCGCAAATCGGGAATCAGCTAAATTCGGAACATCGGCCTGCCACAGATAATAAAGGTTCAATCCTTTCCAGACAAAATTTTGGATGGCAATATCTTCAGGAACTTTATTGTCGTCCTGCACGTCACAACTTTGAAAAAGCTGTCCGAAAACAAGCAGGAATAAAAGCAGGTAGCAATTTTTTTTCATATCAATTCGGATTCAAACGATGGTAAATTTAAGTATTCCGAAATTATTTTCGCTTCTTTGTAACAAAAATATAGCGGCTTCGTCTTGCCTCTACATCGATTCAACAAAACCGTCCGAATGAACCAACATGAGTTTATACATCTGATTGCTCCTTTTAAGGATAAAGTCTTCCGGCTCGCCAAGCGATTGCTCGTGAGTACCGAAGAAGCTGAAGATGCAACTCAGGAAGTGCTCGTCAAATTGTGGAATAAGAATGAAAGCCTCGGTTCGTATCACAGCGTGGAAGCTTTTGCGATGACCATCACCAAAAATTATTGTCTTGACCAGCTCAAATCAAAAAGGGCCGGGAATTTGAAAATCGTTCATAATAATTTTACGGATAGAGAACCGGGATTACACCAGCAATTGGAAGATACCGACAGCTTAAATTGGGTTGAGAAAATCATCAATACTTTGCCGGAACAACAACGGCTGATCATACAAATGCGCGACATCGAGCAATACGAATTTGCTGAAATCGCCAAAATTTTAGAAATGAATGAAACGGCGATTCGCGTGGCGCTTTCAAGAGGAAGAAAAACCATCCGCGAATACATGCTAAAAACACACAGTTATGGAATTGTATAAAATAGAAACACTACTCGAAAAATATTTTGAAGGCGAAACCACGATTGCCGAAGAAAACGAATTGAAAAGGTATTTTTCTTCAGAAACCGTTGCGCCACATTTGCAGCAGTATCAGGCTTTATTTGGTTATTATGCCACAGAGAAAAGTCAAAATTTTGAACGTGAGCTGCCTTTACAGCAAAGTAAAAAAAGCCAGATCAAATGGATTTCGATAGCCGCTTCGATTGTCGTTTTATTGGGCGTCGGGATTTATGCTTTCAACAATCTTTCTGCTGAAAAAAGCAATGAGGAATTGGGCACTTATGACGATCCTGAAGAAGCTTTCCGCGAAACACAAAAAGCTTTGGCGATGTTGTCAACGAATGTGAATGTTGGTATAGAAAGCATCCAATATATTCAGAATTACGAAAATACCAAAGACCAAATATTCATCACGGAGTAATCAATCATCATCAAATTCAATATCTATTAATCATCAAAAAACAAAAACATGAAAAATTTTTTAGTCACACTGGTAGTTTTTTTAATGTCGAGCCCATTCTTCGCCCAAGGCGCTTTCGATAAATTCGACGGGCAAGACGACGTAACTTCGATCATCGTCAACAAGAAAATGTTCGACCTGATGAGCAAAGTCAAAATGGAAGCTTCAGACAAGGAAGCCCAACAGTATCTGAATCTAATTAAGAAGTTAGACAACCTCAAAGTCTTCACGACAAAAAGTACACGCGTAGAAAACGAAATGCGCGCCGCTTCAGAAAAATACATCAAAACGGCCGGTCTTGAAGAATTGATGCGTGTGAATCAGGATGGCAGAAACATCAAAATCCTTGTGAAATCAGGAGCCAGCGACAGTCAGGTGCGCGAATTGCTGATGTTTATCGAAGGCAGTAAAAATGAAGACACTGTGCTGATGTCGCTAACGGGAGATTTTGATTTGAATGAAATTTCAGTACTCACCGACAAAATGCGTTTTCCGGGCGGCGAAGATTTGAAAAAAGCGACCAAAGGTTCCAAAGGTCCTAAAGGCAATAAATAATCCGATATGAAATCGATCTCCATTTATATCGCACTGCTGTTAGTATTGATAGGTTGTAATGATGAGCCTTCGTTGCAGAAGTATTTTGTAGAGAATTCCGATAATAAGGATTTCGTTGCCGTCGATGTTTCACCAAGCATCCTCAAATTGGATCAAATGAAACTGACCGCCGAACAAACCAAAGCACTAAAATCTTTTGATAAAATGAATGTTCTAGCTTTCAAATGCAACGGTAAAAACCAAGCGCAATTTGAAACCGAACGCGCTAAAGTCAATGCCATTCTTAAAGAGGAGAAATACCAGCAACTGATGAAATTCGGATCGGGTAAAGACGGCGCTTCAGTAAGTTTTGTAGGCGAAGACGAACACATCAACGAATTCGTTGTGTATGCGAACAAGGCTGAAAACGGATTTGCGATCGTACGTGTTCTGGGAAAAGACATGAGCCCGACCGCCATTATGAATATGATTTCGATGCTCAAAGATTCCAAACTCAATCTGGATCAATTCAAGCCTTTGCAGGAATTGATGTCGAAGTAATTATAAAATCATTTATTGAAGAACCTTCCCAATGCGGAAGGTTTTTTTATTTCTTGAAATATTTGAAAGGCACGAGCAACATTCCGAAACATTCGCCATGTTCTTTTCCGATGTGTTTGTGGTGCATTTTGTGCGCGCGTCTTACCGCTCTGGCATACATGTTATTGGCATTGCGGAACAGTTTAAACCGTTGGTGGATGAAAATGTCGTGCACTAAAAAATACGTCCAGCCGTAGGCGAAAATCCCTAGGCCGATGGCTAAGCCAATCGTTAAAATATCGTATTGCCAAAGCAAAAAGAAACCGATGCTAACGACAGCGTAAAAAATAAAAAACGCATCGTTCCTTTCAAACCACGAATCGTGGTCTTTTTTGTGGTGGTCGGCGTGCAGGCTCCATAAGAAACCGTGCATGATGTACTTATGACTGAACCATGCCATAAATTCCATGAAGAAGAAAGTCACAAAAAAAACTAGTATATTCGTCCACATGATCTTAAATAAATTTTAGTTTATAGTTGAAATAACATTTTGCAAACAATCCGTATTTCTGATAATCCGGAACTCTGATGCGCGTATTTTTGATTTCAGAGGAAGGCGTTTTGCTTAATTTGGATAACAGTTTTTTGTAGTAAACATAAGCTGTGTAAACGCCTAATTTTGCTTCTAAAGGCAACAACAAAATACCTTCGTAACCAGCTTTGAAATCTGCATCGATCTCGGCGATGATTTTCGATTTGGCGGTTTCATCCAATTGATTCAAATCTGTGTCGGGGAAATAGGTTCTGTTCAAACCTTCAAAATCCGCTTTCAAATCGCGCAAGAAATTGACTTTCTGAAAAGCCGATCCCAATCGCATCGCGCCATTTTTTAGGATTTCGTATTTCTGTTGGTCGCCATTCACAAACACTTTCAGGCACATCAAACCGACCACATCGGCGGAACCAAAAATATATTCGTTGTACTCATCCTTTGTTTTATATTCTGTTTTATGCAGGTCTAATTTCATGCTTTTCATGAAGGCCGCGATGAGCTCCTCAGGAATATTAAATTTCGTAACCGTATGCTGGAACGCATTCAGAACGGGATTCAGGCTGATTTTATTTTTTAAGGCGCGCTCTAAATCATTTTCGAAAAGCGCGAACAATTCGGCTTTATCATAATCGTGGAAGCTGTCTACGATTTCATCTGCAAAACGTACAAACCCATAGATGTTATAAATGTCCTGACGAATGCTTGGCGCCAGCATTCTGACCGCGGTAGAAAACGAGGTGCTGTAGGCTTTGGTGACATTCCTGCTACATTCAAAAGAAACGGTATCGAAGATAGATTTCATAAATTAAATGTGTTTTTCGATTAATTCGGCTACTAATTTTCCTGAAATTAAGGCTGGTGGAACGCCCGGTCCTGGAACGGTAAGTTGTCCGGTAAAATATAAATTACGTACTTTTTTGCTTTTGAGTTTTGGTCTCAGAAAAGCGGTTTGCAACAAAGTGTTCGCCATGCCATACGCGTTGCCTTTATAGGAATTGTAATCTTTGATGAAGTCATTCAAACAGAACGATTCTTTAAATAAAATATTGCTTTTAACAGACTGCCGCGTCAGGTTTTCGAGGCGTTTTATAATTTCATCGAAATAATAATTCCGCAATGCTTCAGTATCTTGAATGCCAGGCGCAATTGGGATTAGGAAAATAGCTGCTTCTTTTCCTTCAGGCGCGGCATTTGCATCGGTTTTAGATGGAAAACTCGCATAGAACAAAGGATTTTCAGGCCATTTTGGATCGTCATAAATCGCGGCGGCGTGAATGTCAAAATCGACATCAAAGAATAACGAATGATGTTCTACGTTTTCGATTTTTTTATCAAAACCAACATAGAAAAGCAATGACGACGGCGCGAAAGTTTTGCGTTCCCAATAACTTTCAGAATACATACGGTTTTCAACATCAAGCAAAGTTTCTGTATGATGGTAATCGGCGCCGCTCAATACAATATCGGCGGAAATGATTTCACCATTTACTGTCAGGCTTGTAGCTTGGTTCTGATTGACATTGATTTTGGAAATATTACAGTTGGTATGAATCGTCACACCCAATTCTAAAGCTAACTTTTCCATCGCTAAGACTACACTGTACATACCGTTTTTCGGATGCCAAGTGCCCAAGCCAAAATCAGCATAATTCATAAAACTGTAGAACGAAGGTGTGTCGGAAGGTTTTGCACCAAGAAACAACACAGGAAATTCTAAAATCTGGATCAGTTTTTTGTTTTTAAATTTTTTGCGGACGTCTTTGCTGATGTTGCTGAAGAATTGCCCGACTTTTTTCATCGTTTCCAAAGTGACGAGTTCCAAAGGGGAAACGCCGGGATTGTAGACCAAATCTTTAATCGCAATATCGTAGTTGCTTTTGGCTTCCGCCATAAATTCGGCTAAAACTTTTCCGCTTCCTTTTTCTTCCGCTTCAAAAGTCTGGATGATGGCTTCGAGATTGTCGGCAATCGTGATAAATTCATTGATGCCAAAATAAACCTGATAAGCCGGCGAAAGTTTTTGCAGCTGATAATAATCCGAAGGTTTCTTTCCAAAATCGGCGAAGAAGCGTTCGAACACATCAGGCATCCAATACCAGGTTGGACCGATATCAAAAGTAAAACCTTCTTTTTTCAACTGACGTGCACGCCCACCAATAGTGGCGTTTTTTTCATAAACGGTCACCTGATGCCCGGCCTGGGCCAAATAGCACGAAGCCGCCAAAGCAGAAAATCCTGAACCGATTATTTTGATGTCTTTTTTCATAAAGGTGTCGTTGGACTTATTTATATGGCGTCTACAAGTTCTCTGATACTTGCGAATTTTTTAGTTTGTGCATTGATAAGGCTCGGATGGATGTACTCTGAAAGCCTTCCGGTAATCCAGAATTCGGTATTGTCGACGAGTACTTTTTGCTGTACTTGTTTGACATATTCATTCACTTCGTCTTTATTTGGTTCTACAGTAAAGTAAGATACGAATGTAATGTTGTCGAAATATTGGTTCAAGACCATCAAATCTTGAAACGGAACACTTTCTCCTAAATATATAGTTTTGTAACCATGAAATAGAATTTCGTAGTTGAGATACATCAACCCCAACTCATGAATTTCGTTCGACGGTAAAAAAAGTACAAAAACCCTGTCGTCAAATTTAGGTTCTTCTCTTTGAATCTTCTCAGAATTATTGATAATTTTTTGCTGTATTAAGGAACTAATAAAATGTTCGTGTACAGTGGTGATCGTATCTGTTTGCCACAACAAACCAATTTCTGTAATGAATGGGATGAATACATCGTAGAAAACTTCGCGAAATGACTTTTCTGCCAGTAAATCATTGTAAGTCGTGTGGAATTGCGCCTGATCGAAGTTCATCATCGCCATTTTGAAAGCACTGATCGCGTGGTTTTTTACGCTTTTCTCGGTAATGATTTCGCGTACAAGCATCGGAATTTTCTCAGGGGCATACTTTGATATTTTCGAAATCTTATACCCATGGTTGTGCAATAAAGTGATGTTGAGCAATTTTTGCAAGCTTTGTAAATCGTAAAGCCGGATGTTCGTGTCTGTGCGTGAGGGTTCGAGCACATTGTACCGTTTTTCCCAAATCCGAATCGTATGTGCTTTGATGCCTGAAAGATTTTCCAAATCCTTGATACTGAAAGAGTTTTTTATATTGTTCATTTTTATTTAAAAAAGGTTAAACAAAAGTAAACAATAAGTTTGAATTATCTTCTAATGTGGAAATCTTTAATTCGATTTTTTTTTTTTGAGTAGCATTGAGGAATCTGAAAACACCCTGATTTACTGGAATTTTAATACATTAAGCTGTTATTATGCAAAGATGCTAGTGTTGATAAGTGTTATCTTTAAAGTAATAAAAAATTTAATTTATGGAAAGCAAACCCTATTCAGGATCAATATTTTATATAGACGACGATCAGGATGATCTGGATTTCTTCAGCGAGGCTGTAAATGCTATGGGGGAAAATGTAAAATTATTTCTTTTTCCAGACGAGATGTTCAAGATTTTACAGCATCCGCCACCGCTACCATCCGTGGTTTTTTTGGATTTGAACATGCCGTTGAAAACAGGATTTGAAATCATAGGCGATATCAAAAGCACCGGAAAATTCAATGATTTGCCACTAATAGTATATTCCACTACCAGCAATATGGATGTCGTGGAAAAGTGCTGGGATTTAGGCGCTTCGTTATTTATTACCAAACCCAATTCCATTGATGCGTTGAGGAAAGTGATAGCTTATGTCTTAAAATTAGATTGGGAGCAGCATAAGCTGGACAGACGGAATTTTTTGTATAGCGCTTAAATCCGTATTGTAGTAAAATTAAAAAGGATAAATCTTTAAAGCGAGCTTTGTGATTTATCCTTTGTTTATTTAATCGTGACGACGATGGGATTCGAACCCACACGCCCTAATGAGCACCAGCCCCTCAAGCTGGCAAGTCTACCAATTTCTCCACGTCGCCGAAATAAAAAAAGCCATCCAAAATGAACGACTTTTTTGTGACCTGGCTGGGGCTCGAACCCAGGACCCCATCATTAAAAGTGATGTGCTCTACCAACTGAGCTACCAAGTCTGAGTTAAAGATAAGTTTTCGAATTTTGTGACCTGGCTGGGGCTCGAACCCAGGACCCCATCATTAAAAGTGATGTGCTCTACCAACTGAGCTACCAAGTCAAAAGTCTTTTCTTTAACGCGGGTGCAAATATAAGGCCTTATTATTTATTTTTCAAAGCAATTTTCTTTTAAATTTGGCTTTTTTTAATATTTACTTTTAACGCCTTAATATATAGGGTATTATTGCTGCTATGAAAATAATTTTGCTCGGTTATATGGGTTCGGGGAAGTCTACAATTGCAAGATTATTGGCACAGCAACTTCAGATTCCTGTCTTAGATTTGGATGAATGCATCGAAAAAAAGGAGCAAATGTCAATCCATTCAATATTTGAAAATAAAGGTGAAATCTATTTCAGAAAATCAGAACACGAGGTTTTTAAAGAATTGATGGCATTTTCAAACGAATTCGTCCTGAGTCTTGGCGGCGGAACGCCTTGTTACGCTAACAATCATGAATTACTGCGTGGAGAATCAGTAGTTTCGTTTTATCTCAAAGTTCCTGTGGAAGTGTTAACTGAAAGGCTACAGCAAGAAAAACAATCGAGACCGCTTATTGCTGCCAAAGAAGGGCAGGAGTTACAGGATTTTATTGCACAGCATCTTTTTGAAAGAAGTTATTATTACCACAAAGCTACCCATGTAATTGATGCCGGCGAAAAAGCACAGGAAGAAATTGTAGCTGAAATAGAATCCTATTTAATTTAAGTAAGCATAATCTCCAGTTGAATCAAAGACTACCTGAACATGTTCCTGAAGCGAAGTGCTCAAAGAAATTCCTTTGAAATCCGCTTTCACAGGATATTTTTTATGATTACGGTCTACTAAAACGGCGGTTTTAAATTTAGAAAGCGGCACTTCCAGAAAATGTTTTACACCATACACCAAAGTGGTTCCTGAATTTAAAACATCGTCGACCAAAACCAATCCTTGATTTTTGTATGCTTCTTTAGACAATGAAGTGGTGATTTCCGCATTCGGATTTTGTTTGTCGATAAACACTTCGCAAAGCAAAATTTTTAAAGGTGATATTTCACCCAACACCTTGGCAATTTTTTCCGCCAAAATATAACCGTTACTGGCAATTCCGGCCAGAACGATTGAGTCTTCGTCTACAAAGGTTTCATAAATCTGATAAGCAATCCGCTTGATTTTATGCTCGATTTCTGTATGGTTTAGGATTTTATTCATCTTTATTTGGGTTACTGCCAATATTGTTTATTCTTCTTCGGTTTCGTTTTCAAAATCAATTAAATCCCTGCGGTCTTTTTTGGTTGGACGTCCATCGCCGGTCTTGCGGTAGTGTTCTTTGGAGAGCTTCAACAATTCCAGATGCTGGAACGCTTCTATCGGGGTTTCGTCTTTTCGGTAGATATCCACCAATTTGGCCCCTACGCGGTTCGGCGGAATATCTAAAACAGTAATCGTTTGGGTGATTTGGTCTTTTCTGAAAGTGATTTTATCGGTCGCAAAAACTTCTTTTGATGGCTTGGCTACCTGACCATTGACGGTAATATGGTTTTTTTTGCAGGCTTCTGTCACCATATTTCGGGTCTTATAATAACGCACGCACCACAGATATTTATCGACTCTCATATTTTTTCTTAAAATAGACGTTAAATTATTTACAAAAATAAATCAATATTGTATCTTGCGCTCCTTAATTTCAGCTATAATGAACAAATTTAAGTTTTATTTTTTTCTTTTCTGTTCGGTCTCCATTTTATTTTCATGCAACAAATCTGACAGCGTTGATGAAGTTCCAGTACGTGATTTCGATGTGCAGTATCAAGATGATATGGATATGATTGAGGACTACCTCAATACGCACTATATCACGCTAGAGAATCAGGAAATAAAAATGAGCAAGATTGACAACGGGCAAACTAAGATGATGGATCTTTTATCCGTGCCAGATGGTTCGTTTCCTCAGTTAAGAAAAAAAACAGTCGAATACAATGACAAGACTTATCAGATTTATTACATCAAATATCAGGCTGATAATACCAATCCGAATGCTGTAAAACCTTCAAGAGTAGATGGCGTTCTGGCAGCTTACAGGGGAACCTATCTGAATTATACGACGAAAAAAGTGAATGACGTGTCCGTTACTACATTGAATGCTACACTATTTGAATACACCCCATTTCCATCTGATTTTTTAACATTAGACAATGCCGTGAGAGGCTGGAGGGAAATTTTTCCGTTTTTTAAAGAAGGAAACAAAACCGTTGTAGACGGCGAACCTACTTCATACGCTGACTTTGGTTTGGGTGTTGTTTTCATTCCTTCGGGGTTTGCTTATTTTAACGTGGGCAGAACTTCCTCATTAAGTGGGGTAACGATACCTTCATACTCCCCATTGGTATTCACCTTTAAATTGTATGAAGTAAAAGCCGCAGATCAGGATTCCGATGGCGTTATTTCCAATATAGAAGATTTGAATCATGATGGTCTTTTCACCAACGATGACACCGATGGTGATGGTGTTCAGAATCTTTATGATTCGGACGATGATGGCGATGGATATTATACGTTCTATGAAATTCATAAAAACACCGATGGAACCATTATATTTGAAGACGATGATAATGATGGAATTCCAAATTATCTTGATCCTGATAGACCAGAACAAAACTAATAACCCATAAAAAAAATCCCTTCAGATTATGAAGGGATTTTTTTATTTATTGGAGTCTGTTATTTTCTTTTCATCACACGCTCCACTGCTTCCACAATCGCTTGATGGTTCAGCTTGTATTTCTCCATCAGTTGTTCCGGTGTGCCCGATTCTCCGAAGCTGTCATTCACAGCCACGAATTCCTGCGGCATAGGACTGTTCAGCGATAAAACCCTGGCGATGCTTTCTCCCAAACCACCAATAATGTTGTGTTCTTCAGCGGTCACGATGCATTTGGTCTTCGACAATGATTTTAAAATCGCTTCCTCGTCTAAAGGTTTGATCGTATGAATATTGATCACTTCAGCCGAAATCCCTTTTTCTTCAAGCGCTTCCGCAGCGATCAACGCTTCCCAGACTAAATGCCCGGTAGCGACGATAGTCACATCAGAACCTTCATTAAGCATTACCGCTTTCCCGATTTCAAACTTTCCGTTTTCAGGGGTGAAATTAGGAACCACCGGTCTTCCGAATCTTAAGTAAACCGGACCGTGATGGTCGGCGATTGCCAAAGTCGCTGCTTTGGTTTGGTTGTAATCGCAAGTATTGATGACGGTCATCCCAGGCAACATTTTCATGAGTCCGATATCTTCTAAAATCTGATGCGTCGCACCATCTTCGCCCAACGTCAATCCGGCATGTGATGCACAGATTTTTACATTCTTATCCGAATAAGCAACCGATTGTCTGATTTGGTCGTAAACCCTTCCTGTAGAGAAGTTCGCAAAAGTGCCCGTAAACGGAATTTTTCCACCAATGGTCAAACCTGCTGCGATTCCAATCATATTGGCTTCAGCAATCCCGATCTGGAAAAATCTTTCGGGGTTGTTTTTGATGAATTCGTCTAGTTTTAAGGATCCGATCAAATCGGCACATAAAGCGACTACATTTTCATTGGTTTTACCGAGTTCGGTCATTCCTGCGCCGAAACCTGAACGCGTATCTTTACTTCCTGTATTTTCGTATTTTTTCATTTTTGTTTGCTAAAGGCTACAAGCTATAGGCAATAGGCTTAAAGCATACTGCATATTGCTTAAGGCGTTATTAATAGTCACTTTCGGTTTCACAATAATTTTGGGACAAGGCATTTTCGAGTTGCGCATCATTCGGCGCTTTTCCATGCCATGCGTGGCTGTACATCATAAAATCGACGCCGTTGCCCATTTCTGTATGCAATAGGATGCAGACCGGTTTTCCTTTTCCGGTTCTCGATTTGGCTTCAGTCAGTCCGGCAATGATCGCTTCAATGTTGTTTCCTTCTTTGACTTCTAATACATCCCAGTCGAAAGCTTCAAATTTGGCGCGGATGCTTCCCATATTTAAAACTTCATCGGTCGTACCGTCAATTTGTTTTCCGTTAAGGTCAATCGTAGCGATAAGGTTGTCCACTTTTTTTGCTGAAGCATACATGATGGCTTCCCAATTTTGACCTTCTTGCAATTCGCCATCTCCATGAAGACTGAACACCAAATGGTTGTCTTTGTTAAGTTTTTTGGCCTGCGCTGCACCAATCGCTACTGACATTCCTTGCCCTAAGGAACCTGAAGCGATTCGAACGCCAGGTAAACCTTCGTGTGTTGTTGGATGCCCTTGCAAACGCGAATTGATCAGACGGAAAGTCGCCAATTCCGATACTGGAAAGTAACCCGAGCGCGCCAATACGCTGTAAAAAACCGGTGAAATGTGGCCGTTGGAAAGGAAAAATAAATCTTCCCCGATACCGTCCATGTCGAAACCGGGTTTGCGTTCCATGATGTTTTGGTAAAGCACGACCATGAATTCGGCGCAACCCAGCGAACCGCCCGGATGTCCTGAATTGACAGCGTGCACCATGCGAAGAATGTCTCTTCTGACTTGTGTTGTTAAATCGTTTAGTTGTTGGATGTTAGCCATTGTGTGATGGTATAAATTAATTTGCCTCAAAAGTAAATCTTATTTCGGCGTAAGGCAAATCATTTTTGGAATAGTTATTAAGGATTTGCGCTGTGAGATTTTCGATTTCAAATCGATTTTTCAACCCACCACCAAACTGCTTGAGATTTGCTTCGCCAGTTCGCTAACGCTCGGGTGAGATTAAGAGGAGAATGTTCAGTGGACATTCGGTTTTTTCTGTTGTACTTCAGGTATTTAGGATGTTCAATCATAGACTGCAAGTACAATCGGTTCGAGAGCCGCGTGAGGGATAGTAGCGGAAATCTTTTTTTGCCAGTGTTTATTTCGTCAGTTCACTATGGTTCGGATGGCAAAAAAAATTGGGAGCGAATAGCCCGACCCTTGTGGTCACGCCGTAAAATCATAAATCAACGCTAAATTTCCAAATATTCAAATTTTCAAATCCTCAAATTAAACTATCTTTGCCGACTGAAAAATGCCTTATGAAATGAGCCTGACCTAAGTTTGTCTTAAAAAACTTACTCACTCTAGGCGAATTACATCTGACATATGAAAAAAAATAAAAACTGCAGATGAAATTTGATTTATTACAAAAAGACCCGCAATCGAAAGCCCGTGCCGGAACCATCACCACCGACCACGGCGTAATCGAAACCCCGATATTCATGCCCGTGGGCACCGTAGCTTCGGTCAAAGGCGTGCACCAACGCGAACTCAAAGAAGAGATTAATCCCGATATTATTTTAGGAAATACCTACCATTTATACCTGCGTCCGCAAACCGAGATTCTCGAAAAAGCGGGCGGCTTGCACAAATTCATGAACTGGGGTAGAAATATCCTGACTGATTCTGGCGGTTATCAAGTCTATTCGCTTTCGGCCAATAGAAAAATTAAGGAAGAAGGCGTCAAGTTCAAATCGCATATTGACGGATCGTATCATGTCTTTACGCCCGAAAATGTGATGGAAATCCAGCGCACCATCGGAGCCGACATCATCATGGCTTTTGATGAATGTACGCCTTACCCTTGCGATTACCGTTATGCGCAACGCTCGATGCACATGACGCACCGCTGGCTCAACCGCTGCATCAACCATCTCGAAAAATTGCCTTTCAAATATGGTTACGAACAAACGTTTTTTCCGATTGTTCAGGGAAGTACTTATAAAGATTTACGCATGCAATCGGCAGAATATATCGCGAACGCCGGACAACAAGGAAACGCGATTGGGGGCTTATCGGTCGGAGAACCTGCTGAAGAAATGTATGCGATGACCGAAATCGTCTGCGATATTTTGCCCGAAGACAAACCGCGTTATCTGATGGGCGTCGGGACACCCATCAATATTTTGGAGAATATTGCGTTAGGAGTGGATATGTTTGATTGCGTGATGCCGACCAGAAACGCCAGAAACGGGATGTTGTTCACTTCGAAGGGTACCATCAACATCAAGAACAAAAAGTGGGAAGATGATTTTTCACCGCTCGATGAAATGGGACACACCTTTGTCGATACCGAATATACCAAGGCTTATTTGCGCCACTTGTTTGCTGCGAATGAATATCTTGGAAAACAAATCGCTACGATTCATAACTTAGGTTTCTATATGTGGTTGGTTCGTGAAGCAAGAAAACATATCTTAGCCGGAGATTTCAGACCCTGGAAAGAAATGATGGTCAAACAGATGAGCCAACGTTTGTAGTTGATTTGATTATTTGTGGATTTGGTTATTTGTAACCCAACCCCGAATTACCAGATAACCGAATAACCGAATAACCGAATCCACATTTATGCTGACAATAATAGACAAATACATCCTCAAAAGATACCTCGCCACGTTTTCGGTGATGCTGTTGATGTTTATCCCTATCGGGATTGTCATTGATGTTTCCGAGAAAGTCAACCGTATGATTGAGAACAAAGTACCGTTTCTCGATATTGCGAGATATTACGTTGATTTCACCATCTATTTTGCGAATTTATTGTTTCCGATATTCTTGTTTTTATCGGTCATCTGGTTTACTTCAAAACTCGCGAACAACACCGAGATCATTGCGATTTTGAGTTCGGGAATTTCATTCACCCGTTTTTTAAGGCCTTACATTATAGGCGCTACCATCGTTTCTTTAACTTCCTTGCTGATGGGATTTTTTCTAGTTCCTAAAGCCAGCGAAGGATTTAAAAATTTCCGTTATACTTACCTGATCGGAAACGGACGCGAGGAAATGCGCGACAATACGGATGTTTACAGACAAATCAGCGACGACGAATTCATCTACGTCAGCAACTTCAATACGCTGTCGCAAACCGCTTTCAATTTTACGCTCGAAAAATTTAAAGGCGACCAACTCGAATACAAAATCTCTGCGAACCGCATCCGCTGGAACGCCCAGAACAAAAATTACGAGATGTACGGCTATGTCAAAAGAACCGTGGGACCGCTCGACGATGTCATTGAAAAAGCCGATATGAAAACGGCGAATTTCAGTTTCGAACTCGAAGATCTGACGCCGACGGTTTATGTTGCAGAAACCCTGTCTTTCTTCGAACTCAACAGCTTCATCGAAAAAGAACGTAAAAGAGGTTCTTCAAATATCAATACGTATTTGGTGGTTTTATATAAAAAATACAGCATTCCGGTTTCGGCTTTCATCCTAACGATTATTGCCGTTGCGGTTTCTTCGATGAAACGCCGCGGTGGCATGGGAATGAATTTAGCGTTCGGAATCCTGATTGCCTTCTCCTTTGTCTTTTTCGACAAAATATTTGGAGTCCTGGCCGAAAAATCGAGCATGCCGCCGATGATTGCCGTCTGGATTCCCAATGTCATTTTCGGAATTTTAGCCATTTACCTTTTGCGTCGTGCTAAGCGATAACGTCAAAAGTTATTTGCACCTGCATCTCATCGTTTTCGTTTGGGGGTTTACCGCCGTACTCGGTGCGCTGATTTCACTCGACGCCATGCCGCTGGTTTGGTATCGTATGGGACTTGCGGTGATTTTTATCCTGATCTACATCTGGTATCAAAAAATCCCAATCCGGCTGCCTAAAAAAATCCTGTTCCAGTTGCTGATGGCCGGAATTATTATTGCTTTGCATTGGTTTACGTTTTTCAGGGCGATTAAAGTTTCGAATGTTTCGGTCACTTTAGCCTGCCTTTCCACAGGCGCCTTTTTTACTTCATTCCTCGAACCGATCTGGCTCAAAAGAAAAATCATTTGGTACGAGGTTTTTTTCGGCGTCATTGTCGTGATTGGGCTCAGCATCATTTTCAGGGTCGAAAGCCGATACATCGAAGGCATTCTGCTCGCGCTTAGTTGTGCTTTTCTCTCGGCATTATTTTCAGTCATCAATAGCAAATTCGCCAAAACCTATAACCCGGCGGTAATTTCATTCTATGAGATTTTAGGCGGCGTTTTGTTCTTCACGGTTTTATTGTTGGCCACCCAAAGTTTCGATGCCAAATTCTTCCAAATCAGCGCCAAAGACTGGATGTATCTCGCGATTTTGAGTTCGGTCTGCACGGCCTACGCGTTCATCGCCTCGGTCAAAGTCATGAAGTTTCTAAGCCCGTACACCGTCATGCTCACGATCAATCTCGAACCCATCTACGGCATCATCCTCGCAGTCATCGTGTTTCAGGAAAAGGAAAAAATGAGTACGGAATTCTACATCGGCGCACTAATTATTTTATCAACTGTGATCCTCAACGGCATTGTAAAATATGCCAAGTCAAAGAGTTAGTTTTTTAGGAGCTATTTCCCGCTTTACATTCCCAATCTTTGTTGCCGAACAACGGCATCAAAGGATTTCCATTACAATCGGGGCTAGGGCAGTTTTCCAACCAAGATGTTTACAATTTTAAAGCAAAAATTTCTTTCCTTACTAAGATTATATTTTATCTTTGTCGACCTAACAATATATAAAAACGCACAAATCCTATGGAATATTTAGATTTTGAGCTTCCTATAAAAGAACTAGAAGAACAGTTGGACAAATGCCAAATCATCGGCGCCGAATCCAATGTAGATGTGACTGCAACCTGCAAACAGATCGAGAAAAAACTAGAAGAAACCAAACGCAAAATATACAAAAACCTCACAGCCTGGCAACGCGTACAATTGTCGCGTCACCCGAACAGGCCATACACGCTAGAGCATATCACGAACCTGACTAAAGGAACGTTCCTCGAAATGTTTGGTGACCGAAATTTCAAAGACGACAAAGCCATGGTCGGCGGTTTGGGCAAAATAGAAGGACAATCGTTCATGCTCATCGGCCAGCAAAAAGGAATCAACACCAAAATGCGCCAACTGCGTAATTTCGGTATGGCAAACCCTGAAGGTTACAGAAAGGCATTGCGTCTGATGAAAATGGCTGAGAAATTCGGCATTCCTGTGGTCACTTTTATCGACACACCAGGTGCTTATCCGGGTTTGGAAGCTGAAGAGCGCGGACAAGGAGAAGCGATTGCGAGAAACATTTTCGAAATGTCAAGACTCAAAGTGCCAATCATTTGCATTATCGTAGGCGAAGGCGCTTCAGGCGGTGCGCTAGGAATCGGTGTCGGTGATCGCGTATTGATGATGGAAAACACTTGGTATTCGGTAATTTCACCGGAATCTTGTTCCTCGATTTTATGGAAAAGCTGGGAATACAAAGAGCAGGCGGCGGAAGCCTTAAAACTGACGTCAGCTGATATGAAAAGACAAAAACTCGTAGACGATATTATCCCGGAACCATTAGGCGGGGCGCATTACGACAAGGCAACGACGTTCAAAACTGTTGAGCAATATATCATGAAAGCCTACAACGAACTCAAAGATTTATCAACAACAGAATTGGTCGCGCAGCGCATGGATAAATACAGCAAAATGGGCGAGTACAAAGAGTAAAGCGTAAAATCTTACATTTTATGATACAATCCGAAGTCCAATGATTTCGGATTTTTTTATCGTTATAAACAAATACAAAATTTTATTAACAAGAATTCCGTTATAACTCTGACCCGAAAATTTTTATTTTTTAGTCTACATTCGCAACATGGAAAATTTCAGAAATATCAACCCAGTACGTGTCGATAAAACGACCATCATCAACTTAGAAAAAGGCAAGTTGCCGCCGCAGGTCTTAGAACTTGAGGAAGCGGTTTTGGGGGCGATGATGATTGATAAAAAAGGCGTCGATGAGGTCATTGATATTCTCCAGCCCGACGCGTTCTACAAAGATGCGCACAAATACATTTTCGAGGCGATTGTGGAGCTGTTCACAGACACGCAACCGATTGACTTATTAACCGTTTCGGCCCAGCTAAAAAAGAACGCCAAACTCGAAATGGCTGGTGGCGATTTTTACCTGATCCAGCTGACGCAAAAGATTTCGTCTTCGGCGCATATCGAATTCCATTCAAGAATTATTCTACAGAAATACATCCAGCGAAGTCTGATCAAAATTTCTTCAGAAATCATCGAGGAATCGTATGACGAAACCACCGACGTCTTCGACTTGCTCGACAAAGCGGAATCGAAATTATACGAAGTCACACAAGGCAATATCAAAAGAAGTTCTGAAACCGCACAAAGTTTGGTCATTCAGGCGAAAAAACGGATTGAGGAAATTGCCGGAAAAGAAGGTTTGAGCGGAATTGCCACCGGTTTTGAAAAACTCGACAAAGTTACTTCAGGCTGGCAACCCTCAGATTTAATTATCATTGCGGCACGTCCGGGTATGGGTAAAACCGCTTTCGTCTTGTCGATGGCCAGAAATATCGCGATTGATTTCGGACAACCCGTAGCGTTATTTTCGCTTGAGATGTCATCAGTCCAATTGATCACGCGTTTGATTTCTTCCGAAACCGGTTTGTCTTCCGAGAAATTGAGAACCGGAAAATTAGAAAAACACGAATGGGAACAGCTTTCCATCAAAGTCAAAAATTTGGAGAAAGCGCCTTTATACATTGATGATACGCCGTCACTTTCGATTTTCGACTTAAGAGCAAAATCAAGACGACTTGCTTCGCAACACGGCATCAAACTGATCATCGTCGATTATCTTCAGTTGATGACAGCAGGCGGAAACAACGGAAAAGGCATGGGAAATAGAGAACAGGAAATTTCTACGATTTCAAGAAACTTAAAAGCATTGGCCAAAGAGTTGAGTGTTCCGGTCATCGCACTTTCGCAACTTTCGCGTGCCGTCGAAACGCGTGGTTCGAGCAAAAGACCTTTGCTGTCTGACCTTCGTGAATCGGGTGCGATTGAGCAGGATGCCGATATCGTTTCGTTCATCTACCGACCCGAATATTACAAAATCGATGAATGGGATGATGAGGAACAGTCGCCGACACAAGGCCAAGCGGAATTCATCATTGCCAAGCACAGAAACGGTTCGCTCGAGAATGTGCGTCTGAAATTCATCGGAAACCTCGGAAAGTTCGACAACTTAGACGATTACGGCGGTGCTTACGACGATTTGCCTTCGAAAATGAACCATGAAGACAATCCGTTTGTGACGAAAAACCTGCCTTCTGCGAATGAAGCTTTTGGCAGCAATTTGAACAATGACGACGACAGCGACGTTCCGTTTTAGAATATTGATACGGCTGCGCCTTAGGACACGCTATGCTCTGGACACGGCTACGCCTTAGGACTCGCCCTGCGGGCTTTGGACAAATTCCGTTTTAATTTCAGATTAATCTTAAACACGACGTGTCTAAAACGAAGTGTGTCTTGAGCATAGCGTGTCCTAAGGCGTAGCCGTGTCCATAGCCCGAAGGGCGTGTCTAAAAATTATCATTTTCTTCACAGAATTTCCGTTATCTTTGGCACAACCAAATGAATTACAGTAGTGAAACCCATGTCCGTGAAGAATTTTTTATACCTTTCGATTCTCCTGATTTCTTTCTCGATCAAAGCGAATTTCATCCTCTTGCCGATGGACGAAACCACGCAGAAAAACCACCTGAAAGCCTACGGAATCACGTATTGGTGTCTTGATAAACAATATAAAGCGAGCTGGCTTTTAAATTATCGCGGCGGTTCTTTTTTATTGCCCGATGCGCCGGAAATCCGAAAAGAATGTCAGATCCGTGGGGTGAGTTTCGAACTTTTATCCGATGCGGAAGCGAACCAGATTCTCGAAGAAATTTCAAGCCCTTCTCAGAATATGGAAACGGTCGTACTTGAAAAAGCACCTAAAATCGCCGTCTACACGCCTAAAGGCAAACAACCTTGGGACGACGCTGTAACTATGGTTTTGACTTATGCCGAAATTCCGTTTACACCGGTTTATGACGAAGAAGTACTTAGCGATCAACTCATTTTATACGATTGGTTGCATTTGCACCACGAAGATTTTACAGGCCAATACGGAAAATTTTTCGGTTCTTACCGCAATGCGCCTTGGTACATCGATCAGAAAAAAGACGCCGAAGCCTTGGCTGCCAAATTGGGTTATGCCAAAGTCTCTCAGGAAAAATTAGCCGTAGCCAAAAAAATCCGTGATTTCGTGATTGGGGGCGGATTTATGTTTGCGATGTGTTCGGCCACCGACAGTTTCGATATTGCTTTGTCGGCCGAAGGTGTTGATATTTGTGAGCCGATGTTCGACGGCGATGCTAGTGATGGCAATTACCAATCGAAAATTGATTACTCCAAAACTTTTGCGTTTAAGGATTTTATCCTCGACCGAAAACCCGAACATTACGAGTTTTCCGATATTGATATGACTGAAAAACGCAAAGTTCCGTTTGAAAAAGATTACTTCACTTTGATGGAATTCTCCGCCAAATGGGACGTGATTCCAAGCATGTTGTGTCAAAATCACACGCAATTGGTCAAAGGATTTATGGGGCAAAGCACTTCTTTCGATTCCGAATTGATCAAATCGAGTGTGTTGGTTTTAGGGAAATGCGAACTCAACGATGAGGCGCGATACATTCATGGTCAAAAAGGCAAAGGCTTCTTTACTTTTTATGGCGGCCATGACCCTGAAGATTACCAGCACCGCGTAGGCGACGAACCGACCGTTTTGGATCTGCATCCGAATTCTCCTGGATTTCGCTTAATTTTGAACAACGTATTGTTTCCAGCCGCGAGGAAAAAACCGCAGAAAACTTAGTACTCATTTAGCTATTATTGGATGCTCAGAAAAATACTTTTTCTTTTTTGTATGCTGTTGTTTTCAGGCTTATACAGTCAGGAAAAAACCAAGATTGACAGTTTGCAAAAGGAAATTGAGATTTTTGACCAAGCCAAAGCCAAGCGCAAAATCACTTCGGTCACTTTAGCCGATTCGGTCAAAACCAAATTGCTAATCCAATTGGCTAAACAATATGCTGAGTCAAATCCCGAAAAGGCTATCGTATTAACCCAACAATCTTTACAGTGGTGTTTGAAGATGAAGTATGCCAAAGGTGTGGGTTTGGCTTATAATACTTTCGCGCGCATCTATATCAGCAAATCAGATTTCAAACTTGCGATTGCTGCCGCTACAAAAGCCATTTCAATCAATAAAGAACTGCCCAATATTGAAAATCTGGGTTACAGTTATTCTGTTCTTGGACAAACGTATTTGTACCTGAACAATTTTACTTCGTCGTTAAAATATCTCAACGAAGCCTACACGATTTTCGAGAAATTGGGCAAGCATCGGAAAATGGCTATGGTTTGCAATGACTTGGCGATTCTTTACGGAAAATTGCCCAACGACCAAAAGGAATTGGAGTATTATGATAAAGCGTTGAAAGTCCTCGATATCAAAAAATCCAAAAAAGAGGAAGATTTGCGTTTTATCATCAAGGGAAATCTGGCGAATGTATATTCCAATCATTCCGAATTCGACAAAGCCAACCTGATATTGCTGCAATGCATCGACTATAACGAAAAGAATCATTTATGGTCCAATGCTGCCCATGATTACCAACAACTCGGCATCAATTACGGGCACATGAAACAATTCGACATGGCGCTCGAATATTCCAATAAGGCGTTGGTAGGCTTCATCGAAACTTCGAATAAATCCGGAGAAGCCGACTCGTACAGAAACATCGGCGAAGTCTATTTTTTAAGCAACCGACTCGATTTGGCCGAAACTTTCACCAAAAAGGGACTGCAACTTTCCACGCAAATCGGCGAACTCGAATCGATCAAATTTGCGTACGAAAACCTGGCGAAAATCTATGAGAAGAAACAAAATTTTAAAGAAGCGTATTTGAACCATGTGTTGTATAAAAAGATCAGCGATTCGATGTTCAATGCTGAAATCAATACCAAACTGACGCAAATACGGCTTACCAACGAATTCGAACGCAAAGAGGAAAAGCTTAGAAAAGAGCAGCAAAAGCGCGATGAAATTCACCTGCTCGAAGCCAGCAAACAAAAGAAAATAAAATATGTCGTGCTGATTTCATTGTTTCTGCTGAGCATTGTCACCGCGTCGATTTATCGAAATCTCAAAAATTACCAAAAACAGCGCAACATCATCCAACAGCAAAAAGAACAGATTGAAAACTCGTTGCTTGAAAAGGAAACGCTGTTGCGCGAAATCCACCATCGTGTTAAAAACAATTTGCAGATCATTTCGAGTTTGCTCAATATGCAATCGAATGATATTAATGACGCTGCGGTTTTAGCGATGATTCAGGAAGCGCAAAGTCGGGTGGAAGCGATGAGTCTGTTGCACCAGAATTTGTATCAATCCGAAGCCATCAATACAGTCGATGTCGAGAATTACCTAAAGCAACTCGTGGCTTACATCGCGCAGATGTTCGAAGGCGATTCCAAAAACATCAAAGTCAATATTGAAACACTCGATCTTCATTTCGATTTCGACACTGCGATTTCATTAGGATTGATTGTCAACGAACTGGTTTCAAACGCTTACAAATACGCTTTCAAAAACAATCCTGAAGGCACAATCTGGATTAAGATCAAGTCAATCAACGCGATGGATTACGAACTCAGTGTGACCGACAACGGCAAAGGTTTGCCCGAGGATTTTGACAACGAAAATTCAAAATCGTTAGGACTCAAACTCGTCGGGATTCTAAGCAAACAATTGCGCGGACAACTCACAATCAATACGAAAAATGATTTGACGGAATTTGTAGTAAATTTCAAGGATTTAAAAGCTTACCAAGCGAGTATATCATAAAAATTTTTGGTTATGGTGAAAATTTTAATTGTAGAAGACGAACTTATTATCGCCGAAGACGTGCGCCAGATGCTCACGAAAATGAATTACGAAATCGTTGGCAACGCCATGGATTACGAAGAAGCGATTTCCATGCTCGACAATACGAATCCCGATTTGATCTTGCTCGATGTCAATCTGAACTGCAAAAAAGACGGCATCGATCTCGCACAGGAAATCAACCAAAAATATAAGGTTCCGTTTATTTATACGACTTCTTATTCCGATTCGCACACGCTCGACCGCGCCAAAGCCACGAATCCGGTCAATTATCTCGTGAAGCCGTTCAAGGAAGAGCAATTGTTTACGGCGATTGAAATGGCGTTGTATAAAATTGCAGCATCCACGCAAACTACATCGTCCGAAGCTAACAATTCCGAGGCTTTGGTCATCAAGGATGCGCTGTTCCTCAAAGACAAATTCAAGTACACCAAACTGCAAATCAACGATATTCTCTGGATCAAATCCGACGGGAATTACCTCGAGATCAAAACACTGCACAAAGAAGAACTTATCCGCGCGACGTTATCCAATTTTATTGAGCGGCTCAACAGCAATATTTTCTTCAAAACGCACAAATCTTATGTGGTCAACCTTGAACATATGTCGAATCTTGAAACGAATTTCATTACGATTCAGAACACCAAAATCCCGATTGCGAAACCTTATTACGACGAGCTGCTGAAGAAACTCAACGTCGTTTAAGTCTTATTCCGAGTGGTTTTAAAGCCGCTCATCACAAACTATTTCGTTTTCATCACAAATAACCCGGAGTTCGTCACATTTATTTTCGAAACTCAGAAAAATAGAGTTGCTTTATGCTGTAATCATTACAATTCAACATATCCTATGATGAAGAAAATGTTATATGACGGAAAATTTCCACTCGATAACCTGAACGTTTCAAAAGTGATTTTCATTCTGGCAGTCGTAGGTTGCTCCATATTGGGTTCGATTCTACTCGTAGAATTCGTGCTCTTTTAGATCGTACGATCACTTACGAAATTCCTGAAATTTGCGATGCGAAAAACGTAGGGCAAGTACCATCGCTCCCCCGATTTCAGGAAGCAGGTTGTCTGTTTTGAGTAGGTTTGAGACTCCATTACTCAAAAAAAACCACCAATGTATGTTGGTGGTTTTAGTTTTTTTAGGCGCCGGGAACCTGCTGTCCAGTTTCGCAGCGTGGGTAGACATTTTTGGAGCCTAGTTCCGAGAAAAAAATATTACGGAGTTAGTGTTTTATTCAGGTCAAAGACGTGAATTTTTTCGATTTGGGGTAATATGAAAACTTTTCTCAATTTATTTGCTAAATCAATGTGCTATTTATATTCAATCAGTATTTTAGAAAATAAATAGTTTTAAAACCAATGTATTCTCCAGATTTATTGTATATTAACAAACTAATTTTAAAGCCACATCATTATGAAACTTTTTATTAGTTGTATTGCAATGTTAATATTTGCACAGTTTTCTTTTGCTAACGGAGTAGTGATTACCGATAGAGCAAGTGGGACTTATTTGAAAATGATAAATTCAGGAATTAGTGTTTCTGTACAAAATCAAATTTCTACTGTGAAAACCAGTCAAACTTTTTTCAATGATTCTAGTATTTCAGAAGCAATAGAATATGGGTTTCCTCTACCAAGTAATGCTTCTGTAACCCAATTGAAGTGGCGGGTTGATAATGGTGTGTGGCAATTTGCTTCCTTTATAAGTGGTGGTTCATCTGGGGGTACCGGCGGAACATTGAATGCTAATTTAGCTGCTTATTTAGGGGCTACCCCATTATTTTTTGTATTTAACAATCAAATAGCTGCTAATAGTCAAATTGAAGTAGAATTGACTTATGTCCAGTTATTATCCTATAGTTTTGGTGAAGTTACTTTCAAATATCCAAGTGATTATTCTTTAATTCAGTCTGGTATCATTACAAATACGCAGATCTTTAATTTTGAATTATCATCAGGAAGAACCATTGATACTATTGAAAGTCTAAATAATACAAGTACGATTACTAATGATGGACACTTGGCAACAGCAACGATCACTCAATTTGAATCTGCCTCAATAAATGATGTTGTTATCAAATACCGACTTGCTTCCGATGAACTGGGAGTCATACCATTTAGCACCATTTTGCCAGCGGGTCAAAATACTTGTGATGATTTTGGAAATGGTTTTTTTGGATTGGTTGTAGAACCTGAATCAAATCCCAATACGGCGATTATTCAGAAAAATTTTGTTCTGATTATTGATTCTTCAGGCAGTATGAGTGGAAACAAAATGACACAAGCCAAAGAGGCTGCTACATTTATTGTAAATAATCTAAATGTTGGAGATAAGTTCAATATTGTTGATTTTGATAATAATATTGTTCCTTTTAGACCAACACTGGTTGACTATAATCCTACTAATGCTGCTGCAGCTTTAGCTTTTATTAATAATATTGTGGCGCTTGGTTCGACAAATATTTCGGGTTCTTTAACAACAGCCATCAATCAGTTTGGTGGTGCTTCTCTAGATGAAGCAAATATTATTGTATTCTTTACAGATGGAGAGGCTACCGCGGGTATAACTTCTACGCAAGGTATTTTAACTTCTGTAGAAAGTTCAGTGGGTCAAATAGAAACAGAAATATTCCTTTTTACCTTTGGAATTGGTGACAATGTTACCACTGATTTGTTGACATTACTAGCCACAGATAATAATGGATTTGCAACGTTTTTAGGTAATGATGAAATTGCAGATGTGATCTCTAATTTTTATTTAACCATAAGAAACCCAGTTTTACTACACCCAGTCATTTCTGTGGTACCTGCAGACGCCATTAGTAACATATTTCCAAATCCGCTACCTAATCTTTACAAAGGGCAACAATTAATATTTACAGGACGATATCAAGTTCCTCAGGATATTCAATTAACGCTGTCAGGAACCGCATTTAATCAACAGGTTCAATACGTTTATAACCTAAATTTAAGCAATCAAAACAATCAGGCGTATGCTTTCTTGCCAAAATTATGGGCTAAAAATAAAATGGAAAGTTTGTTAATAGATTATTACTCATTGCCGCAAGGATCCCCAGCAGCGCAAACCATTAAACAAACTATTGAGCAAACAAGCATCTGTTACCAAGTTTTAAGCCCGTTCACCTCTTTGGGTGATAGTTCTCTGAGTGATGAAGAGTTTATGGCTGATGATAATAACCATTCTTTGAAGTTTTTCCCAAATCCGTTTACCTCTGAAACGAAAGCATCCATTTATTTGTATGAGTCAGCTGCTATTTTTATCAAAATTTATTCTATTGACGGTAAATTGCTTAAAACTATCACATTAGATGGGATTTTTGGTGAAAATTTGATTACAATAGATGGCTTAGATAATACAAACAATGTTTTAAGCGCTGGAATGTATATCTATACGATATCAATTGGAGGAAAGGATACTTATTTTGGTAAATTGATAAAAAATTAGAGCCTATATTGAACAAGGTGGATATACAAATTTAACAGCGCAAGTAAAGGAAATTGTATTGATAAAATTAGTTGTGTTTTTATAACCTCTTGTCTTTTTAGCTGGCTGAATTTTTGAGTTTACAACTTCAATGGCAGGTGCTGTGCAAAGTCTGGGGCTGTGAAGAAAAAGACACAGAATACTTAATTAATAATAAAAACCAGAAAGCCAATCAAATTTCGATTGGCTTTCTGGTTTTTAGCCCTGATGGAAGTGAGCATCCTTTTGCGGCGGCGTTTACTTCGTCAGTTCGCCAAAAGGCTCGGGTGACGCAAAAGATAAAACGGACAGCAGGATTAGCTTCTGAAAAAAACAGAAAAACTATTTGTTATTTTCCATTACATAGTTCAAGACTTTGCGCATCAAGTGCACGCGGTCTTTACCAGTAACGTTGTGTTTGTGCATCGGATACGCAAAAAAGTCTACTTGTTTATCTGCCTCAACGAATTTTTTGATCAGGGCGAAATTATTTTGCATCACAACAACATCATCCGAAGTTCCGTGAATCAAAAGCAATTTGCCTTTTAAGTCTTTCACATAATTCAAAGTGCTTGCTTCGTCAAATCCTTTTTGGTTTTCAGCAGGTGTATCCATATAACGCTCGCCGTACATCACTTCGTAATATTTCCAATCGGTTACTGGTCCGCCCGCAACGCCAACTTTAAATACGTCAGGTTTGCGCAACATCATCGAAGTCGTCATGAATCCGCCGAAACTCCAACCGTGTACTGCCAACTGGTTGCCATCAACGTAAGGCAAAGATTTTAAATAATCAACGCCTTTCATCTGATCTTCCATTTCGTTCACACCCAATCTTCCGTGAATTACACTTTCAAAAGCAAAACCACGATTGTCTGAACCGCGATTGTCTACCGTGAACACCAAATAGCCTTGTTCTGCCATCCAGTACATCCATAAATTCGCGCCGTCTAAATAAGAATTCGTAATCATCTGCGCGTGTGGTCCGCCATAAACGTATACCAACACAGGATATTTTTTGTTAGGATCGAAGTTGCTTGGTTTGATTAAGCGAGTGTACAAATCTGTCACGCCATCGGCTGCTTTGATCGTTTTGATTTCAGCAGTTCCCATTTCGTAACCGTCGTATTTGTTTTTGCTTTCGAGGATCGTTTTTGGTTTCAGGTTTTTGTCGTACATCAAAGATTTCGATGGCGTTGTGTGGTTTGAATATTCATCGAAAAACCAATTCCAATCGGTACTCGCGGCTACGAAATGCACCCCTTGATCTTTGGTAATCAGCGTTTGTTTTCCTTTCAAATCGACTTTGTAAGCCAACATATTCGTTGGATTTTCGCCAGTCGCCGAGAAATAGATTTCGGTTCCAGCCGGATTAGCACCCAGAATTTCCCTTGCCGGAAATTTATTGTTCGTCAGTTGCTTGATCAGTTTTCCGTCAATCGAGTAGTAGTACAAATTCTGGAAACCGTCTTTTTCGCTGAACCAGACAAAGTTATTCGACTTCGGATTCGGGAAGAATGCTTCATGCTCAGGCTCAACCCAATTGCTGTTTTTCTCATTCGTGATGGTTCTTACGTAAGCGCCAGTTTGCGCATCATACACATTCAAGGACATATCATTTTGGCCGCGGTTGAGCTCTGCAATCAATACGAATTTCTCATCAGGTGTCCAAGAAAGGTTCGTCAAATAATCATCGGCGTTGCCTCTTGGTTTGATAAAAACCGTTTTTTTAGAAGCGAGGTTGTAAATCCCGACGCGTGGTTTTTCGCTTTTTTGCCCAATCATTGGGTATTTGATGTTCTCTAATTTCCCCGGCGTTTCGTTGATATCCAGAATCGGATAATCCGCTACTTCGGTTTGGTCTTTCTGATAAAAAGCGATGTAATTGTTTTTAGGAGACCAGAAAATCCCTTTGCTGATGCCGAATTCGTTGCGCGCGAAAAACTGTCCTGAAACTACGGCTTCGTTGGTTTCGTTCGTAATCGCAATTTTTTCGTTTTTGCTGTTCGAATAGTAAAGGTTGTTTTTTTCGGTGTAAGCGATATTTTCCTTAGCGTTATCGTAAGTTTGGTTTTCGGCAGTTTCTGAGAACGTTCCCGCCAATTTACCGCTTTGCGTCGCCACATTATATTCGAAGAATTTTGGGCCGTTGGCAATCGTAAACGTGTTGGCATCTTTCCATTCGATTCCGATGAATGATTTCAGATCCGTACCTAACATTCTGTTCAAGTCCGCTAAGGCAATAAGTTCCGTAGCTTTCGAATCGGCCGTGTTTGCAGTCATCAGTTTTTTTCCGCCTTCCGCAAAAAAGATGTATTTGTTGGTATTCGGAATCCATTGGAAACCTAATAATTTGTCGGCGCGGAATTGTCGGTTTTGTTGTAATACGCCATCTTCAAGCGTAAGTTTTTTAGTCTGTCCGAAAGACGAAAAAGTCAGGAAGCAGCTTAAAAGTAGTAAGGAAATTTTATTCATAAGGTGTTTTTTAACGTTGAAACAAATGTATAAAAAAAGGATAATGCACAGCCTTTTGTTGGACTAATAACATTATCCTTTCTTACGATAGAGTTTGTGGTTATTTCAAATCCTGCTCGTTTTCTTTATCGAGATATTCCTGCACGATTTCAATGGCGTTGGTCACCACATCGCTCAAAGCAGTTATAAACGTGCCTTCTTCTGCGCTGTTGATTGCGTGTTTGATTGCTTCGACTTCTTTAGTGATGATTTCGTGAGTCACGTTCCTACCTGATTCTGCAATGCCTTCAAGAATTAGGTTGATGATTTCCTCTTCGGTTCTACCACGCAAATGTTTTTCCTGACGGATGATGATATGGTCGAACATGCGTCCGGCGATTTTCGCACATTCCTTGATGTCTTCATCGCGACGATCTCCGACACCGGCAATGATTCCGATTTTTTTATTAGCCACGACGGTAGTTAGAAAATCTTCAACACCGCGATATCCTGAGGCATTGTGCGCAAAGTCGATGAGTACTTTGAATTTCTTGAATTCGAAAATATTCATACGACCCGGAGTCTGCGCCGCACTCGGAATGAACGTTTGCAGCGACAAACTGATGTCTTCCGTTTTGAATCCTTGTAAGTAACTCGCTAAAGTGGCTGCAAGTACGTTTGCGATCATGAATTTTGCTTTTCCGCCCATCGTAAGTGGTACGTGTGTCGCGCGTTCGATACGGATTTTCCATTCGCCTTTTTTGACGGTGATGAAACCATTTTCATAGACGCAGACGATTTTGCCTTCCTTGCATAATTTTTTGATGAGTTCGTTTTCCTCATCCATGCTAAAATAGGCTACGTTACAACTGAGTTCCTGTCCGATTTTGACGCATTGTTCGTCTTCGGCATTCAAAATCGCCCAACCATCTTTCTTGACACTTTTGACGACGGTACTTTTGACACGTGCTAAATCTTCGAGCGTATGAATGTCGCTCAAGCCTAAGTGGTCTTCCTGAATATTGGTGATGACCGCGATGTCGCAACGGCTGAATCCTAATCCTGAACGAAGGATTCCACCGCGGGCTGTTTCGAGTACGGCGAATTCAACGGTCGGATCTTTGAGTATATATTCTGCTGAAACCGGGCCAGTCGTGTCGCCTTTTTCGAGCATATGATTCTGGATGTAAATACCGTCGGAAGTCGTAAAGCCAACTTTATAACCGTTGTTTTTGACGATATGTGCGAGCAATCTTGTAGTTGTCGTTTTACCGTTGGTTCCGGTTACGGCGATGATTGGAATTCGACTCGGTTTTCCCGGAGGATAAAGCATGTCGATTACAGGTGAAGCCACGTTTCTTGGCAAACCTTCTGAAGGCGCAAGGTGCATACGGAATCCCGGAGCAGCATTGACTTCAAGGATACAACCTCCATTTTCTTTTAAAGGTTGCGTTAAGTTTTCGGCCATAATATCGACACCACAAATGTCGAGGCCGATGACACGTGAAATACGCTCGCAAAGGAATACGTTTTCAGGGTGCATCATATCGGTTACATCGACGGAAGTTCCTCCAGTACTGAGGTTAGCGGTCGATTTTAAGTAAACGATTTCGCCATTTTTAGGAACGGAATCAACCGTATAATTTAATTTTTCAAGCAAATCTAAAGTGTCTCTGTCCACATCAATTTCAGTCAGCACGTTTTCGTGTCCGTAACCACGGCGCGGATCAAGATTGGTCGTGTCTATGAGTTGTTGGATCGTATCTTTTCCATTTCCGACCACGTGCGCCGGAACGCGTTTGGCGGCGGCTACGAGTTTATTGTCGATAATCAACACACGGAAATCAAATCCGGTGATAAATTTCTCAACGATGATTCTGCGGCTGTATTTTTTGGCATATTCCAATCCTGCAACGGCATCTTCCCAATTCGTTACGTTGATTGAAGCGCCTTTTCCGTGATTTCCATCGAGCGGTTTGAGTACGATCGGATAACCAATTTTTTTGATGCAGGCTTCTAAATCTTCTTCATCCACGCAGATGCTTCCGCTGGCTACGGGAATCGAAGCGTTGTCGAGCATGCGTTTGGTTTCTTCTTTATTACAGGCAATATCTACGGCGATGTTGCTCGTTTTGCATGTAATGGTTGCCTGAAATCGCATTTGGTTGACGCCGTAACCGAGTTGTACCAAGGAATTCGTTCCAAGTCGAATCCATGGTATGTCGCGCGCTACGGCTTCTTCGACGATGCTTCCGGTACTGGGTCCGAGACGCACGCGTTCTCTGATTTCACGCATTTTTTTGATATCGCCTTCGAGATCGTATTCGGAGCCTTTAATCAAAGCTTCTGCAATATTGACCGAACTTTCTGCGGCGAACAAGCCTACATTTTCTTCCGTGTAACTGAATACAACATTGTAAATTCCGGGTGTTTTGGTTTCGCGGGTGCGTCCGAATCCGGTTTCCATTCCGGCGAGGGTTTGTATTTCGAGTGCGATGTGTTCAATCACATGGCCCATCCAGGTGCCGCGTTCTATTCGTGAAAAGAAACCGCCGCGCGTGCCTTCGGAGCAACGGTGCTCAATCATGGTCGGGAACATCGCTTCGATGCGTTCGCGAAAACCTTCTATTTTATTGGTCGGGAACTGCTCCATTTCCTCTAAGTCCAAACGCATTTGGATGAGTTTTTTTCGTTGTACACTCCAGATATTCGGACCACGCAGCGCTTGTACTTTTAATATTTTCATTTTAGATAGCTATTTTGTATTGATTTCGTTAAAATATAAAATAATTATCAGACTGAAGCATTTTTTAGTATAAAAAGTTTTAAAATAGGTTTGTTTTCTTTGATTGATATTGATATACAGCTTTTTGAAATTAGTAATTCTTAAAACAGAAATTAGTTTTGGTTGAATCATTCGCAAAAAAAAAGAGATAGTTAGACTACCTCTTCTTCTTTAATAATTTTTGAAAAACTATTCACACCAAACTACCAAAGCAACTTCAATAATACCATTCGCATTGATTAAAGCATTTGAAAGCGTTACGGTTTGTGAACTTGTGCCACAAAAATAGTCTTGAAAAGAGCCGAAATGGTAAGTGCCAGGCAGTAAATTAGTAAAACAGGTTCCTTCCTGATTATCTGGATAAATGTACGCACCCGTTGCAGTGTTTTGACAGTAAAAACCTGCGTTATAGCTGGCAGGATTTCCTAAACTGTCCACAGTTTTGATGCACACATTGTAGGTTTTTATGTTTTGTTTGATCACACCAATTTTAGTAATAATATTACCTGCTTTATTGAATTGTCTGGTTAGTGCTGAGCGAATAGGCGTTATTAAATTTAAAGCTTGAGTCGTATTGTTTGCTACAATCGCTGCAGTCATTTGATTGGTTAAATTCAATAAAATATCATTCTGATTGACCAAATCCGTTGTTAGAGCAGTAATGGCAGTTGAAGAAAAATCAATCACCGAGTTGCTTTTGGCTAAAGCAACAAAATAGTCAACATCATCCGCTTGATTCTGAACTTGATTGACATGGTAATGCATTTTATCGCTAAATAAAGTCGCGTTTGGGTTTCCTAGAATGGTCAGCTGTTTTACCAGTTGATTTACTGCCTTTCTGGAATTTACGACTTCTTGCTGAACATTTTCAGCCGATTGAATGGCGGAATTCAAATTTTGTTCCGCGACCGATTGGGCAAAAGTTTGACCAAAAACAAACACCGTTAATGATAACGCGTAAAAGATAGCTTTTTTCATAATTAAAATATTTTTGATTAGTAATAGGTCAAAAGTAGCTTTTACCCATGGGCTTGATTTTATTTAAAATTTATTTAAACGTTAAAAATCAAGTTGTTACAAGCTAAAATATTTGAATTTTAAAACCATTTCTTAATAGTGGAGTAACCTGAATGAATTACTTTATGCAAATTCTCAATGTCCAGGTTTTGAAATATAAAAGAGCAGCCAATAGCTGTTGAAAACTACCGTAAAACATTTGCCTCAAAACCACGAAATACATTTGGATACTTTCAATTTTTGGTTATTTTTACCGCATGAACATACGAGGAAAATTAATCATTATCGGCGGCGCTGTTGACAAAGGAAGTTTTACGGAGACCGATTTAGACAAGAATGCAGCGAAGAATCTGAACTTTTTTGAGGCCGGAATCCTAAAGCGTATCATCAACGAATCGAAGCATAAAGAAAAATCCCGAATTGAAGTCATTACGACGGCATCGAAAATCCCGAGGGAAATCGGACCGGAATACGTGAAAGCCTTACATTATTTAGGCGCTGACAATGTCGATGTGCTGCATATCGAAAAACGCGAACAAGCTGTAGAAGCTGACGTTTTGGATCGTTTGCGTTCGGCTGATGTCGTCATGTTTACCGGTGGTGACCAATTGCGGTTGACGTCGATTCTTGGCGGAACTACATTTCACGATATTTTATTAGAGAAATACCAAAACGAAGAATTCATTTATGCAGGAACTTCTGCAGGAGCTGCAGCGGCTTCGAACAATATGATTTACCAAGGCAGCAGCAGTGAGGCTTTGCTCAAAGGCGAAGTCAAAATTACGAGCGGTTTAGGGTTGATTGACGGCGTCATCATTGATACGCATTTCGTGCAACGTGGCAGAATCGGGCGTTTGTTTCAGGCGGTGGTTGGGAACCCTAAAGTACTCGGCATCGGACTTGGAGAAGATACCGGATTATTGATTACGCACAACACCAAAATGGAAGCGATCGGTTCGGGACTTGTAATTTTAGTGGACGGCCGTGAAATCAAAGACACCAACTTAACGCAAGTGGAATTGGGGCAACCGATCTCCATCAATCACTTGGTAACGCATGTGCTCAGCATGCACGATACTTTTGATTTAACTACTTTTAAGATGACGATTAAGTCGTCGCAATATGTTTAATGGACACGCTACGCTTTAGACACGCTGCGCTTAGGACACGGCTACGCCTCAGGACGCGCTTCGCTTTGGACAGAGTAGTGTCGGTAGCGAGAGGTGTCTTAAGCCCGTAGGGCGAGTCCTGAGTGAAACGTGTCTAAAGCCTGAAAGGCGAGTCTAAAATCTACAATATGAAACTTATCATCCACGGCGGTTTTTTCTCAGAATCTTCCACAAACCACGAAACGAAAGTGGCCAAGCAAAACGCTTTGGAACGCATCGTAAAAGATTCTTATGAATTTTTGAAAACGCATTCGGCCGTCGAAACCGTGGTCTATGCCGTGTCGCTTTTGGAAGACGATGCTTTGTTTAACGCGGGCATCGGTTCGCAAATCCAGAGCGACGGAAAAATCCGGATGAGCGCGGCTTTGATGGATGGCGAAACCCAGAAAATGAGCGGCGTAATCAATATTGAAGAAGTCAAAAATCCGATACAAGTCGCTCAGGTTTTAATGAAAGAAGACGACCGTGTGTTAGGTGGAAGTGGTGCTACGAATTACGCCAGACAACACGGATTTGAAAAATTTTCTACTGAAATCGCGCAACGGCGTGCGGAGTATGAAGCCAAATTGAAATCGGAAGGATTAGGAACCGTGGGCTGTGTAGCTTTGGACAGTGATGGGAAACTTGCGGCTGCAACATCAACTGGCGGAAAAGGTTTTGAAATCCCCGGACGCATTTCTGATTCCGCAACCGTAGCCGGGAATTATGCCAACAGTATTTGTGGTGTGAGTTTAACAGGTGTTGGTGAAGATATTGTCAGCAATGCAACCGCGGCTAAAATCGTGACGCGTGTGACCGATGGCTTTACTTTGAAAGACGCTTTTGCCAAAACGTTTGACGAATTATTGCCGTATGACGGATTCGCCGGTGCGATTGCAATTGATTGCGACGGGAATATGTTTCATCAGGATTCGCATCCGAGCATGGTGTTCGCGAGTTTTGATGGCGAAAAATTTGAAGTTTTTGGATGATTTTAAGAGGTTAATCTTGAATGAAATAAAAACAAAAAACCCGGAAGCTTATCCGGGTTTTTTTATGGTGTTTTTAGGTCGATTTAGAAACCAAGTCCGACTGCAAAACCTTTTACAGTAGCCGATGGGAAAGCAGCAAGCTGGGTAGCGGTTCCAGTCATAGTATTGATGGAATAAATACCATTGTTTCCGCCGACGGTCAGCAGTGCATAAGCATTATTTGAAGTGCCGCCGATATCAAAACCATTACTGGCTGACGCATTCACGCCAAGCGAACCCACACTGGTTAACGTTCCGTTGTTGGGTGGATTTTGGAGGTATAACATATCGGTTGTGGTATCGATGTCGAACAGCGAGGTAGCAGTTGTTCCTGGGAAATTGTTCAGGTAAGCTACAGCGGTTACGTTTGGTGTTCCCGGGTTGAGTGCCGTATCCGTTGCGGCCAAGACTCCGTCGTTAGGGTTGACGCGTAGGTTTTGTCCGGTATTGCTCACAATACGAATGCGGTCCACAACAGGATTGAAATCAAAACCAAAATCGGTACCATCAGGAATGAATGCCGGGCCTGCGCCAATCATCGTGGCGGCTACGGTTGCGGTATTCAAACCATAGATTCTTCCGGTACTTCCGAGTGCGAAAAGTTGTCCAGTAGCCGGACGCATGTCGATGCCTAATATTGTTTCTGAGGGTTGCAGGTTTGTGATGGCTTTGGTAACTGGTGTTCCGGGATTCATGAAATTGAAAATATGCAGATTGTTCGAACCATCAATTGCATAAGCTACCGGATTTGTTGGGATGGCCAACCCGATGATTGAAGTAGCTAGCATGCCCAGTTCGGTTGCTTTTCCGTCGCTAAGACTGATTTGGTATAAATGATCCATGCCGCCTGTGGTTAAGTTGGCTAGTGCGATGCCATTTTTAGCATCGATGTCGAAACCACCATCAGCAATTGCGGTTGCTGAAAGTTCTAGGCTTCCAATCAAAGTCAATGTTCCTGCATTTGGCGGGTCTTGTTTGTAAAGCATGCCCGAAGTGTAATCGATGGCGAAAAGTTCGGTAGTCGTTGCGCCTGCGGTATTGTTGGTGTAAGCTGCTGCACCGATATTCGGTGTTCCCGGATTCAGGTTGGAATCTGTTGCGGCCACGGCTCCGGTTTCTGGATGCAATCTAAGATTTTGTCCGCTCGACGTGACTACCCGGATGCGATCTACAGTCGGGTTGAAATCGAAACCGGTAAGTGAACCTGTAAGGGCTGGTGTGAAAGGCGCTGTTCCTAATGCGGTTGCAGCTCCGGTGTTGCGGTTGATCAGGTATAATCTGCTGGTGCTGCCGAGTCCGTATAATTGGCCGGTTGCGGGACGGAAATCGATGGCTAATAAGTTTTCGCCTGTTTGTAATCCTGTTACAGGTGTGTTACTAAGCGTTGCAGCGGTGTTGTTGGCGTTGTATTTCAGGAGCGCATTGGCTGAAGTCAGTCCGTAGAATTCGAGATTCGGTTTGACTACAACAGGCGGCAAATCGTTGTCATTGCTGTCGTTGCTGCAACCTGTGAAAGTCGTTGCGATAATTGCTGTGCCCAGACAGCATAGGAAGTGGATTGTTCTTTTCATAATCAAAGTGTTTTTAAGTGTTAATTGGATTAACATGTACGGAAGGAACCGTAGTTCGGTTTTCCAACACAGTGAATTTTTGAAATTTAGTTTTTCATAAATGGTTAAATGCTTTTCTAAAACAGATCTTCACCACGTATTCATTAATCATACTCATAGACAAACCTGCTTTGCTGGGTAATATTGCCATTGTCATCATAGTAGGTTTTATTAATGACATCAATATTGCCATTGGAAAGCGTCGTTTGCTCGGTGCGAACAGATACATAAGTAGTGCCATGGAAAGCCTCGGATAGTTGCTCACTCATCAGAAAAAAACCATCGGCGTCATAGGTAGTGGTTTCGTTATACAATAGTTCGCCGTTGTTGAAACATTCGGTGTAGACAGGTTTTCCTTCAGCATTGTTGGTATAGACTAATTTTTCGTAAGTGTCCCAAAGTAAAGGAACAGGATACCAATCTGAATATTCTTTCGAAATCAGAAAGGCGTTGTTGTCGTAAATATAATCGGTTTTGTACCTGAGTAACCAATTGTTGTCGGATGTCCAAACTTCTTGTTCCTCTTTGACTAATTTCCCGCTGGCATTGTAGGTAAATGTATGGCGCATGTCATTAACCCAAGCCAGTGGACCGCTTTCGCTTATGTAACGCAACTTCTGGTCGATTTGCTCGCTCGCATGACCGCTGTCGGAGAGGGTATAGGTGGAGCGTTTTGCATCGATCCAGTTTTCGCCCGATGCGGTTTGGAAAAGACTCGATGACATCATGGTGTTATTGCCTTCATAATTGTAGGTTGTTTTGTAGGTATTATACCATTGGTCTCCAACATAGTCTTGGCGTAGAATCGATTTGATTCGCGAAGCGTTGTTATTGACGGAATCGTCTGAAGAGCAGGCGGCAAATGAAAAGGTTAGGATAATAAGTAGAAGGGAGATTGCTTGTTTGATTTTCATAGAATGCTTTAAAAAGTGAAATAGACAGCCAAATATACCTTTTTAATGTTGAAAAAAACGGCTGAATTCCAGAGCATTAATAAAAACCCCGGATGTTGCGTGAAGGATAGGAGCGATAGCCCGCAGCGCAGCGAGGACTTTAGCGGATAGCCTGACCCTTGCGGGCACGCCCAAAAAATTGGAACACGGATTAGGCAAGTTGCACAGATTATCACGGATTTTAAAACTTCAGCGCCAATAAAAAACAAAAAACCCGCTCTTGCGAACGGGTTTCTCTATAGTAAGTAATTTCAATCTGGTTGAATAAACGTTTATTTTACTTTGTGAAGTATGGCTTTGAAAGCTTCCGGGTGATTCATCGCTAAATCGGCTAAAACTTTACGGTTCAATTCGATACCGTTCTTTTTAACTTGTCCCATGAATTGAGAGTAACTCATGCCTTCGAGACGGGCTCCGGCGTTGATACGCTGAATCCATAACGAACGGAAGTTTCTCTTGTTTTGCTTTCTGTCGCGGTAAGCGTATACCATTGCTTTTTCAACGGCATTCTTCGCAACGGTCCAAACGTTTTTTCTACGGCCAAAGAAACCTTTGGCTTGCTTCATGATTTTTTTTCTTCTTGCTCTTTTAGCAACTGAATTTACTGATCTTGGCATAATTTTCTGTGTTTTTGTAGCAGGCGTCCGAATTGAATCGAGGAACTTAAAGGCCCAACTCCAAGGTTATTAAAATAATTTTTAACCTAAAGAATTTTTCTAACGAATTAGATGATTCTTAATTGTTGTTTGATGCTTTTCTCATCTGTTTTGTGAACTAACGCTGAATGTGTCAACGCCAATTTACGTTTTTTAGATTTTTTAGTCAGGATGTGACTTTTGAAAGCATGCTTTCTTTTGATCTTTCCAGAACCAGTAACTTTGAATCGTTTCTTGGCGCTAGATTTGGTTTTCATTTTAGGCATTTTTCCTAGTTGTTTTTGATTTACTTCTACTTACTATCTTTTAGCTTTAGGCTTTAGGCCGTATGCTTTATGCTTTTTTTTAGGAGCTAATCCCGCTATTCGTTCCCAATCTTTTGTGCCGAACACCGTCACAAAAGGATTTCCACTACTATCGGGGCTAGGGCTTTAGCGGTTAAAACTCCCGCGCGCCTCCTGGCTCCTTCGCTAAAAATGTCCATTGGACATTTTCTTAACGCTCGGTCCTACTTCTTCTTCTTCGGCGCGATGAACATAATCATTCGCTTTCCTTCCAATACCGGCATCGCTTCGACTTTTCCGTATTCTTCTAAATCCGTGGCGAGTCTTAACAATAAGATTTGCCCTTGGTCTTTATAGATGATCGAACGTCCTTTAAAGAAAACGAATGCTTTCAGTTTAGAACCTTCTTTGAGGAATTTCTCGGCGTTCTTTCTTTTAAATTCGTAGTCATGCTCATCAGTCTGCGGTCCGAAACGGATTTCTTTCACAGTGATTTGAGTAGATTTCGCTTTAAGTTCTTTCTCACGCTTTTTCTGCATGTAAACAAACTTCTTGTAATCGATGATCTTACAAACCGGCGGATCGGCATTCGGGGATATTTCCACCAAATCCAATTCGAATTCATCGGCGAGTTTCAGAGCATCAGCGATTTTAAAAACCCCTGGCTCGACATTATCGCCCACAAGTCTTACTTCTGCAACACCACGAATTAAATTGTTGATCCGGTGTGCATCCTTTTTTTCTACTCTGGGTTGGTAACCCTTGTTGCTTCTTATTGCTATGACTTTATTATTTTAAGTTAAACGGTAAATACTTTTAATGTTTTGTCGATTTCTTCCTGAATGATCTTAGCGAAATCCTCAATCGAAACCGTAATGTTGCCTTTTCCTTCCTGCCCGTGACGGCGTACGGAAATGGTGTTGTTCTTCTCTTCTTCCTCGCCTACAATCAGCATGAACGGTATTTTCTGCGTTTCAGCATCGCGGATTTTGCGTCCGATCGTCTCGTTTCGGTTGTCAATTAGGGCGCGAATTTCGTGATTTTCTAGCAGACTCAAAACTTTTTTGGCATAATTTTCATATTTCTCGCTCAAAGACAAGATTATAGCCTGTTCAGGCATGAGCCAAATCGGGAAATTTCCTGCGGTATGCTCAAGCAAAATCGCAATGAATCTTTCCATCGAACCAAACGGTGCGCGGTGAATCATCACCGGTCTGTGTAGCTTGTCATCAGCGCCTTTGTAAGTCAATTCAAAACGCTCAGGCAAGTTATAATCTACTTGAATTGTTCCCAATTGCCATTGTCTGCCCAAAGCATCTTTCACCATGAAGTCGAGTTTCGGTCCGTAGAACGCCGCTTCACCATATTCCACAACGGTATTCAAACCTTTATCTCGTGCAGCATTGATGATCGCGTTTTCAGCTTTTTCCCAATTCTCATCGGAGCCGATATATTTTTCACGATTTTCCTGATCTCTCAACGAAATCTGTGCGGTGAAGTTTTCAAATCCTAAGGAACTGAAGACATACAACACCAAATCGATTACTTTTTTGAACTCTTCGTCAAGTTGTTCCGGCGTACAGAAAATATGCGCATCGTCCTGAGTAAACCCACGAACACGTGTCAATCCGTGCAATTCACCACTTTGCTCGTAACGGTATACGGTTCCAAATTCAGCGTAACGTTTCGGCAAATCTTTGTACGACCAAGGTTTGGTATTGTAGATTTCGCAGTGGTGCGGGCAATTCATCGGTTTCAATAAGAATTCTTCACCTTCTGCCGGCGTTGAAATTGGCTGGAAACTATCTGCGCCATATTTCGCGTAATGCCCTGAAGTCACGTACAATTCTTTCTGCCCGATGTGCGGCGTCACGACTTGCTCATATCCGGCTTTTTTCTGTGCTTTTTTCAAAAACTGCTCTAAACGGTCGCGCAATGCAGCACCTTTTGGCAACCATAATGGCAAACCTTGTCCGACTTTTTGAGAGAATGCGAACAATTCCAATTCTTTTCCTAGTTTTCTGTGGTCGCGGCGTTTTGCTTCTTCGAGCAATTCGAGGTAATCCGTCAAATCTTTTTGTTTTGGGAATGATACGCCATAAACACGGGTCAACTGCTTATTCTTTTCATCGCCACGCCAGTAAGCACCGGCTACGCTCATGATTTTCATCGCTTTGATGATCCCGGTATTCGGAATGTGTCCGCCACGACATAAATCGAAGAAATTCGCGTGATCGCAAAACGTAATCGTCCCGTCTTCAAGGTTCGAGATTAATTCCGTTTTATACTCGTTATTTTTGTAGATTTCCAACGCTTCAGCTTTAGAAACCGAACGCATCTTGAATTCATGTTTCTCTCTTGAAATTTCCAACACGCGGTCTTCAATTCTTTTGAAGTCGGCATCAGTGATTTTCTGGTCGCCGAAATCCACATCATAGTAAAAACCATTGTCAATCGCAGGTCCGAGCGTCAGTTTGATGCCCGGGAACAATTCTTCCAGAGCCTGCGCCATCACGTGGGAAGTCGAATGCCAGAACGCTTTCTTGCCGTCTTTGTCATTCCACGTAAACAATATAAGAGCACCGTCGGTCGTCAGTTGGGTTTCCGTTTCTACAGTCGTACCATTGAAAGACGCAGAAATCACATTTCTCGCCAATCCTTCACTAATGCTTTTGGCAACATCCATTGGTGTTACTCTGGATTCAAACTCTTTTACCGAACCGTCGGGTAGTGTAATCTTAATCATTGTTGTTCTTTTAGGAAGCGCAAATATAAGGATTAGAAAAACACATACAATAGGTAGGTCGATTTTGATTTTTTAATTTTTCCTTAGGAGCTTTGTCCCGCTCTCCAATACAATCTTTGTCTGCGAACGCCGCAGACAAAGGATTTCCATTGCGATCGGGGCTAGGATTGCGGTTAAACAAAAAAACTTTCCTCTTCAACCAACGCACGTCCAGTAAGTTATAAAAAAAAAAAAAAAAAAGGTTAGAAAATATTTGCAGAAAAGTAAAAGAAGTGTTTATCTTTGCACCCCGCAGAAGGGAATATGTTCTTTTAAATTACTGGTAATAAGCGAAGAGAAAATAAAATTAAAATTTATTTTACAAAACGCTTGCAGGAACAAAAAGAATGGTTACTTTTGCACCCGCTTTGAGAATGAAAGCGCAGCATAAAAAGAGAAGACACGTTCATAGACATATTGAATTGACAGCCGCTTCGAGAGAGATCTCGGAGCAAAATAAAGAGAGTAAGAG
>NZ_JAIXSL010000014.1 GCF_027484705.1 Flavobacterium sp.
AAACGCACAGCAAACCAAAACTATTGATGTTTCAAGTCTGAAAACCGGAAATTATTTTTTGAAAATCAATTCGGATAAAGGAACTTCAAGTGTGAAGTTTGTGAAAATGTAGTGCCATAAAAAAGCATCAAGCCTCGAAGTAATACTTTTTTTCATGGCCTTGAATTGCGAATTCTAAACCAAACACCACAAATTCTAATTGCTAATACAACCAATCGTTTATAATTGCATAACTTTATTTCACTAAACAAACTGGGTATCATCATGAAAAAATTATACGTTGTCTTATTGGTCTTGATTTCCTGCATTTCATACAGCCAGATTATTAATTTTCCCGACCCAAATTTTAAGGCGAAGTTGCTTCAGCCGGGTGTCGCTACTGATTATGAAAATAATATTATTATAGATGCCAATAATGATGGAGAAATTGAGATTAGTGAAGTACAGTCGGTTTTGTATTTAAATGTTTCAAATGCCAATATTGCTGATCTTACAGGTATTTCTTATTTTACTAATCTGGACAAGTTGGATTGCAGTAATAATGTATTGCAAAATATTGTGATTGGTAATACCAATTCTTTATTAAAGCATTTAATATGTAATAATAATTTGCTGCAAAGTATTTCGGTGGATCATTCAGTAACTTTGAGAAAATTAAGTGCCGGATACAACCAACTTACCGATGGTTCAATAGATATTCTATACGAACATGCTTATGACCCTTCTGAGTCAGAATATGTACCCGGCATTAATTTAAGTCACAATAATATTACGACTTTTACGGCTACGGGTGATATTTATGGTTATCTGGATTGCAGTTACAATCCACTCACATTATTTGATTTGAATAGTTCTGTTATATATAATCTTAACCTAAGTTACACTTCTCTAACTTCTTTAGTAGGAAATGGGCGTTCAAAGTTTGCTAATTTCCAACATTGCCAATTTACAGAGTTAGATTTGACGAATGTTTCATTTTATTGGGCAGACGGCGGTAGTATGATTTTTTTAGGGAATAACCCTGATGATAAAGTGATTTTTGGTGCTTTCAGTCCGGCGAATCTTACGTATTCTTCTACAAATTCTTCTTTTGATCTTACAAATTTTGGGGGATACAATAATTGTCGTTATCATTGGCAGGACGAAGAGGGTGGGATTGTTAGGATTATTGATTGTCCGAACTTAAATTTTTTAAGTATGAAAAATGGAGTCAATTATCGAGAAATTACTTGTAGTGAAGTCATCTCGGGAGAAACTTGGCTACAGAGTACATTGACACTGGTCATCAACAATTGTCCAAGCCTTTCTTTTATTTGTGTGGATGAAGGAGAACAAGATCATATTCAGGAAAAAATCAATGCGCTTGGGTTGCAAAATCAGGTACAAGTGAATTCATATTGTACGTTCACTCCCGGCGGCACTTTTTACCCGATTCAAGGAAAAGTTAAATTCGATGCTAATAACAATGGTTGCGACATGGCCGATGCAGTAGTTTCTAATTTTAAATTTTCGATTTCCGACGGCACAAATACCGGAGAAATTATATCTAATGAATCTGGAAATTATTATATCCCCGTTACCTCCGGAACCCAAACGATAACTCCAGTGTTGGAAAATGCCGCTAATTTTAGTGTGTCACCAGCATCTTTTTCAGTTGTATTTCCTGGTGACGCTAGTCCTTTTACCCAAAATTTCTGCATTACGCCAAACGGGAATCACAATGATTTAGAAATGGCACTGATTCCGGTGAATAATGCGAGACCGGGCTTTGACGCGACCTATAAAATCAGCTACAAAAACAAAGGAACCCAAACGCAATCCGGAACCCTCAGTTTCGCTTATGACGATGCGGTTTTGGATTTTGTCAATGCGAATCCGGCGACTAATTCGCAAAACATCAATGCCCTGAATTGGAATTTCTCTGATTTACTTCCGTTTGAAACCAGATCGGTTTTGGTGACCCTAAATGCCCATTCACCCATGGAGATTCCTCCGGTCAATGGCGGCGATATTTTAAATTTTACAGCTTCAGTCAACAGCACATTAACCGACGAAACGCCAAACGACAATACTTTTGTTCTCCATCAAACTGTGGTGAATTCCTTTGATCCCAACGACAAAACCTGTCTAGAAGGCGCCACCATCACACCTGAAATGGTCGGCAAAGAAGTGCATTATATGATCCGTTTTGAAAATACAGGAACTGCGAATGCCGAAAATATTGTCGTAAAGGATATGATCGACGCCACAAAATTTGATGTCAATTCTTTAATTCCAATCGACGCAAACCATCCGTTTGTGACCAAAATATCGAATACCAACAAAGTCGAATTCATCTTTGAAAACATCAATCTTCCATTTGACGATGCCCATAACGACGGTTATGTAGCGTTTAAAATCAAAACCAAACCAGATTTAGTTCTCGGAAATTCGTTCAGCAACACTGCGAGTATTTATTTTGATTATAACTTCCCAATCATTACCAACGCAGCAACTACAGCTGTTGCGCTTTTAGCGAACCAAGATTTTGAGTTTGAGCAGTATTTCAAACTTTATCCAAATCCGGCTAAAGACGTTTTAAATATCGAAACAAAGAAAACTATTGAAGTCACTTCCATCAATATCTACAATACTTTAGGACAATTGGTGCTTGTAATTCCTAACGCGCAGCAAACCAAAACTATTGACGTTTCAAGTTTAAAAACCGGGAATTATTTTTTGAAAGTCAATTCAGGTAAAGGAACTTCAAGCGTGAAATTTGTGAAAATCTAATACAATGAAAAGGATGGAAAGCCTCGTAGTGATACGGGGCTTTTTTATGAAAACAATTTAAAAGGTTTATTTGTATATATTTACGATCTAAAATTCACCCATGAAAAAAATTTACACTTCACTATTTGTTTGTCTTTTGTTTTCGATAGCCTATTCGCAAACGATTCCTTTCCCAGCGGGTCGTCTTAAAACATATCTTACCAACGGATCGTCCTTAACGGTGGCTAAAGACCTCAATGGGAATAATGTTTCCAGGGTTGATCTTAATAATGATGGGGAACTCCAATATAACGAAGTAGAAAACATTTCTTATTTGTCTTTTACTGCCAATACAACGGTTGCAACTGCAAATCTCTATAATGTTGACGGACTTGAATATTTTATCCATTTACAATATCTGGATTTAAACTATCACGAATTATCCACGCTTGATGTAAGTATGTTTCCTGAATTGAAAACGCTCAGTGTTCAAAGTAACAACCTTACATCTATAGTGCTTGACGGGCTTACGCATCTCGAAAGTTTTACTTTTTTTGGAAATCCTTTTGCCGTTTTACGCCTTCACGATCTTCCTGCTTTAACAACATTAAACGCTAATATAGGAAGCTGGTTTGGTGTTGGAACCCATCAGGTTATTCTTGAGAATCTACCGGCATTGACATCGGTGAACTGTTCGTCTTCTTTGTTAACATCGTTGCAGTTGATCAATATGCCTAATTTGGTTAATTTGGATTGTGGATGGAACCAAATTCCAACACTTGATTTGACAGGTGCTCCAAATCTTACTGACGTTCAAGCTTCAAGTAACCTGCTGACATCGATTAATTTGGCAGGTGTTTCCAATCTGAGCAGCTTACGCGTTTCAACGAACAACCTTACGAATCTGGATTTTACGCTAGTACCCAACCTTCGTTTTTTTGAAGGAGAACATAATCTTTTCAGCGCACTCGACTTATCCAATCTCAGCCAATTATTAAAGGCTACAATGGCTTATAATTCCTTACAATATTTATTCATAAAAAACGGAAAACAATATACCTCCAGTGCTTTCGCTAATGGCTATTTGTCGTTGAATTTCAATCCGAATTTAAAATATATCTGTTGTGATGAGGCCAGTGTTGCGATGTTTCAGGCTAGAATGGTCACCTATGGTTATAACAATGTTGAAGTAAATACTTATTGTTCATTTTATCCGGGAGGAGAATATTATACCGTTTCAGGAAACAATCGCTATGATAGTACTGGGAATGGTTGTGATGCTTCAGATTTGCCATTTCCTAATTTTAAACTCAGTGTGGCAACGGGCAATTTAATAGGAACTTACAACATCCCAAATGCCACAGGCACGTTTAGTTTTCCTGTCACAGCAGGTGCTTATACCGTCAATCCAGTGATTGAAAATCCAGCTTATTTTACGATTTCGCCCGCTTCGTTCAATGTAAATTTCCCGACGCAGGCAAGCCCGGTCACGCAAAATTTCTGTGTGGCTCCAAACGGAATCCATAATGATGTTGACGTAGTCATCATTCCGGTTACCAATGCCAGACCGGGATTTGATGCCTCCTATAAAATAGTATACAGAAATAAAGGAACCCTAACAGCTTCAGGGGCCATCAGTTTAGGTTTTAATGACGCAGTTTTAGATTTGGTAAGCACTGATACAGAGTTTGTCTCACAAGCTATCAATGCTCTGAATTGGGATTTTATTGATTTATTGCCGTTTGAGACAAGAGAAATTCTTGTGACTTTTAACCTCAATACGCCTTCTGAAGAACCACCTGTTTTTGGCGGATTTTCTTTACAGTTTTCGGGTTCAATCACTTCGGTGGCGACAGATGAGCTGTCTGCAGATAACTTGTTTACTTTGAATCAAACCGTTGTTAATTCCTTCGATCCCAACGATAAAACCTGTCTTGAGGGAACAACAATTACTCCGGCAATGGTGGGTAAAGAAGTACACTATATGATCCGTTTTGAAAACACCGGAACCGCCAATGCTGAAAATATTGTAGTGAAAGATATGATTGACACCACAAAATTCGATATCAATTCTTTAATTCCAATGGATTCATGCCATCCGTTTGTCACGAAAATTTCGAATACCAACAAAGTCGAGTTTATCTTTGAAAACATCAACCTTCCATTTGACGATGCGAACAACGATGGTTATATAGTGTTTAAAATCAAAACCAAACCAAGCTTAGTGGTCGGAAATTCATTCAGCAATACGGCGAGCATTTATTTTGATTATAACTTACCAATCATTACCAATACGGCAACAACGACTGTAGCTCTTTTAGCCAATCAGGATTTTGATTTTGAGCAGTATTTCAGAATCTACCCAAATCCCGCTAAAGATGTTTTGAATATTGAAATGAAGAAAAGCTTTGAAGTGAATTCAATCAGTATCTACAATACTTTAGGGCAATTGGTGCTTGTAATTCCTAACGCGCAGCAAACCAAAACTATCGATGTTTCAAGTTTGAAAACGGGTAATTATTTTATGAAAATCAATTCCAATAAAGGAAGTTCCGCTTTGAAGTTTATAAAAATCTAAATCCCCAAATAATTACTCGGACTAATCGCCAACAATTCTTTTTTAATCGCTTTAGAAACCGCTAAAGTTTCAATAAAATCATGAATGGCTTTTTTGTCAATCGTAGTATTCGTGCGTGTTAAACCTTTCAATGCTTCATAAGGATTCGGATAGCCTTCGCGTCGTAAAATCGTTTGGATCGCTTCAGCAACCACCGCCCAGTTTTTGTCTAAATCTTCAGCGAATTTCGGTTCGTTCAAAAGCAATTTATTCAGACCTTTCAAAGTCGCCTCGAAAGCAATTAAAGTGTGTCCGAACGGTACGCCAATGTTTCTCAAAACGGTGCTGTCGGTCAAATCGCGTTGCAATCTTGACAATGGTAATTTCGCTGAAAGGTGTTCGAAAATGGCGTTCGCAATACCTAGATTTCCTTCCGAATTCTCAAAATCAATCGGATTTACTTTATGCGGCATTGCTGAAGAACCGATTTCCCCAACTTTGATTCTTTGTTTGAAATAATCCATCGAAACATACGTCCAGATGTCGCGGTCCAAATCAATCACAATCGTATTGATGCGTTTCAAAGCGTCGAAAAAAGCGGCAAAATGATCGTAATGTTCTATTTGAGTAGTTGGGAATGAATGATGTAAACCTAAAGTTTCCTCAACAAATTTATTCCCGAACTGGCGCCAATCGATTTGCGGATAAGCCACGTGATGTGCGTTGTAATTCCCGGTCGCGCCACCAAATTTTGCTGCAAAAGGCACATTAAACAACAACCGCATTTGCTCTTCCAAACGCTCTACAAAAACGCTGATTTCTTTGCCAAGTCGGGTAGGAGAAGCCGGCTGTCCGTGGGTTCTGGCAAGCATCGGAATGTCGCTCCATTCGTCGGCCAAATCTTTAAGTTTTCCGACCAAAGCAATCAATGATTTGAGATACACTTCCTGAAATGCCTCTTTGGTCGAAAGCGGAATCGCAGTGTTGTTAATGTCTTGTGAAGTCAATCCAAAATGGATGAATTCTTTATAAGCTTCAAGCCCGAGCGCATCGAATTTGTTTTTGATGAAATACTCTACCGCTTTGACGTCGTGGTTGGTCGTTTTCTCGGTTTCTTTGATTTCGAGCGCGTCTTTACTCGTGAATTTTTCGTACAGATTCCGCAGCGAAACAAATACTTTGCTGTCGATGTCTATGAGTTGCGGCAACGGCAGTTCGCAAAGCGCGATGAAATATTCCACTTCCACGAGCACGCGGTATCGGATCAGGGCTTCTTCAGAAAAATAGGCGGAAAGCGATTCGGTTTTGTTTCTGTAACGCCCGTCAATAGGCGAAACAGCGTTGAGTTCGTGTAGCGGATTCATCAGTAGTTGTGTTGTTTTTTGAAAGCCCAAAGATAACGAGAATTATCGGGAATCGGATTTTGGTTTTCCGATTTTTTAGGAGCTGTTTCCCGCTGTCCGCTAAATCTTTTCCTGTCTAAAGAAGCCAGAAAAAGGATACCGCTACCATCGGGGCTAGGCCATAGAGGAAACAAAAACGCTCTGATTGAAATCAAATAAACTTGCTTAACTCTTTCGCCACGATTCTCATTCCGTTGGAACCGGTCGTTGCGATGACTTTGAGATTGCTTGGTGCGTTTGAAATCGTCGCGGGATGCGGATCGATATAATAAATCGGGATGTTGTTTTTCGTGTAATTGAGCAATCCAGCCGCGGGATAAACCTGTAACGAAGTGCCGATGACAATCAGAATCGCCGCTTTCTGAACCAACGTAATGGCTTCTTCTAGTGCCGGAACCGCTTCGCCAAACCAGACGATATGCGGACGCAACTGATGCCCGTTAGGATCGATATCGCCGAGCATCAAATCATGTTGCCAATCTACGATGTGGTTAGGGTTTCTTACCGAACGCACTTTAAGTAATTCTCCATGCAAATGCAGCACTTTCGAACTTCCGGCTTGTTCGTGTAGGTTGTCCACGTTTTGGGTGATGATTGAGACGTCAAAATCCTGCTCTAGTTCCGCTAAAATCTGATGCCCTTGGTTTGGTTTCACTTCATGAAGTTGTCGGCGTCTTTGGTTGTAGAAATCGAGCACCAATTCCGGATTTCTCTGAAAACCTTCAGGCGTAGCAACATCCATGACGTTGTGCCCTTCCCACAAGCCATCGCTGTCACGGAACGTTTTGATGCCGCTTTCTGCGGAAATGCCCGCGCCGGAAAGAATGACGAGTTTCTTTTTCATGGGGTAAATATAATAAATTTGGACACGCTGCGCTTAGGGTTGTGGGACACGGCTGTGCCTTAAGACACGCTTCGCTCAGGACTTTAAGACACGGCTGCGCCTTAAGACACGCTTCGCTTAGGATTGTTGGATACGGCTTCGCCTTCGGACATTTTATGGTACGAATACGCACTACTTTACGAATAAAATCCAAAGCCCGTAGGGCGAGTCTATAGCGTAGCGTGTCCAGAGGCTTTAGCCGTGTCTTAAGCGCAGCGTGTCTTAAGGCGTAGCCGTGTCTGAAAAAAAACTATTTTTGACAAAATTATTCACGTATGACCAATCTCGCTTACTTAGATTATCTCGAAGGATTTCTGACCGACGCCCGCAAAGCCAAATTTTTAAAAGTACTCGCGACACGAACCAATCATTTCACCGTGGCGATTGAAGATGTTTTTCAATTGCACAATACAAGTGCGGTGATGCGCAGTTGTGAGGTTTTTGGCATCCAGCAATTGAATGTCGTTGAAGAAAAATTCGGAAAAAGCATCGATAAGGAAATTGCGATGGGTGCTCAAAAATGGGTTGATGTAAACCGGTTTGAAAGCATTTCGGCTTGTATTGAAAACTTAAAAAGCAAAGGCTATCAAATCATTGCCACGACGCCACACGAGAACGATTGCCTGCTCGATGATTTTGATATTTCTAAACCGAGTGCTTTATTTTTCGGCACCGAACGCGACGGGCTTTCTGAAGAAGTCATGCAACAAGCAGACGGTTTTTTGAAAATCCCGATGGTGGGTTTTACCGAAAGTCTGAATATATCAGTTTCCGCGGCGATCATTATTCAGAATCTGATGAGTCGTTTGCACAAATCGAACATTCATTGGCAATTGTCTGAAGCAGAAATTTTAGAAAAACGCCTCGATTGGGCAAGGCATTCTATAAAAGATATAAAACGGATTGAGGCGCGGTATTTTCAAGAAAGGCACTGATTTACTATGAGCATGAGTTATTGAAAGGCTTTGCTCACAGTTTTTTAAATTGCTCGCAAAGACGCAGAGCCACAAAGTTAAATGAATAAGTGATGATGAGACCATTGTCCTAGCCCTGATTGCAACGGTTATCCTTTTGTGCCGGTGTTTACTTCGTCAGTTCGCCAAGGCTCGTGTGGCGCAAAAGATAGTAGTGTAAAGCGGGAAATAGCTCCTAAAAAAACTTCTAACCTTATCAACTCAGAACCTTAGAGCCTCAGCAACTATTTTTTCTTCAACACTTTATATTCCTCGTAACAACCGCTGATCGCGTCCATAATCTGGAGGTCGTTGGCAGTTTTGATGAAGGCTTCCGAGTAATTGCAACGGTCTAAGATTTCGGCAATTTCCTTTTTGTCGATGCCCAAAAGCATGGCGAGCGTTTCGCGGTCGAATTTGGATTCGAGCAGGTTGCGGACGGTTTCGTCTTTTTTGATTTTCTTCAGGCGCTTGAGTTCAGTGCCTTTTTTTCCGAAGAAATTATACAGGGCGTCGGCCGGATTGAACATGGAACCTAAGATGTTTCCAAACGCATTCGGCGAATATTCTCCGGCTTCGTAGCCTTGCGGCAAACCTGAAATGCTGTAACGGTAATTGTTGGGTGTGGGAATCAGTTTGGAATCGACTTCGAGGTAACCCGTGAGATAATAAGGTTGGATGATGATTTCTTCGAGCGCAATCGCTTTTTCAGTCATCTGGATTTTGGTCGTCTTGTTTTTGATCCAGTCGTTGGTGACGCGGATTTTTAAAGATTGGAATCCGATATAAGACAGTAATAAAGTATCGCTGACGCTGACATTGAGTTCGAAATAACCTTTGTCATCCGTTATGGTGCCAATCACTTTGTTGAGGTTGATGATGTTGACATTGCCAATCGGAAGATTCGTATTGTCGTTGGTAATGGTTCCGGAAACTCTGGAATCTTCAGCAGTTACTTGTGAAAACGCAGTAATGGAGAGCAATAAAAAAAAGAAGACTACAGTATATCGCATAGGAGTTTTAAAAGTTTAAAAGTAATAAAACACCAGTGATATTTCGTAGTCTTCCTTATAATTATAAGAAAATTAACAAATGAATGTTAGCTTTTTCTTGGTCTTCTTTCTCTAGGTGCATCGGATGAACCTTCCGAACGGCGTGGTGCTCTGTCTGAGAAACCTTCTGTTCTTCTTGGTGCGAATCCGCCTTCGCGTCTTGGAGCTGAGGAACTTCTTGCTTCGCTTCTGCCGCCGAATCCGCCTTCACGTGGTGCACGGTCTGAAAAACCACCTTCGCGTTTCGGTCCGAATCCGCCGCTTCTTGGGGCTGCGTTTCTGTCAGATCTGAAACCGCCACCGCCAGAACTTCTACCACCGCCAAAGCTTTTTCTTTCGCCGCCGAAACCGCCACCAGAACTTCTTCCGTTGTGGTCGCGTCTTCCGCCACCGTCGTTTTTGGAAATCTCCACGTTGATGCGTCTTCCTTCTAAAGTGACGTTATTTAAAGTTTCCATGACTTTATCGGTATGCTCAGGATCGGTGTTGAAGAAAGAGAAACCTTCTTTAACATCGACTTTGTATACGTCGTCGCGGCCTAAATCTAGTGTTTCTTTCAGATAATCTTTCAAAGTCATCCAGTCGAAATTGTCTCTCGAACCGATATTGACGAAGTAACGCACGGCGCCACCGCTATTGGTGAATTCTCTTGGCTCACGGTCATCGCGTTCACGACGTTCGCTGCCAGAAGATTGTGCCGACAAATCGCGGGTTTTCTTGTAGTAGTTGATGAAACGGTTGAATTCTACCGACACCATTTTCTTGATGAGTTCTTCTTTCGATAAACCTTCAAGTACGTTATTGATTGCAGGAAGATAGTTGTCGATTTCGTGATCAACTTCAGTGTCCTTGATTTTATTGGCCAAGTGCAACAATTGGATTTCGCAGATTTCAATACCCGATGGGATTGTTTTTTCCTCGAATTTCTGTTTGATGATTCTTTCGATCGAAGAAATCTTACGCAATTCACTTTTGGTTACGATGACGATTGAAGTTCCTAATTTCCCAGCACGTCCAGTTCTTCCTGAACGGTGGTTGTAGGTTTCGATTTCGTCAGGCAATTGATAATTTACTACGTGTGTAATGTTATCAACGTCAATTCCACGCGCGGCAACGTCTGTTGCTACAAGCATCTGGATTTGTCTTCCACGGAACGACTTCATTACTGAATCACGTTGTGCTTGCGATAAATCACCGTGCAATGCTGCGGCGTTGTAACCGTCTTCGATCAATTTTTCAGCCACTTGTTGGGTGTCTCTTTTGGTTCTGCAGAATACTACGGAGAAAATGTCCGGATTCGCATCAGCCAATCTTTTCAACGCTTCGTAACGGTCTCTTGCATTCACTAAATAGAATTCATGCGAAACGGTTGCTGAACCTGAGTTCTTAGCGCCGACAGTAATTTCCTGTGGGTTTTCCATGAATTTTTTTGCGATACGCGCTACTTCCGCAGGCATCGTCGCTGAGAAAAGCCAAGTGCTTTTTTCTTCTGGCGTGTCGGATAAAATCGAAACGATGTCTTCATAGAATCCCATGTTGAGCATTTCGTCCGCTTCGTCCAATACACAATAATCAATGCCTTTGATGTTGACCAAACCTCGGTTGATCATATCCTGCATTCTGCCTGGAGTGGCCACAATAATTTGAGCGCCTCGTTTGATTTCTCTTGCCTGTTCTGTAATGCTCGCACCACCATAGATGGCGACGACATTGATTCCTTTTTCGTATTTCGAATAGAGTTTTATCTCGTTCGTAATCTGCAAGCAAAGCTCGCGTGTCGGGGACAAAATTAACGCTTGTGTATTTCTGTTGTTAGCATCAATTTTCTGGATTAGCGGGAAACCAAATGCAGCGGTTTTCCCAGTTCCTGTTTGGGCTAACGCTACTAAATCTGTGTCTTGTTCCAATAGCATTGGAATCGCTTTCTCTTGTACTTCGGTCGGATTCTCAAATCCTAGATCGATAATCGCACGTTGCAGCGACTCACTCAATCCTAATTGTTCAAATTTGTTCATTCTTTATTTTTAAATTCGGTGCAAAAGTAGGGCGAATAAACGAGATAATCTAAAGTATAATTGAGATTTAATCTTTTATTAGTATTTGAAAATCAATAAGATAGAAATTATTATACCTTACAGGTTACCAGTAGTTGAGAAAATAGTAGCTGAATATAGTTCAAAAGTTGCTGGTTTTGAACTGAAAAAGTAGCCAAATACTTCATTATGTTGCCATTGATTCTAAAAATGAGATAAGCGCTTGCGTGGCCTTTCCGCGGTGGCTGATTTGTCCTTTTTGGGCCAGTGAAAGTTGTGCGAAAGTTTCCGTAAACCCTTCAGGTTGAAAGATCGGATCGTAACCAAAACCCTGATTTCCGGTTTTTTCTAAAGTAATGTTCCCGCCAGCAATACCTGTAAAAAGATACTGATTTCCGGCCAAGTTTAGAGCAATGACTGTTTTGAATTGCGCTTTGCGGTTGCTTTGGTTTTGAAGTTTCGCGAGTAATAAATCCATGTTGTCGTCCGCATTTCTTTGGGCTCCGGCATAACGCGCGGAATATACACCAGGTTCGCCGTTTAAAGCTTCGACTTCGAGGCCGGTGTCATCGGCAAAACAATCGTAACCATATTGTTCGGTGACGTAATTGGCTTTCTGGATGGCATTGCCTTCAATCGTGTCAGCGGTTTCGGGAATATCCTCAAAACAACCGATGCTTTCCAGTGAAATAATTTCAATAGTATTTGGCAGCAATGTTTGTACTTCTTTGATTTTGTTGAGGTTGTTGGTAGCGAAGACGATTTTCATGGTAAAGAATTAATGGAGCAAAGGTAGTTTTTCTTCAGAAGCTATTTGACGTAAAAATAGACTAGGATGAAATTTTCATTATATTGCCAACAAAAAAGCGATGAAAAGAACACTACTTACAACCCTTTTGGTACTCGTATCTTTTTCTGTAAGGCCTCAGCTGGCAATCAATAATACCGAAACTCCGGGGCAGTTGGTGCTCAATACTTTTTTGGGTGAGAATCTCTCCGTCAGTAATATCAAATTCAATGGAAGTGCAGCCAATGCCCAAACCGTTCGCGATCAGATCGCTCAATTTTCCGATGCAAGCGCCGCGCTCTCTTGCGAACAAGGCCTGATACTTTCTACGGGTAAAGTTAATGCAGCGTTAGGGCCAAACAATACCAGTTCGGTGAATCTCCCAACAGCAACACCATTTACGGGTGATGCTGATCTGGCTCTGATTTCTGGCGCTCAGGTCAATAATGTTTGCAAACTCGAATTCGACTTTGTTCCGAATGGCGACACGGTGCTTTTTGAATATATTTTTGCTTCAGAAGAATATCCGGAATTTGTCAACAGCCAGTTCAATGATACGTTCGGATTGTTTCTCAGCGGCCCAGGGATTTCAGGAATTTACTCGAACAATGCAAAAAATATTGCCTTGATACCAAGCTCCTCGCAGCCAGTCAGCATCAATACGCTGAACAATGGTCCCAACAACTTTGGCCCATGCACGAATTGTCAATATTACGTAAGCAATGGCATAGGCACTACGCCTAGTATCAATACAGCAATACAATACGACGGTCGATCTACGATATTGACAGCATCGGGAGCCGTAATTCCGGGAGCCACTTACCATCTTAAATTTGCTATTGCCAATATTTACGATAATTTGTATGATTCGGCGATGTTCCTTTTGCAGGGAAGTTTAAGATCGGCGACACTGGGAACGCAAAATTTTAAAGCCGAGGCTATGACGATGCTCCCAAATCCGGCGACTGATTTTATAAAGATTCATTCCGCCGAAACTATTGCTGAAGTCAGCATCTACGATTTGCAGGGACGTACTTTAATTAGAAAGAAAAACCCTGGAACCGATTTAAGTATCGATACGACAGGGCTTCAGGCAGGAACTTATATTGTCGAATGCTTGTCAGCGAACCAAGAAGTTACCAGACAAAAATTAGTAATCAAAGATTAATCTCACACTAAAGTTAATCAAAATTTTTGAAAAAAAATCTCCTATTTTATCGATTTACACCTTTTATTAATTGAAAAAGTAACTCAACATTTGTTAAAAGCTATAAAGTAATTTTTTTTCCTTGTATATTTCGTTTCGTAATTTGAAAGTTATTATGACTCGACCGCTATACAAATACTGTTTTCTGCTTTTTTTCTTACTGTTTTTTAATCTGAATTATGCTCAATACGTATTCAAAGAGCCGATTCCATCCACCATTTCCTTACACGAACATACGACCATCGCCGATGTCGGGCAACAGGAATTTGACATTGCGTTCATACAGGCGAATTATGCCAAACTACGTCCGTGGAAACTCAAGACAGAGAACGACGATTTAGGATTTACCGACCATCATTTTTGGGCCAAATTGCAGTTGGAAAATGCGGTTTCAAAGCCGTTGCACTACTATCTCGAAACGGCGCGTCCGATCACGGATTTGGTCGAAATGTACGCGATTGATGCAACGGGAACAATCAAAAAATCGATTAGCGGCGACCAACTTAAATTCTCACAAAGGAGTTTTCAGGATCGCAAAACCATTTTTAGAATTGATCTCGAACCGCAAGATAAAGTCACGTTGTATTTTCACCTCAAAAGCGATGGTGAAGTCATTAAGATGCCGATGATGCTGCGTTCGTCCGAAAGTTTTATAGAAGCGGCCGCGAAAGAGCAATTGTTTCTCGGTGTTTTTTATGGAATCCTGATTACAGCAGCGATTATTTACCTGTTCTTTTTCTTTGGCCTGCGTGAGAAAACGTTTCTTTATTATAGCCTTTACGTAGTGTTCATAGGCTTGATGCAGTTTGCTTTGGATGGTTACTTCTATCAGATTGTAACGCCAAACAGCGGTTGGTTTTCTCTACATGCGGTGTTGTTGTTTGCGATGACAGCGGGCATTCTTTTAGGGAAATACAGCGAAGTGTTTTTAAAAATTAAGGAACGCAACCGACTGATTTACATCCTTTTTAATGTGTTGTATGCGTTGGCTTTTGTGGTCATACTGACGATTGTTTTTATTCCGTCGCTGTTTGCGGTTTGTTATCCTTTGGCCAATGTTTTAGGGTTGTTGATTCTGATTTTGATCATTACCTCCGTCATTAATTTGTATTACCACGGAAAGCACATCGACCACTTTTTTAGTGTTGGTATTTTGTTCCTGATTCTCGGTTTCGGGATTTTCATATTGAATAATTTCGGTCAGGTGCCGAATTCGTTTTTCACGCAGAACAGCTCTAAATTCGGAACCGGTTTGGAGATCATTTTCTTATCGCTGTCGATGGGGAATTTGATTCGCGATCTTAAAAACGAAAAAGAAGAACTCAACCAATTGGCTCTGATTCGATTGGGTGAAATGAATGATCTGAAATCGTATTTCTTATCGAACATCAGTCATGAATTGCGCACGCCGTTGAACGCCATTTTAAATTTAACCGATGCGATTTCCAAGGAAGTGGCCGACGAAAAACTCAAACAGAACTGCCAGATCATCAAGTATTCTTCCCACAGTTTGTTGAGTTCGGTGAATGATATCCTCGATTTTTCTAAAATTGAAAAAGGCGAATTGCAGTTGGAACGCGTGCAATTCGAGCCTGTAAAAGTCTTGGAACATTTAAAGAACAATGCCGCCAACAGAGCCAAAGACCAAGGTTTGGAATTCGAATTTTCTAAGGCGGATGGCATTCCCGAGCATATGATGGGCGATGTCACTAGGTTGGTGCAGGTTGTCAATAACGTATTGAGCAATGCGATTAAGTTTACGGCTCAGGGTTCGGTGAAGTTTCACATTGACGCGCAACCTAAACCGAATAACCGATCCAGCCTGATTTTGACGATTTCCGATACCGGTGTCGGAATTCCAAAAGACAAGATGAATAGTATTTTCGATTCGTTTTCACAGAATTCGATTGACAACAAACGAAAATTTGGAGGGCTCGGCTTAGGGCTTTACATCGTCAAAACTTTGGTCGATATGCAAAACGGAACCATCCAATTGGACAGCGTTGAAAACATCGGAACCACTTGTAAAATTATGATTGATTTTGAGGTTTTCATTCCCGAGAAAAAAGAAGCTCCGATTGCTGATACGACCGTTTTTGATTTGCAGGGAAAATCCATTTTAGTGGTTGAGGACAATGCCATTAACCAAATGGTCATAAAAATGATTACTAAAAAATGGCTGAACACTTCGGTAGTTTATGCGAACAACGGTCAGGAAGGTTTGGATGCTTTACAACAGCAACATTTTGATATTATTCTAATGGATCTGCAAATGCCGGTCATGGATGGTTATGAAGCAACGATTGCCATTCGTAACGGAGAAGCCGGAGAGGCAAATAAGAATATTCCAATCATTGCGGTAACGGCAGACGTTATGGAAACCACGAAAATCCGCGTCAAGGAAATCGGGATGAATTATTACATATCTAAACCGCTCAAAAACGAGACTTTGTTTCAGGCGATTATGGAAATGTTTTAAATTTAGGGTATAAAAAAAAAGGGTACTTGATGGTACCCTTTTTAATTATGTTTTCTATTGAGATTAATTCACCAATAATTTGGTCGTTGCTCCTGAAGCTGTTTTGATAAAATAAACGCCTGTTTTGAAAGATTTGGTATCAATTGAAGAAGTGTTTTTAGCTGTTAAAACTACTTTTCCTGTTACATCACTTATGGTAATATCTGTGGTCTGGCTCAAAGTAACCACTTCTTTATTGGAAGGATTTGGGTATGCTTTTAAGCTGTTGTCATTCGCTTCAAACTGAGAAACGCTTAATGTTACGTTACTGGTTACTGTTACCATATCATAACGAACAGTTCCTCCGGTTCCGGCAGAATATACATTAGTAGATCTAGCCGCTACATAATCTCCTGCGACAGGGTCAAACGCACTTACGATTTTGAAAGCAATATTCGGATTGTTATCTAAAGCCGTTACAGAAGAAACATCAACAGTTCTTCCATTATACCAAGTATCGCCGGTTCCTGTTGCAGCTGGCGTAAAAGTGAAAGTCTGAGCTTCAACCCATACAGGAGTAGGTGCAGTTCTGTCAGCAGTGTAAAATACTACGTAAGTGTTGCTGGCGCTGTTGCTTAGACGTTGTTCAAATTTAAAAACAATTCCGGCTTGTCCAACCGAACTTACATTGAATTGGATACCTCTTAATTTGTTATCTGTTCCTGCCGGTGCATAACCTGCAGTTTGCCATCCAAAATTTGTAGCTGTAGGTTCCGTTTCTGTAGTTCCTGCCGAAGCATTTCCAGCAGCAAAAGCGCCTGTAGTTCCGCCAATCAATGCTGCAGTACCAGCGCCAACAATAACTAAAGGAGCACTTCCTCCTCCAGGAACTGAAGTAGCATCTGCGCCATTAAAATTCCATTGTGCTAAAGTTGCTTGTGCCCAAGAATTACAAGTAAACAACAAAGCAATAGCAACAATTTTCAATACAGAGTAATTTGTCTTCATATTTTTTCTTTTAAATTTTAGGCTAAATTATTAATAAATATTGAATTGGAATAAGTTTTCGATATAATGCATATTAATTAGTATGAACAACTTATAAGGCAGGAATTATTATTATGCGATTATTTGAGTATTATTCATTTTTTAATCTTAAAAAGCCTACTTTATTGTGGATTGCATTTTTTTTTAACAGGATAAGTAGTTTATTTTTCGTGTTAAATTAACATTATCATCGATAAAAGTCACATAAAATCGACTAAGTCAAAATGTTGACAAAAATTAACAATTACTTTGCACAAACTTCTTCTATTCAACTAAATAAATTTATTTTTGTGGCAACTCAATTTTAATTATTTATGAAAAATACGCTACTTTTTAAGAAAGCAAACACGCTTATGTTTTGGTGTGTCGCTTTGCTACTGCTGTGCATGCCAGGAAAAGGTTACGCGCAGCTATTGCTGACAGAGGACTTTAGCTATGGGGCTACTGCCGGAAATCTACAGACCATTGCGTCGCCAAACTGGGCAGCGCATAGCGGAACCAGCAACTTTGTTCAATATTCCACGACAGGATTGACTTTCTCAGGTCATGCCGGTTCAGGAGTTGGAGGCGCGGCCACAGTGATCTCTTCCGGTGCAGGAGATCACAACAGAACTTTTACATCGCAAACCTCGGGCACAGTTTATATGAGCTGTCTGGTCCGAATTTCTGCTGCAGCTGCTGGAAGCGATTATTTTATACACTTTAATAGCGGTACTTTTAATGCAAGAGTCGCAGCACAATTGAGTGGTTCGAACATTCGTTTCGGAATAAGCAAAGCTGCTACACCGACTGTAGCAACAACCAATTTTAATTTGAATACAACCTATATGGTTGTAGTAAAATATACATTCATCGCAGGTTCCGCGAATGACACTTGTGATCTATGGGTATTACCTGCTTTTGCTTCTACAGAAGGACTTGCGGGAGCTCCGTTGCAAAGTACTGCTGCCGGAACAGATGCGACGGCTTTAAATGCTGTAGCGATTCGTCAGGGAACGGCTCCTTCAGCAACAATCGATGCGTTTCGTGTAGGAAATACTTGGGCTGATATTGCGCCCTCTGCTTCCTTAATCAATGGAGGAACTACATCGGCTACTGCTTTTACAACGGCATACGGAACGGCTTCTGCTTCACAGTCTTTTCCCGTTTCAGGAACTTTGCTCTCTAATCCTTTAGTAGCTACTGCAGGAACAGGATTTGAAGTATCGAGAAATGATGTGGTTTCTTACGGAGCAACTGCTACCTATACTGCTGCCGAAGCTAATGCGGGTGGCGTTTCTTTTTTAGTTCGATTGAAAAATAATGCCAGTGCAGGAAGTTATAATGCGCAAAATGCTGCAGTGCTTTCGAGCAGTCCGGCACCCAACGCTAATATTGTGACTTCTGCTTCTGGAAATACGGTCACGCCATTAGGATTGACTATTACCGGGTTATCGGCTCAAGACAAAATCTTTGACGGCAGTACTTCTGCAACGCTTACAGGAACGGCAATACTCAACGGAGTTTTGTTTTCTGATGATGTGACTTTAGGCGGATCGCCTTCAGCTACTTTTTCTTCAGCAGCAGTGGGAACTTGGCCAGTAACAGTAACAGGATATACGATCAGCGGAACTAAAGCTGCTAATTATAGTTTAGCACAGCCAACAGTGGCGAATGCGACTATCAATCCTTCTTCATTAATCGATCAGGTCATTACTTTCCCTGCTTTGAGTTCGGTTCCTTACGGTACGACGAGTGTGTCTTTATTGGCAACCTCAGACAATCCGGGCGGTAATCCAATTGTTTATACAAGTTCCAACACTAACGTAGCTACTATTTCTGGTAGCACTGCAGTCATTGTAGGAGCAGGAACGACCACGATTACGGCTTCACAAGCTGGAGATGCTACACACAATCCAGCGACCAATCAAACACAAAGTTTAACCGTGACGCCATTGCCAATTTCGGTAACAGGAATTTCTGCTTTAGACAAACCGTATGACGGAACCACTACAGCTACTTTAACAGGAACTGCGGTGTTAAGTCCGGCTCCTATTAATAGTGACGATGTAACCATAAGCGGTACACCTGTAGCGAATTTTGCAACAGCGAATGTAGGTACACAAGCCGTTACGGTAACAGGATATACTATCAGCGGTACTAAAGCGGGTAACTATAGTTTTACACAACCGGTGATTGCCAACGCGACGATCAACCAATTGACGCAAACCATCACTACCTTTAATACGATTCCTTCTTTAAATACTTTGACAGGTGCTATTACTTTGAATGGTATTGCTTCTTCAACACTGCCTGTTACTTTTGAAAGTTCAGACACCAACGTGGCTACGATTTCTGGTAACACTTTGACTGTAGTGGGCGCAGGAACAGTAACGATTACAGCAAAACAAGCCGGTAATGCCAATTATGCTGCGGCACCAGATGTAACGCAAACCAGAACGGTTGACAGTGCTTTATACCTGAATCAATTTACAGGAACGTCTGCTTGTCCGACGCAAGGAAATGTAGCTACCGTAGTGACCAATATAACTGGAGCTGCGGCAACTCGTAGTACATTAACCTGTGCTTCATTGAATAACTTCTTCAGCTCTACAACCTTGAATGCTACGGCCACGATCAACAACAATTCTTATATAGAATTTTCGGCTACAGCAGCTTCAGGCTACAGAATGAACTTGACGAAATTATCGTTCGTGCGTTCAGGAAGTGGAACCGCTCCAAACCAATTGGAAGTGCGTTACAGTACGGATGGTTTTGTTACCTCTACTTCGATGAATAACTCAGCTTTAACCACGACAACAGCAACTACGCTGACTTGGGATTTTGCTGATTTCAACAGCCCGGTTTCAGGAACAATTACTTTCCGTTTGTATCCTTACGGAACGCAACGTTCGGATTTAGGCGGAACTTCTGCCGGAACTGGTACATTTAGAATAGATGATGTAACTATTTACGGTACTGTAGTGGTTCCTCCGCCGACGGTAACTACAACAGCTACGCCATTAGCGATTGCAAGCGATTCAGCAAACCTAGAAGGAAATGTTACTTCAACAGGAGGCTCAGCGGTTTTAGGAAATGGAATTGTTTATTCTGCAACTGATACTACGCCTACTATTGGCGAGCTGGGTGTAATTCAATTAGCCAATCCATCACCAAGTGCAGGAACAGGGGCTTTTTCACTAAGTACAGGAAATACCTTGTCAGCGAATACACAGTATTATTTTAATGCTTACGCAAACAATGCTCAGGGTTTTGCTTATGGTACGCCTGCTAGTTTTTACACTTTAGCAAATGTGCCAGCGCAACCAGCCGCTGCAAGCAATGTAACAACCACTACCTTTGACTTTTCATTCGATGCCTCTAACAATCCTGCTGCTACACAGTATGCGATTCAGGTAAATAGCCAATACGTTCAGGCTAATGGTTCTTTAGGTGCGTCAGCGGTTTGGCAAACAGATGCCCAATGGCAACTTACTCCAACGCCACATGCGATTACAGTAACGGGTTTAAATCCAAATACTTTATATACCTATTCCCTAAAAGCAAGAAACGGAGCGAATGTAGAAACGGCTTTAGGAACTTCAAATACAGTCACTACTTTACCAATTTCAACGCCAACCTTAACGGCTGATCCTTTGACTGGTTTTGGAAATGTATGTATCAATACTGCTTCCTCAGCGCGTACTTTCGGTTTATTAGGAGAACTTTTAGTGAGTGACATAACGATAGGGCCGTTGGCTGGATATCTTTTCCTTAATCCTGTTACCAGTACTTACGATACTTCTATTACTTTATCACCAGACATCAATGGTGACCTTTTAGAAATCATTTCAGTGAAGTTTAACCCAACGTTAGTTCAATCATATGATGGCAACATTCCAGTTTCAGGAGGTGGTGCACCAACGATTTATATTGCTGCTACCGGATCCGGAATCAATACACCAGCGACCGTAACCACAGGAACAGTTTCTAGTACTACAGTTGTTGGAGCTACTATTGCTGGTACTGCTACAGCAGGATGTTCTGCAATCACCGCTACAGGTATTGAATATAGTACGGATAGTTTATTTGCAGGCGCAGTTCAGGTAGCGGGAGCATTCCCAATAACCTTAAATACATTGTCTCCAAATACTTTATATTACGTAAGAGCCTACGCTAACGATTCGTCTGCAGCTGGAATTGCTTACGGAAGTTTGGCTTCTTTCACGACTTTAGGATTGACCACAGGACCGGTTGCTACGGCAGCCACTTCTGTTGGGTCTAGTAGTTTTATCGCCAACTGGGAAGCTGTAACAGGAGCCTCATCTTATTTATTGGATGTGAGCACCAACCCTAATTTCTTGGGTGCTTTAACTACTGTGGCTAACTGGAGTTTCCCTAACGCCACTGATGATGCAGTTATTGATGCAGGTATTGCCGCGAACAACGGGAAAACAATTACTACCGTAGGAGGTGTCGGAACCCTTACCTATAATGTAACTTCAGGAAGTACTACTAGTGCCGCTTCTGGCGCAGGTTGGAATTCAGGAAGCGGAACCAAATACTGGCTAATAGATATTGCTACTACGGGTTATTCTGATTTGAAATTGTCTTCCTTGCAACGTTCTTCAGGAACCGGACCTAAAGATTTCAAAGTACAGTATAGCGTTAATGGTGGTACCAATTGGTTCGATGTTACAGGATCTACTGTTGTAGTGGGTAACAACTGGACCACTGGAGTTTTAAGCGATATCGCTTTGCCTTCTGCTTGTGATAATCAGGCTTCGGTTAGATTAAGATGGATTATGACTTCTAATACGGCTTCTTCTCCGGGTACTGTAGCTGCAGCGGGTACCAGTGCCATCGATTCTATTGTGATCACTGGTAGACCACCAAGTTTCACAGTATATGAAGGATTGTCTGTAAACGGATTGTCTCAATTGATAAGCGGATTGTCAGAATTGACAGAGTATCACTACAGAGTGAGAGCATACAGCGCCAACAGTACATCGGCAAATTCAAATGTCATCCACGTAACTACAACTGCTGCAGCACCAACTTTTGATTCTGTTTCTTACAGTGGAGCAACGGTTTGTGAAGGTGCAAATGGTACTTTTGACGTGAGTGGTTTGACACCTAATGTAGCTTCAAGAATTTATTATGACATCAACGGCGGCACTACCGAAAACGTATTGACCACTGTTGCAGATGGTAGTGGAGCCGCTACTTTTAGCATTGCATTGCCATTGTCTGCGAATTCGCAATTGTTGACGATTACTAAAGTGGAACGCGCTGATGCTTCTTCGTTTATCAACGTAGATTCTAATAACATCGTCTTCATAACAGGTATTGCAGCAAACGTTACTTATTATGCCGATGCGGATACTGACACTTATGGTAATCCTGCTGTTAGCCAAGTGAGCTGTACTGGTGCTCCTTCTGGATATGTAATCAACAATACGGATTGTGATGACAGTGATATCACGAAACACGATTCCTTCCCGTTCTATACGGATGCAGATGGTGACGGAGTTGGTGCAGGAACGGCTACATCATTATGTGCTGTAAATGCCACTACGCCACCAACAGCCGGTTATTCTGTAACGAATACTGACTGTAATGATAGTAACATCAACATCTACCAATTCGCTACTTTCTACGTAGACGCTGATGGAGATACATACGGAAGTACCACAACTGCTTCAGTTTGTTCAGGTTTGGCTACGCCAGCAGGATATTCAACTACCAATGATGACTGTGACGATACCGATGCAGATTTAAACCCAGCAAACCCATGTGCTACAGGAAAAGTAGTGAATTTGACCTTGTTTGTTGAAAGTTACTATATCGGAAG
>NZ_JAIXSL010000015.1 GCF_027484705.1 Flavobacterium sp.
CAAAGAGGCGTTTCTTTAGAGAAAGTTTTTAAAGGTTAATTCAAGGAAATTATGGCTAAATTATTAGTAAAACAAGTTAGAAGTAAAATCAACTGTCCTCTTACACAAAAAAGAGGTTTGGAAGCTTTAGGTCTACGTAAAATGGGCCAAGTTGTAGAGCACGATTCTAATCCTGCGATCCTTGGAATGATAAATAAAGTTAAACACTTAGTTTCCGTTGAGGAAGTTAAATAACACTATACAGTTATGAATTTAAGTAACTTACAACCTGCTGAAGGTTCTACGCACAATCAGAATAAAAGATTAGGTCGTGGAGAAGGTTCTGGAAAAGGTGGTACCGCTGCAAGAGGTCACAAAGGAGCCAAATCGCGTTCTGGTTATTCTAAAAAGATTGGTTTTGAAGGAGGTCAGATGCCACTTCAAAGACGTGTACCTAAGTTTGGTTTCACCAACATCAATCGTAAAGAATACGAAGGTGTAAATTTAGATACTTTGCAAGCTTTAGTTGATAATGGAATTGTTACTGATGCTGTTGACATGACAGTCTATGTAACCAACCGTTTGGCTACCAAAAATGAAATCGTTAAGATTTTAGGTAGAGGCGAACTAAAAGCGAAATTGAAAGTATCTGCTCACAAATTTACTGCAACTGCAAAAGCCGCTATCGAAGCTGCCGGAGGAGAAGCTGTAACCCTATAATTTTTCTATTACGATGAAGAAATTTTTTGAATCATTAGCCAATGTTTGGAAAATCGAGGAACTGAAAAACAGAATCTTGCTTACGTTAGGTTTGCTTTTAGTTTATCGTTTCGGAGCACACGTGACTCTTCCAGGTATTGATGCTACACAGTTACACAGTTTAGCAGGCCAGACTAAAAATGGTATTGGTTCAATTCTCGATATGTTTACAGGAGGTGCTTTCTCGAAAGCTTCTGTATTTGCACTTGGGATCATGCCTTACATTTCGGCGTCTATTGTGGTTCAGTTGATGGGAATTGCGATTCCTTATCTTCAGAAATTGCAGAAAGACGGCGAAAGCGGCAGAAAAAAAATCAACCAGATTACACGTTGGTTGACGATCCTGATTACCTTGGTACAAGGTCCTGGTTATATCTATAACCTTTACAGAACTTTGCCAGGTAGCGCATTCATGTTAGGATTTGATTCGTTCAGTTTCTTATTCTCCTCAGTTTTGATTTTGACTACAGGAACCATCTTTGCGATGTGGCTTGGGGAAAAGATTACCGACAAAGGAATCGGAAACGGAATCTCATTATTGATCATGGTCGGGATTCTTGCAAGATTGCCACAGGCTTTCATTCAGGAATTTACTTCTACAATTACAAATAACAACGGAGGCCCAATGCTATTGGTTATCGAAGTGATTATTTGGTTATTGGTAATTATCGCTTGTGTACTTTTAGTCATGGCGGTGAGAAGAATACCGGTACAATATGCACGTCGTACGACCACCGGTGATTTTGAACAAGATATGATGGGCGGTAACAGACAATGGATTCCTTTGAAATTAAATGCATCTGGTGTTATGCCAATCATTTTTGCTCAGGCCATTATGTTTATACCGGCAGCATTGGCAGGGTTGTCTCAATCTGAAACTTCTCAGTCTATTGCTGGTGCCTTCAGTAATATGTTTGGATTCTGGTATAATTTCGTATTTGCATCGTTGATCGTTGTGTTTACGTTCTTTTATACTGCGATTACGGTTCCAACCAACAAGATGGCGGATGATTTGAAACGAAGCGGCGGATTCATTCCAGGTATCAGACCCGGAGTTGAAACTTCTGACTACTTAGATCACATCATGTCATTGATCACATTCCCTGGCTCATTATTCCTTGCCTTGATTGCTGTGTTCCCAGCCATTGTAGTAAGTTTTGGTGTGCAACAATCTTGGGCGATGTTCTTTGGAGGAACTTCTTTAATCATTATGGTTGGTGTGGCGATCGATACGATCCAACAGATCAATTCATACTTATTGAACAAACATTACGACGGTTTGATGAAAAGCGGTAAAAACAGAAAAGCGGTAGCTTAATTTTATGGCAAAACAATCAGCAATAGAACAAGACGGATCCATCATCGAAGCCCTTTCGAATGCGATGTTCCGTGTAGAATTAGAAAACGGACACATAGTAATTGCCCACATTTCCGGAAAGATGCGCATGCATTACATCAAATTATTACCTGGTGATAAAGTGAAACTGGAAATGAGCCCTTACGATTTGTCAAAAGCAAGAATTACTTATAGATATTAAAAGGCTGTAGGCTGTAGGCTGTAGGCAATAAGCTTAAAGCATAAAGCATAAAGCATAAAGCAATTTACAATGAAAGTAAGAGCATCAGTTAAAAAAAGAAGTGCCGAGTGCAAGATTGTACGCAGAAAAGGCAGATTATACGTAATCAACAAAAAGAATCCTAGATTTAAACAAAGACAAGGATAGTTATGGCAAGAATAGCAGGGGTAGACATCCCGAAAAACAAAAGAGGAGTTATCGCTTTGACCTACATCTTCGGAGTAGGCAGAAGTCGTGCAAGCGAAGTATTGGCAAAAGCTAATGTAAGCGAAGACATTAAAGTTCAAGATTGGAATGATGACCAGATTGGAGCAATTCGTGAGGCCGTTTCATTTTACAAAATTGAAGGTGAACTACGTTCTGAAGTTTCCTTAAACATCAAACGTCTTATGGACATCGGATGTTACAGAGGAATCCGTCACAGATCTGGTCTTCCGTTAAGAGGACAAAGAACTAAAAACAACTCCAGAACGAGAAAAGGTAAAAGAAAAACTGTTGCGAACAAGAAAAAAGCAACTAAATAATAAGTAATATGGCTAAAGCAACAACAAAAAAACGTAAAGTTATCGTTGAATCAACGGGTGAAGCTCATATTAGTGCCACTTTCAACAACATCATTATTTCATTAACCAACAAAAAAGGTGAAGTGATCTCTTGGTCTTCAGCTGGGAAAATGGGTTTCAGAGGTTCTAAAAAGAACACTCCGTACGCAGCCCAAATGGCCGCAGAAGATTGTAGTAAAGTAGCGATGGAAGCTGGACTTAAAAAAGTGAAAGTCTATGTAAAAGGACCAGGAAACGGACGTGAGTCTGCGATTCGTTCTTTGCATAACAGTGGGGTAGAAGTAACTGAGATCATCGACGTTACACCAATGCCGCACAACGGATGTCGTCCTCCTAAAAGACGTAGAGTTTAATTACTCAAAATTTATAGTATAACCTAGACAGGAACACGATTATCGAAGGATAAGACCTGAATTCATAATCGCTGTCTTAAACAATTAAAAATGGCAAGATATACTGGTCCAAGTACAAGAATCGCCCGTAAATTCGGCGAAGCAATCTTCGGAGAAGACAAAGCCTTCGAAAAAAGAAATTACCCGCCGGGACAACACGGAATGGCGAAAAAAAGAGGTAAAAAATCGGAATATGCTGTCCAATTAATGGAAAAGCAAAAAGCGAAGTACACCTACGGAATCCTTGAAAAACAATTCAGAGGCCTTTTCGAAAAAGCATCTGCAGCTCGTGGAGTTACAGGTGAAGTTTTAATCCAACTTTGTGAAGCAAGACTTGACAACGTAGTGTACAGAATGGGTATTGCTCCTTCTCGTCGTGCTGCCCGTCAAATCGTTTCTCACAGACATATTACCGTAAATGGAGAATTGGTAAACATTCCATCCTACCATTTAAAAGCTGGCGATAAAGTAGCCGTTCGTGAAAAATCAAAATCAGTAGAAGCTATCGAGCGTTCTTTGGCGAACTCCTCTCATGTATATGAGTGGATCACTTGGAACAACGATACGAAAGAAGGTGTTTTTGTTTCGGTTCCTGCAAGATTGCAGATTCCGGAAAATATCAAAGAGCAGTTAATCGTCGAATTGTACAACAAATAATAATTGACTTAGTCGAAATTATGGCAATATTTAATTTTCAGAAGCCCGATAAAGTTATCATGATCGATTCTACCGATTTCGAAGGGAAATTTGAATTTCGTCCTTTGGAACCAGGTTACGGATTGACCGTTGGTAATGCACTTAGAAGAGTGATGCTTTCCGCTTTAGAAGGATATGCAATCACCTCTGTCAGAATTGAAGGTGTAGACCACGAATTTTCTACTATCTCAGGAGTTGTTGAAGACGTTACCGAAATCATCCTTAATTTGAAACAAGTGCGTTTCAAACGTCAGATTGAAGACGTAGATAACGAATCTGTGACCATTTCTGTAACAGGGAAAGACCAACTTACTGCGGGTGATTTTCAAAAATTCATTTCAGGTTTCCAAGTGCTGAACCCAGAATTGGTGATCTGTAACTTAGATAGCAAAATCAAGCTTAATTTCGAACTAACGATCGAAAAAGGGCGCGGTTATGTTCCTGCAGAAGAAAACAAAAAACAGAATGCGGCGATCGGAACCATTTTCACTGACTCTATTTTTACGCCTGTAAAGAACGTAAAATACGCGATTGAAAATTTCCGTGTGGAGCAAAAAACAGATTACGAAAAACTGATTTTCGAAATCAAGACTGACGGTTCCATCAATCCAAAAGATGCGTTGACCGAAGCAGCCAAAGTTTTAATCCACCACTTCATGTTGTTTTCTGACGAAAGAATCACTTTAGAAGCTGACGAAATTGCACAAACGGAGTCTTACGACGAAGAATCATTGCACATGCGTCAGTTGCTTAAAACCAAATTAGTCGATATGGACCTTTCAGTCCGTGCGCTAAACTGTTTGAAAGCTGCAGAAGTAGATACTTTAGGAGACTTAGTGTCTTTCAACAAAAACGACTTGATGAAGTTCCGTAACTTCGGTAAAAAATCTTTGACAGAATTAGACGAATTGGTCGCTGTGAAGAATCTTACCTTCGGAATGGACTTAGCCAAATACAAATTAGATAAAGAATAAATGACTTCATATTTTGCTCTCCAAAGCGGATTGAGCAAGATGAAGTTTTAAAAAACACGTCATGAGACACGGAAAAAAATTCAATCACTTAAGCAGACAGAAAGGTCACAGAGCAGCAATGCTTGCTAATATGGCTTGTTCTCTAATCGAGCACAAACGTATCAACACCACTGTTGCTAAAGCCAAAGCGTTAAAACAATTCGTTGAACCGCTTATTACAAAATCAAAAGAAGATACAACCCACAACCGTCGTATCTGTTTTTCTTACTTGCGTAGCAAATATGCCGTAACTGACTTGTTCAGAGACGTCGCTGCTAAAGTAGGCGATCGTCCGGGTGGTTACACACGTATCATCAAAGTGGGGAATCGTTTGGGAGATAACGCTGATATGGCGATGATCGAGCTTGTAGATTTCAACGAACTATACAACGGTGGTAAAAAAGAAGAGAAAAAAGCAAAAAGCCGTCGTGGTGGAAAAGCTAAAGGCGCTACTACAGCTCCAGCTGCTGCTCCTAAAGCCGCTCCGGTTGCTGAAGCTCCAGAAGCAAAAGTGGAAGAGCCAATCGTTGAAGAAGCGGTGGTGGAAACTCCAGTAGCTGAAGTTGAAACTCCAGAAGCGGAAGCTCCAGAAGCACCAGCCGCTGAGGATAACACCGAAGAAAAAGCCGAATAATGAATTTCATCATTCAATACAAATCAAGGATAAACTTTTAAAGTTTGTCCTTTTTTTTTGCTATAATTATTCCTTTATGAATCGCGTGTTGAAATTGCCCTTGTCAGTTGATAGCTTTGCTAAATAATAGCCTGGTTCTATGTTTGAAACATCAACGATTGACGTTTCAGATACTAAAATTATTTGCCCCAGCAAATTATAAATGCTTACATTCCTTATGACAGCGTCAACTTCTATGGTTAGAATGTTTTTGGCAGGATTCGGATACACTTTTATTTTGTTCGTTGGAATGGTTACTTCTGTAACCGATAAATTACAGTCGGAAGTAATGACGCAGTTGGGATTGCTAATACGGCTGTCGATCGCCCATAATTGGAATTCATCCGCACAAACATAATTAATGTTATTGTTGTGGTTTGCATTTAGACTTTCATTAGCGCCATTTTTTATATATAAAGAAGATAGTTGGTAATTGTTTTGACACCCTAAAAACACTAAATTCGGGGTTTCGCTTGCGTTCAATGTTGTGAGTTGATTATATCTACATTCCAACATCTGTAAATTATTTAAACCACCCAAATTTAAGACATTGAGTTGATTATAAGTGCAATCTAAATACAACAAATTACTCAAACCGCTTGCATTTAATGTAGTCAGATCATTGTTATTACAATATAACGCTTGTAAGTTTAAACTACTAGCTATGTTTAATGTGGTGAGATGGTTGTAACCACAATGCATAGTTTGTAAATTACTCAAACCACTTGCATTTAACGTATTGATATTATTGTCTTCACAATTTAATTCTTGTAAACTGCCTAAGTTTTGTAAATCTATTTCAGTGAGTAGGTTATAGCGACAATCAAGAAATTGTAAATTGCTCAACGCTACGGTGTTTAATGTAGAGAGTTGGTTATTACTGCAAATTAGATTTTTTAAATTATTCAAACCACTTAATCCTAAAATAGTAATTTGATTATTCCCACAATTTAAACTTTGCAAATTACTTAAACCAGTTACTTCTAACATGGTAAGTTGGTTATTTATACAGTTTAGATCTAGTAAATTATTCAAGCTATTTACATCTAATGCATTGATTTGGTTGTTCTCACAATTTAAAAATTGTAAATTAATAAAGCTTTCGATACCAACTAAAGATGAAATATAAGCATCTGATATATTTAGAGCACTTACATTGGCTGCTTCATTTATTTGTATTTCTTGATCACTATTATTATCAATTTTAAAATAATTTCCGTTTAAATCTTTTGCTATTTCGTTACTCGGATCTGAAGATAATAGTTTGTTCTTAAAATTGGCATCAGGTATATTTACAATTTGTGCATTCAAATTCCACACAAAAGCAATGCTCAAAAATAATATGTAGTTTTTTTTCATAACGTTAAAGTATAAATAAATAATCGATTTGTCAATTATCTAATGAAATTAGTCTTTGTGGGCTAAATAATATTTGAAAAGATTTCATAAATCAATCTACAATTTTAAGTTCTAAAAGTTTAAATTTGCGCCACACAACTACTGCAAAATGAACTACACAACAAGACAACCCGCCATCCTCTTACTCAACGACGGCACCATTTTCCACGGCAAATCTATCGGAATCTCCGGAACCACGTTTGGAGAAGTCTGCTTCAACACCGGAATGACCGGCTATCAGGAAATCTTCACTGATCCTTCTTATTTCGGACAAATCATGGTCGCCACGAATCCGCACATCGGAAACTACGGCGTCAACGAAAACGAAGTTGAATCTGATTCCATCAAAATCTCGGGCTTGGTCTGCAAGAATTTCAGCTTCAATTATTCCAGAGAAAATGCGTCTGAAAGCCTCGAAGATTATTTCAAAAAGCAAAACCTAATCTGCATTTCCGACGTCGATACGCGTGCGCTCGTGAGTTACATCCGTGACAACGGCGCCATGAATGCTGTCATTTGCACCGACGGAACTTCCATTGAAGATTTAAAAATCCAACTCGCTCAAGTGCCTGATATGAAAGGTTTGGAACTCGCATCCAAAGTCTCCACCAAAGAACCTTATTTTTTTGGCAACGAAACTGCCAAATACAAAATCTCAGCTTTAGATTTAGGCATCAAAACCAACATCCTGCGCAACCTTGCCAAACGCGACTGTTACATCAAAGTGTTTCCTTACGACGCGACTTTCAAGGATTTGGCAGAATTCAATCCCGATGGTTATTTCCTTTCTAACGGCCCCGGCGATCCGGATCCATTGTTCGGGGCGATTCAGGTCGCGAAGGATATTTTAGAAAATAACAAACCCTTATTCGGAATTTGTCTCGGCCATCAAGTGATTGCGTTGGCGAACGGAATTCCAACCTATAAAATGTTCAACGGACACCGCGGTATCAACCATCCCGTGAAAAACATCATCACCGGAAAAGGCGAAATCACATCTCAAAATCACGGATTCGCCGTTAACAAAGAAGCGCTGGAACAGCATCCGGAAATGGAAATCACACACTTACATCTCAACGACCATACAGTAGCCGGAATGCGTCTCAAAAACAAAAATTGCTTCTCGGTGCAATACCATCCCGAAGCGAGTCCGGGCCCGCACGATTCTTCGTATCTGTTCGATCAATTCATAGAAAATATTGAATCCCAAAAGAACTAAATCGTTATCGTTGATAACATTCATTATAAAAAAAGAAACATGATTGAAGATTAAATATCTTTGTAAACAAGTGTTAAAACTTCCATTCAAAATTTATAATTCAACATTTAAAATAACAGACATGAGCATTATTATCAAAATCCACGCAAGACAAATTTTTGACTCCAGAGGAAATCCTACGATTGAAGTGGATGTAGTTACCGAAAACGGAGTTCTCGGAAGAGCCGCAGTACCATCAGGAGCTTCGACCGGAGAACACGAAGCCGTAGAATTGCGTGATGGCGGAAAAGCTTATCTTGGCAAAGGTGTGCTCAAAGCCGTTGAAAATGTCAATACCAAAATAGCCGAAGAATTGCTCGGCACTTCTGTTTTCGAACAAAATCATATCGATCAAAGAATGATCGAATTAGACGGCACAGCCAACAAATCTAATCTTGGCGCCAATGCCATTCTAGGCGTTTCTTTAGCCGTTGCCAAAGCAGCCGCAAATGAATTGGGCATGCCTTTATACCGATACGTCGGTGGGGTTTCTGCCAATACGCTTCCGGTTCCGATGATGAATATCATCAACGGTGGTTCGCATTCCGATGCGCCGATTGCGTTTCAGGAATTTATGATCATGCCTGTAAAAGCGACTTCTTTCTCACAAGCTTTGCAAATGGGAACGGAGATTTTCCACCACCTCAAAAAAGTATTGCACGACCGTCATTTATCGACAGCCGTTGGTGATGAAGGTGGATTCGCTCCAAATCTCGCTGGCGGAACAGAAGATGCTCTGGATACGATCAAAAAAGCCGTAGAAAATGCAGGTTACAAATTCGGAGATGAGATCATGATCGCCTTGGATTGTGCTGCGTCTGAATTTTATGTGAACGGAAAATACGACTACACTAAATTCGAAGGCGAAACCGGAAAAATCAGAACTTCTAAAGAACAAGCGGAATATCTTGCCGAACTCGCTGCGAACTATCCAATCATTTCTATTGAAGACGGTATGCAGGAAGACGATTGGGAAGGTTGGAAATACTTAACCGAACTCATCGGAAGTAAAACCCAATTGGTCGGCGACGATTTGTTCGTAACGAATGTGGAACGTTTATCCACAGGTATCGAAAAAGGAATTGCAAATTCTATTCTTGTAAAAGTAAACCAAATCGGAACTTTAACCGAAACGATTGCCGCGGTAAACATGGCGAAAAACGCGGGCTACACTTCTGTAATGTCGCACCGTTCGGGTGAAACTGAAGACAATACGATTGCGGATTTAGCGGTGGCATTAAACTGCGGTCAAATTAAAACGGGTTCGGCATCACGTTCGGATCGTATGGCAAAATACAATCAGTTGCTACGCATCGAGGAAGAATTGGGCGACACTGCGTATTTCCCGGGATTGAAAGCGTTTAAGTAAGATTATATCAAAATAAATTATAAACACCTGATTCAGCTAAAATGAGTCAGGTTTTTTTATATCCTATGCTCAAATGTTTTTAGTACTTTTATAAATCCAATTTTTAAACGTTTAATATTCAGAGATTTTGAAAAAACTATACTACCCTTTAATATTTTTTACAATATGCATTCAGGCACAAATTGTCAATATTCCTGATGCGAATTTTAAGCAGATTTTGGTTTCGGCTAATTATGATAATCAAATTGCATCAGCCAACGAAGGCGGTGCCTACATGACTATTGACAGTAATAATGATGGGGAAATTCAAGTGGATGAGGCACTAATGGTAAGAGGTCTGAATCTTGAAGGTTACAATATCAGTAATCTCACCGGTATAGAATACTTTACGAACCTTATCAACTTAAGCTGTAAACATAATAACCTGACACAACTTGACCTTTCGACGCTCGACCATCTGAGCGGACTAAGCTGTTCTTACAACCAACTTACAAGTCTTGTCTTACCTCATTGGGTATGGTATTTATATTGCGATCATAATCAATTAACCAGTTTGGATTTGACGAATTCTCCCCATGTTATCAATTTTGATTGCAGTGACAATACACTTACTTCTCTGACTTTTGCACCAGATAATTTTTACTTGATGCATATCTTTTGCGACAATAACCAATTGACTACATTGAATACGGACGAATTGCATAAATTATATACAGTAAGATGCCGCAACAATGCGATTACGTCTTTGGATTTTCAGTACAATCCACATTTTTGGGCTTTACTATGTAATGACAACAACCTAAATTTTGTCAATCTAAAAAATGGAACCAATATGATTGATGGGAATTTAAGCAATTCTTTCTATAATAATCCGAACTTGAGAAGTATATGTGTCGACGAAACCGAAGAAGATACCATTCTGGCTTTGTTAGCCCAAAGCAATATGCAGAACGTTTCGGTAAGTACTTATTGCTCGCTTTCGCCTGGGGGTAGTTACAACACCATTGTCGGATCAGTACGTTTTGATGCCAATGAAGATGGATGTAGTCTAAGCGACCCTGCTCTTCAAAATATGAAGATCGATATTAATGATGGTGTTTCGGCTGGTGCTGCATTTACTTCATTAAATGGCGTCTATACTTTCTATGTTCAGCAGCCTAATCTTACGCTTACTCCCGTTTTTGAAAATTCACTTTATTTTACAGTTGATCCAAGCAGTGCGACAGTAGATTTCCAATCAAACAATAATAGCATGCAGATCCGAGATTTCTGTGTTAAACCTAATGGTTTTCATCCCGATATAGAAGTGATCATAGCGCCCTTAACCAACGCACGACCGGGTTTTGACGCCCAGTATAAAATTACCTACAAAAATAAAGGTAATTATGCTTACACGGAAGGCGTTGTAGGTTTGCAGTTCGATGATGCTGTTTTAGATTTTGTATCGGCTTCTGAAAACCCATTGACACAAGCTTCGGGTCAAATTAATTGGAATTTCATCAATCTGATGCCTTTCGAATCCAGAAGTATTGAAGTCACTTTGAATGTCAATGGACCGATGGAAACGCCAGCTGTGAATAATGGAGATTCTTTGAATTATATAGTATCATCATATCCGTCAGAAGTCGATGAAACGCCACAAGACAATACTTTCGCCTACCATCAAACTGTAGTAGGTTCTTTCGATCCAAACGACAAAACCTGTCTTGAAGGCAATGTGATCAGCCCCGAAAAGATTGGAGATTACCTGCATTACAGCATCAACTTTGAAAATACAGGAACGGCAACAGCAGAAAAAATCGTAGTGAAAGATAGCATCAACACGACAAAATTTGATATTAGTACTTTACAAGTTTTAAGCACTTCGCATCCGGCAGTCACAAAAATTACAGGAAACAAAGTGGAGTTTATGTTTGACAATATCAATCTGGCCCCGACCTTTCATGGCAATGTCGTTTTTAAAATCAAAACCAAAACCGGTCTTACAATTGGCAGTAACGTTTCGAACCAAGCGCAAATTTATTTCGATTATAACTTCCCGGTGGCAACCAATACGGCGACTTCTACATTCCAACTGTTAAAGACAACAACTTTCGATGCGGATCATGCTATTGCGGTTTACCCAAATCCAACGAAATATCAAGTTTCTGTTAGTGCCGATAATACTATAAAATCAATACAGCTTTTTGATGCGCAAGGAAGAATCATCAATTCTCGTTTGGTCAATGATTCAAAAACAAATCTCGATATCAGCACGTATGTTAAAGGAATTTACTTCCTCAAAGTGCTTACAGACAAAGGAAGCAAAGTCGAGAAAATTATTAAAGAATAATTCTGGCTTCGCCCTATTTTACAAGCCTTTCAGTTCCTTAAAAACGAGTTGAAAGGTTTTTTTATATAAGCCTGTAAAAGGAATAATAGGTGAAAACGCCCAGTTACTAAGTCAAACGCAGCTATTACTAAATGGCTTCATTTTTTACAATGATGTTCGACTATATTTGAATTGAAATTAAATCGGACTGTTGTGAAAAATACAAACTACTTATCGCTTCTTATTTTGCTTACAGGCATGAGCGTGTTTGCACAAACCTCTTCCACGGCGGTTGATAGTTTGAAACGCGTGCTTTCGGTAGTCAAAATTGATACGGCCAAAGTCAATGTCCTGAATTCGATTGCCGACAAATACAAAGAATCCAATCCGGATTCTACGGCTTCGTATGCTTTGAAAGCTGCGGCTTTATCACAAAAACTCGATTACGATTTCGGGCTGGCCAATGCGCTTGTCAATTCTGGAAATTCCAATATCATTTTAGGTAATTATCGCAAAGCCAACGAATATTTCGCAAAAGCCCAAGCCGTTTTTGAAACTTTATTAAATGCCAATACGGAAATCGAAACCAAGCGCATCCAAAACGGTTTGGCAAGGGCTTTTGCAAGCCAAGGCATCGTGTTTTCGCAGGAAAGCAATTATTATATGGCGCTCGAAATGTATCAGAAAGCTTTGAAAATCTACCTCGATATAGGGCAGAAGATCAATATTTCTAAAGCGTACAACAATATCGGTATCGTTTATAAATCCCAGCAAAACAATGCGAAGGCACTTGAATATTTTAAGAAGGCGTTCAAGTTGCAAGAAGAAATAGGCGAGCAGACCGCAGCGGTGACGCTGACCAATATCGGTGTGATTTATGCCGAGCAAGGCAACAAAACCCAAGCGTTTCAGTATTATCAAAAAGCCGAAAGGCTGTTCCAAAAAATGGACAACAAACGCGGTTTTGCTTTGCTGAACAACTACTTTGGCGATTATTACAAAGCACAAAAAGACTACACCAAAGCCACACAATATTACACCACGGCTTTGTCGATGTATGAGGAAATGCAGAGCAAATTCGGCGCATCCTTAGCGTTATACAATCTCGGGCAACTCCATCGCGACCTCAAAAAATACGATGAGGCGCTTGTCTTTGCGAACAAATCTTTAGAATATGCCAAAGCAATCGGCATTTTAGATCAGACTTACCATTCTGAAAAATTACTTAGTGAATTGTACGGTGATCAAAACAACCTCGAATTGTCGTTTTTCCATTACAAGAATTACATCGCGGCGCGCGACAGCATTACGAACCAGGAAAACAACAAAAAAATCCTGCGCTCGGAAATGGAATCGGAGTACAAAAGAAAAACTGCCGTCCTTTCGGAGCGTGCCAAACGAAATACGCAGTTTACGATCTTCTCGATCATCGGTGTCTTATTGTTGGCCGGATTGATTTTCGTGACTTACAATCGCCGACAAATCAAACGCCGGTTGACGTTGCAGAAAGAAGTGGCCGAATACGAACAGAAAGCTTTGCATTTGCAGATGAATCCGCATTTTGTGTTCAATTGTCTTGGATCGATTTCGAGTTTTATTGTGCAGAACGGAACGGATTCGGCTTTGAAATATTTGTCGAAGTTTTCAAAATTGATGCGGCTTACCCTTGAATATTCGAAAGGTTCTTTGATTCCGATTGATAAGGAAATCGAGAGCTTACAGAATTACCTCGAATTGGAGCAGTTGCGGTTTCACAATAAGTTTACGTTTGAAATCCACTCCAGTGATAAAGTCGAATTCAATATGGGCATTCCGCCACTTTTGATTCAGCCTTTCGTAGAAAATGCGATCCTGCATGGTTTGGTTCCCAAAGAAGGCAACGGAACAATCGAAGTCCATTTCGATGTGCAGAACGGACAATTCATCTGCAGCATTTCAGACGACGGCATCGGACTCTCAAAATCGAAACATCTGAAAGAAGATTCGGTGACGGCGCACAAATCGATGGCGCTTGAAATCACCAAAAAAAGGCTCGAAATTATGGAAGCCACGACCTTGAAATCAGCACAGATTGACATTAAGGAACTGACGAGCAACAATGAAGTCACAGGAACAAAAGTGATTTTAAGATTACCTATCCAATACATACAATAAAAACAAACCATAAAAATATGATCACAGCCATACTCATAGACGACGACAAACATTTACGCGAAGGCCTTAAAGCACTGCTCGCGCGCTACACCAATGACATCAACATCATCGGGGAAGCCGAAAGCGTGAAGACCGGAATCATCGCAATTGAAAAGTTGCAACCACAGGTGATTTTTCTCGACATTCATTTGAGTGACGGAACCGGTTTCGATATTCTCGAACGTCTGAAAAAAACCAATGGAAAAATCGCCTCGCACATCGTTTTTATTACCGCGCACGAAAAATATGCGGTGAAAGCGTTTAAGTTCAGCGCGCTCGATTTTATCCTCAAACCCATCGATCCTGAGGAATTGCAGGATACGATGATGAAGATCAAAGCCATTTCATCGTCTACCAAATCGTTCGATCATATCGATTTGTTGCTCGAGAACATTCGCAGGAAAGTCGATAATTTCAAACGCATCGCGCTGTCGACCAGCGACGGCATCCATCTTTTTGACGTGGCCGACATCATCCGACTGGAAGCCAAAGGGAATTATACCGAGTTTTTCATTAAGAACCATAAACCGGTACTGATTTCGAAAACGCTCAAAGAATATGAGGAAATGCTGACCGAGCATGGGTTTGAACGCATTCACCAATCGCATCTGATCAATCTGTCGTTTCTGAAATCGTACATCAAGACCGATGGCGGTTATGTGATTATGGCCGACAACACCAACATTCCGATTGCGCAGAGTAAAAGGGAAAAATTGCAGGAACTGATTAAGGCACTTTAAAAAACAGAACTCATGAACACACTATACAACACCGACAATATGAAAAAAACGCTATGGTTACTGCTGATGTTTACCGGGATGGTAAATGCGCAACCTGTTATCAACACGCCGACACCGTATCAAGTTTGCGATGACAATACCAATGGTATTGCGGCTTTTGATATTAATGTTAAAACGCCTACCATCATCACTCAAGCGGGTACTTTGGTTTCTTATCATAGAACCTCAGAAGACGCTCAAGCAGGAATTAATTCCATTGATTTAGCGGAGCCGTTTACCAATACCACGCCTTTCAATCAGACTATTTACATCAGGGCGTGGGACGTTGCTGACCCGGGCCTTCCTTCGTTTACTACTTTAAGTTTGATTGTCAGTCAAAAGCCTTCGGTTAGTATGTTCAATAACACAAATTGTGTAGGATTTGATATTACGGTGACAACAACAGCAAGTCCTCCAGGTTTGTACAACTATTTCTATACAACACCTGTTGGGTTTACGAATCCTGGTAGTGTAACTTCTTTTAATACAAATGTTGAAGGTTATTACAGCGTGATCGCTACAGATGCTGCATCGGGTTGCGTCTCCAGTCAAGCAGCAGTGTATGTTTCTTTTATTCCAAGTCCAGTAGTGACCGTAAATGCCACTTCTATTTGTGATGGCAATCCGGCAATCGTATCCACTTCGGTAAGTTCAGGTAATTCGCTTACTTATGTTTGGACAAATTTTCCAGCGGCCGCCATAGATCCTGGTAATGTTGGCAGTTTTTCAACTTTGGCTGCAGGCAGCTACTCTGTTGTTGCTATTGATGGCGGCACCGGATGCACCTCCAATACAGTTTCTGTAGAGGTGTTCAATCAAACTAGTGTAACACCTACATTTTCAATCCCGCCTTCGGTTTGTGCTGGTTTTGAATTGCCCACCACTTCCGATGATGGATTTGCAGGAACTTGGTCACCAACTTTAGACACCACGGGAACTTATATTTTCACTCCATCAGTCGGACAATGTGCCAGTACTTATTCGACATTGATTACGGTGATCAGTGGCATCAATGCCAATCAGGCGCCAGACTTGGTTCAGAATAGTGCGACTAACAATGCTGTTTTCGATTTGACGAGCCAAAATAGTATTATCAACAGTGATACGAATGTACAATTTACCTTCTTTGCGAGTCTGGCAGAGGCCGAAAGTAATAGTAATCCGATCGGAAATCCGACCACTTACGTCAATACCAGCAGTCCGCAAACCATCGGAATTAGGGTTTTCGACCCAGCCTCACCCAATTGTGCCAATATCACAAGTTTTAAATTGATCATCAATAATCCGAATAACGTATATATTCCTGATGCCAATTTCAAAGCTAGAATAATTGCCTTCGGAGTAGATACTAATTTCGACAATGAAATTCAAGTTACAGAAGCTGCTGCCTATAGCGGTGAGTTGAATGTCAGTTATGCGCTTATCGCTAATTTGACCGGAATTGAAGCGTTTACCAACCTTACTGTTTTGAGATGCAATAATAATAATTTGAGCAGCTTTAGTGTTAATGGTTTGACTTCCTTGACTTATCTGGACTGTTCTTACAACCAGTTGACTACACTAAATTTAGTAAATTTTCCAAACCTGAAATTTCTTTATTGTTCCAACAACTTGTTGACTGCTCTTGATATTACGGCTTTCCCTCAATTGGAAGAACTGAACTGTTCTTTAAATCAGCTGACATCACTCAATGTTGCTCCTTTATCGATTTTAAAGAAATTAGTTTGCAATTTTAATTCAATTCATACTTTAAGTTTAAATGACTTGCCCAATTTTGAGTATCTTGAATATGAATACAACCAAAGTACATCGATTACTTTTTCTAACGTGCCTAACATGAAATACTTAGATTGCTCTTTAAATTTTTACATCACGAATTTAGATTTAAGCGCGTTGCCTTTGCTAGAACACCTGGATTGTAGATATAATTCGTTGTCAGCATTGAATATGACCGGTTTGTCGAGTTTGAATTATCTTGATTGCAGTGTAAATCAATTTACTACGATAGATATTTCTGGATTAAATAATTTAGCGACCTTTTATGCTTACAATAATTATTTCGCCACAATAGATTTAACCAACCATCCAAGTTTATTGTCTGTTAGTATTGATAACAATCAATTAACCACTTTAGATTTTACGGGTTCCAATAATGTGACCAGTATTAGTTGTAATAACAACCTTTTAACCAGCCTGAACATCAGCGGATTGATCAGTCTAAACAGTTTATACTGTCAATACAATCAATTGTCAGCCATTGATTTTACAGGATTAAAGGGTCTTACTTACTTACTATGCGATCATAATTTATTGACGAGTTTGGATTTTTCTACAGCCATTAACTTACGGGCTTTGAGCTGTTCTTACAACAATTTGAGCAGTATCAATATCAAAAACGGGAATCCTTACATTGATACCAACAGCTATTATAACTGGAGCCAAAATCCGATTTTGACTTTTATCTGTACTGATGAAGCAAAATTAACCGCTATTGGTCTGATTTTAAGTCAAAGTACGAATGTCAATAATGGGAATGTCGTATTCAATACTTATTGTTCGTTCGTTCCCGGTGGCTATTACAATTCGATCACAGGACAAATTAAACTGGATGCCAACAACAACGGTTGCGACTCCAATGATTTGCCAAAACAATTTATAAAAGTAAAAATCAACGACGGCGGAAATCAAGGTGCGACATTCACTGATGCTGAAGGAAATTATAACTTCTATACGACGGCAGGAAATTTGAACATCACACCTGAAACTGAAAATCCTACGTGGTTTAACTTTTCGCCACCCATCGCGACGTTTTCTTTTCCGAGTATTGATCAAAGTATCAATACACAAAACTTCTGCATCGTGCCGAACGGCAGCCATCAGGATTTAGAAGTGGTCATCGAACCGATTGATATAGCCATACCGGGCGATAATGCCACTTATAAAATGGTATACCGAAACAAAGGAAACCTGACAGTTTCGGGCAACGTAACTTTCAATTATGACGATGCGCTTTTGGATTTCGTGTCAGCAACCCTGGCGCCCAATGCTCAAAATACAGGCGTTTTAAACTGGAATTATACCGATTTATTACCTTTTGAAAGCAGAAGTTTTTATGTCACGCTGCATGTGAATTCGCCAGCCGCAAGCGTTGGGACTATTTTAGATTTCAGTGCTTCACTAAATCCGGTAGCGATTGATGAAAATCCGGCCGACAATCAGTTTACTTACCACGAAACCGTTGCGGCTTTGGTTGACCCGAATTCGATTACTTGTATTGAGGGAACGGCAGTCGCTCCAGTTGAAATTGGAAACTACTTACATTATGTGGTGAATTTTGAGAATACAGGAACTTATCTTGCCCAGAATGTCGTGATCAGAATCGAAATTGATACTACAAAATATGATATCAACAGCGTACAATTGTTAAGCGCTTCGCATCATTGCTATACGCGAATTGCGGGCAATATTGTAGAATTTATTTTTGAAGGAATTGATCTTGACGCCAAAAGTGGCAATCCGCCCGTAGGAGGTCATGGCGATATTTTATTCAAAATTAGGACTAATAATGATTTGGTCGTCAATAATGTCGTGTCGAAAGTAGCCAATATTTATTTTGATTACAGCCTTCCGGTAACAACCAATACAGCAGAAACCGTTTTCGCCACATTAAGCAACGCCGGATTTGATTTGGATCAGAGCATCAGCGTGTATCCGAATCCGACAACTTCTAAAATCAATATTCAGGCGGATACCGATATCCAAATGGTTTCTTTGTATGATGTTCAGGGTCGCGTACTGCAAACGGTTTTAGGCAATCAGAAAGTATTAGACACCGTCAGCCAATCCAACGGAATCTACTTCCTCAAAATCACTACTGAAAAAGGAAGCAAAGTAGTGAAGGTCGTGAAGCAATAAGATTTTTTAGTTAGTTATTTTGAAACCTTTCAGGTCGTTTTGATCTGAAAGGTTTTTTGCTTTTTCTAAGTTTGTAGTTGCAATATTTAATATTCTCGGTCAAATCATACCTATACTCATCAAAATCTATGATATCTTCATTGGCCTTATATTAAGTAATTGGAAGTATTACATTTGCTTATCAATCATTAGCAAAATGAAAACACCCATCCTTTTATATTTATGCTGGAGCTTTTTCTCGTTAGCGCAGGCACAAAACAAAAGCGCCGACAGTTTGTTGGTGGTTTTGCAGCGTTCTAAAAACGACCTTGATAAAGCACAGACTTTAAACGCACTAGCCGATGCGTATAAAACCAGCAATCCGAAACTGATGGCTGATTATGCTTCAAAAGCATTAACCTTGTCTCAAAAAATTCAATACAAAGTTGAAGAAGGCTATGCGCAGTTGAATTTAGGAAACGCCAGCATCATCCTCGGGAATTACGCGGAAGCCTTAAATCATTTTTCTGAAGCCCAGCATCTTTTTGAAAACGAACCTCAAACCGATTCCAAAAATAATCGGGTCATCCAAAAAGGACTCGCCAAATCCTACGGCAGTATCGGGATTGTTTTCGCGGAGCAAAGCAATTATGCCAAGGCGTTGTTATACCATTTAAAATCAGTCAAGATTTACGAAAGCATTCACGACGACAAAAAATGTGCGCAGGTATATAATAATATCGGTGTGGCATACCAATCACAAGAACAGATTTTTAAAGCGTTGGAGTATTTCATCAAGGCGCAGAAAATACAGGAGAAAGTTAACGATACACAGGTTGGTATTACGCTGACCAACATTGCCAATTGCTATCTGAAGCAGAAAAATTACGACAAAGCGTTTGAGTATTATACGAAAGCAAAATCCAGCATTGACCGCAATCCGGGCGCCCGTGCCCTTGGCGAATGGTATAACAATATGGGATTGTATTATGCAACAACCAAAAATCCCGCAAAAGCCATTGAAAGCTGGAATGCCGCGATTCAGCAATTTGCCGAAATTGAAGACAAATTCGGAGTGGCCGATACTTATATTTACTTAGGACAATTGTATCTCGACCAAAAAAATCCGGCGGCTGCATTATCCAACACCAATAAAGCGTTGCAACTGGCTAAAGAAATTGGGGTTTTAGAACAGATTGTGGTCGCTGAAAAATTGCTTAGTGCGATTTACGATCAGCAAAGCAATACGGCGCAATCGCTGTTGCATTTCAAATTATACAGCCAAGCCAAAGACAGTCTGACCAATGCAGAAACCATCCGCAAAAGTGTGGAATCGGCAATGAATTTCGAATTCGAAAAACGCGAAGTGATTCAGAAAGAAGAATTGCAGAAGAAAGAATTGCTGCTGCAGGAGCAAGCCAAACAGAACAAACTGCAGTTGTTGTTCGCCGGTTTGTTTGCGCTGATGCTCGCCGGAATTGGGTTTTTGTTCTTCAACAGAATGCAGCTTAAGAAAACACTGACGCTTCAGAAAGAACTCGCGGAATACGAACAAAAAGCGTTGCACTTGCAGATGAATCCGCATTTTGTGTTCAATTGTCTGGGTTCGATATCGAGTTTTATTGTGCAGAACGGAACGCATTCGGCGGTAAAATATTTGGCGAAGTTCTCGAAATTGATGCGACTCACGCTTGAATATTCGAAACAATCGTTAATCCCAATCGATAAAGAAATCCAAAGCCTGGAAAATTACCTGGAGCTCGAGCAATTGCGGTTCAACCACAAATTCCTTTTCACCATTACCAAAGACAAAGCGATTGAAGATGACATTGCGTTGCCTCCGCTGTTGTTGCAGCCTTTTGTAGAAAACGCCATCATTCACGGAGTCATTCCAAGCAAAGAAACGGGAACAATCTCGATTGCGTTTTTCATCGAGCAGCAACATTTGGTTTGCATCATCAAAGACACGGGAATCGGTTACACCGCATCGAGAGCCATCAAAGAAAAATCGGTGACCGTACACCAATCCATGGCACTCGATATTACTAAAAAACGTTTGCAGATGATTGCCACATCGACTTCCAAAAAAGCGGAAGTATCGATTGAAGATATGACGTTTGAGAAAGACGGAACCAAAGGCACCAAAGTTACTTTATACCTGCCTTTGCAATACATTTCAAAACAAAACCAAAACCGACAACTGATCACAGATACTTTATAAGATGATTACAGCGATATTAATAGACGACGACAGTAACCTAAGGAACGGCATGCGCGAATTGCTCGCCTTTTACGCCCCGGATATCCGCATCATCGGGGAAGCGGAAGACGTGGAAACCGGTGTGGCCGCGATGTATAAACTCAAACCACAAGTGGTGTTTCTCGATATTCAGCTCAATGACGGAACGGGTTTCGATGTACTCGAACAACTTGCCCAGAAAAATGGCAAAACGACTTCGCACATTGTGTTTATCACGGCGCATGAAGAATACGCGATCAAGGCTTTCCGTTTTAGCGCACTCGATTTTCTGTTGAAGCCCGTAGATCCGGACGAACTCGAAATGGTCGTCGGGAAAATCAGAACGGTACTCGAAAAAAACAACAGCTACGCACACATCGATTTGCTGCTCGAGAACATCCGCAAGAAAGTCGATAATTTCAAACGCATTGCGCTGACCACAGCCGACGGCATTCATCTTTTTGAAGTCAGCGATATCATCCGGTGCGAGAGCGAAGACAATTACACGACGTTCTACATCAAGAACAGCAAGCCGATCATCATCTCAAAAACACTCAAGGAATACGAAGATTTACTTTCGGAATACGGATTTGAACGCATTCATCAGTCGCATCTGATCAATCTGGCTTATCTGAAATCGTATGTCAAAAAAGAAGGTGGTTATATCGTGATGGCCGACAATGCGCAGCTGCCGATTTCGGCTCGCAAAAAGGAAAGGTTGCAGGAATTGATTAAAGCACTATAAAAGAATAACAATCAAACAGAACAAACATAAATCAAACGCTATGAAAAAGATATTTTTACTTCTGTTGCTCTTTGCTGGTATAGCAGAAGCACAAATCGTCAACATTCCGGATGCTAATTTTAAAGCGGCATTGCTTTCCTCCAGTGAAACCAATGGGATAGCCACCGACAGCTTTGAGGTCGGAATTAGAATTGACACCAATAACGATGGGGAAATTCAAGAAACTGAAGCCCTGGCGGTGAGTCGGATTAATCTTGGGAATAATGGGTTTGAGGTTGCTTCCTATAACATTGCTGATCTTACCGGCATTGAAAGTTTCATCAATGTAACACAACTGAACTGTCGCGGCAATCAAATCACCAATTTGGATGTGAGCGCATTGACTTTGCTCGAAGTATTAGATGCTGCGGAAAACCAAATCACTGCTATAAATCTCACGGGTTTGGTGAATTTAAAGTTTGCTTATCTGTATTCTAATCAAATTCAGTCGATCAGTTTAGAGGGGTTGATCCGTTTAAACAAATTGGATTTGAACAATAATAACCTGACAAGCATCAACTTAACAGGACTTGCTGATTTGGGTTTTTTAAATCTTTCAACCAACCAATTGACTGCTATTGATTTTTTGGCTACGCCTAATATCTCGGAACTTTACATTAGCAATAACCAATTGACCGCTTTAAATTTGTCAGGGTTTACGAATTTAATTGCCTTAGAATACAATCAAAATCAAGTTTCAACATTGGATTTGTCGAACTTGTCCACCTTACAATATCTAGCCTGTGGCTCTAATGGATTGACTTCACTGGATGTTTCTACTCTGGTGAATTTAAATAGTTTGACTTGCAGCAACAACAGCCTTACCGTTTTGAATGTCGGTACGCTTCCAAATTTGCTATCCCTAAATTGTGCTTTCAACAACCTTACGAGTTTAGATTTGAGTGCTACACCACTTTTGCAATCCTTAGATTGTAGTTTCAATCAGCTCACCAGCCTGGATGTTTCTAACCTCATGTCGTTGTATTCGTTGCATGTTCAAAACAACAGCATCGCTACCTTAAATATTCCTGAAAGCCCATATCTGTTTGAGCTTTTTTGTCAGAACAATGCAGTGAGTACATTGAATTTGAATAGCAATCGGTTGTTGGCGTTTTTAGATGTATCCAATTGCATCAATCTAGAAACCTTATTCCTCAACAATGGTGCTTTTACAACCCCAGCGCCACCGGTTCTTATCCAGTTGAATGCTTGTCCAAATCTGCGCTATATCTGCGTACAAGAAGAAGGTATAGCTTATCTGCAAAGCCTTGCAGATCTTAATTCGGGTGCAAGCAATGTCGTAGTAAATTCGTATTGCTCTTTTTCGCCATCAGGCTTTTACAATACGATTGCCGGGAATATAAAATTTGACGCTGATAACAATGGATGCGATGCTTCAGACGAGGCCTTTCCTTATCTGAAAGTCAATATTGTTAATGGCGACGATCAGGGTAGTTCCTTTGTTGACAATACCGGGAATTATAAATTTTACACGCAGGCCGGAACTTATACCGTAACCCCAGCGATTGAAAATGCGGCTTGGTTCAATTTTACACCACCATCGGTCGATATTAATTTTCCAAACGTCAACAACAACAGTACTGTTCAGGATTTTTGTCTCGCACCCAATGGCGTGCACCCGGATGTTTCGGTAGTGATCGCACCTATTTTGTATGCGCAGCCCGGAAGTTCGTCTTCCTACCAGTTGGTGTATACCAATAAAGGCAATCAAACGCTTTCGGGTACGGTAGATTTTAATTTTAATGATGATGTTTTAAATTTTGCGACAGCCACGGTCTTGCCTTCATCGACTGGTGTGGGCAATCTGCAATGGAATTACACGAATTTAAGACCTTTCGAAAGTGTCAGTGTGGAATTGGTTTTCAATGTGAACGCTTCTACGGACACGCCACCAGTAAATATTGACGATGTATTGAGTTTTTCATCATCCATAACACCTATAGCTGGTGATGAAACGCCGTCAGACAATGCGTTTGCGTTCGATCAGACGGTAGTGGCGGCCGATGTTTTGAATGATATTATTTGTTTGGAAGGTACGGTGATCGACCCGAGTTATATTGGCGATTATTTGCATTACATGATCAATTTTGAAAATGTTGGAACGCTGGCCGCTGAAAATACGGTGATTCGATTTGAAATTGATCCGTTGGTTTTTGACATCAATTCGTTGCAATTGCTCGATGTTTCAGATATCGTTTACATTAGAATCACCGGTAATGTAGTAGAATTTATTTTTCAAAATATCAATTTAGAAATTGGTGGACATGGTCATATTTTGTTAAAAATCAGAACCAACCCTGATTTGGATGCCTCAATAATAGTATCAAACCGCGCCAGCATTTTTTACGATTACAATGCGGCGGTCGATACCGGAACCGTCAATACGGTGTTTCAAACTTTAACCAACACCAAATTTGATGTTGATGCATCGGTGGTGATGGCTCCGAATCCAGCTTCGAATGAAGTTCTGGTAAAAGCGGACCATAACATTCAATCAATACAGATTTACGATGTTCAGGGCAGAATCATCACGGCCAGTTTGGTCGACGCATTAGAATCTAAACTCGATATATCAAGGTATAACAAAGGCACTTACTTAATAAAAATCACCACGGCAAAAGGCATTAAGGTGCAAAAGCTTTTGAAGAAATAGTCTGCAAAATCACTTAAAATCAGCATCATGAATTCGAAACAAAACATAAAAACCATCGCAATGAAAAACTATTTTTTGATCCTATTGTTATTTACCGGAATGGTAAAGGCGCAAATTGTGACTATTCCTGATGTGAATTTTAAGGCGGTTTTATTAAATTCAACCACCTTTGATGGTATCGCATTCGATATAAATTCTCAGCGCATAAGAGTGGATACGAATTCTGATGGTGAAATTCAAGAGACAGAAGCTTTACTGGTTTACAAAATATTGATTCCTGTTCCTCTTACTCCGGAACCTAATCCTATTTCTTCAATAGAAGGAATCAATAGTTTTACTAATTTAAGGGCTTTAGATTTTCCATATTGTCAAGTTTCATCTATCAATATAACATTACCGAATTTAGTAAGTTTAAATTGCATGAATAATTTATTGACCGCTTTAGATTTATCTGGTTGTCCAAATCTAGAGAATATTAATTGTTCAATTAATTCGTTAACAACATTAGATTTAGCGACAAATACAAACTTAAAAAGAATTGAATGTGACAACAACCAATTAACATCTTTAAACATAAGTGGTTTAACTGATCTTGAAGTATTATTTTGCAATTCTAATCAACTTACTTCTCTAAACTTAAATGGACTTACAAATCTTAAGTCACTATCATGTTCAGGCAACCAATTTACAACACTTGATGTTAATGGTTTAATCAATCTTGAAGGTTTAATTTTTAGGGGCAGTAATCTTACAGCTATAGACTTAACGGGTTTGACTAATCTCAAGCAATTACTATGTGATGGCAATCAACTCACCACTTTAAATTTGAATGGATTAACCAATCTTGAAACCTTGTGGTGTTATGATAATCAACTTACATCTGTAGACTTCAGTCAAGTTCCAAATCTTAAAGTTTTGCAACTTTTCGATAATCAAATAGCCACATTAGATATAACAAATCTAACAAACCTAACCGAATTAGGTTGCGGTGGCAATCTCTTTACCTCATTAGATTTAAACAATCAAAGAAAATTAAAAGCTTTTAATTGTTCTAATAGTTTATTAACTACGATTGATTTAAGCCAAATGGGTATAGATAATAGTACAGGAATAGCGAACAACTATTATTTAACATCAAATTCTAATTTGACTTATATTAATCTAAAAAACAATAGAGCAATTGAATCATTTAAGACTGGTTTATCTAATAACATAGATTTTATTTGTGCCGATGAAAATAATATTTCAACAATACAATCTGATTTAATCCTCGATAATAATTTTAATGTACAGGTTAATTCTTATTGTTCATTTGTTCCGGGCGGGCATTACAACACCATTGCAGGAACCACAACGTTCGATGCTGATGCTAATGGCTGTGATACTAATGATGTTAAGCTGACCAACATCAGAATCAATATTAATGACGGAACCAATCAAGGCGCAGCGTTTACAAACACTACTGGAAATTATACTTTCTTCACCCAAACCGGAAGTTTTGAGATTACACCCGCAGTCGAAAACCCGACTTGGTTCAATTTTTCTCCGACAAACGTAACGATTCCATTCGCAGATAATAACAACAATACGGCAACACAAGATTTCTGTATCGCCGCAAATGGTTCGCATCAGGATTTAGAAGTGGTGCTTTCACCGGTAACTCCGGCGCGACCGGGTTTTGAGGCTGTGTATAAAATCGTGTACAGGAATAAAGGCAATACCACATTAAATGCAGAATCCGCAGGCTTGATCCTGTATTATGACATTAATAAAATGGATTATGTTGCTTCAAGCCAACCTGTAACCAGTCAAGGGTCAAATTCGATTAATTTTGGGTATACAACGTTCGCTCCGTTTGAATCAAGAAGTCTTTTGGTAACTATGCGTATGCACAGCCCAACAGATGCAAATCCAGTTAATATTGGAGATGTATTGAATTTTACGGCCGGAATCAGTCCGAACAATCTCGATGAAAACATGGACGACAACTCCTTTGTTTATCATCAAACCGTCGTGGGTTCGTTCGATCCGAATAGTATTGAATGTCTTGAAGGCGCTGTGGTTCCGCCAACCGAAATCGGGAATTACCTGCATTACGCCATCAATTTTGAAAACACAGGAACTTTTCCTGCTGAGAATATTGTAGTGAAAACTGAAGTTGATGCTTCGAAGTTTAATATCAATTCTTTACAATTGATGAATGCCAACTTTCCGGTGGATGCCAGAATTACAGGAAACAAGGTCGAATTTATTTTCGAGAACATTAATCTCGATATAGGCGGTCACGGGCATATTTTATTGAAAATTAAAACGAACAATGCTTTGGTTACTGGCGATGCGGTGGCCAATCGCGGTGACATTTTCTTCGATTACAATGCGCCGATTGATACAGGTATGGCGAATACGGTTTTTCAGACTTTGTCAAATACCGGCTTCGATGTGGATTCGTCAGTTTCAATGGCGCCAAATCCGGCTTCGAATGAAGTAACCATTAATTCCGACAACACTATTAAATCAATAGAACTTTACGATGCGCAAGGAAGAATCGTCATGACGAGTTTGGTAAACGGATTAGAATCGAAACTCAATATATCAAGTTATAGTAAAGGAACTTACTTTGTGAAAATCACCACTGAAAAAGGCATTGCCGTTCAAAAATTATTGAAAAAATAGCAAATCAACTAGCATTAAAATTCGAATCATGGGAACTAAACAAAACATACAATCAAGCGTAATGAAAAATATATTTTTACTGTTGTTGCTATTTACTGGTGTGGTAGAGGCGCAGATTGTGAATATTCCGGATGCCAATTTTAAGGCGAAGTTGTTAAGTGTGAATACGACAAGCAATCAATTTGCGCTAGATCAATTTAGCAATTATATGGTTATTGATGCCAATAGCGATGGTGAAATACAAAATGCCGAAGCGGAAGCCGTGTATCAGTTAACTGTTGCTGGTGGAAGTATGCAAAATTTGATTGGTATAGAAGCCTTTACAAATTTAAGTAAGCTCAAGATAGTACAAAATTCAGAGTTGATTTCCTTAGATTTGTCAGGTTTGGCAAACTTATATGAAGTAAATATTTACGCTAACGCTTTGTTAACGTCAATAAATTTTAATGGACTAATAAATTTAAGTCGATTAGAATGTCAATACAACCCCCAATTATCTTACCTTAATCTATCCCCTTTAATTAACTTAGAATATGTATCATGTTCGGATGGAAATTTGACTAGCTTAAGTTTGCAAGGGCTAAGTAAATTGAATTATATAGACTGCGGATTCAACCTTCTCACTACAATTGATGTTTCAAATTGCCCAGTTTTATACGGTTTACGTTGTCTTGATAATCCTTTACTTACAAGTATTTTTTTGAAAAATGGGAGTAATGAAAGTTATTTGGATTATAGCTTGTGTCCTAATTTAGCCTTTATATGTGCTGATGATTTTCAAATTGCTGCAATTCAGTCTAACTTAGTACTTAATGCTCCCGATACACAAGTAAATTCTTACTGCTCTTTCTCACCTGGCGGTAACTATAACACCATTACAGGAAATATTAAATATGATGCTGATAATAATGGTTGCAATGCTACCGATTTGCCACAACCTAACATTAGAGTAAACATTAACGATGGCACAAACACAGGGGCAAGTTTTTCAAGCAGTACCGGAAATTATACATTCTACACCCAAGCTGGAAGTTTTGACATTATACCATCAATTGAAAACCCGACTTGGTTTAATGTTTCTCCAACAACGACAACCATTCCTTTTGCCGATAACAACAATAATGTTGCAACCCAAGATTTTTGTATTGCTCCAAACGGTTTTCACCCCGACATAGAAGTAGTTATTTCGCCAATATCTTTTGCCCGCCCGGGTTTTGAAGCAAGCTATCAGATTACGTTCAGAAATAAAGGCAATCAAACTTTTACGGAAGGCCTCGTAGGTTTGCAATTTGACGATTCGGTTTTAGATTTTGTTGCTGCTTCCCAACCTGTTTTTGCACTAGCCACGAACCAGATCAACTGGATGTATACCAACTTGGCGCCCTTTGAATCAAGATCAATCGTAGTAACTTTCAATATCAACAGCCCGACTGCTATACCAGCGGTGAATATTGGAGATTTGTTGAATTTTACGGTGTCGACCTTTCCATCAGAAGTTGATGAAAACCCACAGGACAATACCTTTGAATACGTCCAAACTGTTGTTGGTTCTTACGATCCGAACGACATCACTTGTCTTGAAGGCGATGTGGTTCCGCCATCGGAAATCGGGAATTACCTTCATTACGCGATCAACTTTGAAAACACAGGGACTTTTCCTGCTGAAAACGTGGTCGTGAAAACAGAAGTCGACGCTTCAAAATTTGACATCAATTCTTTACAATTGATGAATACAAACTTTCCTGTTGATGCCAGAATTACGGGAACCAAAGTCGAATTCATTTTCAAAAACATCCAGTTGCCCATTGGCGGTCACGGGCATATTTTATTGAAAATCAAAACTCAAAATGTCTTGGTTACCGGAGATGAAGTGGCCAACCGCGCCGATATTTTCTTTGATTATAATGCACCGGTCGATACGGGATTGGCCAATACGGTTTTTCAGAATTTATCGAATACTGGTTTTGAAGCTGATCCGTCCGTTTTCGTCGCTCCGAATCCGGCTTCGAATCAAGTCATCGTTAAAGCCGACAGTAATATAAAATCGATACAGCTTTACGACATACAGGGAAGAATTATAACGGCCAGTTTGGTTAGTGAAACGCAATCAAAACTCGATATATCAAGCTTTGCCAAAGGAACTTACTTTGTGAAAATCACCACTGAAAAAGGCATTACTGTTCAAAAATTGCTTAAGGATTAATTCAAAATTACTTTTTTTAATCAGAAACGCATGGTTCGAAACTATGCGTTTTTTGTTTGAAAAACCTGCTATACTTAATTTGCAATTTTTATAATTTAATTAACGATTTCATTGCCAAATTCTTTTTTTAATTCATTTGGAATTCCATAGATTTGTTAAATTATTATTTCAACAGACAAATTTCCAAAACACACTATGTCAAAAACTGCAATATTAGAATTAGATGGCAAGAAATACGAGTTTCCGGTAATCGTAGGAAGCGAGAACGAGGTCGGAATCGATATCAACAAATTACGTGATTTATCTGGCGCCATTACGATGGATCCGGGCTATAAAAACTCAGGTTCGTGCACAAGCGAGATCACGTTCCTCGACGGAGAAGAAGGTATTTTGCGTTACCGAGGGTATGCTATTGAAGACTTGGCGGACAAAGCCGATTTCCTCGAAGTAGCCTATCTGGTAATTTTCGGAGAATTGCCTACTAGAAAGCAGCTCGAACAGTTTGAAACCGATATCAGAAAATATACTTTGGTCAATGAAGAGATGAAAAACATCATCGACGGATTTCCAAAAACTGCGCATCCGATGGGCGTTTTGTCTTCGCTGACTAGTGCACTTACGGCTTTCAACCCTAAAGTAGTGAATGTTGACAATGAAAAGGAAATGTACGAAGCGGTTTGCAAAACGATGGGTAAATTCCTAGTGATTGCCACCTGGACGTACAGAAAAATGATGGGTTATCCATTGAATTATTACGACAATACGAAAGGTTACGTTGAAAACTTCATGCACCTGATGTTCGAATTGCCAACCGGACCTTACAGCGCCAATAAAGTCGTAGTTGATGCTTTGGATAAATTGTTCATCCTTCACGCAGACCATGAGCAAAACTGCTCAACTTCAACGGTTAGAATTGTAGGTTCTTCCCACGCTGGATTGTTTGCTTCTATTTCGGCAGGTGTTTCCGCACTTTGGGGACCATTGCACGGTGGCGCAAATCAGGCGGTTTTGGAAATGCTTGAGGAAATCCATAAAAACGGAGGCGATTGCGACAAATACATGGCCAAAGCCAAAGATAAAGATGATCCATTCCGTTTGATGGGATTTGGTCACCGTGTTTACAAAAATTTCGATCCGAGAGCACGTATCATCAAAAAAGCAGCCGATGAAGTTTTACAGACTTTGGGTGTTGATGATCCAATCCTCGAAATCGCTAAAAAATTAGAAGCTGCAGCATTGGTTGATGATTATTTCGTATCCAGAAAATTATATCCAAATGTCGATTTTTATTCCGGAATCATCTACCGCGCTTTAGGAATCCCGACCGATATGTTTACCGTAATGTTCGCCATCGGACGTTTGCCCGGCTGGATTGCCCAATGGAAAGAAATGCGCATCAACAAAGAGCCAATCGGAAGACCGAGACAGATTTATGTAGGCCATCCGTTGCGCGATTTTGTTCCTGCGGATAAGAGATAAAAAAGATTTACCGTTTTATAAAAAGTAAAGCCATTCTGAAAAGAGTGGCTTTTTTATTTATGCAAAAGCAATTGATTTCGTATTTATTTTTCTTACAATTAATTTTAAGGAATAAAAAAAGAAATTTAACAAGCTACGAATTATAATGATTCTAAAAAAAGCTTTTCGATTTTGAAAGGGTTTTCTGATATACTAAAAAATATTTGTTTAAAAGGATTAAACAAATAATATAATTTTAATGTATAACTTTTAAAAACAATACATTATGAAAACACGAAATCAAATTTTAGCAGTAGCTTTACTTTTCTTGGTCGGAATTGTAAAGTTTTATGGACAGACAAATGCTGTTTATTATCCAAATACAGCTACACCCAATGGGGCTAGTGTATCGTTAGGCAATAATGCAAATCCATTTACAAGCGCTTCAGCAACATGGAATACTTTTATAGGCGCAAATGCAGGCATTACTAATACAACAGGAAATAGCAATACTTTTATTGGATATGTTTCTGGTAGTGGAAATACAACAAGTACTGGTAATACGGCATTGGGTGTTGGATCATATCAGAGCAGTACAGGAACTGAGAACATAGGAATTGGTTTGAATGCTGCTACACTTGTTGTTGGCAATACTAATGTTTTTATTGGTAGAACTACCGGAAATAATGTAAACGGAAGTGGCAACCTTTTCTTAGGAGGGAATATTAATTTTGGAGCAGCTACCAACATCAGCAATACTTCAATTATAGCAGATGGAGTCGGAAATCAAAGAATCTATGCCCACAGTAACGGATGTGTTGGTATTGGTTTAGGAAACTTTACAATTCCACAAAACAGACTAGAGATTAATTCGGTTTGGAATGTTGCCGGATTGGCCCCCGGAACTTTAGGCCTAAGATTTAGAGGGGTTGATGTGACTACGGCGACTTCAATTGTCAATCCTACCAATAAGGTGTTAAGTGTTAATACAAACGGAGACATTATTTTAGTTAATGATGTTGCAGGAACAGGATCTGGTACCACTTTTACGACAACTTGCGGAACTAATAATTTTATTCCAAAATCGACCAGTGCAAGTAGCATGGCTTGCAGCCAAATTTTCGATAACGGAACAAGTGTTGGGATTAATACCACAGGACCTTTCACGTACAACAACGCCACCAATCCTCCCTTTTCAGGTGGAACTGTTCCCAATACAGGTACAGTAAGATTAGATGTTAATGGTGTGATTAGAACTGTTGGGATATTTGCCACTTCTGATAGAAAATTCAAAAAAGATATCAAATCGATTGAAAACCCATTAGAAGCAATTCAAAAATTAGATGGAAAAACCTATTTCTGGAACAAAGAAGCCAATAAAGAAATGGAATTTGACAATGGATTGCATAGTGGTTTTATCGCACAAGAGTTAGAAAAAGTATTCCCTCATTTGGTTGCAACGGATGAAAAAGGAAATAAAGCTGTAAACTATATGGAGCTAATGCCTTATTTAGTCGAAGCCATCAAAGAACAACAAACCCAAATTAACGATTTAAAATCTCAAATTTCAGAGCATTTTAAAGCGCAAAACCAGGATTTAATAAAATTAACGAATACCAAAATCATTAGTGTTTCGCCAAATCCATCTAATGATGTCATTACCATTTCTTTCAACATCGAGCCATCCGTACAATCAGCAAAATTGCAAGTTCATGATTTGAGTGGCAATGTAATCAGTAGCTTAAATATCAATGATAGGGAAAATAACATCACCAGAACGCTGCAAAAAGACAATTTCGGGAAAGGAATCTATGTGGTCACTTTGGTAGTCAATGGTAAAAGCATCGATGCTAAAAAAATAATTTTCAATTAATAAGATATCATAAATACTTCTCAATAAAAGCTTCTCTTAATCGGGAAGCTTTTTTATCTTTGTCCAAATCCAAAAATTTTATGTTAGCATTAAATGTCAAGAATGAAACTTCACGTTTGCGTGCTGTAGTGCTCGGAACAGCTGTCAGCAATGGTCCAACACCAAAAGCAGCAGAAGCCTACGATCCCAAATCCTTAGAACATATCCTCGCAGGAACTTATCCTGTCGAAGCCGATATGGTCAGCGAAATGGAAGCCTTCAACAAAGTATTCGAAAAGTACGATGTGAAAGTCTACCGCCCCGAATTGGTTCAGAATGAAAACCAGATTTTCACGCGCGATATCGCTTTTGTGATTGACGATATCATCATCGAAGCCGGAATTTTACCGGATCGCAATAAAGAATTTCCGGCGATTCAATATGTCATAGACCAAGTTGATCCGAAGAAATTCAAAAAAATCGAAGACAAAGAAAAAATCCACATCGAAGGCGGCGACGTGATTCTCTGGAACGACTATATTTTTATCGGCACTTACCATGGCGCAGATTACAGTCAAGTTAAAACTGCCCGTACTAACAAAGCCGGCATCGATTACATAAAAGAATTATTCCCGCATAAAAAAGTACTCACGTTCGACCTCGTAAAATCATGGGAAGACGCACGTGACAACGCCTTGCATCTTGACTGCTGTTTCCAGCCGGTCGGCACCGACAAAGCGATTATTTATAAAGGCGGTTTCAGAAACGAAGCCGAATACCAGCAACTCGTCGATTTGTTCGGAATGGAGAATATGTTTCACATCACCAGAAATGAAATGTATCACATGAATTCCAACATTTTTTCCATTGCGCCCGATGTGGTGGTTTCAGAAAAAAACTTTACGCGATTAAACACTTGGTTGCGAGATCGAGGCTTTACTGTCGAAGAAATCCCATACGCAGAAATTGCCAAACAGGAAGGACTTTTAAGATGTTCGACCTTGCCGTTGATCAGAGATTAATTTAGGGCGATCCCTACGGGCCGGGCTTTTCGCAGTGCACGGCACATAGCTGCAATCCCTATCGCGGTCCGAGGTGCTACATCCTAAACAGCAAAAATGGAACATCCAATAGTCAATAACGAATTTTGAAGTTAAAAAAATATGAAACAATCCACCAACGCCATACTCATGATTCGCCCTGTGGCGTTTCGCATGAACGAACAGACCGCCGTCAACAATTACTATCAGAAAGTGCTTGATGGTTTGTCGCCTGAAACGGTCAATGCCAAAGCACAGGAAGAATTCGATACTTTCGTGAGCAAACTCCGCATGGTTGGTGTTGATGTCACGGTCGTAGAAGATACCGTAAATCCAGACACGCCGGATTCCATTTTCCCGAACAACTGGATCTCGTTTCACGAAAGTGGCGATGTGGCTTTATATCCGATGTTTGCTGAAAACCGCCGCCACGAACGCCGTGAAGATGTGCTCGATATCCTCGAAGACAAAGGTTTTGTAATCAACGAAATCATGGATTACACTTCCGCCGAAGAAGATGGTTATTTCCTTGAAGGCACCGGAAGCATTTTGCTCGACCGCCAGAATGACAAGGCTTACTGCGCACTTTCACCAAGAGCCGACGAAGAATTGTTCATAGAATTTTGCGAAGATTTCGAATATACGCCTGTCATTTTTGAAGCATTCCAAACCGTTGCCGGGGAAAGAAAACTGATTTATCACACCAACGTCATGATGTGTATCGGAGAAACTTTCGCAGTGATCTGCGCCGATTGCATCGATGATAAAAAAGAACGTAAAATGGTACTCGACAGCCTGCGCGGCGACGAAAAAGAAATCATCCTGATTACTGAGGATCAGGTCAATAATTTTGCAGGAAATATGCTTGAAGTCCAAGGAACTGACGAAAGAAGATATCTTGTCATGAGCCAATCAGCGCACCAAAGTCTGACCAAAAAACAAATCGCCCAAATAGAAGAACACGTGACCATTTTAAGCTCAAGCCTCGACACCATTGAAGCATGCGGCGGTGGAAGCGCGCGTTGCATGATGGCCGAAATCTTTTTACCTAAAGAATAATTTTTACCATAAAATAAAAGGCGCAAAGAATTCAAATAGAATCTTTGCGCCTTTTTGTTTTTAAAGCGTGGTTTTACGGCAACTTATCAAAGATATATCCGGCCTTTGTGGCGCCCCAGACCTGTTGGTCATTTTTATCAAAACCCTGATCCCACGATAAAATCTGCTCAGGCGTGATGGTTACTTTTGAAGTAGCGTAACTCGCGCCACGCAATTCGCTCGGACAGGTTTTCGCACCGGTGCTACCGGAGAATTTGTTTTTTCCAATGCGCTTTAAAACCACTTCGCAACCTGATTTGAGTTCGATGTCGTTTTCGGACAAAGCATCAAAAGCTTCGGGCGTTTTCCATTTTCCGATCCAGTCTTTTTCGTTTTTTAAGGTGTGAATTTCACTGATAAATTCGTCCGCGCCACGTTGCGAAACTTTATAAATCCTGACACGATAAGGTTTGTCCTGTTTTTTAAATAACGCTTGTTCCACATACAAATAATGCCCTTTGTTTTTCCAAATCGGAACCATGCGCAACGAAATGTTGTAGTATGAAGTATCAGCAACCGATTGTTTTTCGGAAGAATATGTGCCTTGCATGATGCCGATCAATTCTTTCAGACGTGCATCATTTTTCGAAACACCGGATTGTCCGGATTTGCAACTTGCCATCATTATTGTAATGGCTGTTAAAAGCAGAAGTTTTTTCATGTTGAAGATTTTAAAAGCAAAGATAAAAAGAATTATTTCCTGTAATCCATAAGTTGTTAAATGCCGCGAACAATACTCAAAACGGAACTGATGATATATTGAATTCCAATGGCAATCGTCAGAAATCCGACAATCCTGGAAATCGCGACAATGCCCGAAGTTCCTAAGATTTTGGAAAGGTAATGCGCACTTCTCAAAATCAAATAAATGATAATCGAAGTAGCCAAAATTGCACAACTAGAAGCGATTATCTCGTCAGGTGCATGGTGCTCTTGGTAATAAGCAATCAACAAAGACATCGAGCCCGGCCCGGCCAACATCGGCATGGCCAAAGGCGTGAGCGCAATATCATTCCGAACCTGAACTTCCTGTTCGACTTTCTTATTGATTCCTTTATTCTTATTGAACCTTCCGTTGAGCAAAGAAAAACCAGAACTCGCAATGATAATCCCGCCCGTAATGCGCAACGCAGTAATCGTAATCCCGAAAAAGTTCAACACATATTGACCGATGAAAAACGAAATCATCAGGATGATAAAAACGTCAATCGAAGTCCAGAGCGAAATGCGCGACCGCTCTTTTTTAGTGTCGTCCTGCGTCAAACCTACAAAGATAGGCACCGTTCCAATCGGGTTCAAAACCGAAAATAAGGCGAAGAAAAGATAAATGAAAATGTCCATGTTTTTGGTGTAAAGTTACCGCTGCCGACTTCCACAAAGTTAAAAGATAAATTAATCTAACGTTAAATTTGACGCTCAAAAACCCATATTTATCGTAAATTTGCCGCATGAAGAACAAAAAAACCCTGGTGCTCGGCGCCACAGCAAAACCAGACCGTTACGCATACATGGCGATCAATTCTTTAGTAGGCAAAGGCCATTCCGTCGTGGCGATTGGTCAGCAAACCGGCGAAGTAGCGGGCGTAAAAATCCAAACGAAAGCAGTTCCGGTCAAAAATATCGATACGGTCACTTTATATCTGAATCCGAAAAACCAGCGCGAATACTACAATTACATCATCGAAGCGCAGCCCAAACGCGTCGTCTTCAATCCGGGCACCGAAAATCCTGAGTTTTACCAATTGCTCAAAAGCAATAATATTGAGGTTGAGGTGGCTTGCACTTTGGTGTTGTTGAGCACAAATCAATATTGAATTTAATTTTTAGGAGCCGGGAACCTGCTGTCCAATACAATCTTTTACGGCGAACACCGCCGCAAAAGGATTTCCATTACCATCAGGGCTAGGGCATCAATATCACTTTGCGCCTTTGCGTCTTTGCGAGAACCTTTAAAACTTCGTCTGCGAATCCGCTGGTCTACTAATAAGTAGCAATCCCAAAAACGTAATCAAACCATTCACGATGATCAATTCATTATCGAACACATAATCACCAAAAAGTAACGCCGAATTCTTACTAATTAAAAAGCAAATCGCCGGCGATAATAAGCAAATGTAAGGCACGAACTTATCATGCACCGTTTTCGATTTCACAAACAAACCGAACGCATACAATCCTAAAAGCGGTCCGTAAGTATAAGAAGCGATTTTAAAAATCATGCTCACGACCGAAGCGTCATTGATCGCGTTGAATATCACAATCACTAAAAACATCAGCAACGAAAACCCGATGTGCACGAAATGTCTGGTTTTGACCATATCCGTTTTGTGGCTGTTTTCGGTTTTGTCCATGCCCAAAAAGTCTACGCAGAATGAAGTTGTCAAGGCTGTCAAAGCGCTATCCGTCGTCGCAAAAGTCGCCGCCGTCAATCCGAGTAAAAATACCACAGAAGGAATGAGGCTCAAATGATGGAACGCGATTTCAGGAAATAATAAATCCGTGCGCGGTTTTCCTGTAATCAAATCATTCGGAATCGCAATATTGTTTTTCGCAGCATAGATATAAAGCAACGCACCAACGCTCAAAAAGAAAATATTGATCAGCACAAAAATTCCGGTAAACGTAAACATGTTCTTCTGCGCATCGCCGATGTTTTTGCAGCTTAAGTTTTTCTGCATCAAATCCTGATCGAGCCCAACCATAGCAATGGTTACGAAAATCCCGCCGAGAATCTGTTTCCAGAAATACGTGCCTTTCATATAATCCTCAAAGAAAAACACTTTCGAATAATTGCTGTTCTTGACTTGCTCGAAGGCTTCAAAAACTGATAAATTCAGGCTGTCGCATACAAAGAAAATCGTCAGGAAAACTGAAGAAACCAGGAAAAAAGTTTGTAAAGTATCGGTGATAATAATCGTTTTCAAACCGCCGCGATACGTGTAGGCAAAGATTAAAGCGAGCGAAATCAAAACTGTCAACGCAAACGGAATTCCATAAAAATCAAATACATAACGCTGCAACACAATCACCACCAGATACAACCGGAAAGAAGAACCAATCGTGCGGCTCAACAGGAAAATAAACGCCGCGGTTTTATAACTGATCGTGCCCAATCGTTTCTCGATGTATCCGTAAATCGAAGTCAGATTCATCCGGTAATACAACGGCAGCAGCACTTTAGCGATAATCAGGAAACCAATCGCATTGCCGAGTACAAACTGAAAATACTTGAACTGGTTGTCGGGATTTCCAACTTCGCCAGGAACTGATATGAAGGTCACGCCCGAAAGCGCTGTTCCGATCATACCAAACGCCACGAGATACCATTTCGAATTCTTATTGGCCTTAAAAAAAGCGTCGTTTCCGCTGTTTTTTTTGCTTGTATAATGGGAAATCAGAAACAGCATACCGAAATAAACGACGATCAAAGAAAGGATGGCGAATGGAGTCATGAAGGATTTTTTAGTGGAAGCCAAAATACAAAAAAAGATTATTAGATGCTTAGATTTTTAGAACCTTCAAAATCAAATAAGGTAACAATCCGATAATCTGACAATCGGAAAATCTAACCATGCAATTTACTATCTTTGCGCCCATGGAATTCTCATCAAAATTACTAGAAAAAGCGGTGCATGAAATGGCGCAATTGCCCGGTATCGGAAAGCGGACGGCTTTGCGTTTGGTGCTGCATTTACTCAAACAACCGCAGGAGCAAACCCGATTTTTGTCTGAAGCTTTGACGACGATGCGCGAGGAAGTTAAATTCTGTTCGAGTTGCCACAATATTTCCGACGTTGCGATTTGTGAAATTTGCGCGAATGAAAACCGCAACCATCAGATTATTTGCGTCGTTGAGGATATCCGCGATGTCATGGCGATTGAAAATACACAACAATTTAAAGGAATCTATCATGTTCTCGGCGGCAAGATTTCCCCGATGGATGGTGTTGGTCCGAGCCAGTTGAACCTCACTACTTTGGTCGAAAAAGTCAAAACCGGAACCGTGCAGGAACTGATTTTTGCGCTGAGCTCGACGATGGAAGGCGACACGACCAATTTTTTCATCTACAAACAAATTAAAGATTACAATATCATAACCACGACTATTGCCCGTGGAATCTCGGTTGGCGACGAACTGGAGTATGCTGACGAAGTCACTTTGGGTAGAAGTATCCTGCAAAGGATTCCGCTCGAAATTTCGTTTAAAAACAATTAATCATTTTGTTGAGCTTCTTTTTTGTATTTATAAATGAAAAACTATCTTTGTTTGCTAAATTTTTTAAACAAAATGAATAAAAGAATATTGTTTCTATTGGTTGGTATCGGACTAATATTTACTGCCTGCGTACCCATCAAGGACCTAGTATATTTACAAAACAAAAACAATTCGGATGCTACTGCTACGGTAAACCCGATAACTTCCAAGCCTTATCGACTCCAGATTAATGATGTCATCAGTATTTCAATCAAAGCCAACGACCCGAAATTAGCGCAGATTTTCACTTCAGGAAACCAGCTTACTGAGACCGTGAAGAACGATGTGTCGCTTTATTTTGACGGTTTCACAGTCAATGACCACGGGAATATCCGCATGCCGGTTTTGGAGGAAATCAATGTCGTGGGTTTTACTTTGGATGAAATCAGACTGCAGATTGAAAAACGCCTGCTTGAGGAATATTTCAACAAGGAAGCCCGGATTTTCGTCACGGTCAAATTGGCCGGATTGCGTTATACGGTCAATGGCGAGATCACTTCACCAGGAACCAAATTGCTCTATCAGGAAAAGCTTACGATCATGGAAGCTATAGCCAACGCCGGCGATATTACGATGACCGGAGATAGAAAAAACGTCACTGTTTTGAGACAAACACCTTCAGGAACCGAAATACATACGATTGACCTGACCGATGTCAAAGCCATGCAATCGCCTTATTATTATATACAATCGAACGATTATATATATATTAAACCTTTGAGACAAAAATCTTGGGGTACGGGTAGAACAGGAATCGAGTCTTTGTCGACCATTTTGTCTTTATTGGCATTGGTCACAACTACAATTCTACTCTTAAGAAACTAATACAGGCATGATAGATACTAAAGATTTTTCGTTTTTTGAAAGCCAGAACAGCTTTGATTTTAAAGGATTCCTGATCAAGATCACGAGTTATTGGAAATGGTTTGCGCTGAGCCTGATCATCACTTTTGCCATCGCGCACCAAGTTAATGTACGGAAGGACAAAGTATACGAGATGGAAACTTCGATTGCGATCAAGGAAGAGAACAATCCGTTTTTTACCTCCAATACGAGTTTGGTCTTCAACTGGGGCGGTACTTCCGATCAGGTGCAGAACATCTCGAATACTTTAAAGTCGCGTTCGCACAACGAATTGGTGGTGGAGAAGCTAAAATATTACACCGATTACCTCCAAAAAGGGAAATACAATTTTCAGGATGTTTATGGCGCAGTACCTTTTTCGATGGTCTTAGATCAGGACAGGAAACAGTTGTACGGCACGATGATTTTAATAAAATTCATCAGCGAATCCGAATATGAAATGCGGATCAATTTTGAAGGATCGAGTGCTGCACTGGTCAATTATAAAGACAATTCCAAAAGCGAAACTTCGGTTGTTCCCGGAGAATTCGTAAAAAGATATAAGGTCGGACAACAGGTTTCGCTTCCTTTCTTAAGTGGCAAGTTAGAGATCAAAGACAATCCCGGAATGTATAAAGGCAACGAATACTATATCCGTTTTAACGAATTCAATGACGTCGTGGCCAGATACCAAGGCATCAAAGTCGAAATCGACCCGAAAGCGCCATCGATTCTAAGGTTATCTTTACAAGGCACGAACAAAGCCAGAATGGTCGATTACCTCAATGCGACCGTGAAGATGCTGATCAACGAACAACTCAACCGCAAAAACCAGTTTGCGACCAACACGATTGAGTTTATTGACAGTACGCTGATCGCGATGGGAAAACAACTCAAGGAAACGGGCGACGTGCTCAAGCAATTCAACCAGAACAAGGATATGATTGCGATTCAGGATGAAGGCGCCGCGATTTCGGATCAGTTGCTGAGTTTTGAAGTCCAGAAAGATGGTATTCTGCGTAAAATCACGTATTACAATACCTTGCGGACTTATTTGAGAAACAGCCTTGATTATTCTAAACTTCCAGCGCCAACGGTAGCCGGAATCGATGATCCGAATATTTTGAGCAATGTTTCTAAGCTGATTGAACTCTCTACACAAAGATCGCAACTTGCGTATTCGGTGAAAAGCGAAAAACTGTTCAAGGATTTCGACATTCAGATGGAAGCCGTCAAAAGCGTTCTGCTTGAGAATATCAACTCCGCTACAAGTTCTCTGAAATATGACTTGACTTTAGCGAACAATAAAATCAACCAGCTTGAAGGCAACATCAAAAAACTGCCTGAAGACAAACAGGAATACCTGAAAATTATCAGAAAATACGATCTGAGTGATAACATCTACAATGCTTTCCTTCAAAAAAGGAATGAAGCCGAGATTGTCAAAGCCGCGAACTTATCAGACATCCATTTTATCGATCCTGCGAAAGATACCGGCGGTGGATTGATTGGTCCGAACACGAGCGTCAATTATGTTTTGGCGACTTTCTTGGGGCTTCTGATTCCGCTGATGATTGTGTTTGTGTTGTTCTTCTTGGAGAACTCAATCCTCAATACCGAGGATATCAGCAAACTCACGAGCATTCCGCTGATTGGGGTTGTCGGTGTAAAACATTCCAATTCGAACCTTTCTGTTTTTGAAAAACCCAAGTCGGCGTTATCGGAATCGTTCAGGGCGATACGTTCGTCGTTGCAGTTTCTTTACAAGAAGTACGACATTACAGGCTCCAAAACACTGATGTTGACGTCATCCATTAGTGGGGAAGGAAAAACGTTCTGTTCGCTCAATTTGGCAACCGTATTTGCGATGAGTGAAAAGAAAACCGTCATTGTCGGACTCGATTTGAGAAAGCCGAAGATCTTTGAAGATTTCAACATCAAGAATGATATCGGAGTTGTCAATTATCTCATCGGACAAAAAACGATTGATGAGGTTATCCAAAGTACGCACATTCCTTATCTCGATGTAATCACGTCTGGCCCGATTCCGCCAAATCCTTCCGAGATTATCATTGGCGAAAGCATGAAAGAATTTATGCGCATCCTGAAATCGCGTTATGACTATATCATACTCGATACGCCGCCGGTAGGATTGGTTTCCGATGCACTCGAATTGGCCGAGTACGCTGATTTGACGCTTTACATCATGCGTCAGAATTACACTAAAAAAGATATGATCACCTTATTGAACAACAGGCTCAAACGAGGCGAATTAGACAACATCAGTATCATTTTCAATGGTTTTGAAAACAAAGCCAAATACGGAACCGGTTACGGTTACGGTTATGGTTACGGATACGGATACGGTTACGGGAATTACGGAAACGGTTATCACGAAGTCGAAAAACCCAAAAACATTTTCCAGAAATTCTTTGCGCTTTTCAATAAAAATTAAAGTTCCTTTTTAATCAATCCTAAAATGGCAAATTCTTCTGTTTATAAAATACTGATCACGGGCGGTGCCGGATTTATCGGTTCTAACTTGTGCGAATATTTTATAGGTAAAGGCCATCAGGTAATTTGCCTTGATAATTTTGCGACGGGGCATCGTCACAATTTGAATAGCATCATCAACCATCCCAATTTCCGTTTGATTGAAGGCGACATCAGAAATCTGGACGATTGCAAAAATGCGGTTGAAGGCTGTGATTACGTATTGCATCAGGCCGCATTGGGTTCCGTTCCAAGATCAATCAATGATCCGGTGACGACCAATGATGTCAATGTTTCTGGGTTTTTGAATATGCTGGTTGCTGCCCGAGATGCTAAAATAAAAAGGTTTGTGTATGCTGCGAGTTCGTCCACTTATGGCGATTCGGAAGCGCTTCCGAAAGTGGAGCAGAACATCGGAAAACCTTTGTCGCCTTATGCGATTACTAAATATGTAAACGAATTATACGCCGATATTTTTGCTAAAACATACGGTTTGGAAACCATAGGATTGCGCTATTTCAACGTGTTTGGAAGAAAGCAGGATCCGAACGGTGCTTACGCCGCAGTCATTCCAAAATTTGTGATGCAATTGATGAACCACGAAAGTCCGATCATCAATGGCGACGGGAATTATTCGCGCGATTTCACCTATATTGACAATATCATCCAGATCAATGAATTGGCTATGCTGACGAATAATCCGGAAGCTGTAAACACCGTTTACAATGCTGCTTTTGGCGACCGGACGACTTTAAACGATCTGGTTTTTTACCTCAAGGAATCACTTTCAGAACTCGATGCAACCATTGCAACCGTTCCGATTGTTCATGGCCCCAACCGCGCGGGCGATATCCCACATTCATTGGCAAGTATAGGAAAAGCACAAAATTTACTTGGGTATCAACCTAAGTATTCCATGCAGAATGGTTTGAAAGAAGCTGTGAAATGGTATTGGGAACATTTAAAATAACTAGAATTTAATTCAGGAATAATGAAAATAGCTGTAGTAGGATTAGGATACGTCGGATTGCCCTTGGCAAGGCTTTTCGCTACCAAATATTCAGTCGTTGGGTTTGATATCAATCAGTCTAGAGTTGATGAATTGAATTCAGGCATCGATAGTACGCTCGAAATTGATGCAGCATTGCTAAACTCAGTGTTGTTGAAAAAGCCTACCAATAATGCCGTCGGACTGCTTTGTTCAACACAATTGGAAGATATCAAAGATTGTAATTACTATGTGGTTACGGTTCCTACACCCGTCGATAAAAACAACAGACCTGATCTTACGCCTTTATACAAATCGAGCGAAACCGTCGGGAAAGTATTGAAAAAGGGCGATATCGTGATTTACGAATCTACGGTATATCCCGGAGTTACCGAAGATGAATGTGTGCCTGTTCTTGAGAGAATCAGTGGTTTGAAATTCAATGTCGATTTCTTTGCGGGCTATTCTCCGGAAAGAATCAATCCGGGCGACAAATTGCATACCGTCGAGAAAATATTAAAAGTCACTGCCGGTTCTACTCCTGAAATCGGGATCAAAGTGAACGAACTTTACAAATCAGTCATTACTGCCGGAACCCATTTGGCGCCTACCATAAAAGTGGCCGAAGCGGCGAAAGTCATCGAGAATTCCCAAAGGGACATCAACATTGCTTTTGTCAACGAATTGTCTAAAATATTCAATATACTTGGCATCGATACGCATGCAGTTCTGGAAGCCGCTGGAACGAAGTGGAATTTTCTTCCTTTCAAACCCGGTTTGGTTGGTGGGCATTGCATAGGCGTTGACCCGTATTATCTAGCGCAAAAAGCACAGGAAATGGGTTATCATCCAGAGATTATTTTGGCCGGAAGAAGGCTCAATGACAGTATGGGTGAATATGTAGCTTCGCAAGTCGTGAAACTGATGATCAAAAAAGGGGTCGTGGTTAATGGCGCGAGGTTATTGATGCTGGGCATTACCTTCAAAGAAAATTGTCCTGATGTACGCAACACCAAAATCGTCGATGTCATTGCAGCCTTGTCAGAATACGGTATTGAGGTCATGATTTATGATCCTTGGGCCAACCCTGCGGAAGTAAAACACGAGTACGGATTGACGACTTCAGACAGCCTACCAGACGAAAAATTTGATGCTATCGTTTTGGGTGTTGCCCATGATAATTTTAAGAATATTGATTTTACATCCATAAAAAAAGAGCATGCGGTGCTTTATGATGTTAAAGGGATATTAGGAGCTATTGCTGACGGTAAGCTATAAATAAAATTAAGAAAAATCACATGAAAATTAATTCTATCTGTTGTATAGGTGCAGGATATGTTGGAGGCCCAACCATGGCTATGATAGCCCAAAAATGCCCACATATTAAAGTCACCGTAGTGGATCTTAATGTCGAACGCATTGCTGCTTGGAATGATAAGGATGTCAATAATATCCCAATTTACGAACCAGGTCTCAGCGATTTGGTCGCTCAAACCAGAGGAAGGAACTTATTTTTCTCCACGGAAGTTGACAAAGCCATTGATGAGGCCCAGATGATTTTCATTTCCGTCAACACACCTACCAAAACCTATGGTTTGGGAAAAGGAATGGCGGCTGATTTGAAATATATTGAACTTTGTGCCAGACAAATCGCAAGTGTCGCAAAAGACAACAAGATTATTGTAGAAAAATCGACTTTGCCGGTCAGAACGGCAGAAGCTATCAAAAATATCCTCGACAATACCGGAAACGGCGTGCAATTCCAAATCCTGTCGAATCCTGAGTTTCTCGCTGAAGGAACCGCGGTTCAGGATCTTGAAAATCCAGATCGCGTGCTCATTGGCGGCAATAATTCCGTTGAAGGCAACGAAGCAATCAATGCTTTGGTCGAGGTTTATGCCAATTGGGTTCGCAAAGAAAACATTCTCACGACCAATTTGTGGTCTTCCGAATTGTCAAAATTAACAGCCAATGCGTTTCTTGCGCAAAGGGTTTCTTCCATCAATGCGTTGTCGGAACTGTGCGAAAAAACAGGCGCTGATGTCAATGAAGTAGCTAAAGCCATCGGAATGGACAGCAGAATTGGCTCAAAATTCTTGAAAGCTTCAGTTGGTTTTGGAGGTTCTTGTTTCCAGAAAGATATCTTGAACTTGGTCTATATCGCCAAATCATACAACCTCCATGAAGTGGCGGATTATTGGGAGCAAGTGGTGATTATGAATGACCATCAGAAAAGAAGGTTTGCACATAATATCGTCCATACTTTATACAATACTGTAGCCGATAAAAAAATCGCTTTCCTAGGTTGGGCCTTCAAAAAAGACACCAACGATACGCGTGAATCTGCAGCCATCAACGTAGCGGATTATCTGTTGCTCGAAAAAGCCAACATTACGGTTTTCGATCCGAAAGTCAGAAAGAAACAGATTATTTCAGATTTGAATTACATCAATGAAGTTGAAATTAGCCAACTTGAAAAGACGGTCGAAGTGCAAAATGATCCTTATGAAGCCTGCAAAGATGCGCATGCTATTGCCATTTTAACCGAATGGGATGAATTCAAATCGTATGATTGGAAACAAATATTTGATGGCATGAAAAAACCTGCTTTTGTCTTTGACGGAAGAAATATACTTGATGCGGACAAGATGCGTGAAATCGGTTTTATCTTCAGTGCAGTAGGCAGTTCGAAGTAATTTTTAAACATTATTTGAAGCTGTAAAATCAACGTGCAAGTATTGATTTTACAGCTTTTTTTTATGTTGAATATTAAATAAATATTATATTTTTAACATTATTTTATAATTCAAATAAAACGAGTACTTTTGTTACTCGCTATTAATTTGCCTTTTCATGTTAGAAACCCTCATAACTTCGAAAACAAGACTCAGAATACTCGTTAAATTTTTTATTAACGTTGCCAATAATGGTTATTTAAGAGGATTGGCCGAAGAACTCAACGAATCCACCAATTCGATTCGCAAAGAATTAAACAACCTTTTGGATGCGGGTTATTTAGAGAAAGAATCCATTCAGAACAAGGTCATTTACAAAGCCAACACCAAACACCCGCTATTTTCTATCCTGCAAAAAATTGTTCGCCAGCACATCGGTTTGGATGCTATGGTCGAGATGATTCTGCAGCGTATGGGTACTGTAGAAAACGTCGTACTTATAGGCGACTATGCGAAAGGAATCGACAGCGGAACCATTGAAGTCGTGCTTGTAGGAAAAGATCTGAATTCAGAATATATCGAACAGTTGATGGTCAAAATTGAAAAGGAGATCAAGCGCAAGGTCAGTTTTCAAATCACCGACCAACATAATGGGGAAGGCCTGATTATATACGAAGCCACTTAAATTTCAGCTATGCCTTGGTATGTAATTTATACAAAACCCAGAAACGAAAAGAAAGTAGCCGAAAGATTGCAACAGATAGGCATTACGGTATATTGTCCGATGATTACGATGGTCAAACAATGGTCGGACCGTAAAAAGAAAGTGCAGGTACCATTACTGAACTCTTATGTTTTTGTGAGTTTGGAAGACAAGGAAAGGGAAAAAGTGTTTGAAGTTAGTGGCGTGGTAAGGTATTTATTCTGGCTCGGAAAACCAGCCATAGTAAGGGATGAAGAAATCAATGCGCTCAAAGAAGGATTGAAAGACACCATGACTTCGTTTGAAGTCAAAGGTATAAAAGTAGGCGATCTGATGCCGATTCCAAGCGGCCCGTTTCAAGGGAAAGAAGGAATCATCAAACAGATCAGCAAAAATAGTTTACAGTTGATTCTGACCCAATTGGGCGTTTTAATTACGCTGCATAAGGAAGAAAACAAGTAAACTTAAATAATTATAAATGAGATTGTTAGTCGCATGATGTGTGACTGATGTGGCGAAGCCGTAGTAAAAATTAAAGTTATTTTAGCATGAGAAAAATACTAATCACGGGCGGTGCCGGATTTATCGGTTCGCACGTCCTCAGAAGAATGGTCAAAAATTATCCCGGAGATCAGATTTTTAATCTCGATGCCCTGACGTACGCAGGAAATTTAGAAAACATAGCTGATATTGAAAACGAACCCAATTACGAGTTCATCAAAGGCGATATTGTCGATGCGGATTTTATCAACAAACTGTTTCAGCAACACCAATTCGACGGCGTCATTCACTTGGCAGCCGAATCACATGTTGACCGTTCGATTACCGATCCTTTGGCTTTCGTGAAAACCAATGTGATTGGCACAATGAATTTGTTGAACGCGGCAAAAGAAATCTGGAATCACAACTTTGAAGGAAAAAGATTCTATCATATCAGCACTGACGAAGTCTACGGAACTTTAGGCGCTACAGGATTGTTCACCGAAACCACGCCATACGACCCGAATTCCCCATATTCCGCCTCCAAAGCGAGCTCGGATCATTTCGTACGCGCTTATGGCGAAACTTACGGATTGCCTTATGTCATCACGAATTGCTCAAACAACTACGGGCCGAACCATTTTCCGGAAAAGTTAATTCCATTATTGATCAATAACATTCTCCAGAACAAACCTTTGCCGGTTTATGGTGACGGAAAATATACCCGCGATTGGCTTTTTGTAAAAGACCATGCGGTGGCGATCGACTTGGTTTTTCATCAAGGGAAGAACCATGAAACCTACAACATCGGCGGTTTCAACGAATGGCAAAACATCGATTTGGTGCGTTTGCTGTGCCAAAAAATGGATGCCAAGTTGGGTAAACCAGAAGGCACTTCCGAGCAGCTCATCACTTTCGTAAAAGACAGACCCGGACACGATTTACGTTATGCGATCGATGCCAATAAAATCAATAAAGAACTCGGTTGGAAACCTTCAGTAACTTTTGAAGAAGGCTTGGAGCAAACCATCGATTGGTATTTGGATAACAAAACCTGGCTCGAAAATGTCACAAGCGGCAACTATCAGAAATATTACGAAAAGCAATACCAATAAACCATAACTTCATGGAAACGACGCAAGATTTCACAAAACCGTACCTCATTCACTTACCCAAAATTATGGATGTGCGCGGCAATTTGTCTTTCCTGCAAAACCAGGATCAGATTCCTTTTGATATCAAGCGCGTCTTCTGGATTTACGATGTTCCGGGCGGCGAAACCCGTGGCGGCCATGCATACAAAACACAACTAGAAATCATCATTGTCATCAGCGGTAGCATTGATATCATCGTTGTGGATGCCCAAGGCAACGAAACCAAATTTTGCCTGAACCGTTCGTATTACGGTTTGTACATTCCACCGATGCATTGGCGCCATTTAGAGAATTTTTCGACGAATTCCGTTTCGGTGCACCTGTCGAGTTCGGACTTTTCAGAAGCCGATTACATCCGCGATTACCACGAATTCATAGCAAAGCAATAACTTATGAGAACCTCCACCGTCTTTGATTGCACTATGGTCGAATTGCCGATCAACCACCAGGCCAACGGAAATCTGACTTCAATTAGCAACAGCGTTGAAGTGCCGTTCGATGTCAAAAGGGTTTATTATCTGTACGACGTTCCCGGCGGTTTTTCGCGCGGCGGACACGGACATCTGGAATTGCAGCAACTCATCGTAGCGCTCAGCGGAAGTTTCGATATCACGGTTGATGACGGCAAAGTAAAACGAACCTTTACGCTTTCGAGACCCAATATGGGATTGTATATGCCGTCAGGTTTGTGGCGTGAATTGGACAATTTTTCAAGCGGCTCAATATGTTTTGTTTTGGCTTCGATTGAGTATGATGAAAAAGATTATTTCAGGGATTACGATAAATTCACCGCATGGAAATCCTCGAAGTAGACGCAACGCAATACGGAGAATTATTTCCAAAACCGTATCACATTTTTAATGCGGCGGCGTTCAACAGCATCAATGCTTACAAATGTGAACAGGTTTTTTATTTGATTTTCAAAGATTCAAAAGTCCGGCTCGGCATCATTTTCGGTTTGCGCGATAACAAGTTGGTGTCGCCATTTTCTGCGCCTTTCGGAGGTTTTGTAAGTGCAAGCGACGATATCCGTTTGCAACAAATAGATGCCGCACTTGAAGTTTTGATCACTTGGGCAACGAATAAAAAATTTCAAGGCATGCGCATCGTGTCGCCTTCGTTTTTTTATCATGAGAATTTCCTCAACAAAATATACAACTGCTTATACAGAAGCGGTTTTGAAAGCCATAACATAGAATTGAACTATCAGTTTCCGACCGCTAAATTCACCGAGAATTACCAAAATGATATTTGGTATAATGCACGTAAAAACCTAAAACGCGGTTTTCAGGCCAACCTCACTTTTGAGAAATTACCGACCGAAAACGCAAAGCAAGCTTACGATGTCATTGCCCAAAACAGAAAAGAACGAGGTTTCCCATTGCGCATGACTTGGGAACAAGTTCAGGAAACCATGACTGTGATTACTGCGGATTTTTTCATTGTCAAAAAGGAAGCAATTGCAATCGGTGCAGCGGTAGTTTTTCACGTAGCAGACCAAATCGTTCAAGTCATTTATTGGGGCGATTTGCCTCAGTATTCCGAATACAAAACAATGAATTTCCTATCATACAATATCTTCCAATATTACCAGCAGCAAGGCGTGGCGATGATTGATATCGGCCCGTCAACGGAAGATTCTGTTCCGAATTACGGCTTGTGCGAGTTCAAGGAAAGCATCGGTTGCGACATCAGTATCAAGACAGAATTTTATAAAAAACTGAATTAATGTTCGAAGCGAATCCAGATCCTTTTTTGTTGCCGACTTATCGCATCAGCCCTTTCAGGACCGAAGATTTGACGCGCAATGAAACTTTGCCAGAAGACGATTTTGCGGCGGAATATTTCAACAACCGATTTGGCAAAGGAAACTGGAATTACACGTTCAACGGACGTGAAGCCATTCATCTCGCGCTCGAAAATTACCATTTGCAACCCGACGATTTGGTAACGATACTGACGACTTCAGAAAATTTCTACATCAGTTCGTGCGTCACTAAAAGCATCGAAAAGTTTTGCAAATGGAACCGCGAAATTGTTCCCGAAACCAAAGTGATTCTGGTCAACCACGAATTCGGTTATCCGCATCCGCAGATGGGACAATTGCTGGCTACAGGATTGCCAATCATTGAAGATTGCTGCACCACTTTTTTTAGTCAGGATGAAGCTGGAAAATTAGGTCAATACGGCGATTTTTCCGTCTATAGTTTTCCGAAGTTTTTCCCGATTCAAATGGGCGGATTGTTGGTGTCGAATGGAAAATTTCCAGTCAAAGAAAGTCAGGAATTAAGTGGCAATCACACGAGATTCATTCAAAATGTCATATCGCATTTCCTAAAACAGGAAACAGCAATCTTACAAAAAAGAAAAGAAAATTGGGAATATGGCGTCAATCAATTTTTAAAATTGGGATTCACGACACGCTTTAAAACGTCAGAAAATATAGTGCCTTCAGCGTTACTTTTAAACAATAAAGGCCTTATTGAAAATTTGAATGCGCTAAAAATATTCCTAAACAACCATGGGATTCAAAATAGCGTGTTCTATGGCGAAGACGCGTTTTTTATACCAATCCATCAAAATTTAACCCCAACGGATCTGGATTATTTCAGTTTCGTTTTTTCGATATTTATGAACCATAACAGCAACGCGGATGTACGATAAAAATGAGTATCAGATCAAGTATCAAAGTCTCACTTTCGAGGATAAGCTCAGAAAATACAGAATGGAATATATAGTCGATTACCTCAAGACTATCAAATCCGGAAAAATTTTAGAGATCGGTTGCGGCAACGACCCGATTTTTGCGCAGTTCGATGATTATGAAATCATGGATATCGTCGAACCGGGAAACCATTTCTACGAATCGACCAAAAACAGAATCGGCGACAATTCCCGAATTTCAATCCAGAATTGTTTCATCGAAGAAGCGACTTTGGATTTGAAAAACCAATACGACGTCATTGTCATCGGTGGATTTTTACACGAAATCGACAACCCGCAGGAAGTTTTATCGGTGATCAAAAAAATCGCTACCAAAGAAACAATCGTGATTACTTACGTTCCGAACGCCAATTCGTTTCACCGTTTGCTCGCTTTAGAATCAGGTTTGATCCAATCGAATTACGAGTTTTCTAAAAACGACCAGCTTTTCGGAAGGCAGAATGTGTTCAATCAGGAATCGATTGGTGCTTTGTTCCAAAATGGCGGTTTCGAGGTTTTAAAATCAGACACTTATTTCGTAAAACCGTTCACACACGAACAGATGGATGCTTTGTCAACCTTGCCTTCGTTCAGTGAAAAAATCCTAGACGGTTTTTACAAAATGACCAAATACATGCCCGATTTAGGTTGCGAAATCTTTTTGTCGGCGCGCTTAAACGCATAAAAAACTTACAATGATTAAATTTTTAGACCTCCAGAAAATCAACGCTCAATATGCTGACGAACTCAAAAAAGCGGCTTCAGAAGTGATCGATTCGGGTTGGTTTTTGATGGGCGGCAAACTCACGAGTTTCGAAAATAAATTAGCCAATTACGTCGGCGCTTCGCATGTGATTGGTGTTGCGAATGGTCTCGATGCGCTGCGTCTGATTCTAAAAGCGTACATCGATTTGGGTGTCATGTCAGCGGGCGACGAAGTGATTGTTCCGGCGAATACTTATATCGCATCCCTTTTGGCGATTTCGGACAACCATTTGAAACCAGTTTTGGTGGAACCGAATAGCGCTTCTTACAACCTCGACATCGATTTGATCGAAAAAAGTATCACGCCCAAAACCAAAGCCATCATGGTCGTGCATTTGTACGGTCAGGTTTGTTGGAGTAAAGATTTGGAAGTTCTGGCTAAAAAACACAACCTCAAAATTATCGAAGACAACGCCCAAGCGATAGGAGCCGAATGGAACGGAATCAAAACCGGAAATTTAGGCGATGCTGCGGGTTTCAGTTTTTATCCCGGAAAAAATTTAGGCGCTTTAGGTGATGCAGGTGCTGTAACCACCAACGACAAAGCTTTGGCAGAGCAAGTCCGCGCTTTAGGAAATTACGGGAGCAAACAAAAATACGTCAATGAGTTTCTAGGTTTGAACAGCCGACTTGATGAAATTCAGGCTGCTTTCCTAGAAGTCAAATTGAACAATATCGACGCTGAAAACCAATACAGAAGAAAACTCGCTGCGACTTATTTGAATGGAATTACGAATCCCGATATTCAATTACCGGTTCCCAATAATGCTTCATTCCAACCGGAAGAAAATACAGAACACGTCTGGCATTTGTTCGTCATCCGCCACAAAAGAAGAAATGAATTGCAGGAATACCTGACGCAAAATGGCATCCAGACCCTGATTCATTATCCGATTCCGCCGAACAAACAATTGGCTTATCAGGAGTTGAACCATTTGGATTTTCCGATCACCAACGACATTCACGAAACGGTGTTGAGTTTGCCCATCAGCCCGGTTTTAACCGAAGCCGAAGTTGCGACCGTAATCGATGCCTTGAACCGTTTTAACTAACATAAAAATGAACGACACTACAGAAATGCAGGAATGGGAATCAGAAATCAAAGCTGAGGATTCGCTGTTTTCCATCAATTTTAAAGAAGTCTGGCAATACCGCGATTTGCTATTGATGCTGGTCAAACGCGATTACATTTCGACATACAAGCAAACCATTCTCGGCCCGATTTGGTTTTTCGTGCAGCCGATACTGACGATGATTATTTACGTGATTCTGTTTGGTCAGATCGCAAAATTATCGACCGATGGCGCGCCGCAAATCGTGTTCTATTTATCCGGAATCACGATTTGGAATTACTTTTCAGAATCGTTGACCAAAACTTCTTCCGTATTCCGCGACAATGCAGCGATTTTCGGCAAAGTGTATTTTCCGAGATTGATTATGCCTTTATCGATAGTGGTTTCGGCGCTGATTAAATTTGGAATCCAGTTTACTTTGTTTATTGCCGTCGTGCTTTATTACACGTTCATCGAGCACCGCATCGAACCCAATGTGTGGGTTTTAGCCACGCCGTTTCTATTGCTGTTGATGTCGTTGTTTTCGTTGGGATTGGGAATGATTTTCTCTTCGATGACGACCAAGTATAAAGATTTAGTGTTTTTATTGACGTTCGGAATTCAGTTGTTTATGTACGCGACGCCAGTGGTTTACACGATGAATTCGATTCCGTTGAAATACCAATGGCTCGTCAAGGCCAACCCGCTTACGGGAATATTTGAATGTTTTCGTTATGCCTATTTGGGATCGGGAAGTTTCCATCCGGGCAGCTTACTTTATAGCACAGGTGTCATTATTATTTTGCTGGGTTTCGGCGTTGTCATTTTCAACAAAGTCGAGAAAAGCTTTATGGATACCGTCTAGTTCACCCAATTAAATTCTATTTTATAATTCATCCGAATGAAAAAATTAGCGATAAAAGCTGAAAATATTTCCAAACAATACCGTCTCGGCGAAGTCGGAACCGGAACCTTGAGCCACGATTTGAACCGTTTTTGGCACAAATTGCGCAACCACGAAGATCCTTATTTGAAAATCGGGGATTCCAATGATCGCAGCAGCAAAGGCGACAGTGATTACGTCTGGTCTTTACGAGACATCAATTTTGAAGTCGAACAAGGTGATGCTTTAGGGATTATCGGACGCAACGGTGCAGGAAAAAGTACGTTGCTCAAATTGTTGAGTAAAGTAACCAAACCCACGACAGGAAATTTTAAAATCAACGGAAGGATTGCTTCGTTATTGGAAGTCGGAACGGGTTTCAATCCCGAAATGACCGGCCGTGAAAATATTTATCTCAACGGAGCCATCTTAGGAATGCGCCGCCAGGAAATCACACGCAAACTCGACGAGATCATCAGTTTCTCAGGCGTCGAACGTTATGTAGATACGCCGGTAAAACGCTATTCTTCAGGAATGTACGTGCGTTTGGCGTTTGCCGTAGCTGCGCACCTTGAAAGTGAAATCCTGATTGTTGATGAAGTGCTTGCTGTCGGTGACGCCGAATTCCAAAAGAAATGTCTCGGGAAAATGGGTGACGTTTCTAAAGGCGAAGGCAGAACCGTCTTGTTTGTGAGCCACAACATGAGTGCCATCGACGCACTTTGCAATAAAGCTTTGATGCTTGAAAACGGAAGCGTATTGGCGCAAGGCAAAACCAAAGACATCATCGCGATGTATTTCAAAAGCAACAGCCTTGAGGAAGGATTGTTTGATATCGGAAGGGTCGATGCGAGCGAAGTCGTGGTGATCAACCGTTCAAAACTCATGACTAGTTCCGGAAAAATTACCAAAGATTTTGAATTTGGCGACAGCATTACCGTTGAGGTTGAACTCGAATGTACTGAGATCATCAAATCGCCTTACTTCATCATACTCGTGAGAACCATCAATGGCAGTTTGTTTGGTGCCACCGGAATGCTCGACGGTTACCGGCCTGAAACGCTCAAAGAAGGTCTGAACACCATCAAATGTACGTTTTTTAACCCGCAACTTTTGCCTGGAACATATTACATTCACATGGGCATACGCGCCGCCGACGGCTTGACATTGTTGACCAATTCTAAAGATATCGCGACGTTCAACGTCATGGGCAGTCTAGTCGATAAAGGCCTCAATGGCACACTGGCTGATTCATTGGCCAATGATTCAGTTTCTCCGCTGGTACCTTACCAATGGGAATTCGAAAATGGAAAAATTTATAATTTTAATTCAAAATAAATGTTAGACAACAAATCAATATTAATCACTGGTGGTACAGGTTCTTTGGGAAAAGAGCTCACGAAAACCATCTTAAAGAAATGGCCTAACATCAAAAAACTGGTCATTTATTCCAGAGATGAGCAGAAACAATTTCAGATGGCTCAGGAATTTCCAGAATCCAAATATCCGGCAATCCGTTATTTTATTGGCGATGTTCGTGATTTGGAACGTTTGAAAAGAGCTTTCAACGGTATCGATTACGTCATTCACGCAGCAGCGATGAAGCACGTCCATATCGCGGAATACAATCCGGATGAATGTGTGAAAACCAATATCGGCGGTGCGGACAATGTCATCAAAGCGTGTTTGTCATCCAACGTGTCAAAAGTGGTCGCGCTTTCAACAGACAAGGCTTGTGCGCCGATCAATTTATACGGAGCGACGAAACTGACTTCGGATAAATTGTTCATTGCCGCCAACAATATCAAAGGTTCGCAGGACATTAAATTTTCAGTAGTGCGCTACGGTAATGTGATGGGTTCTAACGGATCCGTCATTCCTTTTTTCATGGAGAAAAGAAAAGAAGGCGTGTTGCCGATTACCGACCCAAACATGACGCGTTTCAACATTTCGCTCGAAGGCGGCGTGGATATGGTATTGCATGCGCTCGAAACAGCTTGGGGCGGCGAATTGTACGTTCCGAAAATACCGTCATATAAAATCCTCGATGTGGCGCAAGCGATTGGTCCGGAATGCGAACACAAGATTTGCGGCATTCGTCCCGGAGAGAAAATCCATGAGGAAATGATTACTTCCTCGGATTCGTTCACAACTTATGATTTGGGGAAATATTACGTGATTTTGCCTCAGGTTACGACTTGGAATTTGAATGCTTATATCGAAAAATTCAACGCGAAATTGGTGCCTCAAGGATTCAATTACACTTCAGGCGACAACACCGAATGGGAAACTGTAGATTCGTTGCGCGCCCTGATCAAAGAACATTTATACCCTGATTTTTCAGCCTAATCGATATGATACCTTACGGAAAACAAAATATTACAGAAGAAGACATTCTCGCGGTAAGCCAAGCGCTTAAAGGTGATTTCCTGACGCAAGGCCCAACGATTCTTGAGTTTGAAAAGTTATTTGCCGATTATATCGGTTGCAAATATGCAGTAGCTGTAGCCAACGGAACCGCGGCTTTGCATTTGAATGCTTTGGCGTTGAACGTAAAGCCCGGCGACAAAGTCATCACGACACCGATTACGTTTGCCGCTTCAGCGAATTGCATTCGTTATTGCGGCGGTGAAGTCGTTTTTGCCGACATCGATCCCGACACTTATTTGTTGGATATCTCGAAAGTGGAAGCTTTATTGAAAGCCGCTCCAAAAGGAACTTACCAAGGTATTGTACCTGTAGATTTCGCAGGACGCGCCGTCGATTTGGAAGCGTTTAGAAAGCTCGCCGACCAATACGGTTTGTGGATTATTCAGGATTCGTGCCATTCACCAGGCGGTTATTTCATCGACAGTAAAGGCCAAAAACAAAATTGTGGCAACGGAAATTTTGCCGATTTGGCGATTTTCTCTTTTCATCCGGTGAAGCACATCGCAACAGGCGAAGGCGGCATGATCACGACCAACGACGAAAAACTCTATAAAAAATTATTGGAACTCAGAACGCACGGAATCACTCGTGATGCGAGCATTTTCCAAAATTCGGTTTCTTTTGCTGCGGGTCAGGAAGTTCCCGAAAATTCGGCTTATCCGGGTTGGTATATGGAAATGCAGACTTTAGGCTACAACTATCGTTTTACCGATTTTCAGGCGGCTTTAGGCATCAGTCAATTGTCGCGCGCGCATCAAGGGCTCGAAAGAAGAAAAGCCATTGCTAAAAAATACAACGAGCATTTTTCAAGCAATACTAATATAAAAGGACATTCAGGTTTTGTCGAAGGCCACGCTTACCATTTGTATGTGATTGAAGTCGAAGACCGTTTAGGATTGTACAACTTTTTGCGCGAACACAAAATCTTCGCCCAAATCCATTACATTCCGTGTCATTTGATGCCGTATTACCGACAATTCGGATCGAAAGAAGGCGACATGCCGAATGCCGAAACTTATTATAAACATTGCATCAGTTTGCCAATGTTCCCAACGCTTACCGATGAAGAACAGGATTTCGTCATTGCCAAAGTGAATGATTTTTTAAACCAATAACCAGTTGAAAAGAATCGCAATCATTCCCGCACGCGGCGGCAGCAAAAGAATTCCAAGGAAAAACACCAAGCTTTTTTTCGGGAAACCTATTGTAGCTTATTCGATTGAAGCGGCGTTGCAAAGCGGTTTGTACGATGAAGTGATGGTGTCTACGGATGATGCTGAAATCGCTGAAATCGCCAAGCAATACGGAGCCAAAATTCCATTCCTGCGCAGCGAAAAAAACAGCAATGATTTTGCGACAACCGTCGATGTTTTGACGGAAGTTTTAGATTGGTATCGCAATAATGGACAAGAATTCGGGCAAGGAACGTGCATTTACGCTTGCGCGCCGTTCGTAAATCCTAAACTGCTTCAGGATTCTTTTGCGCTTTTAAATCAAAAAAACTGCGATTGCGTTTTTCCAAGTTTGGCATATTCGCATCCGATTCAGCGCGCTTTGAAAGTTTCCGGTCAAGGTAAAATCGAACCTTTCGACGCGTCGAGTTCGAATACCAGAACACAGGATTTGGAGCAAGCTTATTTTGACGCGGGCATGTTCTACACTTTCAATGTAGATCGATTGCTGGCCACCAAAAGTTTGAGAACCGAAAATACGTTCACGATTGAAATCAACGATTTATACGCCCAAGATATCGACAATGAAAACGACTGGATTTTAGCCGAAATGAAATACAAATTATTCTCAAATGCGAGCTTATAAATGCTTATCGACTCAAGTTTTTACGAACGAAGGATTTTCGATTGAGCCGATCCGCGATGAAGATAAATACGCGATTCTAAAAATCAGAAACGAGCAAATCTATCATTTGCGCCAAGCCAAACCACTTACCGTGGAAGCGCAGGAAAATTATTTTGCAACCGTAGTTTCAAGTTTGTTCGAACAGGAACATCCGAACCAATTGTTGTTTTCATTTTTTGAACACGGCGAATTTATCGGTTACGGCGGTTTGGTACACATCAATTGGATTGACAAAAATGCCGAAATTTCATTTGTGATGAAAACTGAACTTGAACAAGATTATTTCATCCGCAATTGGTCGAATTATTTAAAGTTGATTGAAGAAGTCGCTTTCAAGGAACTTCAATTCCATAAAATATACACTTACGCGTTCGATCTGCGGCCACATTTATACGAAGCCATGGAAGGTTCGGGCTATTATGAAGAAGCGCGTTTGAAGGAACATTGCTATTTCAATTCCAAATTCATCGATGTGGTGATTCATTCTAAAATTTCGAATCCATGAAATTAGGCGTTCTCGTTAGCGGCAATTTGGGAAACATCGTGTTGCGTCATTTGTATGCGCAGCAAGAGATTGTATTCGTTTTTACGGATTCAAAGTCAGATTCTATTATTGAATTCTGTAATGAAAAAGGCATCGATATTTTCATCGGCAATCCCAGAAAAGGCAAGTCGCAGGAATTTTACGAAAACAAACCGATTGACGTATTGGTTTCTGTGAATTATTTGTTCCTTATCGAGAAAGATTTAATCAATCATCCGTCGATTTTAGCGTTCAACATTCATGGTTCTTTGTTGCCTAAATACCGCGGAAGAACACCGCATGTCTGGGCGATCATCAACAACGAAACCAAAACCGGAATCACGGCGCATCTGATTGACGAAGGCTGCGACACGGGCGACATCATCGAACAAATCGAAATTGAAATCAATAGTCAAGATACCGGCGCTGACGTTCTCAATAAATACAACGACCAATACATCCCTTTAATTGATAAGGTTTTGCATCGCATAGAAAATAACACCCTTGTTGCGCAACCACAAAACCACAACGAAGCCACTTATTTCGGAAAAAGAACTCCCGAAGATGGCAACATCGATTGGAATTGGCAAAAAGAACGCATTTACAATTGGGTGCGCGCTCAGGCATTTCCTTATCCGGGCGCTTTTACGCATCTTGACAGCAACAAAATCACCATCGATAGCATTGGGTTTTCGAATGTAGGATATGAATACGATATGCCGAACGGATTGGTTTTATCCGCGAATCCATTTTTAGTAAAAACGCCCAACGGTGTGATTCAAATTGACAAATTCAGAGCAATCGATTTCGAGGTAAAAGTCGGATTGATCTTGCAATAATATTAGAAAAAAGTATGAAAATAGGAGATTTTATAATTGATAAAGACAGTCCGGTGTTCATCATTGCGGAACTTTCCGCGAACCACAACGGTAGTTTAGACAATGCTTTGGCAACCATCAAATCTGCCAAAAGAGCTGGCGCGGATTGCATCAAATTGCAGACTTACACCGCCGATACGCTGACTTTAGATTCGAACAAAGAAGATTTTGTGATTACCGGAACGATTTGGGATGGCAAAAAATACCACGAATTGTATCAGGAAGCCTACACGCCTTGGGAATGGCACGAAGCCTTATTCAAAGCCGCGGCTGAAGAAGGATTGATTTGCTTTTCATCGCCATTTGACAAAACAGCGGTTGATTTTTTGGAAACCTTAAATGCTCCGGCGTATAAAATCGCTTCTTTCGAAATCACCGATATTCCATTAATCGAGTATGTAGCTTCAAAAGGAAAACCGATCATACTTTCCACAGGAATTGCACAGGAAGAAGATATCGAACTCGCGCTTGATGCTTGTCACCGCATGGGAAATCATGATGTCGCATTATTGAAATGTACGTCAAGTTATCCCGCGCCGATTGATGAAGCGAACATGTGTATGGTCAAAGATTTGGCCGAACGATACAACGTCATTTCCGGACTTTCCGACCACACTTTGGGAAGCACCGTGCCGATTGTAGCAACAGTTTTCGGGGCTAAAATCATCGAAAAGCATTACATCATTGACCGCGCCATTGGAGGGCCGGATGCGACTTTTTCGATGAACGAGGAAGAATTCACCGCGATGGTTAAAGCCGTCCGTGAAGCTGAAAAAGCGATTGGCGTCGTCGATTATCATTTGACTGAAAAACAAGCCAAAGGCAAAGATTTCAGCCGTTCGTTATACATCGCTGAAGATGTCAAAGCAGGCGAGATGCTTACAGAAAAAAACCTGCGCTCGGTACGTCCTGGTTTTGGTTTGCATCCTAAATATTACCACGAGCTTTTGGGCAAAAAAGTAAATACCGATATAGAAAAAGGCACGCGGATGCGTCTCGATTTCATCCAAAATTAAAGCATGCTCAAATTTTTTTCAGACCTGTTCCGATTCCGAAGCATTTTCATTAATGCTTTTTACAGTTCACTATACGGAACGCGGTTGTTCTTTGGTGTTCATTTAAGAAGTGCCCAGAACATCCTGATTTTCGCGCAAGCTGATATTGAAAAAGGGAGCAGGATTTTTGCGAGTTTTCCATCGGATCGCAATCAGAAAAACATTGTCATTGAAGACCATTGCTGGATTGGTCACGATGTCGAAATCCAGACGCTTTATGACAGCAAAATCGAGATTAAGGAATACGCCTCCGTGCAGGATCGCTGTAAAATTATCGGTTCTGTAAGCATCGGCAAGTATTCGATTCTGGCGCCCGATATTTTCATTTCTTCGGGAAACCACAATTATAAAAGCGCGCCGCACCTCACGATTCGGGAGCAGGATAAAAAACATGCGGGGTCGGCAGCGGCCTTCAATAAGGTCAGTAAACCCGTAGTTATTGAAGAAGATTGTTGGATCGGCAAAAACGTGTTTATCAGGCAAGGTATTTATGTAGGGCGAGGTGCTATTATTGGTACCAACGCAATTGTTTTTAAAGATATCGAACCTTACACGATTCATGCCGGTTCACCGACAGAAAAAATAAAAGACCGTTTTGTTTTTGATCCACCCACAGAAATCTCTGCTTTTGTCGAAGAACAGTTGCCTTATTTTTACCGTGGTTTCGAACATTACAGCCCCCAGAAAAGCACTGTCGAACTCCTTCGGGAAAACCAAGGCATCGCTAGCGAAAATAAAGCTTTGGCCATTCTTAAAAATGAAGATTGGAGTCAAATTGAAATCCACGGAATGTCAAGAATTAACGGAGCACTGAGCATATTTGTCAATGGGCAACTTCATAAGACGCACAAAATAGCCATCGGCGAAGCATTTCATATCGGGTTGCATCGCGCCGAAATTGAAAATACCCAAGCCATCGCCGAGTATCTATCGTTACCAGATTTCCTAAAAAAACATCTTTGTATCTCGTTTGAACTTATTAATGACAACATGCACCAAAAGTATCACTTCACCATTTCTAAAATAAAAGCATCATGAAAAGAGCAGTGTCCAATTTTATAAGAAAGACGTTAAGAACTTTGAGATCCAGACGTACTTTTTCAGAAGAATACAGTCAATTCTTAAAAACCAAAGTGTCTTCCGAAAAAGGCTATATGGCGTTCCGCGATTTGTTCGTACTGACCAAAGGCCAATCGAATGACCAGATTTCCTCTCAAATCAACAAGCAACTCGGAAAATACGATCACGTTGATTCGCAAGGAATACTGAATCTCAGTAAAGACGAAATATCCAAGACTGTGGCGGCGATGAAAAAAGACGGTTTTGTCCACTTCGATGCCGTTTTGCCAGACAGCATGATTGATGAGATTTATAACTATGCGTCCAAAACGCAGGTTTCCTATCTCGAAACTGCTACGGACGACCAGAAATATTCTAAGGAAAAAGTCCTTTTTGATGAACACAAACCGGTATCGCCGCGGTATAATTTCACAGGAAATCAAATTGTGCAGTGTGACGCTTTACAGCAGTTGATCTTTGACCAGTCGTTGTTGGCTTTTGCACAGGAATATTTAGGTTGTAAACCCATTCTGGATTTGGTGGCTTTCTGGTGGAGCGCTCCGTTTCAGGGCGTTGGAAAAAATGCTGCGGCGCAAATGTATCATTTCGACCTCGACAGGATTAAGTTTATGAAGTTCTTTTTTTATATCACCGATGTGACGCCTGAAACCGGACCGCATTGTTTTGTGAAAGGATCGCACGGAAAACTCCCAAAAGCCATCAACCGCGACGGACGTTTCGAAGACGAAGCAATCGAAAGGGTTTTCGGCAAAGAAAACGTCATGGAAATTTGTGGCAGACGAGGCAGCATTTTGGCTGTGGATACGAGAGGTTTCCATAAGGGGAAAGACCTCACGCAAGGAAAACGCCTGTTGTTCCAGATTCAGTTTACCAACAGCTTGTTCGGGCAAACGTATCAGCCGGTCGATCAATCGTTAATGCTTCCGAAATATAAAAGCCTGATGGAAAAATATAACCATACTTACGGCAATATCTGTTAATATCACAAACCAGCAATGAATGTAGCCTTTTTTACAAATTACATATACACGCCGCATTTCGAAACCGAGCTCGAGCTGATCCAGCTTCATCTCGACAAAGGCGATACGGTATATCATTTTGTATGCGACAAACATTTGGTGAGTTGCGATTTCAATCCGAATGGCGATTTGCTCAAATGCATTGCGTGTACTTCGAAAAGAAGTAAAGGCCAGGAATTGTTGACCAATAATGAAAATTATCACGAGATTAAGATTTCAAAACCCAAAAATAAAACGTTTAACAGTTTGCCCGAATTGCATTTCAATTCGATTGCGGAACTCAGACAATACAAGATTGACAATTTTGAAATAGGTGATGCGGCGCTTTCATCCCTGGTTTCGATTGTCCGCGATCCGGAACCGGATTTGAAGGTTTTTCATGATATGCTTTCGAGAATCATCCTTTCGGCGCATTATTGCTATCATTTTTTTCAAAGTGAATTGCTCGCTTATTCGATTGATACTTTTTACAATTTCAACGGCAGGTTTGCGACGAATCGAGCAGCTTTACGAGCGGCCCAAAAGAAAAGTGTTCCGGTTTTGATCCATGAAAGAGGCCACAATTTCAAGACTTACGAATTGTTCGATAATGTGTTGCCGCATGAAATCGGTCCATTCATCGACCGTGCGTCAAAAGCTTGGGAGCAAAATGCGGATGCTGAAAATAAAAATCAAGTGGCTCACGATTTCTATAAAAATCGGGCTAGTGGAAAAGACCAAGGTTGGGTTTCATTTACCAAAGACCAGAAGAAAGGTTTGTTGCCCGAACATTGGGATGAAACCGTTGATAATATTGTGATTTTCAATTCTTCGGAGGATGAGTATGTTTCGATAGGCAAAGATTGGGATTCCGGTTTTTTCGAAACCCAGACCAAATTGATGTTGAAGTTGATGAATGACCCACGCTTGTCAGACAAAAAAATATGGGTGCGCCTGCATCCGAACATGAAAACGATGGCTAAGAAGTATTTGGAGAAAACTTATGCCGCTTTACAGGGAAACATCGAACTCATCATGCCCGAATCGCCAATCAACAGTTACGATTTGATGCATGCTTCTAATAAAATCCTGACCTTTGGTTCCACTGTCGGTATTGAAGCCACTTATTGGGGCAAACCGTCGATATTGCTTGGGCCAAGTTTCTACAAGGCTTTTGAAGCCACGCACAATCCTGAGAGTTATGAAGAACTGATTGCGATGTTACTCGATAAAGATTTGAAAGCGCTCGCACAGGAGAACACTTTGCCTTATGGTTTTCACATCAATAGCTTTGGAATTCCTTTCAGAATTTACCAACCTAAAAATCTTTTTGAAGGAGAATTTAAAGGCTTCGATCTGAGTACCGCATTCGATTACGCTAAATGGGAAAAAGTATCGCTTACCCGCGGATGGCATTGGTTTTATCATAAATTGAATACACTCAACCATAAGTTACGTTTGAAAAAATATGTATAGTACGCCTATTTTATATATCGTTTTTAATCGTCCAGAAGAAACGGCACAGTCGTTCGAAGTCTTCAGGAAACTGAAACCAGCGAGACTCTATATTGCGGCTGACGGCGCCAGATATGGAAGACAAGATGATGTTGAAAATACTCAAAAAGTAAAGCAAATTGTCCGTCAGGTTGATTGGGATTGTGAAGTCAAAACTTTGTATCATCCCGAAAATAAAGGCTGTAGGATTGCGGTTCAAATGGCTATCGATTGGTTTTTTGAAAACGAACCCGAAGGAATCATAATAGAAGATGACATCATTCCGAACAACGCCTTTTTTGAATATTGCCAAGCCATGCTGGAAAAATACCGCGACGATGACAGTATTCTTACGATCAACGGTTGCAGTTTAGGCTATCAAAACGACAAGCAACCTTACGGCAAAACCCGTTATTTCAATATGTGGGGCTGGGCTACTTGGCGCAATAGCGTGCAAAAAGTAAAGGAAACCTGGGCGAATTATGATCCGAAAATTTCTCTGGAAGCCGATGCTATAATGAAGAAAAACCTACATCTTCCGGTTTTGTTCGACGGCAATGCGATTTGGGCGAAATATTGGGAAGGATTGTTTCTTAAAGTTTACGAAAACCGCATCAACACTTGGGATTACCAATGGTGTTATTCCGTTTTGAAAACCGATACGTTTTGCATCAGGCCTTCACAGAATTATGTGGTCAACATCGGTAGCGGAGAACTTGCCACGCACCACAATTTTGATGATGCCCCGATTTTTCATTTTACCTATACAGCTACACATTTCACAGACAAGAAAATCAATCCAAAAATCGATTTCCGTTATGAGATTTTCCATGTCGGAGCTATCGTGAATTCACATTATTTCAGGACTTTGACCCGAAGCTACCTCAAATTGTATCTCAAAAATCTGGTCAAAAAATTGAAAGCTAAAATTTCTTAAACCATTCCAATGACCGTTACCGTTGCGATCGCTACTTATTTTTCCGCGCCTTACATCATTGAAACGCTCGAAAGTGTCTATAATCAGACGTATGAGAATATCGCCGTTGTGATTTCGGATGATTGTTCAACCGATGATACGATAAAACTGATTCAGGATTGGGCGGCGCAAGAGAAAAACCAAAAGCGATTTGTGAGTATCAAAGTCATTACGGTTCCTCAAAATACCGGAGTTTCCGCGAATTGCAACCGTTGCGTGGCCGCTGCGCCATCAGATTGGATGAAATTTATCGCGGGTGATGATATTTTGCTGCCGAATTGCATTGAAGACAACGTCAATTTTATCAAGCAGCATCCTGAAGCGCATGTTATTTTCAGTCAGGTGCGGCTTTATAAAGATGTTTTTATTGAAGATAATTACATCAAAACCATTCCGCAAGCGTTTCCGGAAAATCTTATGGGCGCTATGTTGACGGCTCAGGATCAGCATCAGTTGTTGTTGGTTTCTGATAGAATCAACTATACGCCGTCTTATATTTTCAATAAACAATGCGTACTCAAAGTAGGCGGTTTTGACGAATCGAACCGCTTGATTGAAGATTATCCGATGTGGCTCAAACTGACCGCTTCGGGCGAAAAATTCTATTATTTCCATAAAGAAACTGTGGGTTATCGCATCCATCAAAATGCCACGAACAATGTAGGTGATGCGGTTTTATTCAAACCATCGGTGTTCAATTCGTATAAGATTAGGAAGAAAATTGCGCATCCGTATTTGCCTTTCGAAATTGTGAAATCTGAGCAATTTATTTACGGCGTTTCCAAGATTTTCCAAAGTTTAGGTTGGAACAAACAACATAAGATTTACGCGCCCTTGTACCGATTTGCGTGTTTTTACCTGAATCCGTTTTACTATATTTTCGCTTTGAAAAAAAGGCTGCCGAATAATAAAACCAACCTATTTTACGCTTAAATATGCGTCTAAGTATTATCATTCCGGCCTATAAAGTTGAGGGTTTTATCGAAAAATGCATCCGGAGTTTAGAAGCTCAGAATATCCCAAAAATCGATTATGAAATCATCGTCACCAACGACGGTTCACCCGATAAAAGCAGTGAAATTGTCCGAAAATTACAAGCCGAATTTTCCAATCTGATTTTAATTGATCAGGAAAATCAGGGCGTTTCGATGGCCAGAAATAATGCGATTGCGATGGCCAAAGGAAAATACATTTTGCCGATTGATCCTGACGATTATGTTTTGCCCAATACGTTTCACAGGTTTTTAGAGCGCGCCGAACAAGAAGATTTGGATGGGTTTTATCTCGGGTTTGAAGTGTTCGATGTTAATGGGAAAAGCACTTGGCATACGAATTACAATCATTTGCAACAGACTGTTGATGGTGTTGAAGGTTATTTCGCCTCACGCGGACCAGGTGTTGTCGATCCGGATCGTTCCGTGGGAATGCTTTTCAAAAAATCGATTTTAGATCAGTTTGAAATCCATTATCCTAAAGATGTTCCTTACCTCGAAGACGGACTTTTTTTGGCTAAATTTTTTGCAGTCGCTCAGAAAGTGGCGTTTGACAACCAAAGGTTTTATCAGCGAACTACGCGTCCGGGATCAGCGACTAATTCTGCGTTGTTTTATTCAGAGAAAGCGATTCAAGGTTTCATCCATGCGATTGAAGACATCAAATCTTTTGGGAACAAAATCGAATCCCGGCAGTCTCAAAAGCTACTGATCAATCATGTTGTAGGAAAATTCACTTTATTGCCATTAACTTCGTTTATTGGGCAGAAGAATATCAAAAATTATTTTAAGTTTATCCAAAAACTAAAAGAGAAGCATCTTAATAAAATCACCACTGAAGGATTGCGGCTCGACTATGCTAAAATGGCGTCGATATACAATAGCAGTGCTTTATTATTCTATATTTATTATCCGATTAGTTGTAAATTAAAAAACTATAAAAAATGAGAATCCAAGACATTATCCCGCTTTCGATCAGAAAATCGTTGTTGAAAATCCACCAATCGTGGTTGTGGCCTAAAGCGCTTGAAGAATACAAAGCTGAAATTGAAGCCGGTCGCATTCCTTCGCCAGAACTGATCAAAAGGTTGGTTTACGCATGGGGAAATCAAGGGTTTTCAGCACAAATCGATTACACGCTTACCTGCATCGAAAAAACGATGAAATCAGAAGGATTGATTTTCGAATGCGGCAGCGGATTGTCTACAATTCTATTGGGCATTATCGCCAAAAAGCAAAACCGCAAAATGGTTTCTTTCGAACACATCGATTTCTGGGCGCACCGCATTCAGAAAGAACTCGATAAAAACCAAATGAGCAACAATACGATTTACACGCGGCCTTTAAAAGATTACGGAGCTTTTGCGTGGTACGACACTGACGGTTTTCAAGCCGAGAAAATCGGACTTTGCGTGTGCGATGCGCCTCCGGGTAATACCAAAGGCGGAAGACGCGGTTTCTTGTATCTTTTTAAAGATTATCTGTTGCCGAATTCTGTGATTCTGGTCGATGATACGATTCGCGAAGATGAACAGAAAATGATTCAGGAATGGGAAAAAGAACTACCGATGAGCATCGAATTCTCAGGCGTTTTTGATCCTCATGCGATTTTAAGGATTCACTAAAATTTATGAATAACATTACACTCATAGCAGGAGCAAGGCCCAATTTCATTAAGATTGCGCCGATTGTTCATGCATTAAAAGCACAGCAGATTTCGTATCGATTGGTGCATACCGGCCAGCATTTCGATGAGAAAATGAGCTATACGTTTTTCAGGCAGCTCAACATTCCGGAACCCGACATCAACCTGAACTGTGGCGGCGGATCGCAAGCCGAACAAACCGCTGCGATTATGATGGCTTTCGAAAAAGAACTTATCGCCAATCCGACCGATTTGGTTTTGGTCGTCGGCGATGTGACGAGTACGATGGCCTGCAGTATCGTAGCCAAAAAGCTCCATACTAAAGTGGCGCATGTCGAAGCCGGAATCCGTTCTTACGATATGGGAATGCCTGAAGAAATTAACCGTTTGGTGACAGATGCGATTACGGATTATTTTTTCACGACTACGGTTTGGGCTTCTGAGAACTTAAGAAAAGCGGGCGTAGCTGAAGATAAAATCTTTTTCGTCGGCAATGTGATGATTGATACTTTACTCAGCAACCGCAGCAAATTCGTGCAACCTGGTTTCTGGAATGCCTTAAATCTAGTCACAAAAAAATATTTTGTACTTACGTTACACCGACCTGCGAATGTAGATCAAGTTGAGAATCTCGTGGTTTTGCTTAATGAAATTACCAATAATGTCAATAGCTTGCCTGTGTTGTTTCCAATCCATCCGCGTACGGCGAAAGTGCTTCAGGAATCCGGATTCAGTAATGCAAACCTGCATATCATTGAACCTTTGGGTTATCTGGAATTTAATTATTTGGTGGAGAATGCGCTTTGTGTAATTACAGATTCAGGCGGTATTACTGAGGAAACTACCGTAATGGGAATTCCGTGTATGACCTTGCGCGACAATACTGAACGGCCAGAAACCATAGAACTCGGAACGAACGAATTGTTAGGAACCAATCCGAAAGCGATTCAGCCCGCACTCGAAATCTTGTTCAGCAACCAATGGAAAAAAGGTTCGATTCCAGAAAAATGGGACGGAAAAGCAGCAGAACGCATCGTAAAATTACTTGCCGAACTTCCCTAAAAATACTTCAGTCGAATTTATGAGCAAAAAAATCTTACTGGTCAGCAATGCGTTTTATCCCGAAAATTCCCCGAGATCATTCCGCGCGACCGAATTGGCGAAAGAATTGGTAAGACAAGGCCACCGCGTGAAAGTGATTACGCATCCGCGTGAAGGCACCGAGAGATTTTGCGCTGATCACGGCATCGAATACAAAAGTTTAGGGAAATTAACTTGGCCGGTTCCGACTGTGAAAGGCTCCGGAATCATATTGCTTTTCTGGCGCGTGATTGTGCGATTCAGCATGTTGTTGTTCGAATATCCGATGATTCAGTTGGTTTCACTGGTCAAAAAAGCTTTGAAAGACGAGAAAGGTTACGACGCTTTGATCTCGATAGCGGTTCCGTATCCGATTCATTGGGGCGTTGCGGCAGTTTGGTCAGACAGTATTGCCAAAGTCTGGATTGCGGATTGTGGCGATCCTTATATGGGACAGGAAAACGACACGTTCAAACCGCCTTTTTATTTCGGATATCTTGAAAAGAAATTCTGTAGAAAAGCAACGTACATCACAGTTCCGACCGAGGCTTCGATTAAAGGATATTACCAGGAATTCCATTCTAAAATTAAAGTCATCTCACAAGGATTCCGATTTGAAGACATCAAATTATACACAGGTGAAAAACAAACCGATAAAATCATTTTTGGTTATGGCGGCATGTTCATTCCCGGCAGAAGAGATCCGTCGGAATTTCTGAATTTCCTCAATTCGCTGGATGACAGCTATAATTTTGAATTTCATATTTACACAAATACGCCGCAATTTGTCCAATCTTTCATTGATGCTTCTAAAAATAGAATTCAATTGAAAAATGTTTTGGACAGAAATTCCCTCATGTACGAAATGAGCAAAATGGATTTTCTCGTCAATTTCGAAAACGCAGGAACCGCACAAACTCCCAGCAAACTGATAGATTACGCGATACTAAAAAAACCGATTTTATCCGTAAAGTTTGGAGATTTAAAACAAAATCACGTTTTGGAATTCCTTCAAGGAAATTATCAAAACGCGTTGGTCATCGACCAGCCGGATCAGTACAGAATTGAGCATGTTACCCATAAATTTGTCACACTGATCCAATAATTTGACTGTCAATTGTATAAACGTAAAGTCCATCCTTTGAAGAATAACTTTGTTTTCTTTCTATTTTCACCTTTTCTTGGCCTGATTCAAGCCATCAAACACTACAGGGAAAGCTGGGCCAGAAACAGCATCTGGTTGTTTGTGATTTTTTATGGTTATACGATGTATCGCCCGGAAATCATGGACTCGAGCCGTTATGTGGCCAAACTTCAGGAACTGTATAACGCGCCGGTGAGTTGGGATGCCTTTCTGAGTAATTTTTATTCGGATGAAACAGGAACAGTCGATATTTACCAACCATTAGTCACTTATTTGCTGTCGTTTTTTACGAACAACGGAAACGTCTTATTTGCAGTTTTCGGAATCTTGTTTGGGTTTTTCTATTCGAGGAACATTTGGCTGCTGCTCGATCTTTCCAAAAAACAGAAAATGACCGTTGGTATGGTTACCGTTCTGATTGCGTTTTGTTGCGTCATTGGATTCTGGAATCTCAATGGTGTCAGAATGTGGACTGCCGCGCACATGTTTTTCTATGGTGCGTTTTTGCTGCTCGTCAACGGCAATAAAAAAGGGGTCATCGTTGCGGTGCTGAGTATTTTAGTGCATTTTTCGTTTGTGCTACCGGTCGGAATTCTGCTGCTGTTCTATTTCGTTAAAATCCCGTGGCGTATTTTATATTTCTTTTTCATCTCGAGTTTTTTCATTTCTAGTCTTAATATCGAATCGATTCGTTCAAGACTCGAAAGCGTCGCTCCGGATTTTCTTTTGCCGCGTGTGAAAAGTTACACCAGCGATGAGTACGTAGAAACAATTTCGGATCTGAATGCGACCGGAAACTGGTACATCACTTATTACAGCATCAGCATCAATTGGTATATCATGATTTTGTTTACGATCATCTATTTTTCCAAATCCAAGTTCAGCGCTTACAGCAAATCATTCTCTAACCTGTTTGGGTTTTCGCTTTTGTTTTTGTCGGTAGGGAACATCACTTCGTTGTTGCCTTCAGGAAACCGGTATTTGTTGGTAGCACAGCTTTTCGCCACCGCATTGTTATTTTTTTATTACGTTGTTTATGAAGACCGCGAATACCGGAAATGGGCGATGCTCTGTTCGCCTTTGCTATTCTTTTTTATCATTGTTTCGGTACGTATGTCTTTCGATACGATCAGTTTGATGACCATTTTGACCAATCCGGTATTGGCGACGATTGTTGATTTACCGATACCGTTAATAGACCTAATCAAATAGTTTGAAAAATAAAAGTCAAATCATACAAGGGTTAAAATCCTATCTCGCAGCCTCGAAAACGAATGCAAAAGGAGCATCGATTCGTGAAAAAATAGTCATCATAGAATCGGATGATTGGGGCGCGATCCGAACACCTTCATTAGAAGCCGTAAAAGCGTTTCAAAAGAAAGGCCTCGAAATCGCCGATAGCATTTATAAAGTTGATGCGCTTGAGTCTCAGGATGATTTGGAACTGCTTTTTGAAGTCTTATCCAAACACAAAGGAAGCGACGGATTGCCTGCCAAACTTACCGCGAACGCGATTATGGGAAATCCTGATTTCGATAAAATCCGCGCTTCTAATTTTACCGAGTTTCATTACGAGAAATTCACAGATACGTTTCAAAAATATCCAAATCACGCCAACAACCTGAACTTGTGGTTTCAAGGAAAATCCAATGGTGTTTTTCAACAGCAATTTCATGGGCGTGAACACCTCAATTACAAACGATGGCTTAGCGTGTTGCAGCAGCAAAATGAAGCCGCTTTGTTTTGTTTTGACTGGAATGCGACCTATTCGGGTAAAGCCGATTACAGTTTCATGGAAGCTTACGATTGGGACACCAAAGCCGATATTCCGGAGCAAATCAAAGTCATTGAAGACGGATTGCAAATCTTCAAAGACACGTTTGGCGAAGTTTCTAAAAGCTTCATCGCGCCTTGCTACAATTGGGATCCGTTGATAGAACCTGCATTGAAAGCACAAGGCGTCACTTGGTTGCAAGGCATTCAGACGCAACTGATTCCGACCGGAACTTTTGATAATTATATTCCACTGAAACACACTTTCGCGCAAACGAATGCTTTGGGATTAAAATATAATGTCAGGAATTGTATTTTTGAACCTTCGATGAACCACAATCGCGATTGGGTCAACAGTTGTCTGGCACAGGTTTCAAGCGCATTCCATTGGAATAAACTTGCCGTGATTTGTTCGCACCGCATCAATTTCGTAGGTTACATCGATCCGAAAAATAGAGAAAAAGGTCTAAAAGATTTGGATGCGCTGTTGAAAGCCATCGTTCAAAAATGGCCTGATGTGCGGTTTATTTCTACCGATCAGTTGGATACGGTTTTAAATTAATTAGTCGATGAAAATTAAAATATAAATGAAAGTTTTTTCACAAATCAGAAAGAATCTGAAAAACGATTTCTCGAACCTCAAAACCGTAAAAGTTGCGCTTCTGGGTGATTCGGCGACGCAGTTTTTAAACCAAGCCATTCGCGGTTTGGGTTACGATCGCGGTTTTGACCTGCAAATTTGGGAAGCCGATTTCAACCAGATCGAACTGCAGATTACCGATCCGAATTCAGAATTATACGAATTCGAGCCTGAGATTATCATCATTTTCCAATCTTCGCACAAACTTTTAGGCAAATACAACAAGCTCAAAGTCGATCAGCACAGCCAGCTATGCGCAAATGAAATGCACTTTCTGAGCCATATGGTCGATACGATTTCAGGACAGTCGAAAGCTAAAATCATTTATTACAATTACACCGAAATTGACGATACGGTTTTTGGGAATTATTCCGGAAAAATCGAAATGTCGTTTTTATACCAGTTGCGAAAACTCAATGTAGAATTGATGAATTTCGCTTCGGCAACCGCTAATTTTTACCTCTGCGATTTATCGACGATTCAGAATTTATTGGGCAAACCGAACTTTTTTCAGACTTCAGTTTACATCAATACAGAGATGGTATTGAGCATTGATGCTTTGCCTTACGTGGCTTCCAGAACGCTTGACGTGATTGGCGCGCTGCAGGGAAAATTCAAGAAATGCGTCATTCTCGATCTCGACAATACGACTTGGGGCGGCATCATTGGCGATGACGGCATCGAAAATATTCAGGTCGGAACGCTAGGCATTGGTAAAGCATTTTCCGAATTCCAGTATTGGATCAAGAAATTGAAAAACCGCGGCATTATCGTGGCAGTTTGCAGTAAGAATACAGAATCAGTAGCGAAAGAACCGTTTGAAAAGCATCCCGATATGGTTTTGAGATTGGATGATATTTCAGTATTCATTGCGAATTGGGAAAATAAAGCAGACAACATTCGTCAAATCCAGAGCATTTTGAATATCGGTTTTGATTCGATGGTTTTTCTCGATGATAATCCGTTTGAGAGAAACATTGTGCGCGAAAATATTCCCGAAATCACGGTGCCGGAATTGCCCGAAGATCCTTCAGAATACTTGGAATATCTATATACTTTGAATTTGTTTGAAACGATTTCATACTCCAACGAAGACACCGAACGCACCAAACTGTATCAGATTGAAGCGCAACGGGCGAGTGTTCAGCAGAAGTTCACGAATGAAGAAGATTTCTTAAAAAGTCTCGACATGGTTTCCGTGGTGGAATCGTTCAATAAATTCAACAAACCCAGAGTAGCGCAGCTTTCCCAGCGTTCAAATCAATTCAATTTGAGAACCGTTCGCTACACCGACGACGACATCGACACGTTGATGGCTGATCCGGACACTTATACTTTTTCATTTACGCTTGAAGACAAATACGGCGACAATGGTTTAATTTGCGTCATCATTTTAAAAACGGAAAGCGCAGAAACACTGTTCATCGACACTTGGTTTATGAGCTGTCGCGTGCTCAAAAGAGGCATGGAAAATTTCGTTTTGAATACGATTGCAAATTTTGCTAAAGAAAATGGGTTTGCCTTCCTCAAAGGCGAATACATTCCCACGGCCAAGAACGACATGGTCAAAGGGCATTATGAAGGTTTAGGTTTCCATGAAGTCGATGGCTATTGGGAACTTGACGTCAACAATTACGAACAAAAAATCACACATATCACTAAAAAATAACATTATGAACCGCAGCGAAATCATTAGCCAAATCACGGATATTTTTATCGACATCCTCGACAACGAAGACATCGAACTCAACGAATCGACCACAGCCGCAGACGTTGAAGATTGGGATTCTTTGAACCACATTCAACTTGTGGTGGCGATTGAGAAACATTTTAAAATCCGTTTCACGTCCAAAGAAATCCAAAGCTGGAAAAACGTCGGCGAAATGATGGACACCATTCAGGAAAAAACCGCGTAATGTTTAAAGCAGGCGACACGTTTTCAGAACGGTTTGTGGTTTCCGCGCAGGTTCATGAGCAGTTCATCGCATTGTTTCAAGATAAGAATCCTTTGCATACCGATGAAGCTTTCGCCATTGCCAAAGGCTTTCAGGGCCGCGTGATGCATGGCAACATTCTCAACGGATTTTTGTCGTATTTCATTGGCGAATGTTTGCCGACCAAAGACGTGATCATCCATTCGCAGGAAATCCAGTTTAAAAATGCGGTTTATGTTGAGGATGCGCTAGATTTCACGGCAACTGTCGAAGGTTTTTATGAATCGGTCAACGCCGTCGAATTCAAATTCAGCTTTAAAAACGAGGCTTCCAAAATAGTAGCCAAAGGTAAAATCCAAATCGGTTTGTTCACATGAATATACTAATTACAGGCGGCGCGTCAGGTTTGGGCGAGGCCATTACGAGAAATTTTGCGAAAGATTCCAGCAACAAAGTTTATTTCACTTTTAATGCTTCGGATGAAAAAGCCAAAGCGATTGAAAACGATTTTCCGAATGCGGCAGGTTTAAGATGCAATTTCAAAAATGCCGAAGACGTAGTGTCGTTGCAAAGTAAATTGAGCGAACTTAACTTAGACGTTCTCATCAATAACGCGTATTCAGGCGAACCGATCAAAACGTATTTCCACAAAATCGACGCGGATGTTTTTGCGACCGAGTTTCAGGACAATCTAATTCCGACGATAAAAATCACACAAGCGGCCATTGCCAGTTTCAGGAAGAAAAAAAGCGGCAAGATCATTACGGTTTTGACTTCTTTTCTGTTGAATACGCCGCCGACAGGTTCCGCAGTTTACCTTGCGAACAAAGCTTATTTGGCTTCATTGGTAAAAACCTGGGCGACTGAAAACGGCAAATACAACATCACTTCGAATTCCATTTCGCCTTCGTTCATGCTTTCTGGTTTGACCAAAGACGTAGATGAACGCGTGATCGAACAAATGGTCGAAAACCATCCGCTAAAAAAACTATTGACATTACAGGAAACAGCCGATACGGTTTTGTTTATGGCCAGCGCCACTTCGCACATGAACGGCCTTGACATCGTGCTCAACGCCGGAACTAATTTAAGATAACCGATGCTTTTTAACTCGTATACTTTTATCGTCTTTTTTGCTGTAGTCTTCGGATTGTATTGGTTTGTGTTGAACAAAAATGTCAAAACGCAGAACTTTGTCGTGCTTGCGGCGAGTTACTTTTTTTACGCTTGGGCCGATTGGCGGTTTTCGTTTTTGTTGCTCGGCATTTCTATATTGAACTATTTTCTGGGCATTTATATCGGCAAATCTGAAAACCCGACGACGCGCAAAATATTGCTTTACATCGGATTGATTCAAGGCATTGGCGGCCTGGCGTTTTTCAAATACTATAACTTTTTCGTCACCTCGATAGTGGAAGCTTTTAATTTGGTTTCGGTGACGCTTTCGCTAAAAACTTTAGAAATCATCATTCCGCTTGGGATCAGTTTCTTTACTTTCCGAACTGTGAGTTATTTGCTCGACGTTGAAAAAGGAAAGATCAAGCCGATTACCGATTGGATTGCATTCTTCACTTATGTTTCGTTTTTCCCTTCGTTATTGTCCGGACCGATTGATAAAGCGCGCACGTTTATTCCACAATTAGAAAAGCTTCGGGTTTTCGATTACAGTCAGGCCAGCGACGGAATGCGTCAGATTTTATGGGGATTTTTCAAGAAAATTGTTGTGGCGAACAACTGCGCCCCAATTACAAATGAGATTTTCTCGCATTATGAAACCTTGCCCGCGAGTTCATTGTTTTTGGGAGCGTTGCTTTACGCGTTCCAGATTTATGCTGATTTCTCAGGCTATTCCGATATGGCAATTGGTTTCTCCAAACTGCTCGGCTTCAACATCACCAAAAATTTCGATTATCCGTTTTTCGCACAAAGCATTCCCGAATACTGGCGAAAATGGCATATTTCACTAACGGCTTGGCTTACTGAATATGTGTTCACACCGCTAAGTATCGCGTTCAGAGATTACGATAAAATCGGTTTGATCCTTGCGATTGTCATCAATTTTGTGATTGTAGGCATTTGGCACGGCGCGAACTGGACTTATGTGTTTTTTGGGTTTTTTCATGGTTTGTATTTTATTCCGTCAATCCTCAACGGCACGATGAATAAAAGAGTCAAAACCGTCAAAGGGAAATTACTGCCCACTTTGAACGAAACCCTCAACATGGCGCGTACGTTTTTCATCATCATGCTGACGTTCGTATTGTTCAAAGCCGATTCGGTGACACAAGCTTTCGGATATTACCAACACATGGTTTCAAAATCGATTTTTTCAGTTCCGGTCGTTGATTTTACGGCCGTTGCGATTGTACTGCTTTTCTCGATGTTGATGTTCGCCACCGAATGGAGGCACCGCGATAAAGACCACGGCTTGGTTTTAAATCAAGTTGCTTCAACTTACAAACGCTGGAGTTTCTATAGTCTGTTGATTTTAAGCCTGTTGTTTTTCGGTGCTTTTGGTGAAAACCAATTCATTTATTTCCAATTCTAGACGCATGAAAAAGTTCCTTAAAAAATGTGCGCTCGCTGTTTTACTGTTGATTCTGATCAATGTCATCGCTTTTTTTGTGCTCGTGGCGGTCAATCCGATGCTCAATAAAGTGTATGAATGTTCGCATTTCAAAAATAAAAAATACGACTTGTTGGTTTTTGGAAACAGCATGACGGTGGATGGCATCGATTGCGAATATTTAGCGCAGCAAGGCATCGACAGTTACAATCTTGCGACCAACGGCAGCCATATGTGTTCGTCATTGCTGCAACTTAAGGCGTATTTGAAAAACAACCAAAAACCCAAAACAATCATCATCGGACTTCCTTCAGCCACTGGGCAATCTTTACTTAATAAAGTGCCTTATCCGAATCCGTTGATTGACTTTTTTTATGAGCCGAACCTTGAAAATTGTGTTTTGAATCCGCCGCCGGTGAATCTAAGATGGTTGTATGTCGAATCGCTGAAGATCATCGTTTCCAAAGCGCACCGCGAATCCAAAATCGTACGTGGCCAATGGAAATCGCCGAAAGTAATCGCTGATGATTCGACATTTAAAGACAAAAAAACCGAATTTCAATATGACAATGCCGACTTTCAGGAGTTCCTCAAAATCTGTAAAGACAACGGAATTCAGGTAATCCCGATTGAAATGCCGGGTTCGAATGCTAACCGGAATTCATTTCCATATACTTATCCAATCAATCTTGTCGATCATTCGCAATTGACTTTATACAACATCAACAATTACGAGGTTTCTAAAAACATCATTGATGCGAAAACGGATTGGCTTGCGCCGGATCATCTTAATAAATTCGGAGGTGCGAAACTCACAGCTTTCGTTTATGAAAATATTTTAAAGACTAAAAACCAATCGAATGATTAAAGTCGGTTTTACCGGAGATTTTTGTCCATGGCTTCGAGTGGAAGATGAATTCAAGCAAGGGAATAGTCAAGTGATGTTAGATTCGGTTCGTCCGTTTTTTCTTCAGAATGATCTGAATGTCCTCGATCTGGAATGTCCGCTGACGACGGTAAATACCAAAATCAATAAAACCGGGCCGCACATCAAAGCGAATCCTGAAACGGCTTCAATGCTCAATGATTTGAATTGCAAATTGGTCGCGACGGCCAACAACCATTTCAAGGATTACGGCTGGGAAGGCATGCAGGAAACTTACAAAACCTTAGAAAAACATAACATCAATTGGCTTGGAAGTGGCGCGAATCTCGAAGAAGCTTCGAAGGTTTTTTACTGGAAAAAAGACGATAAAACAATTGCTTTCATCAACGTGGCTGAAAACGAATGGACGACGACTTTCGGGGCAGCACCCGGTTGCAATCCGATTGATTTGGTCAGCGTGTTCAATAAAATCCAGGAAGCCAAAGGCAAAGCCGATTTTGTTGTAGTCATTGCGCACGGCGGTCACGAACATTACGAGTTGCCAAGTCCGAGAATGAAAAAATGGTATCGTTTCTTTGTTGATGCCGGAGCCAACGCGGTAGTTACACATCATACACACATCATTTCCGGTTACGAAACTTATAAAGACGCACCAATTTTTTACAGTTTGGGCAACTTTCTTTTCGATTGGGAAGGCCAAAGAAACAAACCGTGGAATAAAGGCATGATCGTCCGTCTGAATTTCGAAAAGTCAAAACCGGTGACGTTTGAAATGGAATTCACCTCGCACAACAATGAAGAAGTCGGTGTCTTTTTAATGCCCGAAATCGAAAAAGAAGTCATGCGAAATCATTTGTTGCAATTGAACGCCATCATCAGTGACGACGAAAAACTCGAAGCGGAATTTGCAAAATACATTGAAAGCTGGAAACCGATCATGAACACGTGGATTCAACCCTACAAAGGGAAATACTTGCCAAGCCTATACAAAAAAGGACTTTTGCCATCAATCATCAACGAAAACAAAAAGTTGCTGTTTACCAATCTAATCCGTTGCGAAGCGCACCGCGATATATTACTCCATTCGATAAACCCCAATAAATAATGTGCGGATTTACAGGCTATCATTATCTGGATTCCAGAACCGAAACCGGCAACCATCACATTTGTAAGATGCTGGCGGTTCAGAAACACCGCGGCCCGGACGATTCGGGTGTGGTCGGAATCAATACTAAAAACAAAACTTTCGAAACCATCAATTTCGATGCGGATGCCCAATTTCAAAATGAGAACAATCTCATTCTCGGTTTCAACCGGCTGAGCATTCTCGATTTGTCGCCGATGGGCCATCAACCTATGATCAGTCCGGACGAGAAAGTCATTTTGATTATGAACGGCGAAATCTACAACGCCTTCGATTTCAAAGCCGAACTCGAACAAAAAGGGCACACGTTCAAAAGCACTTCCGACACCGAAATCGTTTTGCATCTGTATCTCGAATATGGCATGGAAAAAATGATCCGCATGCTCAACGGGATGTTTGCGCTCGCGATTTACGATTTGAATTTGGATACTTTGTTTCTGGCGCGCGACCGTTTCGGAATCAAGCCTTTATATATTTTGAAAGAACAAGGAAGAATTGCCTTTGCTTCTGAAATGAAGAGTTTCAAAGCGTTGCCCGATTTCAAATTTGAAGCGGATTTTACCAACCTCGATGAATTCCTTTTGTTCAGAAATGTCGTCAACAATACGCTTTTCAAAAACATCAGTAATTGCATTCCAGGAACTTATCTGACGGTAAAAAACGGATCCATTGACACACACGTTTTCTACGACATCAATCACGAAGGCCAGCAAACCATCGCCAAAAAAGAAGCCAAAGGCATCTTAGAAAATGCCTTGAAAAAAAGTGTCGCGTCGCAAATGATCAGCGATGTGAAACTCGGTTGCCAGCTTTCGGGCGGCGTCGATTCTTCGCTCGTGAGTTATTACGCGGCAAAAGCTTTGGATCATGGAAATTTGGAAACGATTTCGATTACGTTTAAAGATCCGAGGTTTTCCGAAGAAAAATACATTGATATTGTGGCGAAAGAACTTTCGTTGCAATCGCACAAATACCAAATGGAAGCCGATTATTATTTTGAAGTTTTAGAAAAAGCGATCTGGCATTTCGAACAACCCCTCAATCACCCAAATACAATCGGGATTTATTTATTGAGCCAGCAAGCCAAAAAGCACGTGACGGTTTTGCTCAGTGGGGAAGGTGCCGACGAATCGCTCGCAGGTTATAGCCGTTTTATCCGAGCGAAACAAAATCCATATTTCAGAAAAACGTTTTGGAGTGCACTCAGGAAAAACCTTAAAAATGCGGGAGAATTTCTAAGCTATTATTCGAATGCCAACGAGCGCATGATTATGGAAACTGCGTTTGGAAGCATTGCCACCGCTAAAGCTTTGAAACCTGATTTCAAATTGAATAATGCTTTGAAAGACCGCGTGAATACCTTTCAAAACCTAAAGGGCGATACAAATCTCAAACAAAGAAAATACGAATTGTTGACGTATTTGCCTGATTTATTGATGCGTCAGGATAAAATGTCGATGGCACATTCTATAGAAAACCGCGTGCCTTTTCTCGATAATGAAATGGTCACGACTTCGCTCAATATTCCTGATGAATTGTTAGTAGCGAAACATATAGATACAGACGAAGCCAAAGTTTTATTGAAAGACATCTGCGCTGAAAAATTCGGAGAATCGTTCGCATACCGCGAAAAAATGGGCTTTGGCATTCCGTTGCGCGCTTTCATGGCTTCAGAAATCTTCCAGCAAAAATGGAACAACCAAATACAACCCGGCATTCAGAAAAGAGCTGTTTTTGAAGTGGATGCACTTTCAAATTGGGTCAAAAACATTTCCACAGCTACCGCAGACCAACTTGACGCCATTTGGCTCATGGTCGGTTTCGAATTGTGGGCACAACAATATTTAGACTAACATGATAGCGATTCACAACAATCCGAGCGAAGTCCTTTTTCATTACCGATGGATTGACTATTGCGAAAAAAATAACATTCCGTATCGGTTGGTCAATTGCTATGATGATGACATTGTCGAGCAGTTAAGCGGTTGTTCGGGTTTGATGTGGCATTATCATCAAGCGGGTTTCAAAGATATCGTGATGGCGAAACCTTTATTATTCGCTTTGGAGCAAAGTGGTTTGAAGGTTTTTCCTGATTTTAATACAGCCTGGCATTTTGATGATAAAGTAGGGCAAAAATATTTGTTTGAAGCGCTCAAAATCGATTTGGCGACGACTTGGGTTTTTTACGATAAAGAAGAAGCTATAAAATGGGCCGATCGCTCTGATTATCCCAAAGTATTCAAATTAAGAGGCGGCGCCGGTTCGCAAAATGTAAAACTCGTCAGGTCAGTTTCTGCAGCACATTCCTTAATCAATCAGGCTTTTGGCAAAGGTTTTCCGGCTTATGATGCGTGGGGAAGCGTCAAGGAAAGAATCCGCAAATGGCGTTTGGGCAAAACGAATGCTTTTGATGTTCTTAAAGGATTCGTGCGCTTGATCAATACGCCGCGTTATGCGAAAGTGATGGGCAACGAAATCGATTACATCTACTTTCAGGAATTCATCCCAAACAATGACTGCGACATCAGAATCATCGTGATTGACGGTAAAGCATTTGCGCTCAAAAGAATGGTTCGCGAGAATGATTTCAGGGCTTCGGGCAGCGGTGATTTCCGTTATGAAAGAGAAGCTTTCGACCCAAGATGCGTGTCGCTTTCTTTTGAATATACACACAAACTCAAAGCGCAATGCGTCGCATATGATTATGTTTTTGACCAAGACAATACACCGCGGCTCGTAGAAATCAGTTACGGTTTTGCCAATAAAGTATACGATCCGTGCACGGGTTATTGGGACGAACAAATGAATTGGCACGAAGGGCCTTTCAATCCTTACGGCTGGATGGTTGAACTCATGCTAAAAGAAACCTCGATATGAAAATTTTAATTATAGGTTCCAAAGGATTTATCGGGCAACACGCTTTCGATTATTTCAAGTCGTTGGATTATCAAGTGCTGGGCTGTGATGTCGTGACGGATTATGTGAGTGAAGATTACATTCAAATTGATGCTACGAATTCCGATTATCATGTCATTTTCGAGAAATATGATATCGATGTTTGTCTGAATTGTTCGGGCGCCGCGAGTGTTCCGTTGTCGCTGCAACATCCGTTTAAGGATTTTAGCCTTAATACTTTGAATGTATTCAAAATCCTTGAAGCGATTCGTGCATACCAACCGCAATGTAAGTTCATCAACTTGTCGAGCGCGGCCGTTTATGGAAATCCTGAAACATTGCCGATTAAAGAAACTGCAAACTTACATCCATTGTCGCCTTACGGAATCCACAAAATGCAGGCGGAACAGATTTGCAAAGAATTTCATGATTATTATCACGTCAAGACTTGTTCGTTACGAATTTTTTCGGCTTATGGCGAAGGTTTGAAAAAGCAATTGTTCTGGGATTTGTACCAAAAGTTTTTGAACAACGACCAGATCGAATTGTTCGGCACCGGAAACGAATCAAGGGATTTTATCCATGTAGATGATATCGTTCGCGCGATTCATTTGGTCATCCAAAATGCGAAATTTGGCGGTGAGGAAATCAATATTGCGAACGGAGAAGAATTTACAATACAATATGTGGCGGAATTGTTCCATACCAATTTTCACAACAGCAAAACGATTCGTTTCAACAATCAGGTAAAACAAGGCGATCCGCTGAACTGGCGCGCTGACATTTCGGTTTTGAAAGGCTTGGGCTATGAGCAAAAAATCTCCATAGAAAAAGGCATCCAGCGTTATATTGATTGGATTAACGCATTGTAAAAAACTACGATGAACCAAAACCAACCCTTAAAAGATTTGTGTTTCGTGATCCATTCGCTGCAAGCGGGCGGCATGGAACGTGTGATGTCGGAATTGCTCAATTTTTTTGCGGCCAAAAACGAATACCGCGTGCATCTGGTGCTTTACGGCATCAAGCGCGATGTGTTTTATCCAATTGCGGAAAACATTATAATTTATCGTCCTGATTTTACTTTTGATAATTCCAAGCGATTGCAATCCACCATCAAAACACATTTTTTTCTTAGGAAAACCATCAAAAAAATCAATCCGATTTCAGTGTTGTCATTCGGCGAACGCTGGAACAGTATGGTTTTACTCGCTTTATACGGTACCAAAATTCCGGTTTATGTTTCGGATCGTGCGCAACCTGATAAAAGTTTGGGCAAACTGCACGACACCTTGCGTATATTTTTATATCCGAAAGCCAAAGGCATTATCGCCCAGACGCAAAAGGCCGAAGATATTTTCAAACGCATGTATGGGCATAAGAATTTCAAAGTCATTGGCAATCCGATAAGGCAAATTCAAGGCACCGACGAACCGCGTGAAAATATCATCTTGATGGTCGGACGATACATCAAGTCAAAACAGCAAAATGTGTTGATTGAGATTTTTTCCAAACTCAACGCGCCCGATTGGAAACTGGTTCTTGTAGGCTACGACCATCTCAAGCAAAAAAACCAACACCAATGGGAAGCTTTGGCCAAAGAATTAAAAGTGAATGATCGCGTAATTTTTGCAGGCAAGCAGGAAAACGTAGAGCATTATTATAATACGAGTAAGATTTTCGCGTTCACGTCGGCTTCCGAAGGGTTTCCGAATGTGATTGGCGAGGCGATGTCGGCTGAACTTCCTGTCGTGGCATTCGATTGTATTGCAGGCCCAAGCGATCTGATTATCGATACGATGAGTGGTTTTTTAATTCCGCTCAACAATCAGGAATTGTTTGCAGAAAAACTGCAGTTTCTGATTGATCATCCGAGCGAAATCGAATCGATGGGTAAAAAATCAAAAGAGTACATCGCACAATTTGAATTGAACTATATTTGCACCGAATTTGAACAATTTATAGTTTCAAATATTTAGCAATGGCATCGAACCGGTTTAGATTAGGCATCATTTTTAATTTCAATCCCAAATGGACGGGTGGTTTGATTTATATTCTGAATGTCGTCAAAATCCTGAATTTTTTAGAAGATAAGGATAAACCTACGGTCGTGGTGCTTTTCAATCCGGTGTTGCAAAAATATGCGGACGAAATCGAATACCCTTACCTCGAAATGGTGCCGCATCATTTTCCATCGGTTTACAAGGGATATTTGCTTTCCATTCTTAAAAATAGAAACCTGTTTGTGGATGATTTGGTCGTGTCGCATAAGCTCGACGCTGTTTTCCCGATGCATGATTATCCTGTAAAAAGCGAATCAAAGGCTAGATTGGTATCATGGTATGCCGATTTACAACACCAATATTATCCACAGTTTTTTTCGAAATTTAAAATCTTCGAACGCAATGCGCGCATCAAGATGATTTTGAGGAATTCGAAAGATTTGGTCGTGTCGAGCCAAGCCGTCAAAGACGATTTCCTGAAGTTTTACAAAGTGCCGAAAAGCCTCAAGATTCAGATTTACCATTTTGTCTCAATCATAGATAATTTGCCCGATTTGAGTGCCGATGAAATCAAAGCGAAGTACCATCTTCCGGACGAATATTTCATGATCAGCAACCAATTTCACAAACATAAAAACCATAAGGTGGCTTTTGAAGCGGTTGCGGAACTCAAGAATAAAGGCGTTGAAGTCAATATCGCCGTAACCGGACGTTTTCCTGACGAGCCTGAATCGGAATATCTCAAAGAATTGCACGATATAGTCAACGCGAATGATTTAAGAACTTCCATTTCGTTTTTAGGTTTGATTCCAAGAGGCGATCAATTGTTGCTGATGAAATACGCGAAAGCCATTATTCAGCCAAGTTTATTCGAAGGCTGGAGCACGGTGATTGAAGACGCAAAATCGCTTCAGGTTCCTGTCATCGCAGCGAATCTTAATGTGAATATAGAGCAACTCGAATCGACGGGAACTTATTTTGAATCCCACAATGCCGCTCAGTTAGCAGGCATTTTAGAACAATTCCCTAACAGAGATTATTCAAAAATGCTATACGAACCTTACGATCTAAGAATGAAAAAAGCAGCTTACGAATTCCTGTCTGTTTTTAAATAAATAATACCATGAAAAAAACATCCAAAATATACATCGCAGGGCATAAAGGCATGGTCGGCGGCGCTATATGGAAAGCCTTGAAAAACCAAGGTTACGAAAACCTTGTGGGCAAAACCAGCAAAGAACTCGATCTTAAAGACCAGCAAGCGGTGCGCGACTTCTTCAACACTGAAAAGCCTGAAGTAGTCATTGATGCGGCCGCGCGAGTAGGAGGCATCATGGCCAACAGCACTTATCCATTCACTTTTCTAATGGAAAACATGCAAATTCAGAACAATCTTATTGATTCGGCGTTGCATCAGGATGTAGAGAAGTTTATTTTTCTCGGAAGTTCTTGCATCTATCCAAAACTGGCGCCACAGCCGTTGCATGAAGATTGCTTGTTGACTTCCGCTTTAGAGCCTACAAACGAATGGTACGCGATTGCTAAAATCTCAGGAGTCAAAGCCTGTGAGGCGATCCGAAAGCAATACGGAAAAGACTTCGTGAGCCTGATGCCAACGAATCTTTACGGTCCGAACGACAACTTCGATCTACAGACTTCGCATGTGCTTCCGGCGATGATGCGTAAATTCCACGAAGCCAAACTTAATGGCCATGAATCTGTAACCCTTTGGGGTTCCGGAACGCCTATGCGCGAATTCCTGCACGTGGATGATTTAGCGGAAGCGGTCGTTTTTGCAGTAGAAAACACTTTTGAAGAAAACTTATACAACGTCGGAACCGGCGTCGATCTTACGATCAAAGCGCTGGCAGAACTCATACAGAAAACCGTTGGTCACGAAGGCGAAATCATCTGGGACAGTTCCAAGCCCGACGGAACGCCAAGAAAATTGATGGATGTAAGTAAAATGGCCAAACAAGGCTGGAAATCCAAAATCGCTTTGGAAGACGGCATCCGCACCACTTACGATTGGTTTTTAGAACACGCCCACTCGTATAAAGAAGTAAAAATTTAATGAAGATTTAATAGTAAAAATAACAATATGAAAGTAGCATTAATCACAGGAATCACAGGTCAGGACGGCGCTTATTTGGCGGAGTTACTGCTTGAAAAAGGATATATGGTTCACGGTGTTAAAAGAAGATCATCGATGTTTAATACCACACGAATAGACCATCTTTATCAAGATCCACACGCTAAAGAAATACGTTTGAAATTGCATTATGGCGACATGACGGATTCGATGAATATCACGCGCATCATTCAAGAAGTACAGCCTGATGAAATCTACAACCTGGCCGCGATGTCGCACGTCAAAGTGAGTTTCGATACTCCGGAATATACCGCAAACGCTGACGGAATCGGAACCTTACGTTTATTGGAAGCGGTTCGTTTGTTAGGTTTGCAAAACAAAACCAAAATTTATCAAGCCTCGACTTCTGAACTTTACGGTTTGGTGCAGGCCGTTCCACAATCGGAATCTACACCGTTTTATCCGCGCTCGCCTTATGCTGTGGCTAAAATTTATGCCTACTGGATTACCGTCAATTACCGTGAGGCCTACAATATGTTCGCCTGCAACGGAATTTTGTTCAACCACGAATCACCTTTGCGTGGCGAAACTTTCGTCACCAGAAAAATCACGCGTGCTGTCGCTAAAATTGCGATGGGGCTTCAAAGCGACCTATACATGGGGAACCTTGATGCGCAAAGAGATTGGGGCCACGCCAAAGATTACGTAGAAGCGATGTGGAGAATCCTCCAACAAGACGTAGCCGAAGATTACGTGATCGCCACAGGAATCACCACACGTGTGCGCGATTTCATCAAAATGGCTTTTGGCGAAGTCGGTTTCAACGTGCGTTTTGACGGTGAAGGCGTTGACGAAGTTGGTGTTTTGGAATCGATTGATAAAGCGAAATACCAAGCGGCTTTAGGCAAAGATTTCACCACAGAAGAGTTCGCTATTCCTGCCATAGGTTCTGTTTTGGTCAAAGTTGATCCGGCTTATTTCAGGCCAACCGAAGTTGATTTGCTCATCGGAGATCCAACAAAATCAAAAACAAAATTAGGCTGGACGCCGAAATACGACTTGAAAATGCTTGTTGAAGAAATGGTCGCTTCAGACGTTGCTTTGTTCCAAAAAGACATTCATTTGGTCAAAGGCGGTCACAAAATTTTAAGACAAGCGGAATAATATTTTTTAGGAGCCGGGAACCTGCTATCCGCTAAATCTTTTCTGCCGAACGACGGCAAAAAAGGATGCCGCTGCTATCAGGGCTAGGCCACCCGAAACCCACAACGATTAACCTAATAATGGAAAAAATAAAAGACAGAAAGATCGTCGTGGTCAACCAAGCCACCAATTATCTGACTGTTGGTTTTTGCAATGCGTTTGCGGCGCAATTTGATAAAGTCGCTTTGGTCACCGGAAGCGTTCACGTGCAAGGCGAGGGACTCGATGCGGGAATCGAAGTCACGTACATCAACAAATGGGTCGAACGTCCGGCGAGCAAAAAAATGCTTTCGTATCTCAAAGCCTGTTTCAGAATCTATTGGTTGTTGCTCACGAAATACCGTGGTTACGAAGTCTTCTTCGTATCGATTCCACCGATGGGTTATTTGCTCAACTTAATCTTACCGCACCGTTTCAGCATGGTCATTTGGGATGTTTACCCGGACATTTTCAAGATTACCGGCATGAAGGAAACACATCCGTTATACCGAACTTGGGCTTGGTTGAACCGAAAATCATTCAAAAAAGCATTCCGACTTTTTACGATCAGTGAAAAAATGGCCGATTTGGTTGAAGCATATGTTGACCGAAAGAAAATCATCATCCAACCGATTTGGTCGATTTTTCAGCAGAACGAGCGCGTTTCCAAAACTGAAAATCCTTTCGTTGCGGAGCATCAATTACAAGATAAATTCATCGTACAATATTCGGGAAACATCGGGCTCACGCATAAAGTCGAAGTGGTTGTCGAACTCGCCGAACTTTTAAAAGACAACAATCAAATTGTTTTTCAAATCATCGGTCGAGGTCCAAGAGTTCCTGCGCTGCAAAAAATGGTCGAAGAAAAGCAGTTGCCGAATTGTTTTTTCCTGCCGTTCCAAACCGACGAAATGTTTCCTTATTCGTTGTCCGCAACCGATTTGGGCATCGTAATTTTAGACGAACTCACTTCGAAAGGCAGCGTGCCGAGCAAATCTTACAACCTGATGAGTTACGGCATTCCTTCGTTATACATTGCCGGCGAAGATTCAGAATTGAACGTTTACGCTTCGCAATTTCAAGCCGCTGCGTGTTATACCGAAAGGCAATTGCAGCAAGCCAAGGATTTTATTTTAGACTTGAGCAACAATCCGCAACAATGGCAAACGATGTCCGACAATGCGATCAAAACTTCCAAGTTGTTCCGACGCGACAATGCCGATAAATTTGTTGCCGCTTACTTAAACTCTCATTGATGATTCGAAAAATACTAGGTTTCATTTTCATGAATTTAAAAAACGCCATCGGTTGGAAAACCCAACGCAAGATTGTCGTTTTTTCAGTCGATGATTATGGCAATGTACGCGTCAATTCGAAAAAGGCACTCGACAACATGAAAGCCGCCGGAATGAAAAGCTACTCGCGCTTCGATGCTTTGGACACCTTGGAAACCAAACAGGATTTGGAACAATTATTTGAAGTGCTTTCCTCCGTAAAAGATAAGAACCAACGTTCCGCAGTATTCACGCCGTTCGCTTTGCCGTGCAATATCGATTTTGAGAAAATGGAAAGCGAAGATTTCCAACAATTTCATTTCGAAACTTTGCCGGTAACCTATCAAAAATTAGCGGTGCAACAACCCGAAGCTTATCAAGGCGCTTGGGATTTGTGGCAGGCCGGAATTGAAAAAGGTTATTTGAAACCACAATTCCACGGACGCGAACATTTGAATTTGCACATCTTCAACGACAAACTCCAAAAACGCGATACGGAATTATTGACGGCTTTGAAAAACAAATCATACACGAGCATTTCCGATGACGATTATCCGACGATGTCTAGCACGGCCGCTTTTGATTTTTGGGACGTCAAGGAAAATGAAACGCTCGCGCCGATGATTGAAGAAGGTTTGGAGTTGTTTGAAAAAGTCTACGGTTACAAAAGCAATTATTGTACGCCGCCGGTATACAATATCCATCATTCGCTTTTTGGAACGCTGAAGAAAAATGGCGTCGAATTCATCGATTTAGGGCTGGTGAGAAAAGAACATCAAGGATTCAATCAATACAAAACATCCATCAATTATACTGGAAAATCCACCAAAGAAGGACTTTCAATTATTGTCAGAAATGTAGTTTTCGAACCGACGGAAGATCGAGACATCGATTGGGTAGCGTTCACGATGAAACAAATTGAAACCGCTTTCCGCTGGAACAAACCCGCCATCATCAGTTCGCACCGCGTGAATTTCTGCGGTCACATCGATCCGGAAAATCGTAAAAAAGGACTCGAAACTTTACAAAGATTATTACACGAAATTGTAAAAAAATGGCCTGAAGTCGAATTTATGGCCGTCGATGAAATGGTCGAAACCCTGAAAAATAAAAGAAAATAATGAAGCGAATTTTATATTTAGGGTACTATATCAAACAAATGGATTGGGATAAATTCAAACTTTTTCTCAATTATACTGCAAAGCATACGAAAAAAAACAAAATCAGTATTTTGATTGATGTTGTCGCTAGTGTTTTTATTTACAATATTTCCATCCTCGAATATTTCCAGTTTCGTTTTTTTGAAAAGACCAAAGAAGAACGCAAAGCATGGGCGGGAACGGGTTATATGTATGAATATCAACTGATCATGAACCCAAAAACGGCTCGGTTGATTTTAGACGACAAAACGCTTTTTTATAAAGAATACCAACCTTATTTTGTGCATACGGTTGCCGATATCGCCGATTTGAAAAAGCATAAAGAAGTAGTTGAAGAACTTTTGAATACGAAATCAGGCAAACTTGTTTTTAAAGTTGCAGACGGGAAATGCGGTGTTGCGGTTGAAATCAAAAAAGCGAGTGAATTCAATTCGGAATCGTTGATTTCATTCATGGAAAACAACCAATTTGATTTGGTGGAAGAGTTCATCATCCAGCATCCGAGTTTGAATGCGCTTTCTCCAACGGCGGTCAATACCGTTCGGATTTTCACCCAATTGAACAAAAACAACGAAGTCGAAATTCTGGGTTGCCGCCAACGGATTTCCGTAAATTCTTCCGTCGACAACATGGCGGCAGGCAATTTAGCGGCGCCGATTGATGAACAAAAAGGCATTGTTACTGGAGCGGCGGTTTACAGCGATATTACTAAACCTGAAGAAAAAATACACCCGATTACCGGAAAAGAAATCGTTGGTTTTGAAGTTCCATTTTGGAAAGAAACGATTGCGATGGTCAAAGAAGCCGCCTTGTTGCATCCGCAAAACCGTTCAATTGGCTGGGATATTGTCATTACTGAAAATGGTCCAGGTTTCATCGAAGGCAACCACGACTGGTGTAAATTATTGTGGCAATTGCCCGTCAAAAAAGGCATGAAGTCCGTTTTGGAAGCTTATAAAAAAGACTATGTATCGTAATTTTTTGAAACATATTTTAGATTTCACAGTAGCTTTTATCATTTTGCTGTTGGTTTTAATTCCGTTGTTAGTCATCGCTTTACTGATTTTAACCGAATCTAAAGGGCCGCTGTTTTTCAGACAGGAACGTGTCGGTAAGGATTTGAAGTTCTTCAAAGTGTATAAATTCCGCACGATGACCAACGAAAAAAGAACCGTCGGAAGTACACCAATTATCGGAAAAGCAGAGGGCGTGACGAAAGTCGGTTATTATCTCAGACGTTATAAAGTGGATGAATTGCCGCAATTATTAAACGTACTTTTGGGCGATATGAGCCTGATCGGTCCGCGTCCTAGCGTTCCCGAACAATTGAAGCAAATGTCTGATGCGGAAAAGCGACGTTATTCGGTGCGTCCGGGTTTAACCGGTTTGGCGCAGATCAACGGGAACATTCATTTAAGCTGGAAAGAGCGTTTTGTATACGATTTGAATTACGTCGATAATGTCACGTTTTGGAACGACCTCAAAATTATTTTCAGAACCGTATTTATTGTTATTTTGGGCGAACACAAATTCCTCAACAAACCCATGATGGATGAAAAATAATATCGTCGAAAACCCGAAAATTATTCTCATTGGAAGTGTCAACAGTAGCCGGAAAACGCTCGAAAAACTGTTGGAACACCAATTAAATGTCGTCGCCGTTTTGGGTTTAGATCCGCAAGCTGCTACGAATGTTTCGGGCTATTGTGATTTGAAAACTTTAAGCGAAAGCCACAACATTCCTTTTCAATATTTCACCAAAGTGAATGATGCCGAAATCGTTGATTTTGTAAAGTCGAAACAACCTGATTTGGTTTTTGTCGTCGGCTTGTCACAAATGATTCGAGAGGAATTGCTCGCCATTCCAAAATACGGACTGATTGGTTATCATCCGACAAGATTGCCTGAAGGCCGCGGTCGTGGTGCACTCGCCTGGATTATTTTAGGAAAAGTGCAAGGTGCCGCTTCGTTCTTCAAAATGGATGAAGGCATGGATTCTGGATCGATTTGGTCGCAACAGAATTATGAAGTTGGAGACCAAGACGACGCGACTTCCGTAGTGCAACAAATCCTCAAAGCGATTGATAAAGCGCTTGATGCCGTATTGCCCGATCTCAAAAAAGGAATTTTTATGACCACGCCACAAGACGAATCCAAAGCGACTTATCTCGGAAAACGAAATCCCGAAGATGGCATGATCTACTGGAACCAATCCGCAGCAAATATTCATCGATTGATTCGCGCTACGACGAAACCGCTTCCCGGAGCTTACACTTATTTAGGAACCAAAAAGCTTGTCATCTGGAACGCTTCGGTTTCTGAAATCACCAATCATTTGGGTGTTGTCGGAAGAATTGTGATTGCCGATGCTTCGGGTGTTCATGTGCAAACGGGCGAAGGTTTATTGAAATTAGAAAATATTGAAGGAATCGATATTATTGATTTGAAAGTCGGCAATACGCTCGGCTTTAACTTCGAAAAAGAATATTTTAAACTCTCAGAAAGATTAGAAACGATTGAAAACCAATTAAAAAATGGAAAATCATAAAAATATATTAGTGGTTGCGCCGCATTGCGATGACGAAATTTTAGGCTGCGGCGGCACCATCTCGAAACACATTGCCCACGGAAACCACGTCTATGTAGCGATTGTGACAAACGGACACCTCGGCGCACCGGAACTGTTTTCTAAAGAAGGCACCGAAAAAGTACGCGGGGAAGCTTTGGCAGCACACAAGATTTTAGGTGTCAAAGAAACGTTCTTTCTCGATTTTCCCGCACCAAGACTTGATACGATTCCGTCTTACCAACTGTCAAATGTAATTGCGAAAATCATTAAAGAAAAAGAAATTGAAGTGTTGTATTTGCCCCACCGCGGCGACATCCACAAAGACCATCGTATCACTTATGAAGCGGCTTTGGTGGCAGCGCGTCCAATCAACAATTGTCCGGTCAAAAAAATCATGTCGTACGAGACTTTGTCTGAAACCGAATGGGCTCCGCCTTTTGGCGACGATGCGTTCATCCCGACCATTTTCGAAAACATCGAAGGGCATCTTGAGAAAAAACTCGAGGCGTTCAAATGTTTTTCCACCCAGATCAAGGAATTTCCACATCCGAGATCGCTTAAAAACATTGAAATCTTATCGAACTTCAGAGGTGCGACCGTTGGTAAAATCAACGTTGAATGTTTTATGTTGATCCGAGAAATTATATAAAAAAACTTATGAAAATTTTAATTACAGGCGTAGGCGGCCCGACTCCAAGAAGTTTTGCGATCGCTTTGAAAAAATATTCTTTCTACAAACGGTTTGAATTGATCGGAACCGACATCAATCCGCTCGCGATTGGTTTGTATCAGAACGAATTGTTCAACAAAACTTATGTGGTTCCACCGGCATCGCACCCGCAATATTGGGAAGTGATGCAATCGATTCTAACCGAAAACAAAATCGATGTTGCGGTCATTCTTCCCGAACTCGAAGTGATGGAATGGAGCAAACGAAAAGAAACGCAAGCCTTGCCGTGTAAAGCTTTGATTCCTGATTTTTCGATGGCGGATTTGCTGGTCGATAAATCAAAGATGACCGAGATTTTAAAAGATTTGGATATCGTGCCGCCGTCGGTGACTTTTTCACGCGACACCGAAAATCTGAAAGAAGTTTTTGAAGTGCTCAAAGGCAATTTCTGGGTCAGAAGCACCAGCGGAACCAGCGGTTTGGGTTCGTTGAAAGTAGAAGATGAAGATTCGTTAAAAAATTGGATTCAAATCAACCCCAATGTGCAACAATTTATCGCGAGCAAGTTTTTACCCGGAAGGAATTTAGCGTGTAAAATGCTTTACCACAACGGGCAATTATTAAGAACGGCCTGCGCAGAACGCGTCAATTATATCATGGCCAAAGTGGCGCCTTCGGGAATCACGGGAAACACTTCTTTCGGAAGGTTGCTCAACGAACCGAATTTGGTAGCCGAAGCCAAACGCGCAATGGATTTCCTGTTCCAGTACACAGGCGCAGCGCAACACGGTTTCTTTACGGTCGATTTTAAGGAAGACGAAAACGGAAAACCTTACATCACGGAAATTAACGTCAGACACGTCGCTTTTACGCAATGTTTTGCAGCTGGTGGTGCCAATTTCGCTTCAGATACGGTGCGTCTTTTAAATGAAGACCCGACTTTCGATCGGAACTACAAAATGTATGAATTCGAAAATGATTTGATTTTCCTGCGCGATGTAGATTCGCTTCCGATTTTGATGAAAGAGGCGGAATTGCTCAAAAAGCACTATTAATATCGATCAGAATATTGCAGAAAATGCATTCAAAACAATATGCAACTCAAACGAATTTTCGATCTCCTGTTTTCCGTGATTGCACTGATTCTAGTAGGTTGGTTGATTGTGATATGTTTTGTGATTGCAAGTTTGGAAACCCAATCCAACGGCATTTTCAAACAGAAAAGAGTAGGGCAATTCGGGAAGTTGTTTACGATTTTCAAACTGAAAACCATGCATCCGAAAACCGAAGCCGTGACGTTTTTCGGAAAGTATTTCAGAAAATACAAGCTGGATGAGTTGCCACAGTTTTACAATGTGCTTATCGGTGATATGTCCATCGTTGGGCCGCGTCCGGATGTTCCCGGGTATTATGATCAACTCACAGGCGAAGAACGGAAAATTCTCGAGCTCAAACCGGGCATCACCAGCGAAGCCTCTTTGAAATATTATAATGAAGACGCGATTCTCGAACAGCAACAAGATCCGGTTGGGTATAACGATACTGTGATTTTTCCAGACAAAGTGAGGATGAACCTCGACTATTATTACAAACGCAATTTCAATACTGATCTAAAAATAATCTGGCAAACGATTTTTTAACAACCATTACGAATTTTGGTATGGATAGCGCCGCAGTTGCTTTATCTTTGACCACCCAAACCTCATAAAAATGAATGAATCTAAAATCTGGCTTTCTTCCCCACACATGGGAGGAACCGAACAAAACTACATTAAAGAAGCTTTCGACACCAACTGGGTAGCGCCTTTAGGACCCAATGTAACTGGTTTTGAAAATGACTTAGAGACTTATATCAACAGCGATTCCCATGTTGCGGCATTGAGTTCCGGAACTGCCGCAATCCATTTGGGGTTGATGTTGTTGGGCGTCAAAGCTGGCGATGAAGTGATTTGCCAGAGCTTTACGTTTTCAGCTTCTGCGAACCCGATCCTTTATTTGGGCGCGACTCCGGTTTTTATCGATAGTGAAATTGACACTTGGAATATGTGCCCGAAGGCTTTGGAAGAGGCCATTATTGATAGAGTCTCCAAAGGAAAGAAACCCAAAGCGATTATCGGCGTACATTTATACGGCATGCCTTTTCAGGTCGATGCGATTCAAGCGGTAGCTGAAAAATACGGAATTCCCGTTTTAGAAGACAGTGCCGAAGCCTTAGGAAGTATGTACAAAGGCAGAAAATGCGGAACGTTTGGTGATTATGGCGTGTTGTCATTTAACGGAAATAAAATCATCACAACTTCTGGCGGAGGTGCTTTGGTGACGCGTACAAAGGCACTCAAAGACCGCGCGATTTTTTTCGCGACACAATCGAGAGATCAGGCGCCGCATTACCAGCATTCTGAAATTGGTTATAATTATAGATTGAGCAATATCAGCGCGGGCATCGGACGCGGGCAAATGGAAGTGCTTGACAAACACATCGCGTTGCGTCGCAAAATGCATGATTTTTATGTGGATTATTTCGCGTCGGTTGAAGGCGTGACGGTTTTCAGTGAACCGAATTCAGATTTCTATTCAAACCACTGGTTAACGGCTATCGTAATCGATCCTGAGAAAACCAACGGAAAAACCCGAGAAGATTTAAGGCTCGCTTTGGAACTCAAAAATATCGAATGTCGCCCATTGTGGAAGCCCATGCATTTGCAACCAATCTTTGAGAAAAGCCCATACTACGGCGGAAAAGTTTCAGAAAAATTGTTCGACAATGGGCTTTGCCTGCCTTCAGGATCGAATTTAAATGATGCTGACAGACAGAGAATTGCAAAAGAATTCGATGCTTTCTTCAAATAAAATAGCACTAAAAACTGCCTACATTACTTAAAAATGTTATTTTTATCTTAAAATTTATAGTACAAAATGACGGATTCTATTTTTAATTTATTGAAAAATAGCGTTTTAGGAAAAAGATTCCGCAACATTGGCTATTTGCCAAGGTGGATTATTTTTGCTATAGATGTATTTATCGTTTTTGTTGCCAGCATCATTACCTATCTGATTATTTATACGCTCACGCGCTTGCATTATAATTATTTCGGAATGGCGACGCGTTACGGGTTGATTATACTGATCAATTCGATTTTCTTTTTGGTTTACAGAACTTATTCGGGCATCATAAGGCATTCGACGTTTATTGATGGCGTTAAACTGCTGACTTCAACGACGACTTCCTACATTTTTCTGTTAATCATCAACTATGCTGGCAGGATATTTTTTGATAAACACTTGTTTGTAACGACGGGATTGTTCATCAGTTATGTGATTTCGTTTTTGTTGCTCTTTTTATTCAGGATCTTAATCAAATATATCTTTGAGCGATACATGAACATCGAGGATAAGAAAAAACTCATCAACGCAGTAATTTACGGAGCTGACGCCAATGCTATTTCGGTTGCGAATGCTTTGAAAACAGAAAATCCGAGCCGTTTTAAATTGCGTGGTTTTATCGATAAATTCAACCAGACCAAAACCTCGAAAAGTATCCTGAATTTACCGATCATCAACCAAAGCAAAAAAATTCATGTGATTTTAAGATCGCTCAAAGCCGACGCGTTGATTATTGCCGAAAAAAGTTTGAGCAAAGAAGAAACGATTGCCATTGTTGAGGAATGTCTCGAATTCAACTTCAAAGTATTTACCGTGCCGCTCATTACCGACTGGGAAGATGAGAAGCAGATTTCGAACAAAGTAAAGAGTTTTGAGATTGAGGATCTGCTGGACAGAAAACCGATTATTTTAGACACGAGATCTATTTCAAACAATCTCAACGGGAAAACGATTTTAATTACAGGCGCTGCAGGATCGATTGGCAGTGAGATTACGCGTCAGGTGCTTTCATTCAATCCGAGAAAAGTAATAGTGCTCGATCAGGCAGAAACGCCGTTGCACAACCTAAGACTATCGATTGACAACATCAATAAAAATGTGCTCATCCGTTCAGTTTTGGCTGATGTCAGAAATAAAGTGGCTTTAGAGAAAGTCTTCCAGAAATACAAACCTAGTGTGGTTTATCACGCCGCAGCCTACAAACACGTGCCTTTGATGGAAGAAAATCCGTCTCAGGCGATTTATACCAACGTTTTGGGTACGAAGAATTTAGCGGATTTATCGATTGAGCATGAGGTGGAACGTTTTGTCATGGTTTCTACAGATAAAGCCGTAAACCCAAGTAGTGTGATGGGCGCCAGCAAAAGAATTGCTGAAAAGTACGTACAGACGTTGCATGAGAAACACCGTGACGACGATAATGAGATCGTAACGAAATTCATCACAACACGTTTTGGCAATGTGCTAGGTTCGAACGGTTCGATTGTTCCGTTGTTCTCAAAACAGATTCTCGAAGGCGGACCGCTCACGATTACGCATCCGGATATCATCCGTTATTTTATGACGATTCCCGAAGCTTGTCAGTTGGTTCTTGAGGCTGGAGCGATGGGTAAAGGGGGCGAAATCTTCATCTTTGATATGGGGCAACCCGTGAAAATCATTGATCTGGCTAAGAAAATGATTCGTTTGGCAGGATTCATTCCGTATAAAGATATCGATATCAAAATCATAGGATTGCGTCCTGGCGAAAAATTATACGAAGAGTTGCTCAATGACACTTCAAAGACTTTGGCGACACACAATGAAAAAATCCTGATTGCACAGGAATTGCAGGACAACTACAAAAATACACACACTGCTACGCTGGAATTATTAAAAAAAATGGAGCATATTTCAAACGAGGAAATCGTTGCCGCCATGAAAAAAATCGTTCCTGAATTTAAAAGTATGAACTCCGTTTTTCAAACACTAGACGTTTAACAGTTGCATGGAGAATGACCCGACCTTTTTTTGTCTAGCATTTTAACTGTTAAATACTATATTTGCAAAACCTAACCGTCAATTATGAAATTATCTTTTAAAAAGAACTTTATTTTTATCGTATCTGTATGTTTACTCTTGGCTTCGTGCGCGGACAAAAAGAAATTAGTCTATTTGCAAGGTATTGAGAACCAGAAAAGTTACGAAAATTCCCTCCGTTACGAAATCAAGTTGCAACCCGATGATTTGTTGAGTATAGTGGTTTCTGCAGAAAATGCGGAAGTAACAATGCCTTTCAACCTGCCTGTGATTCAGGGGAATGTGGTGACCAGCACGCAAACGGGAAGAACTTTTCTAATCGATAATAACGGTTTTATCGAATATCCGGTTTTAGGTAAAGTAAAAATAGGTGGTCTTACACGTACAGAAGCAACCAAGAAACTGACCGAAATGGTGTCGAATTACATCACCAATCCGGCGATTACGATGCGGCTTATGAATTATAAGATTTCCGTGTTGGGCGAGGTCGCAAAACCGGGCAATTTTTCAGTAAGTGGGGAAAGAATCACCATTCTGGAAGCCTTAAGTTTAGCAGGTGACCTTACGGTTTATGGGAAAAGAAAGAATATTTTACTGATTCATGATGACGAAGGGAAAAAAACCTACACCCGCATTGACCTTACTGATGCACAGATGCTCAACGGGCCGAACTATTACCTGGCTCAGAACGACATTCTGATTGTAGAACCTAACGGGCCTAAACTCAATGGTTCTATTATCGGACCTAACATTGGTTTGATTCTGACGAGCGTTTCGATATTGTTGTCATTGATTATATTCGTAAAAAATTACTAAAAGAACAAAATAAAAATGCAGGAAAACAATTCATATATCAACTCCAATCAGGAAGATTCTTTCGATTTTCGTGACATGGTCGAATCGTATATCGTACAATGGAAATGGTTTGTTTTCGGAGTATTTGTTTGTTTCGTTTTCGCAACGCTTTATTTAAGATATGTCATTCCGATCTACAGTGCTACCGCTACGATCCTCGTAAAAGATGAGAAAAAAGGCGGTTTGCAGTCAGAATTGGCCGCTTTTTCTGATTTGGGAATTTCTACGGGAGTCAAGAGCAATGTCGATAATGAGATCGAAGTCATCAAATCGCGCAGAATCGTCAGAAAAGCGATTGAGAAACTGGGTTTCAATGTCACGTATGTTACCGAAGGACGCGTAAAGGCTTTCGAACAATACAGCGACAAACCTATTGAATGTTCGTTTTATAACCCGTCGGACAAATTCTATACTTCCTCAAAAACTTATACCATCAATGCTGTTGATAAAACCCATTTCGAGTTGTTATCCGGGCAAAGCATTATGGGTAAATTCAGTTACGGCGCCATTATCGATTTGAATGATGCTAAGCTTGTGGTGAATAAAACCCTGGTCGGCGTCAACAATACCGAAGGTTTTTCGGTTAATGTGAATGTCAATAGCGTAGACAATGTTGCCGAAAGTTATCGCGGAAGGCTTGATGTTTCTGCTTTAAACAAGAATTCAAGTGTTGTTGCTTTGACGCTTAATGATCCGATCAGAGACAAAGCCGTTGATTTCCTGAACATGTTGATTGAGGTTTACAACGAAGATGCGATTGCCGATAAAAAATTCATCTCAGAAAATACTCTAGACTTTATCCAGAACCGTTTGAAAATCATTTCTACGGAACTCGGTGATGTAGAAAAAGATGTCGAAGGATTCAAGAAAACCAACAAAATTACCGATATCGCTTCGCAAGCGAACATGTATTTGAGCACTTCGGTTGATTTTGAAAAAGAACTCATCGATACTGAAACTCAAATCAAGGTCGTTGATGTTATGATCGATTACATCAAAACCAAAGGCAAATGGGATTTGGTGCCCAACAACATCCTGCTGACCGCAGATTCTAAAATCACTACGGATTTCATCTCTCAATACAACGAACTCGTCATCCAGAGAAACAGGATTTCTAAAGAGGGAATGCCAAAAAATACATACCTGATCAACCTTGAGCAAAAAATTGAAGAGATCAGCAACAACATCATCTCGAACTTGGAGCGTACCAAAACCTCACTCAAGATCAACAAAGAGATTAAGGAAAAACAAAACCGCATGATCAAAGGCAAGATTTCTGAAATTCCAACACAGGAATTGGAAAGTCGCGTCTTAGACCGTCAACAAAAAATCAAGGAATCTCTTTATTTGTATTTGTTGCAGAAAAGGGAAGAAACCGCTATTTCACTGGCCGTAACGGCGCCGATTTCTAAATTGGTTGACGCTGCTTTTTCTTCGCCTTCACCGGTTTCCCCAAAAAGAAACATCATTTACTTCATCGCGTTTGCATTGGGTATTTTGATTCCGTTCTCGGTGATTTATGTGAAGAGTTTGTTCGACAACAAAATCAACAGCCGACAAGATCTCGATGGTAAAATATCCGCTCCATTCCTTGGCGATATTCCGAAATCAGAAAGCCAGGACGAGATTATCAACACCAACAGCAAATCGAGTTCCGCCGAAGCGATACGGATTATCCGTACCAATATTGAGTTCATGCTCAATAAAATTTCGGAAAATAAGTCCAAAACGATATTCATCACTTCGACCATTCCTAAAGAAGGAAAAACTTTTGTGGCGATCAATTTAGCGAGTACGATTGCGCTTTCGGGCAAAAAAGTATTGCTGATCGGATTGGATATCCGAAACCCGAAAATTGACCGTTACGTGAAGTTGCCTTCGAAAGGTTTGACGAATTATCTGTCTAAAAACAATGAAGACATCCACGATTATATCGTCAAACTTGATGATTTCGAGAACTTCTATGTTTTGCCTTCGGGAATCGTTCCTCCAAATCCTGTTGATTTGTTGATGAACAATAGAATCGACCAAATGTTTGACCAGCTTAAAAACGAATACGACTACATTATCGTAGACACTGCGCCAGTGAATCTGGTGACTGATACTTTATTGGTGGCCAAAAATGCTGATATCTTTATTTATGTGATCCGTGCGAATTTCCTAGACAAACGCATGATCAAGCTTATCGAGAACATCTACCGCGAAAAGAAATTGCCGAACATGGCGATTTTATTGAATGATACCAAATGGAGAAAAACTTACGGCTACGGCTACGGGTATGGCTACGGGTATAGTTATATCCAGAATGAAGAAAAAACACCTTGGTATCTGAATTGGTTTAAAAAGTAATTACCATCTGAAGAACTGGTTGTTTTCAATGGCTTTTTTTAAAGGCGCCGGATCTTTAAGTAGTATCTTGTTCGAAAATGCTTTGATGTGGTTCCCATGATGCACATCCGAACCGACGTAATCAATCATCCCTTTTTGGAGCAAGTTTTCGGCTGCTTTAGCCACTTCAACACCATAATAGCCTACGGTCGACAGCATATTGAGCTGAAATAGGCAACCGGCATTTTTAAGTTTTTCATAGTCACGAAACTGTTGGTGGTAATAAAGATACCGCTCCGGATGCGCCAAAACAGGGCGATAACCCGCAATCTGCAAATCAAAAAGGATGTTATACAATTGGATTGGCGGATTCAGGTACGAGAGCTCCACCAGAACATAATTGTCTTTGAGCGTTAGTAAAGACCCGGTTTCAAAAAGGGTTACGAAATTGGGGTCAATCAGATATTCAGCACCATATCGAAGTGAAAGTTGCCGCTCTTTTTTTAAAACAGTTAAAGCTGATTGATAGGCAGATTCAATAATCTCAGGGGTATTGTCCCAAACACTTTTCATAATATGCGGCGTGGTGATGCACTGTTCAAAGCCTAAATCCTGAAGTTCTTGGGTCAAAAATAAAGTATCCTCAATAGCGGAAGCACCATCATCAATTCCGGGCAACAGATGGCTGTGGATATCCACATAACCCGAAGGAATCAGGTCTTTCAAAAACACTTTTTTCTTTAAAAAATGGAACATCTCTGGGTTTCTTTAGTCAAGATACGAATGTACATAATTTGTTTTTCTTTCTTCCATTTCTCATTCTGATTTAATAATAAAACAAACCTCAAAAACAGTAAGAATCGAGACGTTAAATTAGTATATTTGCGCGCTTGTTTCTCCAGCAAATAAGATATTATTGTTCAGTTGTTAAAACTGTAGCTCATTTTTTAATAGTAAACCAAAACATGACCGGAAAAATTCAATCAGAAGATTGGAGTCTTATCATTAAAGGCCATACCTCGCTTTTTGATGTAAAATTTAAGGATTTGTGGAATTACCGCGACCTTTTGTTTTTGTTCGTCAAACGCGATTTCATCAGCTTTTACAAGCAAACGGTTTTAGGGCCACTTTGGTTTTTCATCCAGCCACTTTTTACGACTTTGGTGTTCACTTTCGTGTTTGGAAATCTCGCTAAAATCAGCACTGATGGCCTGCCACAACAATTGTTCTATTTGTCCGGAATCACCGCATGGAATTATTTCTCCGATTGCTTATCCAAAACCAGCACGGTTTTCAGGGACAACGCCGCGATATTCGGGAAAGTTTATTTTCCTAGATTGATTATGCCTTTGAGTATTGTGGTGAGTAACTTAGTTCGTTTTGTAGTCCAGTTACTTTTGTTGGTGATTATGATGGCTTACTTTGCGGTTCAGGGTGCCAATTTTCATATGACTTATGCAATCCTTTTTTTTCCTTTTCTCGTAATTCTAATGGCACTATTAGGATTAGGCATGGGATTAATTATTACAGCTATGACCACAAAATATAGAGACTTGAGTTTTCTAGTAACTTTCGGTGTGCAGCTTTTGATGTACGGAACGACGGTCATCTACCCGTTGAGTTCCGCGCCCGCAAAATACAAAGCCATCATCGAACTTAATCCCATGACCGGAATCATCGAGGCGTTCCGCTATGCTTTTTTAGGCAAAGGCGAGTTCACCTTGTGGAGCATCAGTTATTCTGTCATCGTCACCATCATTGTGCTGTTTTTAGGAATCATTATTTTCAATAAAACAGAGAAAAATTTCGTAGATACCATCTAATGTCAGAAATAGTTATAAAAGTCGAAAACTTATCCAAAGCCTACCAGATCGGACAGATCGGGACGGGAACAATCTCGCGTGACCTGGAGCGTTTCTGGACCACCAAAGTTATGGGCAAGGAAGATCCGTTTCTGAAAATTGGCGAAACCAACGACCGCAGCACTAAAGGCGGAAGCGATATCGTCTGGTCGTTAAAAGACATCAATCTTGACATCAATCAAGGTGATGCCGTCGGAATCATTGGTAAAAACGGTGCGGGAAAAAGTACGTTGCTCAAATTATTATCACGTGTCACGAGTCCTACCACCGGTGAAATTAAGGTGAAAGGAAGAATAGCGAGTTTGCTCGAAGTCGGAACGGGTTTCCATCCGGAATTGTCCGGACGCGAAAACATCTACCTCAATGGCGCTATTTTGGGCATGCGAAAAAACGAAATCACGCGAAAACTCGATGAAATCATTGACTTTTCAGGCGTTGAAAGATATGTCGATACGCCCGTAAAAAGATACAGCAGCGGAATGTATGTGCGTCTGGCGTTTGCCGTAGCTGCGCATCTCGAAAGTGAAATACTGATCGTTGATGAAGTTTTAGCTGTTGGTGACGCCGAATTTCAAAAGAAATGTTTGGGTAAAATGGGCGACATCAGCAAAGGGGAAGGCAGAACGGTATTGTTCGTAAGCCACAACATGTTGGCCGTGAAATCGCTTTGCAATACTGGTATCGCACTCCGAAACGGCTGCATACAAACCACTGGTAAAATTGAAAGTGTCATCGATTCGTATTTGTCGAATACGGCTGTCATTGCGCAGTCTTTTGTCAGCATTGAAAGGGAAACAGAAGGTTTTACGCTGCATTCGATCAACGTTTCGAACAACGGCATTGAAGGAAGTTTCAATATTGAAAATGATCTTGTCATCGATGTTACGGTTTCGAGCGAAAAGGATTTTCAGGGCATCAATGTCAATCTGTTCTTCAACACGCTTGAAGGCACGCTGATTTTTGCGACTTGTTCCGATTCCATCTTTTTCAAAAAAGGTCAGGCCACGTATCAATGTACGATTCCGGCTTATACCTTAAACGACAATATATACAGCATCGATTTAATGGTCGTCAAACACGGCGCTAAAATCCTGCACCACATCAAGGAAGTCATTTCCGTGGAAGGCATTGAAGTCAAACGCGATGGCGCCTGGCTCGAAAAATTCCCCGGATTAATAAGACCTCAGACTTTTGAATGGAAAAAAATAGACCAGCATGAATAGTTTCAGAATCGCACTCAAAGCCAAAATAAAACAGTCGCAGCACAACCATTTCGGGATTCAGAATTATGATGAATACCGTTTTGGAAGCTATAAAAACGAACAAGCCTCTGCGTTGAAAAAACTCGTGCAGATTGGTAAGCGCAATGCCAAAAGGGTTGTCGGTTATGAGAACAAAATCGATGTGGATACTATTCCGTGGCTCAAAGATTATTTCGACGGCATGGAAAGGCTCTATAAAGTATTGAACCAGCAAGGGAAAAGTCTAATCGTCGAACTCATCGCCTACCAAATTCTCGGCTATAAAAAAGTAAAACTCGCCAGAAACAACAAAGCGTATCAAGACGCCGTGAAACTTGGGAAGTCGTTGGCAGATCCGAACGATACTTACGATCCGCATTTCATGCATTTCATCTTGCAGAAATTCAACCTCAAACCGATTGGTTACGACGTGCAGCTTTATTTCGGTTCGCTTGGCGTTACGATTGATTTTATCATCGAGCAATACGCTTATAAATTAGACGGCAAACCAGTGGTTCAGGTCGAAGCCGGTGATTTTGTGATTGATGCCGGCGCTTGTTGGGGCGACACCGCCTTATATTTTGCGCACAAAGCCGGACCTTCGGGCAAAGTGTTTTCTTTTGAATTCATTCCCGACAACATCAAACTGTTCCACCACAACAGGTCCTTGAATCCGAATCTCGAAAATCAGATCGAACTCGTGCCGCATCCGGTTTCGGACCATTCCGATGATACGATTTATTACAAAGACAATGGCCCCGGAAGTAAAATCGAAACGTTCGCTTTTGATGGCCACACAGGTTCTACGACGACGCTGACGATTGATGATTTTGTCAAAAGAAACAACATCGCCAAAGTCGATTTTGTAAAAATGGATATTGAAGGCGTCGAAAGTGCAGCTTTGCGCGGCGCTGTCGAAACCATCAAAAAGTTCAGGCCTAAATTAGCGATTGCGATTTACCACAGCATGGAAGATTTCACGGCCATTCCCGCCTGGATTTTAGACCTGGATTTAGATTACGAAATTTTTCTAGACCACTTTACCATTCACGCCGAAGAAACCATCTGTTTTGCAAAGCCCAGAAACTAATATGATCAAAGTTACCCAAGCCTTTTTACCGGATCAATCGGAATATCAGGCGATTTTAAAATCGTCGTGGGACCAGCATTGGATTACCAATCGCGGGCCTTTGGTTCTGGAACTTGAGGAAAAATTGCGTTCTTATCTCGGTGCCAATCAGATCATCTTGACCACGAATGGCACTTTGCCGCTGCAGATTGCTTTAAAAGTTCTTGGAAATCAAGGCGAAATTATCACGACGCCTTTTTCTTATATTGCGACGACTTCTTCCATTTTATGGGAACATTGCAAACCGGTTTTTGTTGACATCAATCCCGATTACCTCACGATTGATGAAACCAAAATCGAGGCCGCCATTACCGATAAAACCACCGCGATTCTCGTCACGCACGTTTTCGGAAATCCGTGTGATGTCGAGGCGATTCAGGCGATTGCGAACAAACACAACTTAAAAGTCATATACGACGCCGCGCATTGTTTTGGGGTGACCTATAAAAATGAATCGATTTTCAATTTTGGCGATGTGAGTACTTGCAGCTTCCACGCGACGAAATTGTTCCATACCGGAGAAGGTGGTGCGTTATTTTTTACCGACAAAGCCTTATACGAACCTTTGTTCTACAGCCACAACTTCGGGCACAATGGGCCTCATGATTTTTCGGGTGTCGGGCTCAATGCGAAGATGTCCGAACTTCAGGGTGCGATGGGCTTGGCGGTTTTGCCGTACATGCCGCAGATTCTGGAGCAGCGTAAAAACATTGTAGATTACTACAACAACCACATCGATTTTCCGAAAGTGAGAACGTTCACGATTCGCGAAAACACACAGTGGAATTACAGCTATTATCCGATCATTTTCGAGTCTGAACAAGATTTATTGCGTGCTGAGGCGGCCTTAAACAAACACCAGATTTTCCCAAGACGGTACTTTTATCCGTCGTTGAATACGATTCCGTTTGCTTCCCATCAATCGATGCCAGTCTCAGAAGCCGTTGCGGTTTCGGTGCTTTGTCTGCCTTTGTATGCCGGACTGACAGCCGATGAAACCAGGCGCATCGTGACAATCTTAAACGCCGCACTCTGATGAAAGTGGGCATCATGCAACCGTATTGGTTTCCTTATATCGGTTATTTTCAACTCATCAATGCTGTCGATGTTTTCGTGGTTTATGACAATATAGAATACACCAAAAAAGGCTGGATCAACCGCAACCGGATTTTACTCCATAGCGAAGCGGCTCCCGTAACCGTGCCTTTGAAAAAAGATTCTGATTTTCTGCATGTAGACCAAAGATTTTTGTCTGAAAATTATGCGAAAGACAAAGTCAAATTGCTGTCTAAAATTAAAGAAGCGTATAAAAAAGCGCCGCAATTTTCAACGGTTTTTCCATTGATTGAATCGATTTTGAACCAGAATGAAACCAACTTATTCCGATTGATTCACCATTCAATACAAGCCGTTTGCGATTATTTGGAGATTAAAACCAAGATTGTAATTTCTTCCACAATCGATATCGACCACAATTTAAAATCTCAAGATAAAGTCATCGCGATTGCCAAAATCCTTGAGGCCACGCAATACATCAACGCAATTGGAGGCCTCCAACTTTACGATAAAGCGACTTTTGAAGCGAATGATTTACAACTTCATTTCATCAAATCGAACCCCATCGAATACCCACAATTTGACAATGATTTCATACCTTGGCTGTCTGTTATTGATGTCATGATGTTTAATTCCAAACAGGAAATCCGTGGTTTTCTAACGGATGTTACTTTGCTATAACTATGAAAAATGCTTTAGACCAACATGTACGGGCTTATGAAGGCGAACTTCAATACGATTTCGACAATGAAATCCTGTTGAATTGGTATCCGAAACGAATCTTAAAACATACCCAGAACTGTAAATCCTTATTGGAATTAGGCTTGGGACACGGTTACACGACTACGATTTTTTCAAAACAATTTACCAAGCATGTCGTGCTCGACGGCTCGAATGCGATCATTCAGAACTTCCGCTCGAAATATCCAGATTGTAAAGCGGAAATCGTCGAAACCTATTTTGAAAAATTCGAATCCGAAGAGAAATTTGACCTGATTGTCATGGGTTTCATTCTGGAACACGTCGACAATCCGGTGGAGATATTGAAACATTTCAAACAATTCCTCGCACCTAAAGGACGCATGTTCATCGCAGTTCCGAACGCTGAAGTCTTGAACAGAAGATTAGGCCATGCCGCAGGTTTGCTGAACGACATGCAGGAACTTTCAGAAAACGACCATATTCTTGGGCACCAACGTTATTATACCGTTGAAACATTGACGGAAGATGTGATTGCAGCGGGTTATGAAGTGGCGATGGTGGAAGGTATTTATTTGAAACCATTGGCGACTTCTCAGATGATTTCACTAAACTTTGACAAGAAAGTCATCGATGCTTTTTGTGAAGTCGGTATCGCTTATCCAGAATTGTGTTGTGGCATTTTAGCTGAAATCAAAGCATAGATGAAAGCACTGATTGTTGGTGGAACGTCTTCGATTGCAAACGCTTTAAAGCCTATACTGGCGCAGTTTTGCGAAGTGATGACGGCTGGAAGAACTGGTTGCGACATTACTTTAGATTTGTCCGATGAAAACATTTCGCTTCCAAACGATATTGATGTCATCATTCATACCGCCGCGCATTTCGGAGGCAAAACCGCTGAAGAAATCATCGCTGCTGAAAAAATCAATGTGATTGGAACGGTTCGATTGTGCAAAGCCGCTGTTGATGCAGGTGTGAAGCACTTTATTTACATTTCAAGTATTTTCTCAAACGCCACGCCCGACGAACCTAATTATTCGGTTTACAGCATTTCAAAAAAACACTCGGAAGAATTGGCAACATACTATTGTTCTTTAAATAATTTACCGTTGACAATTTTAAAACCTTCGCACTTATATGGCGTCGAAGAAAGTTTCAAAAAGCACCAGCCGTTTTTCTATACTATTCTGGACAAAGCGAAAAACAGTGAAGATCTAACGCTTTACGGCAACAACGATCCGGTCAGAAACTTTCTATTCATCGACGATTTGACCGAAATAATTTTGAAAGTCGTGCAGCAAAAAGTCACTGGAAGTTATTCGTGTACTCAAATGAACGACGTGACTTACACCGAAATTGCCGCTACAGCTTATAAAGTTTTCGGCACGGATGGCAAAGCCACTTTCCTGAGCGACAAACCCGATATTCCAAGTTTTCAATACGATAAAGACGGTGCACTATATCAGAAAATCGGATTTTATCCGCAAGTGACACTCGAACAAGGCATCCAAAAAATTGTCGATAACAGTAACAATAGCAAATGAAAAATATTTTAGTTTCAGGTGCGAGCGGCATCATCGGCTACGGCATTTTGCGTTCGCTGCGGTTGTCGGGAATTCCATACAAATTCATCGGCACAACGATTTATTCCGATTCAGCCGCTGAAGGATTTTGCGATATTTTTGAACAGGCGGTTCCGACGAACGATCCAAATTATATCGATTGGCTTCTGAAAACCATCGAAAAGCACCAAATCGATCTGATTATTCCGGGTATTGAAGCCGATATGTACGCATGGTCAGAACATAAAGACACCCTCGAAAAAAGCGGCGTCAAAGTATTGTTGAATGCCCAAGAACTCATCGACGCCTGCCACGACAAATGGGTTTTCTATCAAAAATTAAAAGAATCCGATTTACCTTTTGCAATAGACACGACTTTAGAGTCAGATTTCAAGGTATTAAAAACCCAATTCGGATTGCCGTTTCTTTTAAAACCACGCATAGGTCACGGTTCTAAAGGAATTGTACGCGTAAATTCCGAAGAAGAATTTGAAAAACACCAACAATATATCGGTTCCCAATTGATGGCGCAACCGATTGTCGGAAATGACGACGAAGAATATACAACTTCAGCATTTTGCGACGGACAAGGCGGATTTTATGCGTATATGACGCTCAAAAGAAAATTGTCAAAAGACGGTTTTACTGAAAAAGCTGAAGTCATTAATTTGGAAAATATAGAGGAAACTCTAAAAGCATTGTGCTCGATTTTTAAACCCATCGGCCCGACGAATTTCCAATTTAGAAAGGATGATGATGGTTTGAAATTGCTCGAAATCAACCCGCGCATTTCTTCATCAACTTCCATTCGCGCTAAATTCGGTTACAACGAATCGCAAATGGCCGTTGATTATTTCGTTGAAAATAAAACCATCGGGCAACCAAAAATCAAAAACGGAAAAGCCATCCGTTATATCGAAGACCTGATCATCTATGAATAAAATTGGCATCATCTCCGACATTCACGGAAACTACGAAGCGTTAAAAACGGTTTTGGCCGAACTCGACGCGATGAATATCACCGAAATTTATTGCCTCGGCGATGTCGTCGGTTATTATTCGCAGGTCAATGAATGCTGTGATGAACTCAGAAAACGCAATATCCCTTGTCTGATGGGCAACCACGATTGGTATATGGCGAGTGGCGGCTTTTGCCCGAGATCTAAAAGCGTTAATGATTGTTTGGTTTATCAACGCAAAGTGATTACTCAGGAAAATATCGATTGGCTGCGCACGTTTGATATGCAGCGGTTTGTAGGTTCAATTCACATGGTTCACGGCGGTTGGGCCGATCCGATTGATGAATATCTTGTCGAACCCAACGCAGACTATTTCTCCAGAATAGAAGGGAAGAACTTCGTTTCGGGGCACACGCATTTTCAATCTTTACATCATTTTGGAGACAAAACCTATTGCAATCCGGGTTCTGTAGGCATGCCACGTGACAACGATCCGAGGGCTGCTTTTGCTACTTTTGACGGCGAATTTACTTTGCACCGTATCGAATATGATATGCAGGTAGTTTTTGACTTGATGGATAAAGCCGGATTCAACGATTATTATTACGGATGTTTAAAAACCGGCGCAAGGAATCTTTGCAGGCTGTAAAAAAAGAATACATGTTTAAGTGGAAAAAACTGGGACAAATTTTTAATCCCATTGATTATAGAGACCAAAGCTGGATGTACGAATACGCGCAGGCGCCATCTGTGGTCATTTTTGAGAAAACCGTGCGCGTGTTTTTCTCGTCAAGGCCGGCCCCTGAAAACGGACAATACGTGAGCAGAATGGGTTACATCGATCTGAACAAAGACAATTTATCGGAAATCGTTTCGATTTGCAAAGCGCCGATTTTGCCTTTGGGCGGTTTGGGCACTTTCGACGAATTTGGAACTTATCCCGTTTCAGTGATTCAAAATGATGATGAAATCCGAGCCTATTACGCCGGCTGGACGCGCTGCGAATCTGTTCCTTTCAACGCCGCGATTGGCGTTGCCGTGAGTAAAGACAATGGCGATTCTTTTCAGAGAATGGGTGAAGGGCCGGTGATTCCGTACACGCCTGATGAACCCTTTGTGATGGGAAGCCCAAAAATCAGAAAGTTCGGTGATACTTGGTATTTGTGGTATTCCGCAACCCGTGAATGGATTCCGAATGACGGGCAACCGCAACCCGTTTATAAAATCAGGATGGCGACTTCAACCGATGGCATCAACTGGAATAAAAACCACAAGGATTTGATTCCCGATGTATTGGAAGTCAACGAATGCCAGGCGAGCGCCGATGTTTTTCAATACCAAGGCAAGTATCACATGTTTTTTTCGTACCGCAATAACCTCAATTTCCGCGAACCTGGGCGAGGTTACAGAATCGGTTATGCTTCTTCTACGGATTTAATCCACTGGACACGTGAAGATCAAAAAGCCGGAATTGAAGCATCGCAAAGCGGCTGGGATTCAGAATCGGTGAGTTACCCGTTTGTGTTTGCGCTCAACAATAAAGTTTACATGCTCCACCAAGGCAATGAAATCGGGCGTTTCGGTTTCGGATTGGCCGAATTGGAAAGTTATCATCAATAATATGAAGTGGAAAAAACTAGGGAAGATTTTCAACCCGACCGATCATAAACTGCCCAACAATTGCTTTGAATTCGCGCAATCGCCTCAAACGATTGTCTTCGATGATTTCGTGAGGATTTATTTCTCGACGCGCGAAAAAGACAACATTGGTAAATATTTGAGCCATGTCGCTTTTGTGGATTTCGACAAGGAATTCAAACAGATTCTAAATATTTCGACCGAAACCGTCATTCCTTTAGGGAAATTAGGCTGTTTTGACGAGCATGGGATTTTTCCAATCAATGTGTTGAAGCATGAAGATAAAATCCTAGCTTATACGACTGGCTGGAACAGAAAAGTATCCGTTTCCGCCGACGCTTCCGTAGGTTTTGCGGTGAGCCATGATCAGGGAAAAACCTTTGAAAAACTCGGCAATGGCCCAGTATTGACCGCAACTTTGCACGAACCTTTTTTGGTCTGCGATGCTTTCGTAGCGGTTTTCGAAAACACCTTCCACATGTGGTACATCTACGGCACGCAATGGACGGAATTCGTCGAAGGGCAGGCGCCGGACAGGGTTTATAAAATCGCCCACGCAACTTCCGACGACGGCATCCACTGGAAAAAAGAAGGCCGGAAAATCATCACGGATAAAATCAATAACGAAGAATGTCAGGCTTTGCCAAGCGTCATTTTTTACAACGGTTTATACCATATGGTGTTCTGCTACCGCCACGCTTCAGGGTTCAGAACCGACAAGAATAAAGGCTACCGATTGGGGTATGCTTATTCCAATGATTTAACAAATTGGACACGCGATGATGAAAAGTTAGGCATCAATTTAAGTGAAAACGACTGGGATTCCGACATGATGTGCTATCCGCATTTTTTTAAAGTCGGGAATCAAGTATATTTGCTCTACAATGGAAACGAATTCGGGAAAGCCGGTTTTGGCCTGGCAATGCTCGAAAATTAAATAAAATAGTACAATTCGAAATGGAAACTAAGAGAGATTACAATAAAGAACTAAAAGATACCGCCGATCATAAATACGTCTACAGTTTTGATTATGATGTGATGCACCCGTTTATGATTCAAGCGTTTGAGCCTTTTTTTAGGAATGGGAATTTCCTCGAACTTGGAAGCCACAAAGGTGTTTTTACCAAATTATTTTTACCGTATTTCGACGACATTACTTGCGTGGAAGTATCCGATGAAGCGATTTCGGAAGCCAAACAAACCTTCGGCGACAAAATAAAATTCGTCAATTCGTTGTTCGAAACCGTTGATCTTCCTACAAAGTATGACAACATCGTGCTCACGCATGTGCTCGAACACATCGACGATCCTGTGGCTGTATTGAAGCGCATCAATGATGAATGGCTGTCAGACAACGGAAGATTCTTTCTAGTTTGTCCGAATGCGAACGCGCCATCACGTCAGATTGCGGTCAAAATGGGATTGATCACACACAATTCCGCCGTGACACCCGCCGAAAAAGAGCACGGCCATAACATTACTTACACGCTCGATACTTTAGAACGCGATGCCAAAGCGGCCGGACTCAAAGTGGTTCACCGTTCAGGGATTTTCTTCAAAGGATTGGCTAATTTCCAGTGGGATCGTTTGTTGCAGACTGATATTATTTCTAAGGAATACCTGCAAGGTTGCTACGAATTGGGGCAACAATATCCTGATTTGTGCTCGAGTATTTTCTTAATGTGTGAAAAAGGGAAGTAAGCCATGCCAACGCCGTTGCTGTCTGTTTGTCTGATCACTTACAACCATGAGAACTACATTCGTCAGGCGGTGGAAGGCGTTTTGATGCAACAAGTCAATTTCGATTGGGAACTCATTATTGCCGACGATTTTTCGACCGATGGTACGAGAACGATTTTAAAAGAATACCAACAAAAGTTTCCGGATCGGATTCGATTGATTCTTCAACAAAAAAATGTAGGCGCGGCGCAGAATTGGTTCGATCTGATGAAAACGCCAAAGTCAAAATACATCGCTTATTTTGAAGGCGACGATCACTGGATTGATGCCACGAAATTGCAAAAACAAGTCGATTTTTTAGAGCAAAACCCTGATTTTACTTTGTGCCATTCTGATGTGCAGGCGATAGATATTCATGGCAACACCAACGAAAATCACTCGATGAAATATTGGAATGCCCACCATTCGGTACTCGATTACCGTTTTGCGATTTTTTCGCCGATTGCGTTCAGTTGCACTTCTGTCTTTAGGAATGTGGTTGCGTTTGATAAGCTTTCCAAAAATGTCAAAGCCGGCGATTGGATGTTGTGGATTCTGCTCACCTTACAAGGAAAAGCAAAGTATTTGGATGAAAAATTCTCGATTTACCGTCAAGGTTCAGGGGTTTCCGGCCAATCGATCTGGTATAAGGATTTCCACCACCGTTCGCTTTTTTTATTGCAGCAGTTTTCTTTAAAAAACACTTTCGATCAAAACCGCTGGCTTGCGAAAGGTATATCGTATTACACCTTATTCCACGCGGCCAAAATCTTCAGAGTTAGAAAATTGATTTACCTTGCCGAGAAAATTAAATTCGTCCCTTAATGCGCGTAGGTTTTAATCCCCATAAAGACAAGCCGCTCGAAAAAGTGGCGTTCAACCATCAGGTCATTATCCCGGTTTTTATACCCAATCTTGAAGGCTATTACGCCGATGGTTTGAAGATATTAAAGTTGTGTCTCGATTCGCTTTTTGCAACGGTACATTCGAATACTTTTATTACGATTGTCAATAATGGCAGCGATGCGAAAGTCGTCGAATATCTTGATGCACTTTTCAATGATGGTAAAATCCATGAACTGATTCATACGACCAACATCGGAAAAGTCAATGCGATTCTCAAAGGATTGGCAGGCAACAACATCGAACTCGTCACGATAGCCGACAGCGATGTGTTGTTTCTCTCGAACTGGCAACAGGAAACCAATAAAGTTTTTGCCGCGATTCCTAAAGCCGGTGTCGTCGGAATTGTGCCGCAATACAGAACTTTCATGACACGTTGCGAAAATATTCTGTGGAGCAATTTGTTCAATAAAAACCTGAAATTTCTTCCAGTTAAAAACCCTGAAGCTTTAGAACATTTCTACAAAAGCGTCGGTTGGGACGACATCATGAAATACCATCACGACATCGCTTTGGGTTACGAATCGAACGGCGTCAAGACTTACTTGGGTTCGGGGCATTTCGTGGCGACTTATAAAAAGGATATGTTTGATGAAATCGTCACTTTCATTGGTTTCAAAATGGGCGGACTCAGCGAAGATTATCTCGACCAATGCCCGTTGAAAAAAGACTATTGGCGCCTGACGACTTTCGACAATTTCGCTTACCACATGGGTAATGTCTATGAAAACTGGATGAGCGAAGTCACGCATTCGAATGATGAAAGTTATGAATTCAAGTCTGATTTCCCGACTTCCAAAAACATCAACAGCGTCGAATATTATTTCAAAAGCAGAATCCTTCGCAAGATTTTCAAAAGCAGAAAAGTCAGGATGCTGTTTTTCTGGCACAAAAACTTGCCCAAAGAAATGATCGCTACTTATTAACGCATGACGCAACCTTCCAAAAAATTCACCATCCTGATTACGACCAAAAACCGTTTGGAGGATTTGACTTATACGCTTGTCAAAATCGATCCTTTGTTGCAGCGCGACGATGTGGCTTGCATGCTTTGCGACGACGGTTCGACCGATGGCACTTCGGAGTTCATCAAAAGCCATTATCCCGATATTCATTTGATCCGCAATGAAAAAAGCAAAGGCCTGATCTACAGCAGAAACAAATTGTTGCATCTGACCACAACCGATTACGCGATTTCGATTGATGATGACTTGCATTTCATCACTGAAAATCCATTGGAACTGATTGACGATTATTTTAAGCAGCATCCCGAATGTGGTTTGATTGGATTTAGGATTTTCTGGAGCAAAACCGAACCCGAATCGACTCAAACAAAAGAGCAACCGCTGCGCATGAGAAGTTTTCCCGGCGGCGCTAACGTTTGGCGCATGAAAGCCTGGCATCAAATCCCCGATTATCCTTATTGGTTTGTTTTTCACGGCGAGGAAGATTTTGCGTCTTACGAACTGTTCAAGAAAAACATAGAAATTCACTATTTGCCATCGGTTTTGGTCAACCATCGCGTTGATTTAAAAGCCCGAAAATCCAACGCCGATTATATGATTCGCTTAAAACGGTCGTTGCGTTCGGGTTGGTTTTTATATTTTCTGTTTTTTCCGTGGATCAAAATCCCGAGAATGCTCGCTTATTCAATCTGGATGCAATTGAAACTCAAAGTATTCAAAGGCGATTTCAAAGCGCTTCAGGCAATCGTTTTAGCGTTATTCGACCTTGTGATTTTCATTCCCAAAATAATCAAACACAGTAACCGGCTGACTTTGAGTGAGTACAAAGCCTACGACCAATTAGAGAACGTGAGGTTGTACTGGAAACCGGAAAAATAATTACTTTTACGCTTCATTTTTGAAAGCTTTCATGAGAGACAAACCTTATTTTATCGCTGAGATTGCGCAGGCGCACGACGGAAGTCTGGGGATTTTGCATTCCTACATCGACGCTGTGGCGAAAACCGGCGTGCAGGCGATCAAGTTTCAGATGCATATTGCTGAAGCCGAAAGCAGCATCCACGAACCGTTTAGGGTCAAATTTTCTTATGAAGATGCCACGCGTTTCGATTACTGGAAGCGCATGGAATTCACTTTCGAGCAATGGCAAGGCATCAAAAAACATTGCGACGAAGTGGGTTTGGATTTCATCTGTTCGCCGTTCAGCAATGCTGCGGTCGATTGGCTTGAAAAACTCGATGTGAAAGCTTACAAAGTCGGTTCGGGAGAAGTTTCGAATTTCCTTTTATTGGATAAAATTATTGAAACCAAAAAACCAATCATCATTTCGTCAGGCATGAGCAGTTTTTCAGAATTGGATCAAGTCGTTGATTATTTGAAAAGTAAAGCAGCAGATTTTTCGATTTTGCAATGCACAACGGCTTACCCGACGCTTCCGCACCAATACGGATTGAATTTGATTCCCGAACTTAAAGCACGCTACAATATTCCTGTTGGTTTTTCAGACCATTCCGCTAAAACCGCCACCGGAATTGCAGCTGTGGCTTTGGGCGCGGAAATCCTAGAATTCCATGTGGTTTTTGACCGAGCAATGTTCGGCCCGGACGCGATCGCATCTTTAACTCTCGAAGAAACAAAACAATTGGTCGAAGGCGCGACGGCCATTTTCGAAGCGCAATCGCAACCGATAGATAAAAATAACACCGAAGCATTCACCACTTTAAAGAGCATTTTTGAAAAATCTTTAGCAGTGAATAAAGACTTACCTGAAGGGCACACGATTACTTTTGAAGATCTGGAACACAAAAAACCAACCGGTTACGGCATTCCGGCGCGCGATTACCAAACGGTCATCGGCAAGAAATTATCAAAAGACAAAAGCCAGTGGGATTTTTTAAATGAAGACGATTTGCCATGAACATCAAAAGAAAAATAGCGGTCGTCATTACGGCAAGGCCTTCGTATAGCAGGGTCAAAACCGTACTCAAAGCGATACAACAAAACCCGGATTTGGAACTTCAGCTCATCATCGCTGCTTCAGCTTTGCTAGAGCGTTACGGAAGTGCCGTAAATTATATAGAAAACGACGGTTTCGAAATTGCCGCCAAAGTATTCAACGTGCTTGAAGGTGAAAACCTGACAGCCGCCGCGAAAACGACAGGAATCGGAATTTTAGAACTGTCAACCGTTTTTGACAATCTGAAACCTGATATCGTAGTTACCGTTGCGGATCGATTTGAAACGATGGCTACGGCGATTGCGGCTTCTTACATGAATATTCCGCTCGCGCACATCCAAGGCGGCGAAGTCACCGGAAATATTGATGAAAAAGTACGTCACGCGATTACCAAATTAGCCGATTATCATTTTGTGGCTTCTGAAAACGCCAAACAACGCGTGATTCAATTGGGTGAAAATCCTGAGATGGTTTTTAACACGGGTTGCCCGTCGATTGATATTGCGCAGCAGGTTTTACAAAGCGACAAACCGTTGTTTGATCCTTATGAACTGTACGGCGGCGTAGGTTCGAAACCAAAATTAGATCAAGGTTATCTGGTTGTCATGCAGCATCCCGTAACCAACGAATACCTCGATTCGAGAAAACACATTGAAGCGACTTTGAGAGCGATTCAGCAAATCAATTTCCCGACGCTTTGGTTCTGGCCTAACGTTGACGCCGGAGCAGACGGAACTTCAACAGGAATCCGTTCTTACAGGGAATTACACAAATTAGAGAATGTTCATTTTTTCAAGAATATGAAAGGCGATGATTTCCTGCAATTGCTGCACGGTTCGGCTTGTCTGGTCGGCAATTCGAGCGTGGGCATTCGCGAATGTTCTTTCCTTGGCGTGCCCGTAGTCAATATCGGCTCAAGACAAAACCGACGCGATCGAGGCAACAATGTGATTGACGTTTCTTATGATGAAAATGAAATCGTCAAAGGCATCCAAAGTGCTTTTCAAAATAAAGAACGGAAACAATCTTTAGTTTATGGCGGTGGCGATGCTGGTGAAAAAATTGCAACATTGTTAAGCAACTTGCCTTTACAATTCCACAAAACCATTTCTTACTAATGCGCACTTTAGTCATCATTCCTGCGCGCGGCGGTTCGAAAGGCGTTCCTCAAAAAAACATCAAATTATTGGGTGGCAAACCGTTGATTGCGCATGCGATAGAATGTGCTTTGGGCTCTAAAAAAGATATTAAAATTGTCGTTTCTACTGATGGCGATGCGATTATTGCGGCTTGTCAGAAATATGCAGTTGAAATCATCAAACGTCCAGTTGCATTGGCTCAGGACGATAGTAATGTAGTCACGGCAGTAACGTTCACTTACGATTATTTAAAAGAGGATTTTGACAACATCGTTTTGCTGCAACCCACGGCGCCTCTGAGAACAAGTGCTGATTTGGATGCGGTCATCGATTTGCTCGAAAAAAATCCGGATACCGATGGCGTCATCAGCGTCGTTCCTATGGATGACGTGCATCCGGCGAGGATGTATGATTTGGGCGATGGCGGTCAAATGATTCCTCTAATTGAAAATGGTGAAACGCTTAGAAGGCAGGATTTAAAACCCGTCTACTACCGAAATGGTTGCTTTTATGCTGTGAGAACTAAAGCGTTTTTGGAGCAGCAATCGTTTATGGTAACTCACAAACTAGCGTATGTTATGAATGCAAATTGGCTCGTGAACATTGACAATCAAAGGGATTTTCAACTCGCGACGCTGTTATATGAAGACTGGAACAATGAAATTACTAATCACCGAAGCTGAACATTTCAGTGCCAAAGCCATAGCGGATTTAAAGCAACAAGTCGAGGTTAGGATTGGGAATATCCAAACACGCGAGGAATTGTTGTCGAAATCGGCCGATTGCGAAGTTTTGTTTATCCGTTTGGGTTTTGCGATGGATCGTGAAATCATTGACAATGCTAAAAATTTAAAATGCATTCTTACCGCAACGACAGGTTTGGATCATATCGATGTCAATTACTTTGAAAGCCGCGGCGGGAAAGTGATTTCATTGAAAAACGAAGTCGAATTTTTAGGTTCGATTCCATCCACGGCGGAACATACCTGGGGATTGATTTTGACTTTGCTGCGAAAAATTCCATCGGCTTTCCAGCACGTCAAACAAGGCGGTTGGGATCGCAATCCTTTCAAAGGAAACAATCTCAAAGGCAAGAAATTAGGCATTTTAGGTTTGGGCAGGGTAGGAAAGCAGGTCGCGCGTTTTGCTGAAGCGTTTGATATGGAAGTGGGTTTTTACGACACCAAATCCATCGCGTCAAATTACCTCAAATTCGATACTCCGGAAGCGCTGTTTCAATGGGCCGAAATCATTACGATTCACATTCCACTAAGCGAAGAAAACACCAACTTTGTCAAGAAATCAATGTTTGAAAATACAAAATCACCATTCATCATCAACACTTCAAGGGGAGCCGTTTGGAATGAAAACGACATGGCAATGCTTTTAAAAGAAGGAAAATTGTCGGGTTTGGCGACTGATGTGATTGTGCACGAACTCGATAGCGACAACAGGAATTCGAATCCGATGATGGCTTTGGCGAACCAAAATTACAATGTCATCATCACGCCGCACATAGCCGGAGCGACGTTTGAATCGATGTCGATGACCGAAGAATTTATTACACAAAAGTTTTTAGAACAACTCAAAAAATAAAATTTAAAATATAATGGGAAACTGGAATTACTGGACCGACAGAAGTTACTATCACAAAGAACTCGCCGATCGCGCCAAAGGATTGAAAAGCGAAATGGAATCGGCCAAACAGGTTGCGAAAGTGGTGCATGACGAAGCGAAAAGCTGTCATTCGATTCTCGATGCGGGTTGCGGAACCGGACATTTCATCCTGAGTTTTGAGAAACAACTCAAGAACGATTTCAAATATTTAGGGATTGATATCACCGAGCAACACATTATCGATGCGAAAGAAATTTTTAAGGAAAACCCGAACTATCAATTTATGCTGGGCGACGTGCGCAAACTTCCCGTAGAAGATAAAAGCTACGAAGTTTCGATTTGCTGCAACACGATTCCCCACATTCCAAATATCGATCAGGCGATTAAAGAACTGATTCGTGTGACCAAAAACGATGTGTTCATCAGAATGCTCGTAGGCAATGAAGTGTTGATCACCAAAAAAGGGTTGTCCGACGAACTCGATGCCAATGGCGAACCGGCTTCGTTCATGTACGTCAACATCTACGATGAAAATTATATTAAGAAAATCGTCGGTGATCTGGGAGAAATTAATATTTACGACGACGAGTTCGATGCCGCTGCGATCATGAAACATTACGAAGAGCACAAAGCCAGCGCGGGAAACAACATCGCCACGAGAATCATCGACGGATCGCAATTTAAAGGACACTTGATGTTGCCTTGGAAAATCGTCCACATTAAATTGTAACAAAGCGCTATATTCGCCTTGAAATGTTTTTTATGTCTGATAAAAAAAGGATATTTGACGCCACTAAAATAAGATAATGCGCAACAATAAATTATTCATACTGCTTCCTGATGGCGTCGGACTTAGGAATTTTGCTTTCACGAACTTTCACAAAACCGCCAAGGCAAGAGGTTTGGACATCGTTTTCTGGAACAATACGCCGTTTGACTTAACCGCCTTAGACTTCAAGGAAATCAAAATTAGCAATGCCAAAGCGCATCCGCTGACGAATATGCTAAAAGTCGCGCAGACCAGAATTGAACTGGCTTTGAGCATCAAACGTTCGAAGGATTTAGTTTACAATTCGTACAAATTTCCTTTTTCGAATGAAGATTGGAAGCGAATTATAAAGAATCTCTATACCAATGCACTCATTTTGCGTTACAATTCCGACAAAGGATTGGCGAAAATCAGGACAAAAATTGCGCAGCACGAACGCAAGACGAAACTCTATTTCGACAGTTTGGAAACGTTGCAAAAAGAGAATCCTGCGATGGTTTTTTGCACGAACCAACGGACGATGTTAGCCGTAGCGCCAATTCTCGCAGCACAGGATTTAGGAATTCCGACCGCAGCCGTCATTTATTCGTGGGATAATTTGCCCAAAGCGACTAAAATTGTAGAACCTGATTTTTATTTCGTCTGGAGCGAGTACATGAAAAAAGAACTCGTGTATTATTATCCGCATGTGAAAGAAGAACAGATCATCGTCACCGGAACGCCGCAGTTTGAGCCACATTTTGATGCTGATTTCTTATCTTCAAAAGAAGATTTTTACAAAGAATACAACCTCGATTTTAATAAAAAATACATTTGTTTCTCTGGAGATGATATCGTTTCCTCGCCGCATGATCCTGTTTATTTGAACGACACGGCGACGGCTGTCAGAAACCTCAATCAGAATGGGCAAAATCTCGGAATCATTTTCCGTTGTTGCCCCGTGGATTTCTCGAACCGTTTTGATGAAGTGATTGAAAAAAACAAAGATGTCATCACGCCAATCGCCCCAAAATGGACGCAGATTGCAGAACAATGGAACACAATTTTGCCGACCAAAGAAGATTTGATTTTGCAGATGAACACGATTGCAAACACAGAATTAGTGCTTAATTTAGGTTCGTCGATGGTGTTTGATTATGTGGCGTTTGGCAAACCGTGCGCTTATTTCAATTACAATGTCGAGAATGAATTATATCAAGACTGGTCCGCCGAGAAAGTCTATAATTTCATGCATTTCCGATCGATGCCAAACCCAAAAGCAGTTTTCTGGATCAATGGATCGGAGGAAATTAGCGGTTTGATTCTCAAAATGCTTGGCGATTCCAAGAAAGAAGCCATTGAAAACGCACAACTTTGGTTTGAAAAAATTAATTTACATCCGGCGAAAGACGCGTCCAAACGCATTGTCGATTCGATTGAAAATATCATGAACGAGTCTCAATCCACAAAAAATGACTAAAAACATAGCCATACTTTCTACCGTGGTCAATTTTGATTTGTATCAAAAATCAGCACCGTTGTTTCCGAAAGGCATCCAGAAATATCTGATCGACGGAAGAAACGGCATGCACGCGATGGACAGCGTTTGCTATATGTTCAAAAAACTCAAAGACCAAAACATCGATTGGCTGATTATGGCCGATGAAGATGTCTTGTTCATCAATCCGGATTTGGTTTTTCCGATTATCCAACGCATGGAACAAGAACAATATACCGTTTGCGGCGTTCGCGACGGCGGTGTGATTCCGCATCGCGTTCAGAATCCGTTTGCGATCAATACGTTTTTTTCGATCATCAATTTCAAAGAGATTTCTCAAATCTGGAATGAAGATGAAGTACTCAAACACCAATTCATTGTTAAGGATGAATTTAAAGATGATTTGAGTCAAGTGCCTGGAGATTACAGCAAGGAAAGTCTTTTTGAGCCTTATTACTGTTTTTATTTCTGGCTCAGAAGGCAACATAAAAAAATCCTGTTTCTCGACGCTTCGGTTCCGTTTGAAGACGATGCAATCACCAATTTAGTTTTTGATGACCAAGGCAATAAAATGCTTTATCATACTTGGTACGCGCGCTCTTATGGCAGCAACGACAAGCACACCAAACGCATCAATGCGATTTTTGACAAGGCGTTGAAAACTGAAAATACTGAAATAGCGCCAATCATTTTTAAAGATCCGACTTATGCGTTCAAAAAGAATTGTGCGAAACAATACGCAAAAGTGGTGGTTAAACTGAAATCAATGCTCAAAAAATAATTTTCGTTCCCGACATGACAAAATCAGAGTTAAGAGACATTCTAAAACACGACTTGCTGCGATACCAAATCGTCAAGCCTTTGACTTTGTTGTTGTTTCTCAGATGTTATTTTATGTACAGCATTCCTGGCTTAAAATTCACGATTGTCTTTCGCTATTGCCAGTATTACCGCCGCAAAAACCGTTTGTTCTTTTATTTTCTTTTTGTTTGGTTGCGTCATCTGAACGTCAAATACGGTTTTGATATTTCTTACCGCACCAAAATTGGGAAAGGCTTGTATATCGGGCATTACGGTGGCGTTGTGATTCATGGCGATACGGAAATTGGCGAATATTGCAATTTATCGCAAGGTGTCACCATCGGTGTTTTGGTGCGTGGTAAAAACACCGGAATCCCGAAGATTGGAAACCGTGTATTTATAGGCCCGGGCGCGACAATCTTGGGTGGAATTACCATTGGTGACGACGTGTTGGTCGGTACGCAGGCGATTGTTACTTTTGATGTGCCGAATGAAGCGGTTCTTGCGGCTCCGTTGGCCACGATCATTTCCAATAAAGGCTCTAAAGGCTATATCTAACAGGATTTTCTAATGATAACATTCAGCAAAATTGGCCGAAAAGGAAATCTTGGAAACCAGTTGTTTCAAATCGCTTCGACCATCGGATTGGCGATTGAAAATGAATTAGATTATGGGTTTTTAGCGTGGCAATACCAACAGTATTTCAAAAATAAATTACCGCCGATTTCGGAATTACCCAACGAAATTACTACACTTCCAGAAAAACATTTCCACCACTACCATTGGGATTTTAAAAAGGATACCGATTTTGACCTCGTAGGCTGGCTGCAATCTGAAAAGTATTTCGATAGTGATAAAACCAAACATTATTTTGAGTTTGAAGAAGATTTAGTCGCTAAAATCAAAACCAAATACGCCGCAACTTTTGAAAAAAAGACGGTTTTGCTTTCGATCCGAAGAGGTGATTTTGTGAACCATCCCGATTATCTGCAACTTTCCATAAAGTTTTATTTGAACGCTTTGGCGCGTTTTTTTCCGGATTGGACTTCCAGAAATTTGATTGTACTCAGCGACGATATCGACTATTGTAAATTCCACTTTTCTTTTTTGGATAACGCTTATTTTGGTGACGGACTGAATGCGATGGAACAATTGTGTCTGGGTTCTTTGTGTGATGATTTCATTATCGGGAATTCCACGTTTTCGTGGTGGTCGGCTTGGCTTGGCGAAAAACAAAATAGCAAAGTGATTTGTCCGCATCAAAACTTCGATGGACAGAAACGGCTCGAATGTGATGACAAGGATTATTTCCCCGAACGATGGATTTCCTATAACGCGTCAAATGAAAAAGTTAACTTGAACGAAGTCACTTTTCATCTTGATTTTAAATCCAATCATGAAATTGTAAGTAGTTATCTTTCGCATTATTTTGATGCTGAAATCTTATCAGGTTCAACAGTCCCGAGAACGTTGAAGTATGCTTATATCTTTAAAAAAGACTATTTTGTTCCGCCGGTTTTAGTGTATTACAGCGCTTTAAAAAAGTCATATTCACCGGTCAATACAATCATTAATCAAGTTACAAATGTGTTTAAGGTTTCGAGAAAACTCAATTATGAAGAATTCTTGCAACAACAGGATTTCGGAATGTTTTCGACGATTTTCAGTTTCAAAGGGAATACTTCACATAAAAGCGGCAAAGACATTTACATAGAAAACACAAACGCATTACAGCATTCGAATACAATAATTATCGAAACTGCGGCCGGACAATTCAGTAATACAGGTTTTGCTTTTAGTTTTAAACGCTATCTCAAAACAGTAGAAATCTCCTTAAAGCGAACCGTCAAAAAATTGCTGTTTATCAAAAAATAAATGAAAAACCAACTGCATATCGCTTACCTCGTTTCCCATTATCCGCACGAAGCTTTCGGCGATGACGGCGGTTTGGGCACAAGCGTTTATACTCTGGTTGAAAAAATCAGAAGAAAAGACTGCTATGTTTCGGTGTTTGTGTATGGCCAGCAAAAAGCTTTTGAGATTCAGGAAGAAAACCTCACGATTTACAGCATTGCCGATATCGATGCTAAGTTTTTTAAATTCTATTGCCACAGAAAACACATCGAAAAATTCGTCAAGGAAAAAATAAAATCCACTTCAATTGATATCCTCGAAGCGCCCGACTGGACAGGAATCACGGCCTTTATGCATTTCAACATTCCGCTGATCATCCGTTTTCATGGCAGCGATGCTTACTTTTGCCATCTCGAGAAACGCAAGCAGAAACTCAAGAATTTCCTGTTTGAGAAACTTGCGATCCGCCATGCTGACGCTTTCATTGCGCCGACTTCTTTTGCCGGCGAATTATCTAAAAAGATATTCAATATCCAAGGCAAGGAAATCAAAACCATCCATTACGGTTTGGCGATTGAAAATTTCCACAACCCGCATCCGGAGCAATTCGAAAAAGGATTGATTCTATACATAGGAACTATTATCCGCAAAAAAGGCGTGTTGCAATTGCCAGGCATTTTTCATTTGTTGCAACAACAATGTCCGGAAGCGAAATTGGTTTTGATTGGTGGAGATTCTTATGATATCGAAACCGGCACAAAATCGACTTGGGCATTGGTGCGCCAGCTTTTTCAAGGCGATGAAGAACAAAGCGTCACTTATTTGGGAAAAGTGCCTTATCAACAAGTAAAAGAGCACATCAAAAGAGCGCATGTCTGCATCTTTCCGACGTTTGCCGAAACTTTGGGCATGGTCACCATTGAATCGATGGCACTTCAGAAACCGGTCATCAACAGCGATATCGGCTGGTCTCAGGAACTAATTGAAGATGGTGTCAGCGGTTATCTCGTCCATCCTGAAAACCATGAGCTTTATGCGCAACGCATTCAGGAATTGTTTCAAAATGAATCTTTGGCAGAAACCATGGGGAAAGCCGCGAGAAAAAGGGTTGAAGAACATTTCGATATCGAAAAAATCGTACTGCAGAATATCGATTTTTACAAGAAAATTTTGAGTCGGAACTAAGCTTAAAAACAAAAATTACAGCAATGACGAAATGGATTCATTTCGTCATTTTTTATTTTTACCCGATTCGGAATGTTCATTTTTGTAACGCATTCAATGCCAAATAACATGACAAGGTTCAACCGCGATAAATACTGCGTATTCAGCGCAATAATCTGCCTAATAAATGCTTCTTTTTAAGCGAATTATTTATACATTTGGCTCCGCATTAAAAATTAGAACAAATACATCGCAAGTAAAAGTATACGTTGAGAATGACCTTGAAAGTAATCGGCGTAATTTTAATCCACGAAAGACCCCATGAATTTAAAAGAATACAAAACCGCAGGCGGCGAAATTATCTTATACAACGGCAACCTGAATACCCAAAAATTAGAGCTTCTGGCAGCAGGCTATGGCGATATTTGGCATAGTTCGTTCGAGCAGGGCTATAAAAATGCGTTTCCTGAGATCGCGATTCAGGGTTCGGTGCTGTTTTGGTATGTGCGTGATTTCGACAATCTCGACGAATGTGTGAGTTGGCGCATCAATCCGAACCATTTCGCAATCAGAAAAACGGCTTGGGAAACTTTGGGCGGATTCGATACGGATTTTGAAAATATCCAAACACAAGCTTTGGATTTCGGGTTCAGTGCTTTGCGTTTTCAGGGCGTCACGCCTTTATATGTCAAAGGTCTTTTCGAATCCAATAGGATGGAACCGATTGCAATTTCCGCACGCGACCGTTATACTTTTTTCATCAAGAACTTTAAGATCGACCATTCGGTATTCATGCTTTACCGCAAGGGATTCTGGAAACCTAGCGAATGGAAAGCGTTCCAATATGCCAAGAATAAATTTTCACTTCGAACCAACCGTCCGTTATTACCGCCGCGTCCTTTGAAGGAAATTCAGGGAAATCCAACAGCGAGCTACATTATTCCAACGATGTTCCGTCAGGATTTCACTTTGAATTTATTGAAAGATTTAGCGAACCAGAACTACAAACCGACACAAGTGTTTGTCGTCGATGCCACGCCGGAAAGTGAACGCGACGAATCGATCTACCAATCACAGGAATTTCCGTTTGAACTGACCGTGATTTGGCAACAATCCAAAGGAAGCTGCCGCGCAAGAAACGAAGCGATTGTTTTGTGTACGGGCGATTATATCGTTTTTGGCGATGACGATGTTAGAATTCCACCGGATTTTATTGAGAACCATATTCGAATTATCCAAACCTACAATGCCGGAGCCTGCAATGGTTTAGACATCAAAGCCGATAATTCGACACAGGATTTAGACGATTTGAAACGAAAATTGAAAGAAGTCGATCACCAGCGTTGGTTTGTCGGCAGCACGCAAATGTTCAGCAATGCCAATTCGTGCGTCAAAAAAGAATATGTTGATAGGCTTGAAGGCAACGACATCAATTACGACGGCGGTTACGGAGAAGACGGCGATTTCGGTCTGGCGCTTTTGAAATTGGGCGTCGGCGTATTGCATAATCCGTTTTCTACGAATCTGCATTTGAAACCTGTCAGTGGCGGTTACCGTTTTTGGGGAACGCAAGCCAGGATTATGGGCAAGAAAAGAAAAACCCAACCTTGGGAACTCGATACACCTGTGAAATGGGTGCGTCCGGTGCCAAGTCCGACATTGATGTATCAGTTTCACAAGCATTTCGGCTCCGAACAACTGTCGGAATACAGACATCGGTATTTTATTACTTTCCTGCTGGATGGTCCGAAACTTACTTTTTTGTACCGCATCCTCAGAATGCCTTACAAACAGATACAGTTCAACAAGTCGATATTTTACGCTAAAAAATTGATGCAATTGGGCGTAAGAACAAAATAACATTATGAAGTTTTCCCTGGTTGTCTGCACCTATATGCGTCCAAAACCCTTGCTCGATTTACTGGAATCGGTCAGGAACCAAACGGTGTATCCGAACGAGATTGTCATTGTTGACGGTTCGACGAACAAGGAAACCCAAACCCTATTGACGGCTAATGCTTTTCAAAATCTCCATTATTTCCTTGTAGATCAAAGCCAACGCGGATTGACCAAACAAAGAAATTTCGGTGTTTCAAAAGTGCAACAAGACTCAGAAATTATTTGCTTTCTCGATGACGATACGGTTCTGGAACCTGATTATTTTGAGGAAATTCTAAATGCTTTTCAATCGGATTCTGAAATTGTCGGCGTCGGCGGAAGTGCCATCAATGAAAATTTCTGGAAGCCAAAAGACACCTCGGTTTCCTACAATCCAAAACGGTTTTACGAATTTGAAGGCTATGTTTATCCTGAAGGATTGCGTAACGTCGTTAGGAATTATTTAGGGTTGCAGTCGCATTTACCGCCGGGAAGAATGCCCGAATATTCACACGGAAAAACCTGTGGATTTCCTTTAACCGATAAAATTTACGAAGTCGATTTACTCATCGGAATGTCTTTTTCATTCAAAAAAACGATCTTCGATCACATTGATTTTTCGACTTATTTCGAAGGTTACGGCTTGTATGAAGACGCCGATTTCAGTATCAAAGCGCAAAGGTTTGGTAAGAATGTCATCACGACCAAAGCGCAGTTATCTCATTATCACAATCCGTCAGGTCGCCCGAACCAATACCAATACGGCAAAATGGTCGTCAGGAACGGCTGGTATGTCTGGCGTTTGAAATATCCGAAGCCATCAATATCCGCAAAGTTGAAATGGAACGCCATTACTTTAGTACTTGCCGGAATCCGATTGATTAATGTAGTGACGACTAGTAAAAGAAAAGAAGCTTTTACGGAATTTTCAGGTAGGATGGTAGGCTGGTTTTCGTTATTTTTGAGCAAGCCGAAACGATTATGACCACATTCCAACTCATCCGATCTGACTATAGGAAATACCGAAAGTATGGCGCCAATTTTTTTGTGATCCTGTTTTTTACGCAGGGTTTCTGGGCCATTTTTCAGTATCGTTTGGCGCATGCTGTGTATCGAAAAATCACGGTACAGCCTTTTCGAATCATTTTGAAGAGTTTGTTTTTTTTATGGCAAAAAGGCATTGAAATCCTCACGGGAATTTCTATACCGGCTTCAGCGAAAATCGGACATTCCTTTTATATCGGGCATTTCGGAGGTATTATCTTCAATCAGGACACGATGATTGGCGACAATTGCAACGTGGCTCAAAACGTTACGATTGGGGTTTCTGGTCAAGGCGAAAAAAGAGGCGTTCCGGTGATTGGAAACAACGTTTACATCGCGGCCAATAGTGTCGTCGCAGGGAAAATAACCGTTGGCGATGATGTGCTGATCGGTGCCTGTTCTTTAGTGAATGCAGATGTTCCCGCGCATGCAACGGTGGTCGGTGTTCCCGCACAAGTGGTTTCCCGAAACGGATCAAAAGACTATATCTGATGAAAATAGTTGTCATTTCTGCCGCGCCTTTTATTGAAAAAGAGGGTTGTTATCAAGCGTATAGCCCTTATGTGAAGGAACTCGCGATATGGGAAAAACATTCCGGCGAGATGGCTTTTTTCTGTCCGATTTGGGAAAGCGATAATGGTTTGCTGATTGCACCCATTCCGTTTCGGGTTTCAAAATTATTTCTTGCCAAAGAATTCAACATCAAGACTTTTGCGAATTTTATAAAGGCAATCCAGTATTCATTTTCTAATTTTTACCAACTGTTCAAAGCGATGGCTTGGGCCGAACACATTCATTTGCGATGTCCAGGAAATATAGGATTGATGGGCTGTATTGTCCAGATATTTTTTCCCGGAAAACCAAAAACTGCCAAATATGCCGGCAATTGGGATCCGAATTCGAAGCAACCCTGGAGCTACAAACTCCAGCAATGGATTTTGAGCAACACCTTTCTGACCAAAAACATGCAGGTGCTCGTTTACGGAGAATGGGAAGGAAGTTCGCCCAACATCAAGCCTTTTTTTACAGCGACTTACACCGAAGCGGATAAAATTCCGGTGCAGCCGCGCAGCCTTGACGATAAAATTTCAATCGTTTATGTTGGCACCTTGACTTCTGGGAAACGCCCGTTATATGCTATAAAACTCGTAGAAGAACTTTTAAAATCGCATCCCAATATTGAATTTTCAATGTACGGAAACGGCAATCAAAAGGAAGAATTGCAGCAATACATTCACGACCACCAATTGGAAAAGGCTGTTTTTCTCAAAGGGAATTTTCCCCAAGACGCGATGAAGAAAATTTATCAAGAAGCCCATTTTTTGTTGCTGCCATCCGAAAGCGAGGGTTGGCCTAAAGTCGTTGCCGAAGCAATGTTTTGGGGATGTTTGCCAATTGCCACAAAGGTTTCGTGTGTGCCGAATATGCTCGACTATGGCAAAAGAGGCGTGCTTTTATCAATGCAATTCGAGGAAGATGTTACGTCTGTTTCAAGCCTAATTCAAAACCCGTCAGCTTATATTGATAAAGTGCAACAAAGTATCGTTTGGTCTAGAAAATATACACTGGATTTGTTTGAGAATGAAATTAAAACCCTGTTGCAATCATGAGAATACTTCAACTCATAGATTCTTTGCAGGTCGGAGGCGCTGAACGAATGGCGGTCAATTATGCCAACGCGCTTGTCGATGCCATCGAATTTTCAGCTTTGGTGGCTTCAAGAAAAGAAGGTGCTCTAAAAAATCACATCAACGATAAAGTCAGTTATTTTTGCCTTGACAAGCAATCGACTTTCGATGTGAAGGCCATTTTACGGTTGCGCGCTTTCTGCAAAAAAGAAAAAATCGATTGGATTCATGCGCACGGAACGTCTTATTTTACCGCTTTTTTATTAAAAATGGTCCATCCGAAAATCAACATTATCTGGCACGAACATTTGGGCGCTAGGAGTTCAGAAAAAGCCATCAGCAATCGTATTTTAAGATTCTGTTCGAGGTTTTTCTGCGGCATTATAGTCGTGAACCACGAACTTGAAGTCTGGTGTCAATCAGCATTGCATTGCGACAAGACGATTTATTTGCCGAACTTTACGATGAAAAATGCGAATGAGAAAGCAGTCACAACCTTGCATGGTTCCGATTCCAAAAGGATTCTTTATCTCGCGAATTTAAGGAATCCGAAAAACCATCAATTGTTGGTTGATGTTGCCATAAAACTGAAACAACGCCATCCACAATGGAGTTTTCACTGCGTCGGAAAAGATCTCGAAGATGATTATTCCAAAGCGTTAAAAGCTTCCATTGGCGAAAATAAGTTGACCGAAACGTTTTACCTTTACGGGCTCAAGGAAGACATTGACCACATCATCAGCCAGGCTTCGATAGGCGTGATTGCCTCGTCCTCGGAAGGATTGCCAGTCGCGTTGCTCGAATATGGTTTGCATCAAAAAGCGGTTGTCGCGACTCAGGTAGGGGAGATTCCCGAAATCATTTCCGATGGCATTAATGGTTTTGTAGTACCTTCGAATGATCCGGATGGGTTTCTCGAAGCGCTGGTCAAACTTGTTGAAGATGAAAGTTTAAGACAGCAATTTGGTAATGCGTTGCACCAGACCATCATCGAAAATCATTCGGAAAAAGCCGTGATTTCAAAATATATTAATTGGATAAATAAAGAATTGCAATGCTGAATGTTGAAAAAAAATACCTCTTTTTAATTGTCTTACATTTAATCATCGGGGCTTTACTGTACAACAATGGCTACACTCCAAAAATCTATGGCTACAGCATTATTTTTGGCGGTATTCTTTACATTATCAATTCCAAAAACAGGAACCATGAAGTGCTTTATGCCACGGCTTATATGGTCGGGAGCGAGATTGTGCTGCGAATGACCGACGGAAATCCCGTATACGAATTCTCGAAATTCGGGGTGATGATTTTTGTTCTGGTCGGTGTTTATTTTAGCGGGATTTCAAAGAATGCGGTGGCTTACTGGATATTTTTGCTGCTGCTGATTCCGAGTGTCATCATTACCTGCGTCGAGTTGAATTACGCGATTAGTTTGAGAAAGGAAATTTCGTTCAACGTTTCCGGGCCAGTATGTCTTGGGGTTTGCTCGATATACACCTACAACCGGAAAGTCTCGATTGAACAGATCAATAATATTTTATTATGCATCGGGTTGCCAATCGTCAGCTGTATCGTTTACCTGACTTTGTTTACGCCCAACATCCGTGACATCATTACCGGAACCGATTCCAATGGTCTGACTTCGGGTGGTTTCGGACCCAATCAGGTTTCGACGATGTTGGGATTGGGAATGTTCATATTCGTCTCGAGATTGCTGTTGCTATCGAATACGAAATACTTGTTTGCGATTAATTTATTCCTTACGATGTATATCACTTATCGAGGTTTCATCACTTTCTCAAGAGGGGGTATGATCACGGGTTTTGTGATGATTGTAGCACTGATTGTCGTCTCTTACTTTTTTGTGAGCCAAGTCAAAAGGTTGCGGATGACGCTGATGATTGCATTCATTATGGCGTCTTTCACCGCGGCATGGTATTATTCTTCCGACCAGACTAACGGAATGATCAATAAGAGATATGCCAATCAGGATGCTGCCGGAAGGGTCAAAGAAGACAAACTTTCAGGTAGAACGGAATTGGCGGCCGATGAGTACGAAACCTTTCTGAAATACCCGGTACTGGGTATCGGCGTAGGCAGGAATATGGAACAAAGGTACCAACGTACCGGCGAACTTATCGTTTCCCATAACGAGATTACAAGGATGATTGCCGAACACGGATCTTTAGGGATTTTGGGGCTCATCATCCTGTTTCTGACGCCTTTGATTTTATATATTGACAATAAGTATAACATCTACCTGGTTTGCTTTTTAGCGTTTTGGCTGCTGACAATCAACCACGCTGCGATGCGATTGGCTGCACCGGCTTTCATGTATTCTTTATCACTGCTCAAAGTAGTTCCCGATGAAGAGTAATTTGCTATTTTTTCACTAAATTGCACCGCTTTAATCAGATACTTATTCTTCAATGGTCGCTAACCGTAAAATACATTTTGAGATTTCTGAACGAAAAATCCTGTTGCGGATTTTCGATGTGCTCAGCGTATTGTTGGCGTTATATTTAGTAGGTATCATCTTCAATTTTCATTACTTCAACATCTCTACAACCAATTATTACTGGACGATTGTTTTGGGAATTTACCTCAACATTATCGGAACCGTGTTCGAGATGTATAGCCTTCAGGTCGCGAGCAACCAGTTTCAGGTCGTTAAAAGTATCGTACTCACTTCTTCATCGACGGTGCTGATTTATTTGCTGACGCCAATCTACACACCAAACCTGCCCACCAACAGGATGCAGATTATCTTCTTTTATGTGGCCATATTGGTTGCGTTATTGTTGTGGCGCTTATTCTATGTAAAGTTTCTAGCCTCAAGCCGTTTCCAAAAAAAAGTTATTCTGATTTGCGATAAAGACCAGGCAGAAGAACTGATTCTCGGACTAGAAAATGTAGATCCGCATTATAAAGTCATCGGTTATGTCAATTCCGATAGCAACCAAATCAGCAATCCCGAAAAGAAAAAAGATTTTGTCAAGAATATCGATATCGATCAGCTTGAGCGTTTCGTAGTACAACATTCGGTTTCTGAAGTGGTGATTGCATCGCAGAAAACAGACGGAATCACGGTTAATCTTTACAACCAGCTCATCCACTTGTTAGAAAACGGTTTCATCATCCGTGAATACACACAGGTTTATGAAAATATCACTCAAAGGATTCCTGTGCAATATGTCGCGCGGGATTTTTACAGGTATTTCCCATTCAGCAGAAGCAACCAGAATCAGCTGTATCTGTTGATTGTCAGATTGGTTGAAGTCATTATTTCGTTATTCGGGCTTGGTTTAGGAATCGTTCTTTTGCCCATAATCGTCTTAGGGAATCTTATCGGCAATCGAGGCCCGTTGTTCTATACGCAGGAACGCATCGGAAAAAATGGTATACCTTTCAAAATACTCAAACTCCGTACGATGATTAAAAATGCGGAATCCAACGGTGCGGTATTTACGACGCTCAATGATTCAAGGATTACTGCTTTTGGAAAGTTCTTAAGAAAAGCCAGAATTGATGAATTCCCACAGTTTTTAAACATTCTCAAAGGCGAAATGGCGGTTATCGGACCCAGACCGGAACGTCCTGTCTTTGTGAATGAAATTGCTGAAGTCATGCCTTTCTACGAAACACGCCATGTCGTAAAACCCGGACTTACAGGATGGGCGCAGGTCAATTATTCTTATGGTGAAACCATTGACGACAGTCTGATCAAATTGCAATATGATTTGTATTATATCAAGCACCGCAGCATTTTCCTTGATATCAATATTGTCCTGAAAACCTTTAGCACGGTTTTATTCTACAGAGGACAATAGTTTTCATAGATTTTTAGACTGTAAGACTTTAAGATTTATCTAAACTTCAAGTACTTTTCTTTTTTTAACAAGGATATAACCGGTCAGTAAACTCAAAAAGAAGATAGCGAGATAAGCAATATAATCACCGCTAAAGACATAAAAAGTCATGTCGGAGTTGAGGTGCACCGTTCCTTTCAAAGCAGTTTTCTCGCCGTATTTCGTTCTCGAAACAATGTCTCCTTTCTGATTGATGAACGCAGAAATTCCGGTGTTGGCGCTTCTGGCAATATCACGTCGGGTTTCTATGGCCCGTAAGGAAGCAAACGTCAGGTGTTGTTTGTGTCCTTGCGTTTCATTCCACCAGGCGTCATTGGTGATGATGGCTAAGAACTGCGCGTTGTTTTTGACGAAGCCGCTCACATATTCCCCATAAACCGACTCATAACAAATAATCGGAGCTACTTTTGTGCCGTCGTTTGCGATGAATGGAATGCGTTCCTTTTGTGTGGTTTTGGTTGAAATTGTGCCGCCAAGATCCAGCATCACATTGCCTAAAAGTGGTTCGAGGATGCTTTTATAAGGAAGGTTTTCAATGCCGACTACCAATTTCGATTTGTAATATTTCTGGAAATCCGGCTGTTCATTGATAAACAAAGCAGCATTATAAAAATCAACCCACATGCCCGGGCGAAAAATATTCGAAGACGGGCTTACATCTTTCGGATCATAAATGAAATGATACGTGTCAATGCCCCACAATAGTTGGACTTTAGGATGTTTTGCGATATAATTCGTCATTAAGGCTCGGCTCGGTGAATTGTAAAACGCATCAAACGGAGCGCTTTCAGCCAAAACAGTTTCAGGCGCAATGATGAATTCCGTTTTGGGCGTCACGAGTGAATCGGCCTGTTCTAAAAGCCCTTTGGTGATGATGAAATTCGGCGTGTCGTATTTTTCGGTGTACGGATCGACATTCGGTTGCAGCACAATGACTTCTTTAGTTTTGCCTTTGATTTCGTAGATGTTATAAATCCATAAAGAGAACACAATTGGCACGGCAATCATCAATATAACTTTCGGGAAAATCCTGAGGATTCCTGATTTCGCATTTTCAGCATTCGAGATGGCATAAAAGGCTACAACATTCGTCGCCAGAACCCATAGTGAACCGCCGAAAGCTCCTGTATATTCATACCATTGAATCCATTTTGGATTGTTCGCGAATACATTTCCTAAATTGAGCCAAGGCCACGAGAAATCCCAATTCAAATGGAATTTTTCAAAACTCAGCCACAAACAAACCAGGAAAAACAAACTCCATTTTGTGGCAATTCTTTTCGCTACAATATGGTACATTAAGAACAAAACGCTCATCAGCAACGCATTGACCAAAACGGCAAAAAACATCCCGAATCCCGAAGCGTAATAAAGCCACCAGGTTGTGATCGCGTTCCAGGTTACGAAAGTAATGTAGGCACAAGCCCAAACCTTCAACTTCACTTTATAATAAGATTCGCGAAGTTGTTTCTCGGCCAATAATAACGGAATAAAAGCAAAGAAAATGAGCAATGGCGAACCATAAGTCGGCCAACTGCAGGCGAGCAAAAGCCCCGAAAGTACCGCAAGCAAAAATGGATTCAGCGCACTTTTCATCTTATTGGAAAATACTCAAATCCACTTTGAGTGAAAAAATATTCGAGTATAAAGCCGCACTCTGGTTGCCCAAATCGGTCAGAGCATAATCAATCTGGATGCCTTTGTATTTGAATCCCAAACCTACATTCGGCTGGAAACTCAATTTGGTGGTATTGTCTATTTGCGTCAGATTCTGGAAATTCCCAAAACCGGTGCGCAGGAAAACCAAATCCGTATATCCGAACTCAAAACCTACCGCCGGAGCGATGCTGACGAAGTCCGAAGCGATGATATCGTTGGTTTTGTAGAATTCCATGTTGAGGTTGATGGCGGGCATAAACGTATAATCGTAATCGTATTCGAATTTGCGTGAAATCCCGAATTGCGCTTTAGGCAAAGTGATTTCAGTGCTTTCTGGCAAATCCTGATTCTGACCTGCAACGGCATTTTGCACTTTCTTATATTCGTCCTCATCGATGTTCCAGATGTTGTAAGTCGTAGTGATGTCGCGCAGCATCAAGCCAATGTCCCAATTTTTTTTCTTGAATTTAAATCCAACATCGACACCAAATCCCCAAGAATTTGCGAATTTTCCAATCACACGGCGGATTACTTTGGCATTGACGCCGTATTGTAATCCATCTAAAGGCAATCTTCTGGCGTAAGAAAACGTAAATCCGTAATCGGCTGTCGAGAATTTGCTGATGCGGTTGTAATCGATGTTGCCCTGATCGTCGATGAGTTCGGTCGTATTCAAAATGTCATCGACCCCAAAACGGATCATCGAAATTCCGAACGCGCTACGATCATCAATGGGTTTGGCATAAGCCGCATAATCGTATTGCGCAATGTTGGCAAAGTAACTCGCGTGCATCAGAGCGACCTGGCCGCCTTCTTCCATATCGAGCAAACCCGCAGGATTCCAATAGCCGGAATTGACGTCATGCGTAGATCCAGTCACGGCATTGGCCATACCAAGCGCCGCGGCATCGACGCCAATATTCATAAATTCATTGGAGTATTTTCTGGTCGTTTGCGCCTGCACAGCCCAACACAACAGAAGAAAAATAAGTAGACTTTTTCGTTTCAAAGCAATTTTGTTTTCAAACCTGAGTTTGATTTTCGTCAAAAATATACAATTTTATTGAGCTTATTTCTTCCGATTCCTAAATATAGATTTAAAAACCGGTGGAAAAAATAAATCTCTACTAAAAACGTACTTGTCTTTAAGTTATTGTACTAAATTTGTTTTTCAAAAATTTTCAAAATGCAAATCAGAAAACACGTCCCGAATACCATTACTTTATTGAACTTATTTTGTGGTTGCATTGCCCTGGTGGCGATAGCGCGAGGTGATTTTTTTAACGCATTTATATTTGTCTGCTTAGGCATTTTTCTCGATTTTTTTGATGGATTTTTCGCGAGGCTTTTTAAGGTTTCGAGCCCATTAGGCTTACAACTTGATTCGCTTGCTGACATGATTACGAGCGGCGTGGTCCCTGGTTATGTGATGTATTCGATGCTTAACTCGGTTACCGAAAATTCGTATTTGCCTTTCGTTGGTTTTGTCATTACGCTTGGGGCTTGCTATCGTCTGGCGAATTTCAATATCGATGAAAGACAAACTGATTCCTTCATAGGATTGCCGACGCCTGCGAACGCTTTATTTTTCCTAAGCCTGCCTTTGATTTCGGGTTTTGAGTTGCTCACGAATGCAGGTTTTTTAATTGCGCTTACTTTGTTGAGTGCGTACATTATGAATGCAGAAATCCCGTTATTTTCATTAAAAATCAAGAAACTCAACTTCAAGGACAATGCGCTGCAAATTTCGTTTCTTTTGTTGTCTGTTTTGCTGTTGGTCGCTTTTCAGTTTCTGGGCATACCCTTAGTGATTTTGATGTATGTACTACTTTCGATCATCAACAACCAATGGCTTAAAAAAGCCGCTTGATGATGAAGAAAAAACCGGTTCGCAAAAGAGCCACTTCCAAAAAAAATCCTTTAAAATCTAAAATATATAGTGTTGTTTTAGGCGGATTGAGTGTACTTTTTTTAGGCGTCATCATCTGGCATTACCGCAGCGGGCTTGCTTATTACCTGGGTTTCAAATCGGATAAGGTTTTAAGCGACAAAGAAGAAAAGCGGCTCACCGATGTCAGGAATTATCAGGTTTTAAACTGTTACCGCGAGAAAGCTGTCGGTATTGATGTTTCGGAATATCAAGGAAAAATCAATTGGGATGAAGTGCATTGGGTCGAGAATAATTTCAGGCTTCAGTTCGTTTTCATCCGCGCCACCGTAGGAAAAAACAAAGTCGATGCGCAATTTTCTGAGAACTGGAAAGGCGCGAAAAAAAAATTGATTTGCGGCGCTTACCATTATTACCGCCCGAATGAGAATTCACTCGAGCAAGCTAATAATTTCATTAAAAATGTCAAGTTGCGTTTAGGTGATTTGCCTCCGGTACTCGACATTGAAGCAATGCCCAAAAACCAATCGATTGATAGTTTAAAAGTTGGTTTGAAACGCTGGCTCGAAAAAATTGATGCACACTATCAAGTGAAGCCCATCATTTACACGAATGAAAAATTCTACGAAGCTTTCTTGAAAGAAGAATTTAGCGATTATAAATTCTGGATCGCGAATTACAGTTTCTTCGATGAAACCCTACAAGACGACTGGCTCTTCTGGCAGTTTACGGAAAAAGCAACCGTGTCTGGCATTGACGGCAATGTTGATGTGAATATTTACAACGGAACTACAAAAATGCTGCAGTATCTGACGTTAAATTAAAAATGAAGTTTCTTTTTGCGCAGCTCGAAGTTTTGTCCTAAATAGACGCGGCGCACCATTTCATCTTCGACCAATTCTTCGGGAATTCCGGCTTTTAGAATGCCACCTTCAAACATCAGATAAGTTTTGTCGGTAATGGCAAGCGTTTCCTGAACGTTGTGATCGGTAATCAGGATGCCGATGTTTTTGTCTTTGAGTTGCGCCACGATGCGCTGAATATCCTCAACAGCCACAGGATCGACGCCTGCGAAAGGTTCGTCAAGCAGGATGAATTTTGGGTCGGTGGCCAAACAACGCGCAATTTCAGTACGACGACGCTCACCACCGGACAATAAATCGCCGCGGTTGGTTCTGATGTGCTCTAATCCGAATTCGTCAATCAGCGATTCCATTTTGGCGATTTGATCGGCTTTCGGAAGTTTGGTGAGTTGCAATACGCTGAGAATGTTGTCTTCAATACTCAATTTTCTGAACACCGAAGCTTCCTGCGCCAGATAACCGATACCTTGCTGTGCTCTTTTATACATCGGATAGTTCGTGATGTCGAGATTGTCTAAGTGAATCGTTCCTGCATTGGGTTTCACAAGGCCTACAATCATGTAAAATGAAGTCGTTTTTCCTGCTCCATTTGGACCTAAAAGACCGACAATTTCCCCTTGGTTGACTTCTACAGAAATGCCTTTGACGACGCTTCTGCCTTTGTAAGTTTTGACTAAATTATCTGCTCTTAAAATCATTTTCTTTAAGGTACTGAGGTTCTGAGTTGCTGAGGTTCTGAGTTGGAATCCGTACAAATAAACGAATTATCGTGGGAACTGAGGATGAGTTTAACCAATTATTAATGGATTCGTTTTTAATTATAAATTATCAATTGTTAATTATCAATTATTCTCAAGCGCTTCCCAAAATTCGTAAGCTCTTCTGAGATGAGGAATGACAATGGTTCCGCCGACTAAAGTGGCAATGCCCATGGCTTCCATCATTTCTTCTTTGGTGATGCCTTCTTTGTAGGAAGTTTCGAGATGGTATTTGATGCAGTCATCACAGCGCAACACCGTCGAAGCTACCAAGCCCAGTAGTTCTTTGGTTTTGACATCGAGCGCGCCTTCTGCGTAAGCATTGGTGTCGAGGTTGAAAATCCGTTTGACAATCTTGTTGTTATCGGCGAGCAACTTTTCGTTCATTTTCGCACGATAATCATTGAATTCCTGTACTAAATCAGCCATTTTCTTTGAGTCGTTTTTTATAAACCAGCACCGATAAAAGAATGCTGACTTCGTAGATTAATAACATTGGGATGGCCACAATCAATTGGCTCACTACATCAGGAGGCGTAACAATCGCGGCAACAATTAAGATCAGTACCACAGCATATTTCCAGTATTTTCGTAAAAAGGCTGGCGTCACCAATCCGAGTTTTGTAAGGAAAAAAATGATGATTGGCAATTCGAAAAACAAACCGCTTGCCAGAATACTGGTTTTAAACATGCCGATGTAGGATTCGAGGGTGAATTGGTTCTTGACGACCGCGCTCACGGAAAATGTCGCGACGAAATTGACCGACATAGGAATGACTACAAAGTATCCGAAAATTACGCCCATAAAGAACAACAAAGACGAGAAAAAGATGAATACGCGGACGCCTTTTCGCTCTTTTTCATACAAGGCCGGGCTGATGAAATTCCAAACCTGCCATAAGATGTATGGGAAACTCATTACGAAACCGGCCAACAAACACATCCAGACGAACATATTGACCTGACCTTCCATTTCGGTATTCTGGATGATGAACGGCAGATCTTCGATACAGATGCTGTCAGCAAAACCTAATCGGTGTGAAAGTTCACAGAAATAACGGTAAGTAAAAAAACTGGAACGTGTTGGCCCAAAGATGATCACGTCGAAAAGATAATCGCTTACAAAATAAGTCCCGAAAGCCATGACGATGATCGCAATGGTACTGCGGACCAACAACCATCGCAATTCCTCGAGATGGTCTAAAAACGACATTTCGTTAAGATTTTTCTTTGCCATTATACAATCCCTTCTTTTAGAATGTCGTGTAAGTGCAATATGCCTTTATATTCGCCATTGTCGGCAACTACGATTTGCGTGATGGAATTATCTTCGAGAATGTTGAACGCATCCACCACCATCGCATCGGATGCAATCATTTTCGGGTTTTTGGTCATGATGTCGCGCGCCGTTACATCATTTAACGTGTCTCGGTCGGCAAGCATTCTACGAATGTCGCCATCGGTAATGATCCCAACGACTTTGTTATTTTCAATCACTGCCGTTACGCCAAGACGTTTTTCGGAGATCTCAAATATCACTTTTTTGATCGGTGTATCGAGGCTGACGGAAGGTTTGAGCGCATTGTTGAGCATGTCTTTCACACGAAGCAACAGTTTTTTTCCAAGTGCGCCGCCGGGATGGTATTTGGCAAAATCCTCGGCTTTGAAATCGCGTATTTCCATGAGGCAAACCGCTAAAGCATCGCCAATAACTAGTTGTGCTGTGGTGCTGTTGGTTGGAGCGAGATTGTTCGGACAGGCTTCAGCATCTATGGTGGTATTCAATACCAAATCAGAAGATTTAGCGAGGAACGAAGTCATGTTGCCAGTAATGGCGATTAAACTGCTGCCATAATTTTTTAAGAATGGAACTAATATTTTGATTTCGGGGCTGTTGCCGCTTTTGGAAATACAAATCACTACATCGTCTTTCTGGATCATTCCCAAATCGCCGTGGATGGCTTCCGAGGCGTGAAGAAACAGCGAAGGCGTTCCCGTAGAATTCATCGTGGCGACAATCTTCTGGGCGATGATCGCGCTTTTTCCGATGCCGGTCACAATCAGTCTGCCTTTAGAATGGAATATCGTTTCTACAGCTTCAACGAACTGATCATCGAGGAAATCGACGAGCTTTTTTATAGAGGCACTTTCCGACAGTATTGCTTTTTTGGCGGCCGCCAATATATTTTCTTTTGTAATCAAAACTGTATGTTTAAAATTTGCGTGTGTAAAAGAAAGTTGTATCTTTATGTGATGCAAATTTATATAAAAATACCATTAACACAGAATGAATTCAAACGAAATTGACATACACAAAGAACTAAAAAAGTATTTTGGTTTCAACCAGTTTAAAGGTCTACAAGAACAAGTCATCAAAAGTATATTGGCAAAACAGAACACCTTCGTCATCATGCCGACCGGAGGCGGGAAATCGCTTTGCTACCAATTGCCTTCTTTGGTTCAGGAAGGAACGGCGATTGTCGTTTCCCCATTGATCGCATTAATGAAAAATCAGGTCGATGCCATCCGAAGCGTATCTTCAGAAAACGGTGTCGCACACGTATTAAATTCCTCACTCACCAAAACCGAAATCAATCAGGTCAAAAAAGACATCACCAGCGGCATCACTAAATTGCTTTATGTGGCTCCGGAATCGTTGACCAAAGAAGAGTATGTGGCTTTTCTTCGCACCGTTCCGATTTCATTCGTAGCGATTGATGAAGCGCATTGCATCTCAGAATGGGGCCATGATTTCCGCCCGGAATACAGAAACTTAAGACACATCATCAAACAATTGGGCGATGTTCCTGTAATCGGATTAACCGCTACGGCAACGCCTAAAGTGCAGGAAGATATTCTCAAAAACCTCGACATGTCGAATGCGACGACTTTCAAAGCGTCATTTAACAGGCCGAATCTTTTTTATGAAGTACGCACCAAAACTAAAAATATTGAAGGTGATATCATCCGATTCATTAAGCAACACAAAGGCAAATCCGGGATTATTTATTGCCTGAGCCGCAAAAAAGTGGAAGCCATTGCGGAAGTGCTTCAAGTGAATGGCATCAGTGCCGTTCCTTATCACGCAGGCTTGGATGCGAAAACACGCGCCAAACATCAGGACATGTTTTTGATGGAAGACGTAGATGTTGTGGTCGCCACGATTGCGTTCGGAATGGGCATCGACAAACCCGATGTGCGTTTTGTGATCCATCATGATATTCCCAAATCTTTAGAAAGTTATTATCAGGAAACCGGTCGCGCGGGTCGTGACGGTGGTGAAGGTTATTGTCTGGCTTATTATTCCTACAAGGATGTGGAAAAGTTAGAGAAATTCATGTCCGGAAAACCAGTCGCGGAACAGGAAATCGGTTTTGCTTTGTTGCAGGAAGTCGTGGCTTATGCCGAAACTTCGATGTCGCGGCGTAAATTCCTGTTGCATTATTTCGGAGAAGAATTCGACAGCGAAAATGGCGATGGAGCCGATATGGATGATAATGTGCGCAATCCGAAAACCAAAATCGAAGCGAAAGACCAAGTCGTCAAATTACTCAAAGTCGTTCGCGATACCAAGCATTTATACAAATCCAAAGAAATTATTTACACGTTGATTGGCCGTGTGAATGCCGTAATTAACGCGCACAAAACCGATGCGCAACACTTCTTCGGTTCGGGAAAAGATTTCGAAGAACGTCACTGGATGGCTTTAATCCGCCAAGTATTGGTCGATGGTTTGCTTTCCAAAGACATCGAAACTTACGGTGTGCTTAAAGTGACCGAAAAAGGAATGGATTATATCGACAATCCAACTTCGTTCATGATGTCGGAAGACCACGAATATACTGAAGCTGAGGACGAAGCGATAATATCAGCGGGTAAATCTACCGGAACTGCTGACGAAGCGCTGATGGCGATGTTGCGTGATTTGAGGAAAAAAGTCGCCAAAAAATTAGGTGTGCCGCCGTTTGTCGTTTTTCAGGATCCGTCTTTAGATGATATGGCTTTGAAATATCCGATCAGCATTGATGAGCTTACGAATATTCACGGAGTAGGCGAAGGTAAGGCCAAGAAATACGGTAAGGAATTCGTCGAACTCATCAGCCGGTATGTGGAAGACAACGACATCATTCGTCCGGATGATTTGGTCGTAAAATCGACGGGTGCCAATTCTGCCAACAAATTATACATCATTCAGAATATCGACCGCAAACTTGCTTTGACTGACATCGCTTCCGCCAAAGGGCTCAACATGGATGCGCTCATCAAGGAAATGGAACAAATCGTTTATTCCGGCACCAAACTCAACATCAAATACTGGATTGATGAAATGCTCGATGACGAACAGCAGGAAGAAATTCAGGACTATTTTATGGAATCGGAAACCGACAAAATAGAAGATGCGCTCAAAGAATTTGACGGCGATTACGATATTGATGAATTGCGTCTGATGCGCATTAGGTTTATCAGCGAAGTTGCCAATTAAAATAAAAAACAGTTTAAATCCCAAATTCCAATAAGCTAAAATTGGAGTTTGGGATTTTTTATTGGTGCTTATTCACCATAAATTTCTCCACGGTGCGGTTTCAAAGTATCGCGAACGGTGATCATGTTTGCTTCTTCTACAACCATAAAAGCCGTGGCGTGCATGTCATTGATGATGTCAAACCCCGTAATGTTTAACGGCAATTTTTCCGACGCAATATATTCTTTGAGATGTATTTCGTGATGCTCCGCTGTCTTGGAAGCAACCGATCCGCGGAAATCCCAAATAAGCTTGATTTTTTTAGACATTTTTTTAGCAAAGATACATTGTCGGGTGATTTGTTTTGCTACATTTGAAAAAAACTAATCTTATGAGCAATAATTACTTAACGTTTCGGTCTGCGCTAAAAGGTGCTTTTTTATTACTTTTTTTAGGCTTCTGTTCAAACAATATTCAGGCACAATCAAATTATTCGGTAGTTCCGATTCCTTTTCAAGTATATACAGCAACGGCTCCTGTTCAAGGGACTAATGATGATTCTTATGCAGAACCGATTTTATTGGGTTTTGATTTTGACTTCTATGGCACAACATACAATCAGGTTAGTGTAAGTACCAACGGATATATAAGCTTTACGCCGCAAAACACTGGTGAAGGCAGCTCGCCTTACTTTTTTAATCAAACCATTCCAGATGCGAATTTTCCGGTAAAAAACGTTTTTTTAGGCGCTTATCACGATATGGATAATCGCAACGGTGAAGGAACAATTACCTATGCCATAATAGGCAATGCGCCCTACAGAAAACTAGTGGTGATTTTTGACAATCAATCGCATTACAACTGTAATAATATCAAAAGCACTTTTCAAATGGTTTTGTATGAGACGTTAAACATCATGGATACACAAATTATTGACAAACAAGACTGTTCAATCTGGAATTCGGGAAATGCCGTAATAGGGATTATCGACCAGACAGGACTATTGGCGGTTGCGCCTCCAAACAGAAACACTGCAGCGTGGACGGCTTTCCATGAAGGATGGCGTTTTCAAAGACCCATTTCAACAAGTTCTTATTTGTTTGCCAAATGTGATGATGATGCTGACGGTTTCGTAAGTTTCAATCTGCAAGTCGTACAAAATGATTTGTCGGCAGCCAATCCGGCCGGAATTTCTTTCTACAGCAACGAATCTGATGCGGTTTTGCAAACCAATGCTTTTACAAATCTCAATTATACCAACAGCACGATTGACACCGAAAAGATTTATACCAACGTCAATGGAGAAATCAAAACAGTTGTTCTAAGAGTGGTCGCTTGTGGCAATGACTATGATTTAGATTCAGTTGCCACCGCTGACGAAGACTTAAATGCCGACACCAATTTAGCGAACGACGACACAGATTCAGACGGAATTCCAAATTTTATCGACAATGATGACGACGGCGATATGATCCTGACTTCGGTAGAATATGTATTTAACAGAAGCGCGAATAGTGCTTTGGCTTACTTAGATACTGACAATGATGGCATCCTTAATTATCTTGACAATGATGATGACGGCGACAACGTATTGACCATTAACGAAGACTACAACCAAAATAATAATCCGGCTGACGATGATACCAACACCAATTCCATTCCGGATTATTTAGAAAGCGCGGTGGCTTTGGGTGTCAACAATTTTGATATCAAAAGAACTGTGACGATTTACCCAAATCCGGCGAGTGCTGTTTTGAATATTGACAACCAATCGAACGAGATAATTTCGAATATTGCCGTGTACAATATCAATGGTGTTAAGGTCAAAGAAATCAAATCTGCAGAAGCCATGCAGTCCATTCCGGTTTCGGATTTGCAGAGCGGTATTTATTTTGTAAAAATCGAATTGAACGAGCAAGTAATCAATTATAAGTTCATCAAGAATTAAAATACACTTCTGAAATATTTTTAAAAGGTTTGGTAGCAATACGGAACCTTTTTTTTATGTCAGAATGTTGTGTGAAATATTTATAAAATCAATTATTTTTGTGGCAGTAAAATTAAAATCATCATGAGAAATTGGCTTGAACGAAAATTAGCAATGGTTCTGGTTTTTTGCTTTTTTTCATTATTCGCTACCGCACAAAACGGTTACAAGATTACCGTTAACATGAAAAATTGTAAGGATTCCATTGCGTTTCTTACTTTTTATCAGATGGATAAAACCTACATCAAAGACACTTGCAGGAATATCAGCAACGGGAAAATTGTGTTCACCGGAAAAGACAAACTCGACAAAGGCGTCTATTCGTTAGTCAACCAAAAAAAGGAAATCGTCTTTGATTTTATCATCGATGATAACATGCAAAATCTCAAATTGAATGGAGATTCCGCAAGCCTCAAAAGAGAAGCCAACGCTGAAAACTCCGATCAGGAAAATGATTTTTTCAAGTATATTCAATACCTGACGCAGCAAAATGAGCAATTCGCTACGGCCAAACAGGAGCTCAAAGGTTTGTCTAAAAAAGATTCCATATCAAAAGTGATGACGCTTTACAAAACGTTGGAGCAAAGCATCAACGACTACGAAATAAAGGTTTCGGAAAAAAATAAAGGCAATTATTTAGGAGATTTCATCAGCCTCAAAATGGATAAAAACCTCAAAGAGATTCCGAAGGCTTCCAACGGACGTCCTGACAGTTTGAAAGTTTATAAATATTATAAGGCGCATTTTTGGGATGGCGTGAGTTTCAAAGATCCGGTCATCACGCGCAATCCATTTTTCTCGAACAAACTCAAGAAATACTTCGAGACGGCGGTTTACAAGCACCCGGATTCCGTGATTGTTGAAATCGACAGAATCATGCTCAAGCCCGATCCGGGAAACTTGCTCTACAAGTTGTTGCTGGCGCATTTCACATCGACTTACGAAACCTATAATGTCATGGGATTCGACAAAGTGTTCGTGCACATGGCCGATGCTTATTTCAAGACCGGAAAAGCCGTCGGGACTTACGAAGATGATGTCATCGATAGAATCATCAAACGCAGCGACAAACTCAAGCCATTGTTGCTAGGAACCGTCGCGCCCGAATTGTCGATGATTAAAGCTTCCGACCGCGAAAAGATTGCCAAATTGGGTTTTGAAAACGCCAAAAGCAGCGCAGAAGTCACGCAACTTTATTACAATAATGAAGCTGAAATCAACAATATGTTTTATAAACTGAGTAGTGTTAAGGCAGACTTTCTGATTCTCGTATTCTGGGATGTCGATTGCGGGCATTGTCAAAAGGAAATCCCAAAGCTTTTGGAAGAATACCACAAATTGCAAAAAGAAAACAAAGACGTCAAAGTGTTTAGCGTCTACACGCAGCAAGAAGGTGACAAATATTTGAAATACATCGATGAGCACAAACTCGACTGGATCAATGTTTATGATGGTGTGTTTTTCAATAACGTGACCGAGAAATACGATATCTATTCGACGCCCGTGATTTATGTGCTCGATAAAAATAAAATCATCAAAGCGAAACGCATCGGAGTCGAACAGATCAAAGACATCATCAGGGATATTGAAGCCGAATACAACAAGGTCAAATAATTCCCTCGCATTTTAATCACCGCATCCTGACCATTTATTTTTAAGTTTGTCAAAAATTCCGCCATGCCACAAGAATTGCTTTTACAGGTTCCGCCCGAAGTGGCCGTTGATGCCCTTTTGCTCAAGGAGCACGTAAGCAAGTTAATACGCAGCAACCCTAAAGAAATACAGCATATTTCGATTGTAAAGCGTTCAATTGATGCACGCCAAAAAGCCATCAAGATCAATCTGAAAGTGTTGATTTTCATGAATGGCGAAACCTTCACGCCTCAAAAAATTGAACTTCCAGAATATAAAAATGTAACGAATGCTCAGGAAGTAATCGTGATTGGAGCCGGTCCTGCCGGACTTTTTGCGGCTTTGCAACTCATTGAAATTGGGCTCAAACCCATTGTTATCGAACGTGGAAAAGAGGTGCGTGGCAGACGCCGTGACCTTAAAGCAATTAATCTCGATCACATTGTCAATGAAGATTCGAATTATTGTTTTGGCGAAGGTGGTGCGGGAACGTATTCCGACGGCAAACTTTATACGCGTTCCAAAAAGCGCGGCGATGTCACCAGAATATTGGAATTGCTCGTGGCTTTCGGAGCTTCGGAAGCTATTTTAATTGAAGCGCATCCGCACATCGGAACCAATAAACTGCCACAAATCATTCAGGACATCCGTGAAAAGATTATAGAATGTGGCGGGCAGGTTCTGTTTGAAACCCGCGTCACCGATATCATCTTAAAAAACAATGCAGTTCAAGGCATCGTGACCCAAAACGGAACTACGATAACCGCCAGTAAAATCATTTTAGCGACCGGACATTCGGCACGCGATATTTTTGAACTGCTCGATAGAAAACAAATTTATATTGAAGCCAAACCATTTGCACTCGGCGTTCGCGCAGAACATCCGCAAGCGTTGATTGACAAGATCCAATACAGTTGCGATTACCGCGGTGACTATTTGCCTCCGGCGCCTTATTCGATTGTGAAGCAAGTCGGCGGTCGTGGCATGTATTCGTTTTGTATGTGTCCCGGCGGCGTGATTGCGCCTTGTGCGACGAGTCCGGGAGAAGTGGTGACCAATGGTTGGTCGCCGTCAAAACGCGATCAGGCTACGGCGAATTCGGGCATTGTGATTGAACTCAAACTCGAAGATTTCAAACCTTATCAAAAATTCGGCGCTTTGGCAGGCATGGAATTCCAGAAAAGTATTGAACAAAAAGCGTGGCATTTGGCAGGCGAGACGCAAAAAGTTCCGGCGCAACGCATGGTCGATTTTACGCAAAACAAAGTCTCGGCCGATATTCCTAAAACTTCCTATGTTCCCGGAACGACTTCGGTTGAAATGGGGCAGGTTTTTCCTCGATTCTTATCGCAAATTTTGCGCGAAGGTTTTTCTGAATTCGGCAAAACGATGAAAGGGTATCTGACCAACGACGCAATTTTGCATGCGCCCGAAAGCAGGACTTCTTCGCCGGTGCGGATTCCGCGTGATGCTGAAACTTTGGAGCATGTTCAGATTAAAGGCTTGTATCCTTGCGGAGAAGGCGCGGGTTATGCCGGAGGAATTGTTTCTGCAGCGATTGATGGGGAGAAATGCGCTTTGAAGATTGGGGAAATTCTGCTTAAAAAGTAAGCCTTATGCTGACCCTAGATTGCGTGAGGGATTGGCGCGGTATCCTTTTGTTCCGGGGTTCGGGACAAAAGATTTAGCAAAAGCCCGACCCTTGTGGTCACGCCCAAAAAGAAAGCCGAAAATCACTTCCCGGCTTCTTTAAAATTATTTCTTTTTCAATCGGTCTTTGAAAACCTTTTCGAACTTTTCCAGTTTGGGCTGAATCACCATTTGGCAGTAAGGTTGATCTTTGTTCTGCTGGTAATAATTCTGGTGGTAATCTTCAGCTTTGTAAAATTTCGTGAACGGTTCCAAAGTCGTCACAATCGGATGATTGTAAACCTTCGCTTTTTTGAGCGCGGCGATGATGTTTTGTGCGGCTTCTTTTTGCGCTTCGTCTTTGTAAAAAATCACAGAACGGTATTGCGTTCCGACGTCTGCACCCTGACGATTCAAGGTTGTCGGGTCGTGAACCGTAAAAAATACACGGAAGATTTCGTCGAGGTTCGTAACGGTTTTGTCATAAGTGATTTGCACGACTTCGGCATGACCCGTGTTTCCGGAACAGACTTCGCGATATGTTGGGTTTTCGTTTTTACCACCGGCAAATCCGGAGACTACCGATTGCACGCCGTTGAGTTGTTCATATACGGCTTCGACGCACCAGTAGCAGCCGCCGCCAAGGGTTATGGTTTCAAGATTCGACATTTTGTTGGGTGTTTTAGGTTTGTTTTGTGCGATACCGCTTTGTGCGATAAGGGCGAAAATGAGCAATATTTTTTTCATGGTTATTTCGTGTCAGGTTCAAAATCGAGCGCGATGGAATTCATGCAATAGCGTTTTCCGGTTGGCGCGGGGCCGGCATCGAATAAGTGACCTAAATGTCCGCCGCATCTTCCGCAAAGTGCTTCTATACGGAGCATTCCGAACGAATTGTCATCTTTATACACGACACTGTTTTTGTTTTCCTGTTCGAAGAAACTTGGCCAGCCGCAGCTGCTCGAAAATTTAGCGTCGGAACGGAATAGTTTGTTGCCACAAGCGGCGCAATAGTAAGTTCCTTTTTCGTCGGAATTCCAGTATTTTCCCGTGAAGGCGCGCTCTGTGTCGGCGTGTCTGGAGACTTGGTACAGATCTTCAGTCAGGACTTTTTTCCATTCTGCATCGGTCACGTGAAGTTTTTCTTGGCTGGTTCTGGAGTAATACGGATTTTTCATAGCGGTTTCTTTTTTGGGGATGGTTTTTTGGTCGGTTTTATTTTGCGCACAGGCTGTTAAAATGAAGCAAAGCGTAAACATGTATAGCGACAGCAATCGAATGTTGTTTTTCATAATCAAGGTTTTTTTGTTCGATGTAAAGGTATTGCGTTACTTACGTTGGGGTTTGTCGGTTAGTTTACAAAACATCGATTTTTATAGAAAACTTAACATCTTCAAGGCTCCTAAAAAGCATCCGTAAAATTAACGCAGCAAGTCATAAAGGCGTATGAAACACTCGTTAAACTTATCACAATTTCAAATTCGCCAAAATCAACCGCGGTTTTTTTGTATTTTTGGGCATCGATACTGCTATGAAAGAAGAACAAGTTATTTTAGTCAACGAAAACGATGAGCCGATTGGTTTGATGCCCAAACTCGAAGCGCATCAGAAAGCGATGCTGCACCGTGCCTTTTCAGTTTTTATCCTCAATGACAAGAAAGAGATTATGTTGCAGCAACGCGCGCATCAGAAATACCATTCGCCATTGCTGTGGACTAATACTTGTTGCAGCCACCAGCGCAACGGGGAAACCAATATTGAAGCCGGAAGCAGAAGGTTGTTTGAGGAAATGGGATTTCGAACCGAACTCAAGGAATTATTCCATTTTATTTATCAGGCGCCGTTTGATAATGGGCTTACCGAACATGAACTCGACCATGTGATGATCGGTTATTACAACGAAAATCCGGTCATTAATTCCGAAGAAGTCGAAGCTTGGAAATGGATGAAGATTGAAGACGTCAAAGCCGACATGATCCAAAATCCTGAAATCTACACCGTTTGGTTTAAGATCATTTTTGATGAGTTTTACCATTTTTTAGAAGACCATACCTTATAATTCCTATGAAAGTAACCCTCAGTAGAAAAGCGCATTTCAACGCCGCGCACCGCTTGTACCGCAAAGATTGGTCTGACGAAAAGAATGACCAGATTTTTGGCAAATGCAACAATCCGAATTATCATGGGCACAATTATGAATTGATTGTGAGCGTTACCGGTGAAATCGATGCTGAAACGGGTTATGTCATGGATGTCAAATTCCTGACTGATATCATCAAGGCGGAAGTGGAAGATGCTTTCGATCATAAGAACCTAAACCTCGATGTCGAAGATTTTAAAGATTTAAATCCGACTGCCGAAAATATCGTCGTGGTGATTTGGAATAAAATCAGAAAACGCATCGCATCGAAACTCGATCTCGAAGTGGTTTTATATGAAACGCCGAGGAATTTCGTAACCTATAGCGGAACGTGATGGCCTTGCAAGTCGGAGATTCCATTCCACATTTTATAGCCAAAGATGCAGCCGGAAAAGATTTTGACAGCCGCAATTACATCGGCAAAAAGCCTGTCGTGATTTATTTTTACCCCAAAGATGACACGCGTGTTTGCACCCAGCAGGCTTGCAGTTTCCGCGACCAATATGACGATTTTAAAGCGTTAGGTGCGGAAGTTATTGGCATTAGTGGCGACAGCATCCAGTCGCACCAGAAATTTTCTGCGCAATATCAGTTGCCTTTCATACTTTTGTCGGATGCCGATAGAAAGCTAAGGAAGCTTTTCGGAGTTCCTAGAGATTTATTGGGATTGATTCCGGGCAGAGTTACTTATGTGGCCAATGAAAGAGGCATAATCACGATGATTTTCAACAGTACTTCTGGCACGATTCATATTAAAAAAGCGTTAGAAGCCTTACAAAAATAATTTACAAAATGACAGCTAAACAATTATACCCGCTGCAATTCCAACCGATTCTTAAAGACAGGATTTGGGGCGGCACGAAACTGAAAACGGTTTTAAACAAACCCATTACTTCAGAAATTACAGGCGAAAGCTGGGAATTATCTACTGTAGAAGGTGACGTGAGCGTAATCGCAAACGGACTATTCGAAGGAAAATCGCTGCTAGAACTCATCAACGAATTTCCCAATGAGGTTTTAGGAACGCAAGTACATGAACAATTCGGCAAACAATTTCCGTTGCTGTTTAAATACCTCGATGCGCGCGAAGATTTATCGATTCAGGTGCATCCGAATGACGCTTTGGCTAAAGCACGCCACAATTCTTTCGGGAAAACCGAGATGTGGTATGTGATGCAAGCCGACCCAAACTCAAGATTGATTGTAGGTTTCAAGAAAGATTCGAACGCTAAGGAATACGTCGAAAACCTTGAAAATAACTCCTTGCTCAACATCCTCGATCAAGTGGATGTGAAGGTCGGTGATGTTTTCTTTCTTGAAACCGGAACCGTACATGCGATTGGCGCCGGCTTATTGATTGCGGAAATCCAGCAGACTTCAGATATTACTTATCGTTTGTATGATTTCGACCGTGTGGATGCGCAGGGAAACAAGCGGGAACTGCATGTTGATCTGGCTTTGGATGCGATCAATTACAATCGGGTTGAAGCTAAAAAAGAGTACAAAAAAAAGGAGAATGCTTCCAATACGATGGTGGATTGCAAATATTTCACCACCAATTTTATTCCGTTGGAAGGTTCGCTGAATGTTCAGAAAGATGCCACTTCGTTTACAGTTTATATGTGCACCGAAGGCGAGTTTACGCTGACTTTGGCCAATGCGGTTTACAGTTATAAAAAAGGCGATACGATTTTGATGCCTGCTTCGCTGACCGAATTCCAACTCGACGGAACCGCTTCTGTTTTAGAAATTTATATCAAATAAGTTTTTTATCCGTAAAATAGGTGTACTTTTGCACGCAAATTAAAATTAAAAAATACCATCATCATGGCAAATGTTAAGAATTTAAAGAAAGACATCAACTACGTTTTAGGCGATATTATTGAAGCGGTTTATTTGTTCGAATTGTCTACTACCGGAAAGCCTTCAGATGCGTCTAACGCCGTAATCGACGAAGCGATCGCTACTTTTGACCAATTGATCACGAAAGTGAACGCCAAAAAAGTAGAGAACAAAAAAGCGCACTTCAAACAAATCAACGTGGAATTAGAACAAGCTGCTAATCAACTGGTTGCTAAGATCAACGATTTGCAGTAATAAATTGCAGTAAAAAAGTTTCATTTTTATTTTGGATATTTAAAATGGACTTCTATATTTGCAACGGATTAAACCGCCAGCGTAGCTCAGTTGGCTAGAGCAGCTGATTTGTAATCAGCAGGTCGTGGGTTCGAGTCCCTCCGCCGGCTCCAGAAAACCATCACTTTTTAGTGGTGGTTTTTTTATGCGTAAAACGAACAACAATAAAAAAACCGTAAGCGAATCACTTACGGTTTTTATGTTTTTATGGAAAGATTATTATCCTTTAAGCCAAGCGGTTCTGAGTTTTTCTTTGCTCGCATCGGTAGGTTCGTAACCCACTTTGTCTTCGGTCGGGATTTTGATTTTTCCACTGATTACTTGCTCTTTTCCGTCGCGGCTAACTTTTACTGAGATCGGATCGCCATTCTGCCAGGTTTGGCTCGCCTGGATCAATTCGTAGATGTTGTCTAAATTGTATGGTTTCATATTGACTTCTTTGAGCACATCTCCGCCTTTGATGCCCAATTCCGTGTAGAATTCATTAAGCTCAACTTCCGTGCGCACATAGATTTCTTTGGTCACCTGATCGACATTGATGTAAGGAACCTGCCCTTTCAAAAACGGATTTCCCGGGCTTTTCACTACTTTTTTAGTAACGCCCATTTTCGCCAGATAAACGTCGTAAGGAATCGGCGTTGATCCAGAAACGTAAGTGGTCAGGAATTCCCCAACTTCAGGATAAGTAAGCGCCGTGATTTTCGCAAACAGTTCGTTGTCGTTGAAAGCCTTGTGCACGCCATATTCGGCTGATAATTTTTGCATCAGATCTAAAATGCCTCGTGTGCCATTGCTTTTTTCACGGATGATGATATCGAGGCACATGCCGATGAGTGCGCCTTTTTCATACACATTCAGATATTGGTCTTTGTAAGGTTTGGTCAATACATTAACGCTCATAGTAGTAAACGGCATCGTATCGTCCATTCCGTCGGCATTGGTGATTTTCCCTGCCATCCTGTTGCAGAAATCATCTTCGGAAATCAAACCTTGATTCACTTGGAACAGATTCGCGAAATATTCGGTCACGCCTTCATACATCCATAAATGCTCGGACATTTTGGGTGCGGTATAATTAAAATTCTGGATTTCATCGGAATGAATCGTAAGCGGTGTCACAATATGAAAAAATTCGTGCGACACGACGTCTTTCAATTGCTCGTTGAGTTCGTCAAGACCCATCATTTCAGGCATTACGACGGTTGTTGCGGTCGGATGTTCCAAAGCGCCGAATCCATGTGCGTCATTTTCTACCTGCATGTCAGACAAATAAATCAGCACGCTGTATTTTTTGGTGCTGTTGAATTTCCCTAAGAAGTTCTTTTGCGCGGTCATCATTTTTTGCATCGCCGGAGCGATTTCTTCCGCTTTATGCGTTCCGTTTGGGGAATACACTGCAATCAGGATATCCATGTCATTGACTTTGAAAGTTGTGTAATCCGGCTTGCTGTACATGATAGGATTTTCGACGAGTTCCGCATAACGGTCTGTCACAAAAACATCATTCGTATTGCTCGCATCGGTATCGGCCATCGAAGTTGCGCCCCAAAGCGTATCAGGATGCTGCACGGTCACTTTATAGTTGATGTCTTTGTAGTTGTCGAAAAATCCAACAAAACAATGCGTGTTGAGCAGGATGTTTTTGCCGGCGTCGATGTTACTACCTACGGGTGAGAAAATCTCGTGCGTCGCTTCGATGTCGTAAGTGTCATTGACCAGATACGAAACCGAACCCAATTGTGTCGCGTCGCTGATTTTCCAGGAATTCTTATCGACTTGCGTCACGCTGAGGTAAGCGCCTTTTTTGTTGTAGGCTTTAAAATCGTCAATGAACCGCCCGAAATCATCCTCAGAATAAGTCCCTGGAACAATTTTAGGAAGGTGGTATATGATTTCAGAAGTCTTGATTTTCGGGGCCTGAACCGTCACGGGAACCCTGTCTTTATCAATCGCATTGAGGTTGATTGTGACCTGAACCTGTTCCTTGGTTTTTGATTGCGCCGCAGCTGAGAAATGGCCTAAACATGACGACAAAGCCAGCATAAAAAATATTCTTTTCATAAATAAATTTCAAATTTTGACCCGAGCGTTAGCGAACAGATCGTTAGATAATTGTCGTCAAATGTATAAAATAGTTTGGCTTTAAATCGATTTTATAAATTGATTAACTACTGCAACCAATTCAGATGCAATCGGTAAATCAGGATTGTTATACGAGGCTTGGTTTTCCGCCGGATCATCCGTTTTGATTTCCTTGAAAAGGTGGTTCATGTTGGTGATGATCTTCAGTTGTGCCTCAGGTTTGGCTTTTTTCAACAATTCGGCGTCCGAAACAGGCACTTGCATGTCTTTGGTTCCGTTGATGATCAATATCGGAATTTTGAGTTTTTGGATTTCTTTCGTCGGATCGTATTTGATCCACGAAATCATATACGGCTGAACACTTTCTCGAAATATGGAACCTAATGCCGGATTTTCAAGTTTGAAGGTTTGTCCGCTTTTAAGTATCGCCAAGTCTTTTTCGACTTCATCTTTTAAGTACGGGGCTTGTTTTCCAATTTGTTCGGCGAGGATCAAATCAATCGTTCTTCCGGCGCCGGCCAGTGAAATGAAACCGTCTGTATTGTCTTTAGCGGCAATCATTCCGATCAGTGAACCTTCGCTATGGCCCGCGATGATGATGTGGCGGTATTGTTTTTTGGCTTTGAAATAAGCGATGATATCTTTGACATCGCTGATGAAATTCTCAAAAGAAAGGTCTTTTTCCGAAAGGGTTCCGGCCGCCATCAACGCAATAGTACGTTTGTCGAAACTAAATGCGGCGATGTCATTCTGAGCCAATTGTTCTCCTAAATAACGCAGCGAATTGTTATCCATTCCGGCCTGGTTTCCGTTGCGGTCGGGCGATCCGGATCCGGCGATGATGATGACCAAATCAGTTGATTTTGTCAGGCGCTGTGGGCTATACAACGTTCCGTTGATTAGTGTATTGACTTTGAGATCTTCCTTTTTAATCGGTTTTTCTTGTGCGGCGCAAGTCAATGTAATCGCAAAAACGGCAACTAATAAAGTTTTCATATTATTTTGAATTTAAGAGTTTTATGGCGGCTTCAGGATTCTGCACTTCGATGTAAAGTTTGTTGTATGGGTGGTTTTTGAGTTCTACGATAATCGTGTTTTTTTCGCGTGACATATCCCAAAAGTTCGTTTTGTTTCTTAAGTAATAAGTGCCAGCGATGATGATGAACGGAATGTAAGTTCCGACGCGGAATCCGCAGTATCGGTGTAATTCCTCTATGTCCTGATAGGCTTTTACGACGTTTTCTTTGGGCACATTGATTTTGCTTTTCAAAGCCCAAAATTGATGAAATCCTCTAATGTTGAAGATGTATTGATCTCCTTTTGATTCGATGGTTACCATGATTTTGATGTATTAATTTAAGGTTGAAAGGATCATTTTTGAAACGACTTCAGCAATCAGAAGCGCCGCGACAAACAGCACGGTGTTTTTGATTCCCTTCGCATTGGTCGCCACTTTATAGCCGTTATATAAAAGGATTACGGCAAGAACCAAGGCTAATAAAGTTACCAGACTGAACAGCAGGATAGGAATCAATTGCGACATGTCCAATGCTTCGGGCTTGTGTTTCAAAACGCTTTCGACCAATTGGATGGAACCGTGATAAATCCAGTCATTGATATTGAAAACGGTCAACACATAAAAAGGAATTTTCGCGATACTGCAGGTATTGAAGATATCAATGAGCCGCGTTTTCGGGTTCGCATATTTTCCAGTTAAAAAAAGCAACAAACAAGCGCTTAAAACCGAAATAAGGATGTCGGTTAAACTCGATAAAAAGGTCGCTTTTTCTACAAAATGCAGATCGAAAACACCGTCAAATCGGGCATTAAAGAAGCTTCCCAATGTGGCGCCAACCAATATTGAGAAGGCACCAATGATCAGCAGTTTTTGGTCTGAATGTTTTTCAAACGGATTCAGGAGAATATTGTTCATAGCTTAAGATTTTTGTTTGAGCAGGTTTACTTTCTGGATGATGTCGTCGAGTTTGTTGCGCACCGTCGGGTAGCTGTTGCCCATCAGCGAGGCCATTTCCTTGAGGCTGCCGCTGGTCATAAAAAACTGTAAGATGAAATTTTGTTCTTCTTCGGTGATTTGCAACAACAAAGGCAGCACATAGTTTCCGGAAACTACGGTTGCGCAATGGTTGCAGGTGAGTTGGGAAACGGATAAAGAACTTTCACAACTCGGACATTGAATGGGAAGTTTCGGTTGCATGATTTTTAAATTTATGTCATGCAAATTTAAATAATATTTATTTATAAATTAATATTGTTTAAAAATGAATTGTCATTGTTTAATAAATGTTTGAAAAACAGAAATAAAAAAACTCTTGCGGAACAAGAGTTAGTATCGTTAGTCAAATTTGTTTTTGATGTAGTATTTACCGTCTAAGTCATCGTCAAAATCATCAATTTTCATCGGTTTCGGTTTGGGCTTTGCGGCGTTGGCTTTCTTTTTCCAGACTTCGAATTTGTCCGCCGTGAGTTTCTTTTTCATGATTTCCAGAACATCCTTTTCATCAATCCCTAATTCCTTCTTGATGATTTCATACGGATTCCGTTCTTCCAAAGCCAGGGTAATCAATCGTTCATTTTGCTCCCAGGTCAAATCGATGCGTTTATTCTTTTTCATTCTTTGAAAATTAATTCAACTGTGTTTTTTCGTGTTAGGTTTTCTTAATCCAATATTAATAAAAAATCCAATTACTTTCAAAATTCAAAAAAATATTTTTTAAGCCGGTTTTCTCTTGGGTTGGAACGGAATCCTGAGCAGATTCGGAATGTTATTGTGTTCTTCCGTTTTCTGATGCGTATCGATGCCGTAAACGATTTCATTTTTTGAAAGTGTTTTGAAAGTCCCGAACAGTCTGTCCCAAACCGAAAAAATGTTCCCGTAATTACTATCGGTATAAGGCAAAACATAATGATGATGCACTTTATGCATATCGGGCGACACAATGAAATAGCTCAAAAACGTATCAAGTTTTTTAGGTAGACTGATGTTAGCATGGTTGAATTGTGTAGCCACAACGGAAAGCGTCTGATATAGAAACACCATCCACATCGGGCTTCCAACAATCAAAACCCCTAAAGTCGTGAAGACAAACCGGATCACGCTTTCGCCAGGATGGTGCCGGTTCGCGGATGTTGTGTCGATCCAGGTGTCGGAATGATGGATGAGATGGAAACGCCATAAAATGGGTACTTTATGTTCGATCCAATGCACTAGATAAGCGCCAATCAAATCCAGTAACAATAATCCAACAATCGTATACAACCACAAATTCATTTCGGGCATCCATTGTAAAATCCCGAAGTGATTTTCAATCGTCCAGTTCGCCGCTTTGAGCAATATAAAAGCCAAAACGAAATTGATCACGATCGTCGTCAGCGTAAAAAAGAAATTAATTCCGGCGTGGTTCCATTTCTTATAAGAAAATTTAAACAGCGGAAAAGCATTTTCGATCCACCAGAAAACGGTAATCCCGCCAACCAGAATCAAGCTTCGATGGGAAGAAGGAATCGTCGAGAAGTAAGCTATAATCTCATTCATGACTATAAATTTTTATAAAAATAATGAATTATTGAATCACCCGAAACGTTAAATTGATGCGGCCGCCCATCGGTTTGCTAGTTTTCGGAATCTGGTGTTTCCAGCAATGCTGTGTCGTGCCTTTCATCAATAACAAACTGCCGTGTTGCAACAGGATATTTTGTTTTAACTCAGCATTGGTATTGTGCTTCATCTGGAACATTCTTTCCGCACCAAAGCTTAACGAAGCGATGACCGGATTTTGGCCAAGTTCTTTTTCATTGTCCGCGTGCCAGCCGTTACTGTCTTTTCCGTCGCGGTAATAGTTGAGCAACACTGAGGTGAATTGAGTTTCGGCGACCGTTTCAACCTGATATTTTAATTTTTGTAATAACAGATTCCACGCATGTGGCTGCATCGTAATGTTGGAATAGGAATAAGGTTTGCCGTCATTGCCAAACAAAGCGGTAAGTCTGGGTTGGGGATGTTCTTTGCCGTATACTCTGATGGTATCGTGTTGCCACGGAATGCCGTGAAGCAATTCATTATATAATGAGTCAGACACTTCTGTTCCAAAAAAAGACGGATAGTAAATAATATCCGCATCAGCTAAATTCAGTACAATAGGTTCGGTTGAAAAGAGTGAATTCATACTACAAAAATAAAGAGAAAAAAGAATGTTTTTTATCCTTCCTTCTCTTTATTAAGAATGTGATGTAATCTATGCTTCTGTATGGTCTTGCAGTAGATTTTTATAAATGAACCCGGCAGCAATGGCGCCTAAAATAGGAGCTGCCCAAAACAACCAAACTTGTGACAAAGGTTCACCTCCCGCAAAAATGGCTTGAGATAAAGACCTTGCAGGATTGACTGAGGTATTTGTAATCGGAATGCTAATCAGGTGAATCAACGTCAATGCGAGACCGATGGCGATGCCTGCAAATTTTCCGTTTGCAAACTTATCTGTCGCTCCTAAAATCACCAACAAAAAGAATAAAGTGAGGACAAATTCGGCAATAAAAGCGGATTGCATAGAATAGCCATCTGGAGAGAAAGCACCGAAACCGTTAGAAGCAAAAGCACCTGCTTTGGTGTTGTCGATGGTAAAACCTGTCTTTCCGGATAAAATTGTAAAAAGCGTTCCTGCCGCGGCGATGGCTCCGACGCATTGTGCCACCACATACGGAAGCAATTCTTTCATCGAAAACCGCCCACTTGCCCACAAACCAAAAGAAACCGCGGGGTTAAAATGACCTCCGGAAATATGCCCGACGGCATAGGCCATTGTCAGGACGGTTAATCCAAAAGCTAGTGAGACTCCGGCAAATCCAATTCCCAAATCAGGGATTCCTGCAGCGAAGAGTGCGCTTCCGCAACCTCCAAAAACCAACCAATACGTTCCGAAAAATTCTGCTAATAGTTTTCTCATAATCATTGTTTTAGTGAATAGTTATTGTTCAGAAAAGTAAAATTTGCACGAAAATTTCCCTTCTTATGAAACGGTGAAAGAAGGTTTGTCAAAAAAAGCCGATAAACAATGCGAGGAAGTATCGTCTTGAAAGGAATTTTTTCAAGAAAGGTCATTACACGAGAATGACTTCGTAAATCCATAATTGGTTTATTTGTTACGAATGTATGTAAAATTTTAACTAAATAATGTTTAATGTGAAATTTATTATCATAAAAAAACAAATTATCTGTATAAATTTCATAAAACAAATAAATGAAGAGGCGTTTTTTTGTAATCTATTTCGGTTTCACATCAATTAAATCCTTCAAATGCAAACGAAGTGCGGTTACAGAAATGCTAATTTCCCAAAATGAAATTCCCAAAGAAATCAGTAAGCAAAGCAAGCTGAGTCCGAATAAATAAATACCCAATTCCGGTAAAGCCAGAAATAACAATAGCATCGCAAACACAGAAAGAAACAGACACAATACGCCGAACATCTGCATATAACGAATCAGCGTAAGCCGTAGGTTGAGGTTTTTGATTTCGAGCAAAGTAGTAGAACTTTCCTTTTCTTCATAGTTTTTTTTCAGACCTCTGACGATGGATGCGATGGTCAGAAATCGGTTGGTATAGGCGAGCAGAATTAATGAAGTTGCGGAGAATAATAAGGCCGGTGTTTCTATTGTTAGTGTCATTGATGCTGTTTTTTGAGATGTAAAATTAAGGGTTTTAAAGGCATATCGATTGACTTTTTTTACATTATATCAACAAAACCCTAATCGTTAAATAAAGTACAGAATGGTTAAAAATTATAAAATTGTGGTAAATTGCGCAGTTAAATTTTTTGCCCAAAATGAATCTTCGCATCAGCCTTCCTGCTTTATTTTTGTTTGTGTTTCTTTTGTTTCCTTGTGTGGAGGTTTTCTCCCAATGTTTGGATATTGAAACCATTTTAGTAGATTCCTGTGACAGTTCCGGCGACGAAGGATATAACGAAATGACGCGTTTTCGAACCAATGGTGCACCACTCAACGTTGCCACCATGACCGTCAATTGGCCCGCAGCAGGAGTATTATGGCAAGGTTTGGCGCAAGATGCTTTTACGGCTTCAAAAGTAGCGACTTTAAATGCTCAAATTGCTGCCTTAGGCGGTTGCGGAAGATTGCGGGAGCCTATCGCTGGTGTCATTCCTGCCAATACGGAAGTCATCCTGATTACGAGCCAGAATTTTAGCCTCACAGCGAATGCTTTTGGGGCATTGATACAGGATGTCTACATTCTTTTACAAGACAATACTACCGTCACTACTGGGCATTTTGGTAATTATAATGCTACTAGCGGTATTAGAACGCTCACTATTTCATTTGGTGCTTGTAGTGATACGGTAAGTTACGATCGCTCATTATTGGTAAATGCCAGCGGACTTCCCGGTGCAGCTAATGGAGCCACAGTAAATTTCACACCAGCCGGAGTGGCTAGTTATACCAATGGAGGTTGTGTAGCCCCTATTGATGTCTTTTCAGTAGATGCTGGAAATACGATCTCAGCTTGTCCCGGAACTACCATTACTTTGGCAGGGACAGCTTTAGGTCAATCTTCCGTTTCTTGGTCGGCACCGAGTGGCACTTTTTCAAACAGTGCGGCATTGAATTCCAGTTTTACTTTGCCTTTTTCTGCTTCAGGGTCTATCGTTTTAACGCTCACCGCTACCAATGCTTGCGGGAATTCCATCACGGATACTGTAACTATTACAGTGAGCCCAAGTACAGCGCCTAATTTTTCGGCTACTTTGGCTTTGTGTTCCGGAAGTGTTGCACCGGCTTTGAATACGACTTCACCAAACGGAATTGTTGGGGTTTGGTCTCCTACAGTCATTGACAATTTGCTGGGTGGGAATTATGTTTTCACACCCAATATCGGACAATGTGCCACTAGTTTTACCATGGCCGTGACTATAAATCCTAGTACTACCCCTGATTTTTCGACAACCTTAACTTTGTGTTCTGGAAATACTGCACCAGCATTAAATGCTACCTCGCCTAACGGAGTTACTGGAGTTTGGTCGCCTAATGTCATCAATAACACAGTTGGAGGGAATTACACGTTCACGCCGAATACAGGGCAATGTGCGAGCAATGTTACACTCGTAGTTACGGTAACTTCGGCCACAATTGTTCCGGATTTTAGTCCAACTTTAACCTTATGCTCAGGAACGACTGCACCTGCGTTAAATGCTACTTCCCCTAATGGAATTACAGGAGTTTGGTCGCCTAATGTCATCAATAATACAGTTGGAGGGAATTATATTTTCACGCCGAATACAGGGCAATGTGCGAGCAATGTTACACTTGTGGTTACGGTAACTTCCGCGACAAGTGTTCCGGATTTTAGTCCAACTTTAACCTTATGTTCAGGAACGACTGCACCAACATTAAACACTACTTCCCCGAATGGAATTACTGGTGTTTGGTCGCC
>NZ_JAIXSL010000018.1 GCF_027484705.1 Flavobacterium sp.
AAACCGGCAATAATCCAATCATTAAGCCCAAAAGTACTGTAAGTACCCTTTGGGTTGCCCTCCACCTGAAGGCTGATCCTACCCACTTCGGAGGCTATGTATGAGTCACCTGACGCCGACGTATACATAGAATAAACCTCTTCATATCCGGAACCCAAAGCATCTGTTCCGCCGCCACTGGCGGCCCACTGCCATGACTGCGCGTTGGTTGACAAGCAGAGCATCCCTGCCAAAACCAACCATAGTATCCTTGTGTTTTTATCGGTTCTCATGAGTGTTTGTATTTGGCGCCTGTCAGTACAGGTGCCATTTCTTCTCTCAAATTTAAACTTTAATTCTTAACCACCAATATTTTTTGCTGTACCAATTTCCCGCCGCGTTTCATCACGACGATGTATGTACCGGCACCATAACCGGCCGTAGCTAAACTCCAGACCCCCTGGGATACTGCAGGCATTATAGCCTCCAACTTTCGCCCGTAAAGGTCGTACACCAATAATTCATTGCTTTCGTTCGCGTTTTGCGCACCAAAATCATAAGAAACTTCCGCCGTGGCCGTGGCAGGGTTTGGGTAGAGTCTCAAGTCTGCTCCTGTTTTTTCGTTATGGCCCAATACGGTTTCCCTGCTTTCGCCCAGAAACTGTATCTCTTGATCCCCAATGCATAATTTCCCCTGGTTGGACCTCAGTGTTATCATGGTGGAAGCTCCCGTATAACTTGGATCCGGGATCAGGCTGAAGGTAAAATTACCCCCTGTATCCGGAGGAACTATGACGGTTCCGGGTACGATTACACCCACTGCTGTTGGCGCAGTTACGTTGACGCTCTGCGGCGTTGTGTCTGTATTGTCAATATGCAGCTGGATCGTATAGTGAAAGAAGGGTTCGTTGGAACTGCCTGTCGCCAGAAGTGTATTTCCAATTTTGCAATCTTTACAATCCACTGCCGATACTATCATATCACCACTTGTGAGGTCACAGCGCTGTGTTTTCAGTTGCAGGTTGTAGACATTGCTTGTGTCTGTCAAATGATGGTTATCAACATTTGTGGAAGCTGACTGCGCGACCATATCATTTTCCAGCCAATGCCATTGGTTGAAACTTACTATATCCGGACCAATCAGGTAAGCATCCGTGAGTGGCAAACACCTTTCATAACAACCTGTAGGGAAAACCCACATGAAATTCTCGAGGTTTTTTTCTACATTGACCTGTCCTGAAACCCTGCAACCTCCCGGCGCCGTGTAAGTCATCTCGTAAACCCCGCCCTGATTCTCCATCACCATCGGGCCGTCCTGCCCGTCACTCCAATTGTATACGCCGCCCGAAGGCTCTGCCAACGCCCATAATTTAACCTCAAACGGACTGCAATTCCTGACCGTGCCGTAAAGGTCTGTGATTACAGGCGGGGTGTCCACGATGACATCACGGAAGAACGTAGAACCACAGTTTGTGCCGTCAGGCAAAGTGAAACCTACCACGAGCAGGAACGTATAATGCCCTTCCGCCGTCAGCGTAGCCGTCATTTCATTGGTGTTGCTTAGTTCTGTATTGGTGTCGTTGTAATCGTACCAGCTATAAGTATATCCTGCGCCGGCACCTGCAGGCACGTACAGTTTAAAGGGCTGGTTCAGACACGCGTACGACGGCCCTTCAATGGAAGTGAACGGATCACGCATGATGGCCACCGGCATACTCTGGGGCAATTGGACAGTACATCCGTCAGCATTGCCGACAATTACGGAGTAGCCTCCTGATTCTGTCGCGGTGAAACCATCGTCGGGTCCGGTAATTGCCCCCGGAATTGGCACATTGTCTAATAGCCATTGCACTGATGTAACTCCCGTAAAACCAGCATTTTGACTAAAGTATAATATGTTAGGTCTTCCTGGACACGTTACCAACGGTGGCTCGATGGTGCCTTGCTGATCGTTCCGGTTCACTATAATAGTATGGTTATCATTACGACTGCACCCGTATTGGTCTGTTACTGTCAAAATTGGAACCTTTATTCCATAGGAAAATTCTTTTTCCGGGTTTTGTTGATAATTGTATGAATTATCGCCAAAATTCCATTCAAAAGTGGTATTTGGCTGGTCGACCGCTGTAAAAACCTCAGCGGTATGCTGGCATATCGGTGTTTGTACGCTAAAATTTGGGTTCGGCACGTTCCTCAGGTCGAAGTTCAGCACCTGGGTGCAGTATTCGTATGGGCTGGCACCGATGGTCAGTTCGAAAACATAAGTCTGTCCTGCAGCAAGCAGCAAGGTTCTTTCACTGACGATATCAGTGCTCAATCGGGGTTGTATTACGTTGTTGATTTTGTAGACCCAACTGTTTCCTGATGGCACCTGCCCATTGTAATAGAGGGAGTTGTCGAACAGTCTTACGCTGTATTGGTTGCCAGTAGCCGTACATTGCACGTCTACTCCTACTTTAGGAATGTAAGGGATCAGGATGGAAGCTGATTTTGTGACCTGGCAGTCGGGATATGTGAGCACATAGCTGACGATCTTGTTGCCCGGCGTGGTATATTCGAAGGTTGCGTTCGCGGGTGTTGTTGCGACTGGCGTCTCGGAACTGCTATACCCTGCTGCCATTGGGGTAGTTCCAACATAAGTTCCTGTGGCTACCACCGTTTTGCAATTTCTGGTCAGTGTCAGATTCATAACCGGGTTTTCGGAGCAGGTACCGCAGCCATCAATCGCCATCTGATCTGTGGATGATTGGCAGCTACCATTGGATATGACAGCATAGTAGTGCCCGGAGGTCGTCGCATTGAATACCAAAGGATTGGTGTTTGGATTCGTTACGACGTTCCCGTTGTGGTACCAAGTGACGGAAACTATCGGACCATTATCGACTAAGTTTACCGTGATGGGCACGTTGGGGCTAGACTGACCGCATATATCATAGGAATCCGGTGTAAGGAATGCCTTAGGAAGCGGCAACACCGAAACTGTTGCTGTCGCTGTGATGAATGAATGACAGGCGTTTGGGCTATCGACTTTCACTTTGACCGTGTAAGTTGTCGGTGCGGCAATTTCTGCCGCATAGGCATAATTTACCGAAGCAGTCGTACTTACTGGCCCTGTAATCGTTTGCCCATCGCCAAAATCCCAGGTCACGGTACCGCTGGTCAAGGTTGGTGTGGGGTTGATACTAAAGTTCTGCGATGTGCCCTTACAAAAACCGGTCGACGGCACATTGATTGTAATGGAAGGATCTGCAATCGTAACGTTTAAGGTCTTCTCCTTCGGGATGTTGCATTTTGTCACCGCCACTTTCAGGGTGGCATTTTGAAGGGAAGGGAACTGATTCCAGAGAATTCGTACTGTGCGGCTTCCATTGGCTACAACACTCCCTGCGTTGGCCGGCTCTATCGTCCATTGGTATAGTTCCCCTGCGGCCTCCGCCACTTCATAGTTCTGATAGGTACTGCCGCAGACGTAGTTCAGTCCATCAATCTGAGGCATGTTGAAAGGTACCAATTGCAAAGGTATCTCCAGGTTTTCTGATGGACATGCCGGTCCGGAGTTGCTCTCGCGACGCACTGAAATTGCATAGGTACCAGCAATGGGGTAGTTGAAAATCACCTGCACTTCATTGCCATAATTGTTTCCTACTATCGTACCAACTCCCGGAGCTACCGACCACACCAAAACGGTTCCGGGTATGTCATTGACCATACTAAAAACAGAGGGTCTGCCCGGACAAACCAATCGCGAGTCAAGCATTGCCGCATCGAGCGGGGCGGTGTTGCTGATGACCGTGACGTAATGGTATTCTGAAGAACAGCTACCGGGGGCATCCGCTGAGACTCCATATTGACCCGTAGCTGCAAAGACCGATGCCAGTGGTGAAAAACTCACGCCGGTATAAGAAGTCACAGGTCCGTTGGGCATTTTTCTGACAGTCCAAGTGGCTGACAGGCCGCTTGCCAGCGTGAAGGTACTGGTAGTGCCCATGCAGAGCTTTGTCGGGCCTAAGATTTCGAGGCCGCCCTTGATTTCAATATTCTTTGTAGCCCTGCCGCCACATTTTAGGAAGGTATTTTGGTAGACCACCTCTAAAGTGATGAATCCTGCAGTTCCGTCGGAGTCAATAATAATTTCGTTTCGTTGGTCTGTATAAATAATATTGACCCCAGGGGTGGTACCCACAATCTGCCACTCGAATTCTGTGGTCGGCCACTGGGGCATCGTATAACGCTCCTGAGATTTTCCGCAAATCGTGGTTGCCCCGTCTATTTTAATTGAAGGTCTGATGATAGGGATGCGCAGCGTGGTTGGAGCAAAACAATCCGCACCACATTGGTTTGGTGTTGCTGATATGTAACCGAATCCGTCGTCATTAAGTTCCCCGACGGGCCGGGTCCAATCGACTTTAACATCCGAGTGATTCGCAGCACCCAGAATCGTACCGCCCACGACCGTCCAATCGTATCCGCAACCCGGCTGAGGATCTACTACAGAATAGGTTGACTGTTGCCCGGGACACACGACACCAGGACACGAAATTTTTATTCCTCTTGCGCCTACATTCACATAGCGGGTCGTTGTTTTGGAGCATCCGCAACTATTGGTGACGGTAAGCGACACCGGAAAGCGTCCTGCTTCAAGGTAAGTATGTGTAGGGTTTTGTTCTGTAGAGGTACAGGTTGTGGGATGCAGCACGCCATCGCCAAAATTCCACTGAAAATCAATTATGGGCGTTCCGCCGTTGGTTAAGGAGCCATCTAAAAACTGAATCGGAACGTTTTTGCACACTTCCATATCGGCTTTGAGATCCGTATTATCCCAATTCGAAAAATTAAACGGTGCTTTTGCAAACCTTGCTCTTGGTCCATCTAAAATTTCAACGCAAAGCTCCTGAATAACGATATCACCATTGGTCGTATGTATGATCCCGGAGATTGAGCCTGTTCCAATCGTACCCCTGTTCCAGGATACTTGGCAAGTCTGTGTCCCAGAATTGATTTTTGTACCTCCATTCACCACCCAATCCGTGCTAATCCAGGAGCTGTCATATTGGTTCACCGTATAGGTTACCAGACTGCCTCCGCAAACCCGCAGGCATTCTCCACTTGCAATCAGTTCGAAATAATCTTTCCTGTCGGAATTGCCAGAAACCTGACAGCCTACGTTGTTGTCCCAAGTAAGGTAAACATTGCCTGTTTGCGCCCATACAGGAAGATTAAAAGCACATAATACCAATAGAAGTATGTATATGCGATTTCGTGTCAGCTGCTGATTGCTTTTAGATTGTTCTTTTGCACGAATTTCGTGACGATCAGTTTGTCGGGTGGGATTGTCTCTCATCAGTATGTTTGTTTTGGTTTATAAATGAAATATCTTGTTGGTTAAAGAATCTATTGTGCGGCACATTTTAGGGCTTCCAACTTACCAATCCTTTTCATTCTGACCTCGGCATCACTGAGTTGATATCTGTTCTCGAGGGTTACGCCTTGAGTACTCCCCCCTAATTTATACTGGTCTTCAAAATCATCGGCGCTCTATCGTTGAATTTAATAGTAATTACTGCTAAAAATGCGTAATTATACTACAAGAATATTCTTATAATAAAACAGTTGTTTAAATTTGTACGACCTCTTGATAAGTTAGCGGTCATTCTAGGAAACCTCTGCAGAAAAAGAAAATACCATGAAACTGAAAATTTATATTCCACTAACTAGCATTTTGTTACTATGTTCCTCTTGTAACAAAAAGTTGAAAGTGAAAGTAACTGAAAATAACGATATCAAAATTGAACGATACACAATAAGTACCATTACAAGTGGTCATAGATTTTGTGATATCACTAATAAGCGTTGGAGCAAAACTGACCGAATTTACGAAGCTGATTGGGGAGCAGGAATTGATAGTCTTTATATAAAAAATGATTCCATTATCATCATGGCTGACATTGAAAATGCTGTGATTTACGATTTGGCCGCTAAAAAATTTGGTTACCAAATCGTTTTAATTGACACGCATAAATAAAAACCATATCTTAGTGGAGAAAACCCGTTACGTTTCACCGCAACCGCGTCTGCTACAGCAACGTTAAGCACCATTAAAACCAACCATCATGTCTTTAAAAAACTGCTATTTTACCCTCTTTTCAATATTCTATTTCGCTGCTGTTGGTTTTGGGCAAAATATAGTACGACTTGACAAAACAGAAATTTCAGCAATCAGCTTAGATCAAAAAATTGATGCGTTAATGAAAATTGCCAAGGTACAAGGATTAGCGGTCACCGTTTTCAATAACAACAAACCGGTCTATAAAAAGTCTTTCGGTTATAAAAATCTGCGCACCAAAGAACTTATAAACAATGAAACCAATTTTTATGGTGCTTCATTAAGCAAACCCGTCTTTGCGGTGATGGTCATGCAGCTTGTTGAAAAAGGCATCCTTGATTTAGACAAACCTTTACAAGACTATTTACCAAAGCCTATTTATAGCTATAAACCAACTAAAAAATGGCATGATAACTATCAGGATTTAAAAGAGGATTCAAGCTATGTCAAAATAACGGCAAGAATGTGCTTAGACCATACCTCAGGTTTTCCAAATTGGCGGTGGGACGAACCCGATCAGAAATTAAGGGTTAAAGCAATACCGGGTTCCCGCTACAGCTATTCTGGCGAAGGACTTGTTTATTTGCAAGTGGTATTGGAGCATCTGTTGGATAAACCATTGGAACAAATGATGCAGGAAAATGTTTTCAGACCTTTAAAAATGAATCATTCTTCCTATACATGGCAACCCGAATTTGAAAAAGATTACTGTCTTGGGCATAACACCACCGGAGAACCCTATGAAAAAGATAAAGATAACGATGCGAGAGCCGCAAGCACTTTAGAAACAACCTTGAACGATTATACGCTTTTTACTGAAGCCGTTTTGAAAAATAAGTTATTGAAAAAAGCGACCACCAAAACCATGTTTACCCAACAAATTAAAATCAGATCAATAGCGCAGTTTGGCCCGTTGCGATTGAAAGATTCTAATGCCAATGACAGTATTGATTTGGGCTATGGGCTTGGTTGGGTATTACTGCAATCTCCTTATGGCACTGGCGCCTTTAAAGAAGGGCATGGCGACGGTTTTCAACACTATTCCATTATTTTTCCCCAGACCGGAACAGGCATTATCATCATGAGCAATAGTGATAATGCCGAAAGCATTTTTAAAGCCTTATTAGAAACCGCTATCGGTGATATTTACACGCCTTGGAAATGGGAAAATTATATTCCTTACGACCTAAAAGAATAAATAGTAACGCGGCATAAAAGCTGTCAAGCACTATCGCTAAGCATTCCTTTCTGGACGTTTTCTTCACAAAAACCAATAGCTTAGCGGGAAATATACGGCCGCTTTGGAGCAACTTCGTCTGGTAGCGAAACGTGATGCGATAGCCTTTAAAAATCCTGCAAAAAATGAAACGAATTCTGGAAACCGACCGACTGTTTTTGAGAGAATTTAATCTGGAAGATTCTAAGCATTTTTATGCGTTAAACCTAAATCCAAATGTGATCCGATATACCGGCGATACCGCTTTCAAAAATATTGAGGAAGCAGAAAATTTCCTCAAACAATATAAAGAGTATCAAACCAATGGCTACGGACGTTGGGCTGTAGTTGATAAATTTAATGATGAATTCCTCGGTTGGTGTGGCCTCAAATACGCAGCAGCAATCAACGAAACGGACATTGGGTTCCGGTTTTTTGAACAATACTGGAACAAAGGATTGGCCACTGAAAGTGCAAGGGCATGTTTGAAGTACGGATTTGAAACCCTAAACTTAAAAACTATTGTAGGAAGGGCAATGGCGGAAAATACGGCATCTATTAAAGTGTTGGAAAAAATTGGCCTCCAATACGAGAAGGAATTTGATTTTGAAAAACATAGGGGATTGCTTTACCGAATTGATAGACAGAACTTCCTATAACAGCTTACAGACACAATCGGTAAGCCAATTCAAGATTGTAACATATCACGGAAAGCCACGTCCTACGATTCAATCATCAATCAAAATCAAATGTACAAAGCAACACTTTCTTTCCTATTTCTGGCATTTAGCCTGAATAGCAACGCTCAAATTAAGCCTTTTGAACCCGAACAATCCAAAGATGGATGGCCAACGGAAACCGAATTTTTAGGCAACAAGACCATTCAAAAAATGGACAGTCTTATTGCCGTTAATGAATTTAAAGAAATTTCCAGTGTGGTGATTGCGCATCACGGCAAAGTGATATTCGAGAACTATTACAACAACAACACTAAAGATACCAAACACAATACGCGTTCAGCCACAAAAACCATCACCGGAACGCTCATTGGCACTTTAATCCAGAAGGGCTCGATAAAATCAGTAAGCGAAAATGCTTCAAGATTCTCTAAAGTGAAGCAGCTGGAAAATCCGGATCCCCGAAAAGACAAAATAACGATTGAGGATTTACTCACCATGTCCTCGGTTTTGGAATGTGATGATTGGGAAGAAAGTTCGCGCGGCAAAGAAGACCGCATGTATTTGATTGAAAATTGGGTCAAATTCTATTGGGATTTACCCATCAAAGGTTTTCCCGAATGGAAACCAAAACCTAAAGACTCGAAATATGGCCGGAGTTTCAGTTATTGCACGGCTGGCGTTGTGGTCTTGGGTGACATCATCAACACGGTTTCAGGCTCTTTGGAACAATACGCCGATAAAGCGCTTTTTTCCAAACTAGGTATTACAGATTATCATTGGCAAATGACACCGACCGGACTGCCTATGACTGGCGGCGGGCTTGGGTTGAGAAGTCGGGATTTGCTAAAAATCGGACAGCTTTATTTGAACAAAGGAACATGGAATCACGAGCAAATCATTTCTGAAAAGTATGTGGAAGCATCGACAACGCCGCATGCCGAAGTAGGCATGTTCGATTATGAATATGGGTATTTATGGTGGTTATCATCTTTTGGGAAAGAACAAAAAGTAAAGTCCTATTTTATGTCGGGAACCGGTGGCAGTAAAATAGCCGTTTTCCCCGAATTGGATTTGGTTGTTGTTCTCACGAGTACTTTTTATAATGGAGGCATGAAATCGCACCATCAAACCACAAAACTTTTGGATGACTATATTGTTCCTGAAATCATAAAACTTAAAAAATAGTTGATGGTGCTATCCAAACGCACAAAAAAACTTTACCATACACCACTAATAGTTCCCCAATAATAGTTCAAAATAAACGCACTTGTATAAATTTGTATTACCTATGCAATAAGTTGTGGGTCATTCTTGAAAAGCTCTAACCAAACAAAATTTTATATCCTATGAAAAATTTATTTAAAACTACTTTATATGTATGCGTTTTTGCATTGGCTGGAATTTTATTTCAAATAAGTTGCTCCAATAGTGACAATGCCTCGAAAGCGATAGTACCATCGAGCAAAATATTATATACGCAATATGACTCCGTTAATGGATTCGCCATTTGGTATTGCAACCTTGACGGGACTAACCCCACTCAAATTCCAATTACATTGCCCACCGGCACCACTTATCAAAATGCCAATTCGAATGCCTTTGTCAGATTTTCTCCTGATGGACAGAAAGTTTTATTTGTTGTAAATTATAGTAATGGCTCAACTTATACCAATAAAATATTTTCGTGTAATTTAGATGGAACTGAGCTTCAACCTGTGATTGCACCAACTAATGCACAAGTCATATTACTTGGTGATGTAAAATAGAACCGTAAAATCTAAAGAAGAAAAAGAACAACGGCAAACAACATGAAAAACACATTACTATTATTCGCCATCATTTTCTTGAAAATCAGTTGTTTAGCACAAGCGCCAACACTTTCCATTTCACAACCTACCTGTGCTTCGCCATACGGAACCGTTGAAGTCACCAGTCCATTGAGCAACGCCGGACCTATCGCTTCGAATTTGTATATTTCAGAAGTTACCGATGCGAGTTTGGGCGGACTGTCCTACATCGAAATTTTTAACGGTACAGGAGCTGCGGTCAACCTTTCAAATTACAAACTTAAAATATATCTTAACGGATTCTCTACTGCCAGTTGCGATTTGACCTTATCGGGTTCGGTGAATGCTTACAATACCTTTGTTGTTGCCATCGGAAGTAGTACCAATCAAGGTGGCGTCGCACCCAATCTTACTTTTGCTGCTTGTGCCGGATTTAATACCAATGATGCCGTGATGCTGACCGCCATTGACAATACTGCCATAGACTTGTGGGGCGCTACCGACGGAACGGTATTCACACCGCTTGGCCAGCCCGGATATACTTACAGACGACACACCAACGCGCCTGTCCCGAGTTTTACGTGGAATCCAGCCGACTGGACCACACTCGATCCTGAAGATTATTCTAATGTCGGTGTATATTCAACCGCTGTTGATTACCAGTACAGCCTTGATGGAGGCCCCTTTCAAACGAGTCCGTTTTTTGATCAAATGGCATCCGGATCTCATGTGATTGCAGTTCAAAATAGTGTTAACAGCCTAACTACTCAGACTTCATTTGAAATCACTCAGGCAGTACCAGGCACACCAGTGCTCAATTTCTTTTATACAACGCCAACCTGCCAAAGGAATGGCTTACTTTACCCAATTATACCTTCCGACTTTACTTTTGGCGGTACTTTTTTAGCTACGCAACCTTTAGTCATTGATCCTTCTTCCGGAATCATTAATTTAGATTTAACACCACCCGGAAGTTATTTTGTCAATTATGTGGTCGCTCCCAATATTCCACTTTGTATCGCAGGAGGCGCCAATAGTTTTAACGTTATTGTCCGACCGACTAATCCTATGCCGGAGGGAAATCCGGATCAGACAATACTTACGACGAATCCGACGCTAACGGACTTGTATGTTATTCCGTCCAATGTGTCTTGGTATGGCAGCTATTCAGATTCTATTTATTTAATAAACCAGTTGCCCGCCAATACACCTTTAGTAGATGGGGTTACTTACTTTGCCGTCAATGCTCAAATCCTTTGCCCAAGTATTCCGTTTCCCGTTACCGTTCATTTAAATTTATCCACCGCTGCATTTACAGATTTTTCTTTTGACATTGCGCCCAATCCCGCAAAGACAATACTAACTATTCAAACCAACAACAATTTGACCATTGACAAAATCATCCTCAGCGACATCAGCGGTAAAACAGTGATGACCCAAACCTCAGCCCCCAACAATCAAGTGAATGTAGAGCAACTTGCAGCGGGAATGTACTTGATCAAAGCTTTTTCGGGTGATCAAAAATTTCAAGCCAAGTTTATCAAACAATAAGCGTTTCAAAACCCATTTAAATTGATATACAAAATACTGCTGAGTATCGATTGATTAAGCTTCGACTTGTAAACCTTTTAAAATCGCCTAACAAAAGTTCAGGTTTTTGATTGTCTGTACTTTTAAAAATTAATGAAACTTTCTTTATTAAAAGAACCACGCGAAGGCATTCGCGCGCGCGGGGGAAACTATTCCTTCACAAACTTCCCATTCCAAACACCATGATTAGTTTGTAGTAAAACGATATAAATCCCTTTTTGTAAATAAGTTACGTCTATACTTTTAATGCCATTATCATTGCTGTTACTTTTATTATTTTGCGCTATAATGATCTGACCCAGTGAATCCATTATGGCAATCTTATTGGCCTCTACATTTTCTGGAAATTTTATATTTAAGGTGTTTTGCGTTGGGTTGGGATAGAGAATAGTATTAAAACTAGTATCAATAGTAAAATTTTCATTACTTAAAATGTTATTAGTGAATCTCATTAAACCAAAATCTCTATTCATTCCTGTATCTGTAGTACAAGCTAAAACAATTTTATTGTCAGATTGCAATGCCACGTCAAAAGCTTCGTCATAACCGTCAAAAAAAGAGGTTTCAATCACACCATTGGTGCCAAAATCTGCATCATGACCACCTTCAAAATTAAAACGAGTGACCACTACATTATAGGTTTCAGGTGTCGGGTTTGCTGGATTTTGCTCAGGTTTAGTGAGTGCCACAATAAATTTACCATCTGCTTGCATGGCTACTGACTGAATAATATTATATACGTTACCCATTAACGATGTAGCAACTCCATCTGCACTATAATTGGAGTCCAAATTACCATTTGCATCAAAACAAGCTACCAGAAATTGAGAAGAATAAACCTGATTTATTGGGTCATAACCATTACTTTTACCCGTAACATAAATTTTTCCATCGCTTCTTAAAAAAATCCCATTTGCAGCACAACTGTATTCAAAAACATTCAAACCATTCGCATAAGAACTATCAATAGTTCCATCGCTATGGTATCGCATTTTATAAAAACCAACTTTACCATCTTGATTGGGAATAGAAGTAACTACTACAATTTTACCATCTAATTGCAAAGTTGAATATATAGATGCCGGTGTTCCATTAATATTTACCAACAAGTCATTTTCGAAAGTCGAATCTAAGGAGCCATCATTATTTAAGCTTTTTAAATTAAGGAACAGATTATTTTGTGCGTCATAAACTTCTGAAGCAATAATAATTTTTCCATTTGGTAAGGGAAGTATTGCAGTTACATAGCCCAGTGTTGTCTTACCATTGTTCCCGAAGGTCGTATCAAGACTACCGTTGTTATTATATCGAATTAAAAAATATTCGTTAGGATTACCGAAAGTTGCTGTTTCACATGAAACTAATATTTTGCCATCGGGTTGCAATACAGCATTTTTAATTTTAGAATAATCTTGTCCTAAATCACTAACCACTTTACCATCAGTGCCAAATGTAGAATCTAAGCTGCCATCAGTATGGGTTCTGGAAATCGAAATTAATTCTTTTCCTGCAGTACCAAACGGATACGTTTTTTTAACGCCTACAGTTATAATCTTATCATTGGGTTGGATTAGCAGTTTAGTGGATAAATCATTAGAAGAGTCAAATTTTGTGGCAATGATCCCATCATTGTTGAAGGATACATCAGGAACACCGTTAGTTGAATAACGCACAACATTAAACTCATATACATCTTCAATAGATGCTAATGAACGAGAAGTTCCGGCTACAACGATTTTTTGATCTTGTTGCAAGGCAATACCCAAAGCTTTATTGTCATCTTGAATAAATAATGCTGATTTCCCGTTATTGCCAAATGAGGTATCATCACTACCAGAAGCATTGTATCTTCTTATTACAAATTCAAAATTATTTCCAGTTTCAGTAGTGACTAAGAATTTACCATCGGGTTGTTCTACAATGGTGTTGAGATTAATATATGTTCCAGCAGCATCATCAAATGTGTTGTTTACTATTCCATCACTATCAAAGCTGGTATCTAAGCTGCCGTTAGGGTTGTATTTGGCAATGGAGAAACTAAATTCTTGAGGAGGAATTGAAGGATATGAGAGGCCAGCCACTATAATTTTTCCATCAGCTTGCACGCTAACATATTGTGTATAACTTTTTAACCCGCTTCCCAGTGAAGTAATCACTTTTCCATCACCATCAAAAGTGGTGTCTAAATACCCACTGCTGGTGTATCTGGCTATTGCAAATTGATTGTTGTAACTAGTTCCTGCAACAATAACTTTTCCATCGGGCTGCAACGCAATTGCTGTGACATAATTATAACCAAAACCAAAATCGGTAATCACGGTACCGTCAGTACCAAAGGTTGTGTCAAGTGTCCCATCAGTATTGTAACGGTCGGTCCTGAAATAAGAAGAATCAACTTGCCCAAAGGAATTGTAATGATCCTGTTTAGACGCTGTAATTATTTTAGCATCAGGTTGAATTACAAATAATCCAAACTGTAATATAAAAATGTGTGTTTCATTATTTCCAAAACTGGTGTCGATACTTCCATTGGTATTAAATCTAATAAGAAAAAGTGTTGGAGATCCTCCAATTACAGCCAAGATCTTTCCATCTGGTTGTAATATAAGTTTACCAACACCGGTGTTGATCTCATTTGAGTTATAGATTATATTGTAGTTGTAAGTAACTATGCCTTCGTTTCCAAAAGTAGGATCAATAGTGCCATCACTATTGTATCTTACTAATACAGCATTATTAGTATCTGTTGCATAAAAGTTTTTGGGGTTTGCGCTATATGCACTTCCTCCCACTATGATTTTACCATCAGGTTGCGTGACTACTACATATGCTTTTGCATCACTAATACCAAAACCGGTGTGCGTTTTACCGTTGTTGCCAAAAGTAGGATCAAAAGCTACAGTTTGCGACAGTATAAAAGTGGACTTTAAGAATAGTAATAGTAACACAATTTTTTTCATAAAAATGGATATAAGATGTATTCGTATAATTGTTAAATAAGAAAGTTTTGGGACAATGTCCCAAAACTTTCAATAGTTTAAAATTAAATTACTCAACAATAAGTTGTTTGTTTTCTGTTTTACCATCTATTTGTAAAATAACAATATAACTACCTTTTGGAAGGTTTGTTGTTTTTATATTGTTCTCGCCTTTTACAAGATTATAATTACCAACTTTTTTTCCGGTCATGTCAGTTACTATGGCAGTAGCATTTTCCCTAAAATCAATTATTTTTATTGTAAAATTCCCATCATTTGGGTTAGGATAAATAATTGCATTATCTATTTTTGTTCCTTGTGTAGAGGGTGATGCCTGTCTAAGCCCATGTGTTCCTAATGAAGGTGCAACCAGTACAGCAGTAGTACCATTAACTGTTACATTAGCTGAAACTGAAGTAACTGCACCACTATTCCCGCAAATACTTAAATTATTTCCGCTAATGGTGAAATTAGTACCACTGACAGTATAGGTTGTACCATTGATTATCCATGAATTAACGGTACCACAAGTCACTGCATATTGATCACAAAAAGAGGTACTGCTATTAGGTGCGGTTAAAATCGTACTATAGGTGATGGTTCTTGATGCTTGAGCACTATTACAAGGACTTACGCCATTGGATACTTTTATAATTACTGGACCAGCACCTGTTCCCGCTGTAAATGTTGGTGTTGAAGAAGTTTGCTGTGCTACAGTTCCAACATTTGACCATCCAGGGGCACCAGTTAAATCCCAAACATAACCTGTAGTTGGGGTTCCAGGAGCTGTTGTATCTACTTGAATAGTTGTTATTCCTGTTGCTCCTTTTAGCATACACGTAGGAGATGTAGTGGTAAAGACTGGGAGGCTTGGTTTTACAGTTATTGGAAGTGTAATGCTTCCGGAACAAAAACTTGATGTGGCTACAAGATCAAAAGTACCAGCGGCAGTACCCGCAGTGTTAACCGTAACTGTTGGAGTATTTGCATTGCCTAACGTAATTCCAGTCAAGCCAGATGGATTATTGATCGTCCATGTAATAGTATTTCCAGTTGAATTAGGTACAGTATAGGTATTACCACTAGAGGTGCTATTAAGACAAGTGTTTAAAGCAACTGTAGGCGCGATGACTAGAGGTGCTGCTAAGCTACGGTTAATTTTATAGGTAAAAACCGCTGGATCACAACTGTTACCGGTAATGGTAAGTGTAATGGTTTGCGGGCTATTGTCACCTGCTTGTGGTGTAACTGTTGTTGTTGTAGTTGCTGTGGTATTGTTTGAAAAAGTCCAGTTAGGATTACTAGATGTCCAAACATAGCTTTGACCAGGTCCTGAATTAGGGTAAGTTAAAGTAAAGTTAGCTGCTCCGGTAGGCAAACAAGCCGATGGGTTAACTGCAAGATTCATGGTAGATAGCGATGTTAAATTAGCAGATACCGCACTAAAGACAGGTTGTAATGGTGCTGCAACAATTGATTTAGTAACACAAGTAGTATGAGTACCTACAGGAGTGTTAAGAAAAAAAGAAGGTCCACCATCTACATTGATTGTTGTTGGGTTTACCCTACCGTAACAACATTGTAAAGTGATAGGGGAAACTGTTGCTCCTGTTTTAAAAGTGATCGAGCTACCGTCAGCAGAAGTATAAAAATCAGGATTATTATTTTGATAATATGCTGCAGGAATTCCGCTCCAATAGTAACTATCAAATCCAATGGCATCATTCGCATTATCACTTACTATTTTATCAACTGAGTAAGTGTAAACCGTGTTGGGTTTTAAACAATTAGGACCTACAATAGCTGGAACAGTAGAACCTGTTGAATTTGTGAACCTTTTACAGACATCAAAATACATTGATTTACCGCAAAGTCCTTCATCCCAACTCACAGTAACCCTGCCATTACTTCTTGCCCAATCTTTATTTGAAGGCGCGAGGTATTCCGAAGGTCTAAAAGCTTTATTATAACTAAAAATATCAACAATTAAACCAGTAGTTGTTTGTACTGCAGCGTTAAAATTTCCAGTTACAGTAATTGATGTAGTACTCGGAGGTATAATTATATTTACGGATGATGAGAATACTTTGTGAGTAAGATCACCTTTTAATAGCCAGGAAGCAGTTGTTACTCCTGATGGTTGATTAAATGTAAAGGATCCACCTTGGTTGGGTGCATAAGGTGCTATTGCTTGTTGGTCTGGCATAGAAACCAAACCGCCATAACCTACTTTTCCACCTGCACCCACTGTGCCACCAGTGCCTGGTAATACTACTGTACAATTAGATGGTACCGTTACCGTTTGCGCAAAACCAAAGTTTGCACTCAATAACACAAAGGCCAGTGCTAGTTGTGTTTTAAAGATATGCTTAAAATTTTTCATCTTATAATTATTTAAATTAATTTTATTGGGTTTTAATACTACTCTTTGAGATTAACGTGGATGAGGAGTAGCACATCCCACGGAAGACTTTTTTGAGCGTTCTTGCTTTTATGGTTAACGCATAGCTTTTACTTGTTTGCATTTGTTATTTTAATGTCGTGTTACGTCCGTTAGATTGTTTTCCGAGCTACAAAATAAACTCCGGGTTGATTCATCTGCTTTATATGCTGGTCCTGAGGTTGGTTTTGGCGGCAAGGTTGGTCCGCCGATATCGGAACCAAAGTTGAGGGTAAGCATCAATGCAGTTGTAAAAAAGAGCTGGGCGATTTTTGTTTTCATGATTCTAATTTTTAGATTGTTAAATGAAGAAAGAGAAATATTTCTATCAAATTTGACCTATATTTGTTCGCCAAACCATACCATAAAACCGTGATGTTTTTAACTTGTATTTTAAAATATATCATTGCTTTTTTTGTCCTTTTTCCGCTTATGCTACTGGGTCAAAATGGGTTGCAACGCATAGAAAAGGAGATCGATTCATTCACTATTTATATTGATCATAACCCTGAGGCAGCACATCATCACATCAAGAATGCATACCTGCAAAGTGTCGCTATAGGCAACGATTCGTTGATTGCAAGGTCTTTGTGCAATATGGCCTATTACGCTTATTTGAAAAGAGATTACGCTGCAGCAAGGGCACATTATAGTAAGGCTATCACCTATTCACGCCAAATCAAATACTTTAAAATTCTTGCTTACAGTTACAGCCAACTAGGGATGATAGCGTCCGACGAAGATCACTTCGATCAAGCGCTTCGCTATTATTTGGCATCTTTGAAGTATGCTGACGCCTGTAACTTGCCCGACATCAAATCGAAGACATTGATTAATCTAGGCAACCTTTACTTACTTCAAAAAGACACTTTGAAAAGCCTTGAGTATTATGAACAAAATATTGTCAATGCGAAAGAGCACGGACTAAAAGAATTGCTGGGCCAAGGTTATATTACGCTCGCCATGATGTATGTGTCATCTAAAAAATCAAAAAGTCTGGGGTATTTTGCCGAGGCATTGCGGATTGTTAAGGAAAATCATGATTTGGCGACGGAGTTTATTATTCACACCAACCTGGGTAGTTTTTATCTAGATTATCCTATAAAAGGTAATTTAAAAAAAGCATTTCGACACATACAAGAATCCGCCAAAATTCAGAACATATTGCACGATGAATCAATGCTTTTCTTTGTATATTTTAATTATGGTGGCTATTTTTTAACGCAAAAAAAATATCAAGCTGCGATTGCTTACTATCAGAAAGCACTTGTTTTATCCTCTAAAAGCATTACTTCTGACCAAAAACTAAACTTATACAAATTTATCGCAAAATCATATGCGTTAAATGATGATTACAAAAACGCTTATAAGTTTCAAGAAAGGCTTAAATCCCTTAATGACAGCATTTTCAATATTAATAAAAATATTGCTTTTAGTGAAATCCAGACAAAGTACGAAGTCGAAAAAAAGAATTTAAAGATCGATTTGCTATCAAAAGAAAAAACCATCGAACAATCTCGAAGACAAGTCGTGTTTGTATTGGCTATTGCTGTGGCGATACCTTTGCTGGTACTTACCCTGTTTTACAGGAAGAAAAATAAGCTGCAAAAAGTCATCAATTCCAAAGAACATAAGTTGTTTTTGCAGGAAAAATTAAACTTAGAAACGCAAAACGAAGTCGAAAGAATGTCGGGTATTTTAGAAGGTCAGACTGCGGAAAGAGACAGAATCGCGAGCGAAATACACGACGGTATCGGTGGTGAGTTGGCCGGCATCAAATTACATTTGCACAGGATTAACGAGTCACTCGAAGATGACAAAATCGCGCTCGTCATCAATCGCCTTTCAGGGTTGTTTCAGGAATTAAGGAATATTTCCCATAATTTGAGTAGCAATTTTTTAAAAGGCAAGGATTTCCAAACGGCTTTGTTGGAATTGAAAAAGGGATTGGAGGAAAGGAATGAATTTAAGTTAGAAATTGTAATTTATCCGGAAGATACATTTGCGGCGCTTTCGGAATCATTTACCCACGAAATTTATCGGATCATCCAAGAGTTGCTGGCTAACGTTTCGAAACATGCCGAAGCTGAGGAAGTCAGTCTGACGATAACGCGCCACGACAATTTCCTCAATATCATTGTGGAAGATGACGGCGTCGGTTTCAAATCCGATGGTGTTTCCGGAATTGGTTTAAAGAATATTGCTAACCGCTTAAAATCATTGCAAGGTACTTTAAATATTGAATCAATTGTTGGAAACGGTAGTTCTATAATAGTTGATATCCCCTATAAGCCATGATAACAATCGGAATAGTTGATGACCATAAAATGTTTTTAGACGGCTTAATTTCCGTGTTTTCCAGTGAACCAGAATTTGAAATAGCATTCGCTGAAAATACGGCCAAAGACGCGCTTTCAAAAATTAAGGCAGCGTTACCCGATATCATTATTACGGACATTTCGATGCCTCAAATGAATGGTCTCGAATTTATAAAAATTCTCAAAAAAGATTATCCTGAAGTTAAAATTCTGGTGGTAAGTATGTTCGATAACATGCAATCCATCAAGCACATCGATGGCTTCTTATTGAAAGAAACCGATAAGCAACAACTCATTAATGCTGTGAGAGGCATTGTGTTGAGAAACGAAAAACATTTTAACGGCACCACTACAGATCATAGTTCATTTGAATTCAGTAAAACGATATTAAGTCAGAGGGAAAAAGAAATCATCGGGCTTATTGCCAAGGAATTTACTACGGATGAGATTGCTGTGAAATTAAATATCAGTAAAAATACCATTGAAACACACCGAAAGAATATCTTTTTTAAATTACAGGTTAAAAATATTGCAGGGCTTATTTATAAAGCCGTATACCTCGGTGTCATTAAATAACATATTTAAAATCTTGCAGGGAGCGCTCTTGCAGCTTTTATTTTAATGGGGGACTTCTCTAATCTCACGAAACTGTTGTGCTGGTAAGGAAAATGAGGACAATACTGAAGATGACGATGATTCGAATTAATGGCAGGATGATGGATCGGTCAAGTAAAAAGAACAAACGCCAATAATAGAAAAATGGGTTGCCTTACCTTAAACAACCCACCTCGCAACTATTCTTCTACTCAGCATTAAAACTGAAACTTATACCCAAAATCCGGGAAAAACCCAATTTGATCAATCCTGTTGACCTGATTGGTGAGTCGGTTATAACGGTTGATAAAAATGTTCTTATTGTCGGTCACATTCTGCAATTCCAGATACAAAAGATGCGATTGTTTCTTTTTGCTGCTGTTGAATTTAAATCCCGTTCTCAAATCCAGTCTGAAATACGCATCATATTGAAGGCTATAGGCTTTATCATTTTGTTTGATTTCGTAGCCCGCAGCCTGAGAAGCGGTAAGATCAACCGGAGTATAAAAGCGGCCTCCGGCAGTAGTCACCTTGCCATCAAAGGATATCGTATTTTTCTTGAGTTTACCGACTTTAAATTCTTTGCCACCCAACGCGTTAAAAACATAGCGGTTGTTGAAAGGCGAATTTCTCTCGATGCCGTCGCTGCCTTCGTATTTGCTTTCGAATACTGAACCTGTAAAAAGGGCGTGATAGCCTTTGTTGAAGAACTTTTCAATGGTCAATTCAATGCCCTGGTTGTGCCCTTTTCCTTGGCTGACCAAAGAAGTTTTATCGGTGGAATACCCAAAATCAGCGCCTTCAGTCAGCGAAGAATAACTGCTTGAAAAGGATTCGATAGCGGCTTTGTCAATCGCTTGGTAATATACTTCTAATTTTCCGCGCCATTTGTCGGCCAACTTCACATCATAGCCAACCACAAAATGCTGGCTTCTGACGAGGTCTAAATTTCTGTTGGTTTGAACTAATTGCCCGCCTACATTTTCGTTTTGAAATAAGATCGGCGCCGGTACATTTTGATGGTGCATGCCATAGCCGAGACTGATGCTGTTTTTCGAATTGATGGCATACGTGAGCGAAGTGCGCGGCTCCAATACAAATTCGTTTGAAATAGAGAACAATTGACCGTGCAAACCCGCATGAAAGGTTACTCGATCTGAAAGCCTGAATTGCCCTTGAGCATAAGGTTGAAAAACGCTGTAATTGCCTTTGGTATTGTAGATGGAATTAAAATCCGGATAGCCATCAGCGTTGGCATCCGCTTGTCGGTCGCGGTCGTTTAGACTATAATCGATATGGAAACTTTCGAACAACAAACCACTTCTGATCGTCACTTTTTTATTGACTTTAGAATTGATGTAGGAACTGAAGGTTATCCGGTTTTCAGCATTATTACTCGCGGTAAAAGGAATGGTAGTTTCGGTAGCCGTTCCTAAATTATAAATCCTTTCTTCGTCATATTTGTTGGCATTGGTCGTGGTGGAAATGTTGGTTTTCAGATAAGTCTTTTGGTTCAGAAACAACTTGTGGGAAACACCGATAACACCAAAGTTGGAACGCAACTCCTGATTGGCATCTTTGGCGGAAAACAAATCATCTGGCTCGGCATCTTTTCCGAGGAATTCAATGTTCGAAAGACCGCCAATCCCATAAATCGAAATCGTTCCCCACGAGGTTTTTCCGAAGTCCATGTTAAAAGCAAGGTCGTTATAATTGGGTATGGCTGCACCGGTTCCCGCACCACCGAGGTAACCCGCAATACCATATCGGCCTGCGACCACAAAAGAACCGCCTTGCCTGCCTATAGGGCCTTCGGCCATGAATTCCGCACCCGGATAAGCACCTACTCCGACCATGAATTCATTTTTTTCTGTATTGCCTTTGCGCAGGTTCAAATCAAAAACACCGCTGATGGCGTTTCCGTACTCCGCTGGAAAAGCCGAAGTAAGGAAGTCTGAATTGGCTAATAAATTCGGATTTAAAGCAGAAACCGGGCTTCCCGTAGTGCCTAAAGTTGAAAAGTGATTCGGGCTCGGCACCGGAATGCCTTCGATGCGCCACAACATTCCCGAAGGCGAATTTCCTCTGACGACAATGTCATTGCGGCTGTCATTGGCTGCGGACACACCTGCAAAATTAGACACCAACCGCGCTACGTCACTTCGTCCGCCGGCATATCGGTTGACTTCTTCCAAGCTGAATTGTCTGGTGGACACTGCCGCCATTTTATTGATGGCTTTGGCTTTGCTGTTTTCCGCTTTGACCACGACTTCGCTTAAAGTGTTGTAATTCTCAGTCAGGGCAATCGATAAAAAAACATCCTTACCTGAAGTGACCTCAATATTAGGAACAGAAGCTGTCGTATAACTAAGATATACAGCGGCAATCATTTGTCTTCCAAGCGGTACATTCAAGATTTGAAAACTCCCTGTTTCGTCGGTAATCGTACTCAAATTTGGGGCGGAGACCACCGTAACGGTTACACCGGCTAGAGGCATTTCGGATTGCTTATCGGTCACTTTCCCTTTGATGACACCGTTTTGTCCGTAAGCGCAAAAGGCCATCAATACTACTAATATTCTGATTGCATTTCTCATTTTTTTTAATGTATGGGTTTATAATTTAATGAATGGTTTTCCTTGTAAAGCTTGGAGTAAAGTATAGGTGACAAAGGCAAGATATAGAGCGGCAATCATGACGACTTCGCGTTTGGTTTTTGCTACGAGATAAGCTAGCAGAGGAATGATCTGCAAAGCGTGCATGCCGAAAAAGTGGGCTACGCGCAAGTCTCCGTAGTGCTTGCTCCAATTCGTAACAGGCAATCCCGGCGATCCGTCGGTACTGCCTACCGTATGTTTCAATAGCGCTCCCATAGCAAAACCTTCAAAAGCAAAAACTACGGTAACGAGCAAACTTAATTTGATTGCAAGCACTAATGTTTCCGGCGCATCAAATTGTGTTTGATTGAAAAATAAAAGCGCCACGTATAAAGTATGCAACATCAAAATGGTAATGGCCACCGCCATGAGGTTGAAAATCAATTGGTCAATAGCTGTTGCGACATTAAAGTGCGACATTTTGCCCTGCGCCGCTTGGTAAGTAATGAGGATTAACTCGATCGAAAACAGCACAATCATGGACCAGGTATAGATTTCAACCTGCCTTTGATTGTCAAGATAGCTCGTATAGAACCCCATCGTCAAAACAAAAATTGCGGTGCTCAAAAAGAACTTAAAAGGTTTGATCCAGGCACTAATCCCTAAAACAGTAGTGACACTGTAGTTTACCATAACCCAACAGCTCAAGGCACCGACCAAACAAATGGCGCTGTATACTAATAGCTCCGGATTCTTATCCCGCAATAATTCAAATAGATACTTCATAATATACACAAAGGTTATTAAAAATAAACAATGTTTTTTAAGTGAACATTGTTCATAAAATTGAACAAAAAAAACTACAACTTTTCAATAATTTTTAAAAATGCCTGATAACCATCAACTAATATGGTGTCGGGTTTTTCAAATTTTACGCCTTTGGTTCGATTTCTCATCTCAAGACAACACATGCCATGCACGACGCTCCAGATCATAAACGAAAGCGGCTCCAGCGAATGTCCTGCAAAGTGCCCCTGCGCCATGCATTGCGCCACGGTATTTTTGAGCGCATCAAAAGTGCCTACCCCTTCATTCCAACATTCGTCCTCAGAGCTTTCTATATACTCCATGGGCGCCTTTACGTTAAACATCAAATCGTACATCTCAGCATTCTCTAACGCAAATTTGATGTACAGTACACCCATTTTTTTGAGTCGCTCCATCGGATCTTCAATCGTAAAAAGCGGAGCAAAACTGTTTCCCAATTCCTGAAAACCTATGGTGTGCAAATCGTGTAAAATGGCATTCTTATCTTTAAAATAAACGTAGACTGTACCGACGCTATAATCAATTTCATCGGCAATGTTTCTGATGGTCGTCTGATCGATACCTTTTTCTAAAAAGAGCTTCTTAGCCCCTTGAAGAATTAAAGTTTTGAGATTTTCCTTTTCTCTAGCTTTTCGGTCTGCTATAGTCATGGGACAAATGTATTATTATTTTTTGAACAGTGTTCATTTTTTGAAATTTTAACATTATAAAAGCATAGTATCATCATTAATAAATCATTAAACGCGTTATTGCCGTCTTGGTTTTTCACCAAACGCAATTGTGCATGAGAAGAAAGTAGACAGCCTAGTACCAGAACAAGTAACATTTTTATTAAAACGTAACAGAAAACCCAAAATCCCGACTCAATAGTTTTTAATAACCTTAAAACTTGCTACAAGAGATGAACCCCACGCTTGAAGCTTTATTTGTTGGCCCTACGCTACTGCTCGCTTTTTTAATTTTAGCAAATCTTAATCAAGTGAACATTCAGGCCAATCGTTGGTTCGGAGCATTTATTTTATGCTTGTTCTTGATTCAAATTGGCGCACCGCTGGAACACTTGCAACTGGCGCCGGAATCTTCTGTTATTTCAGAGCTTGTTTTCCTAAGCAATTGCATCATAGCTCCTGTCTTTTATTTTAGCATCCTGTATTACGTCAGGCCAAAACGCCGTTGGAAAGCAACTGATAATCTGCATTTCTTATTTCCGTTTTTGATGCTTTTATTAATGATTTTAAGTCATTTTGTTGCTGTCGAACCGGCAAAATCCGAAGCCGACAAAGATCTGGAACATCGTGCATTAGTCATTTTCAGTGTTGTTTTTTGTGCTTTGATTGCTTTCTATTGCATTAAAGCCATGCTATTACTGAACCATTACCAAAAAAACCTATACCTCTATGCTTCGTCTGTTCAACATGTTGATTTAAAATGGTTGCAGCTCGTAGGCTATTGCGTACTTCTTTTGGCGCTTGTATGGGTTTTGGATATTATTTTTGAGTTGTCTGAACATTTTGTTTATTATGATATTTTTTCGAGCACCATCACTTTTGTTGGCGTATACTTTATTGCCTTCCACGCCTTGAAACAAAAAGAAGTTTTCCCGTTCCAGAAAAAAGATCAGGACGCTATCGATCATCTCATCATCGAAAATTCGGGGAACGATAACCCTAAGAAAAAATTAGTGCCCGAGGATAAACTTGAAGCATTAAAAGCGGCTTTATTGCAAGTCATGGAACAACAAAAACCTTTTCTGGAGTATGATTTGAGTTTAATCAAATTGGCGGCGCTGCTCGAAACCACACCTCACCTACTTTCTTATACCATCAACAACGGGTTTCATGAAAATTTTTACCAATTCGTCAACCGCTACCGAATTGAAGAAGCCCAAAAATTGATTCTCGACCCCAACATGAATCATCTCAATTTGCTGGGCATTGGCTATGAAGTGGGGTTCAATTCTAAAACCGCTTTCTTCAGTACCTTTAAGAAAATTACTAATCAAACACCAACGGCTTTCAAACGTCAACATCAAACGGAATAAATGCTCTTTTAAGAAGTACTGATTCATAAGTTAGGACTTTCGGCCCGCAAATTCTATTCAATTTTGCGCCGTTAATCATCAAAAAATGAATCATGTTAAACCAATCAGTTAGGAGTAACTTTAACCACTCAAAACCTTATTTCCTTTTTTTAGTTTTTTTTGTTGCGTTGGCTGCATCTTGTTCTGACAATGAATCCAGTATAGGAGAAATTCCTTCAGGCTACGCAGAAGTGGATGTTGTTGCCGACGCGCACCATCTGAAAGCCTACAGCGTCAATCGAAATTCAGCTTATCTGGTCGTTTGCGAATCCGGTCTAGGCAATGGTCATGAATCCTGGAATCCTTCCCAAACCCCAAAAGAGTTAAATGAGCTTGCAACTGCGATAAACGCCGATATCGTATTGTATGATCGCGCCGGTTACGGTAAATCGGGTTCGGCCACTAACGCCCGTGACGTCAGCCAATTGAGTCATGAACTCGAGGCTGTGATCAACAAATTTACCCACGGACGAAAAGTGGTGTTGGTCGGGCATTCGCTGGGCGGTATGATTATAAGAGATTATGCCATTAAAAACCCAAACCAAGTGGCAGCCTTGCTATTTGTTGACAGCATGCACGAACACTACAACAATCCGGCATTGGAAAATTTCATATATCAAACGATGCTGAATGCTTATGGCCCTACTTTTGGCGGTACGCTGGAAGCCCGTGAATTGGCGGAAGATATCGCTTACGGAGCGACATTGAGTCATTTGCCCGATGTTCCGGTAGTAGCACTCACGAGTATGAAACAGGACCAGAACAATGACCAATCCGACCTGATGAATCAAGCCACAAGACAGCAATGGTATGAGGCTCACGAACAATTAGGCATTGGCATCACTGACTTTACGCATGTGGCGACCGTGCAATCGGGGCATTATATTCAATTAGAAGAGCCCGAACTTGTGATTTCCAATATCCAATTGCTTTTATCGAAATTACATTAAGATTTTAAAATCCATGACAACCATGAAAAAAATAATTGTGGCAGTCTTTGCCTTACTATGCCTGACGTATAGCAACGCACAACAAAAAGGCAAATTCAGAGCCGGATTAGAACTTGGTCTGATGATTCCGTCTCATGGAGGCTTTGGATCTGTAATGATTATCGAACCCAAATATAACCTTACCGATCAAATGCAGTTGGGATTGCTAATGGGTATGGGAACGTCCATCAAAACCATCGTGCATCAAAACCAAAAAGACGAAGCGTTAACCACCGTACATCTGACATTTCTAGGAACTTACGATTACTACTGCAATAAAATAAGTGACGGGTTTGTTCCTTATATCGGGCTCGGACTTGGCGCTTATAAAATGGCCAATGTTCAATTGACAGAAAAACAAACAATCGACGATGCAACAAATACAGACGCTGCAACCCAGTTCGGAGGCATGATTCGGGCTGGTTTTGAAAGCGGCAAATTTCGTTTGGGAGCAGCCTATCATTACATTCCTTCTTCAAAAATACAAGATATCAATGGCGCAACACTCGACAACAAACAGAATTCCTATTTTGCTATAACGGTTGGATTTTATTTGGGTGGCGGCAAGTGGAAAAAAGCATCAAGTGATTAGACGAACATTTTGATTAATTCTTGAGATTGCTCGTAAATCTTCCTCGAGGTGATAACCTTTTTACTAATAACCACATTTACAAGCTTTCAATCGTTATTTTCTTATATTTGTTTGTATTGATTCCTTCCATCAACAAACAACGCCATGAAAAAACTACTACTTTTTTGTTGTCTGACCACAACCTTCTTGCAAGCACAGGATTTTTGGGTAGAATATTCCACATCACAGCCTTTAGCCAATACCGGAATCAGCAGCATCTCAATTGTTGATGACAATGTGACTTGGCTCAATATGGCATGTGGCACTACTGGCTGTACGCCTATCAGACGCTATTCCCGAACCATCGATAGTGGAATCACGTGGGCAACCGGCACGATAGATCTTGGAGCCGATAGTGAGCACCTTCGAATAACCAACATCAGTGGGGTATCTGCTGAAGTTGCCTATGCAGCAGCTTATCCTGACGCCGCGGGAGTTCTTGGAGGTGTTTGGAAAACTGCCGACGGTGGAAGTAGCTGGGCAAGAGAGGCCTCTGCGGTTTTTTCAGATCCTGCATCTCATCCTGGATTGGTGCATTTCTGGAATGACAATGACGGAATTGTTATGGGAAATCCAACCAATGGTTATTTTGAAATTTATGTTACGACTAACAACGGTAATTTGTGGACGCGTGTTCCTTCTTCTACTGCTTTGATCCCTATCAATCCCGAAGAATCTCTTTTCACTAATAATTTTACGGTAACCGATAACATGCTCTGGGCCATGACCACCTTTGGCAGAATCTTAAGATCAGCCGACAAAGGCATGAATTGGACGGTGTCACAATCACCGATTACGGATTTTTCGGTTGAACCTAATGCTTTAATCACAGTAGACCTTGCTTTTACTGACCCGAATAACGGATTGCTTCAAACCAGTGATTTAAGACTATTCAGAAGCAGTGATGGCGGCGCCACCTGGAATACTTTAGAATATGTCGGGGTTGCCAGATCTTTAGGCATCGCCGCGATTCCGGGGCTGCCTGACACCTATATTTCGATCGGTGAAGATTTGAATGGGGTGAGAGGGTCATCTTATACCACTGATGCCGGGCTCAACTGGGTTGATATCAATGATAATCCCGATACTAATTATGTGAATGGAAGTGTTATTGAGATGCACAGTTCATATATTGGTTTTGCCGGAGGATTTAGTGTGGCTCCGACGGTTGGTGGTATTTTCCGATGGGATAATATGGGTTGCAGCTGCAGTACTACGGGTTTTTCGGGTGGCAAATGTATGGTTACGACGCCAAAGCAGACTTCAGGGGTTTTGAATATCTCAGGAAATAACATTACTCAGGTAGACATTGCTGATCTTTCGGGCAAACAAATTTTATCCGCGCAATACCAGCAATTGAATGAGGTAAATGTTGATATCAGTGACTTCACAAATGGCGTTTACGTTGTCAGGGTTACCAACGACAAAGGCATCAGTGTAGTAAAAGTTATGAAACAATAACAGAGAATAAACCTTTATTACAGGATATATTTCCGACTTACTTTAGTTTCAACGTACCATCAATTTCTTCACTGTGGTATTGTTTTCTGAAGTAATTTTCAACAAATAAATACCCGACGACAAATCCAATGGAATTTGGGTGTCGCTTGTAAAAATGCTATCGAATAATCGCACACCCGACATCGAATAAATGGCTACAGCTCCAGTTTCCAAACCCGTAATTTCGATATAATTTGTAGCAGGATTCGGATATACAGCAACATCCAACTTGTTCGCTACTTGCTGCGCTACCGGTAAAGTGCCACCTGCGTAGGCATACAAATAAGCAAAAGCCTGATAGTATTGGTTGGCGATGTTGGCGTTATGCACAATAAGTGTATTCTCATCATTTTTGGTTTCTGCGGCTGTACTCCAATTGTGCGAGCCGACCACAACCTGAGGATCGGAAGCGCTGTTGAAATTATCAATCACCATAAATTTGTGGTGCATGATGCCACTCGCGGAATACTCTACAGCTTGGCCTGCAGGCAATCCGGCTTGTAAATTTGCAATCTGATTTCCTGTAACCACCTCTAAATCAACAACTACATTCACATTCGTAACGCCACTGTTGTAGCGCGATAAGATAGCGTTGCTGAGACTGCTTCGGGTAATCAGCATCGTGGCAATGTCGATATCAGTATTGGCGCTGTAAATTGCGGTCACAATTTTAGCATTGGTGCCATCGCTAGGGCTGAAATAACTGTTGACGGTTTTCCCTCCGATATTGTAAGTATGTGGCGTATTATCCGTTTTATAAGGGCCGAATTTAGAAAGTGCAGTATTGGGTGTCATCGTATTGGAGCCCCACATTTCCTCAAACTCCATCGTATAGCCTAAAGCCAATGCCTGATCCTGAATCATAATCACGCTATTTCTGTCGGGGCCATCGAGTTGTGAAGTAGTCCAATTCGTGGAGCCTGTCCAGACAAACGGTAGGTTCGCATCGCTGCTACGGGCGTCAAAAATGACAAACTTGTTGTGCATGATTCCGTATTCAACAGCAGTCGGACTGGTCAATCTTGGTATTCCCGCGTTCAATAAAGGAATCATGACGCTGCTCGTGCTGCCATCATAAATGACACGCACCTGAACGCCGCGGTTATAAGCCGCATTAATCGCGCCGGCAATTCCGGAGGCTGCGCTCTGGGAATAGGAATTATAAATCGCAATGTCAAGCGTGCTCTGGCAAGTATTGATATAACTGATCAGCTTGTTATCGAGGGTATTGCCCAAATTGACCGCATTTTGAGTTTGGGCATAACTGACATCCACCGGATGGTTAAAATAAACATCGATGGTGCCGCTCGATAAGGATGGAGTCGCAACATAACTGTTTTTTGCAGTTGAAACAGCACTATCAAGTTCTTTGTATTCGAGCCTTAAAATGGTTGCAGGCTGCGTATTGATTGCAAAAGTATTTGGTTTTAAAGCGGCTACTGCAATTTCAGAACCATCCGAATTGTTGAACGCTTTAAGGCTGACAGCATGGTCGAATTGCAATTCGATAGCATTGCGTTCGTACGTTAGCGTGTAATCCTGTTCTTTTACCGATTGCTGGCCAAAAGAAGTAATAGTCACAAGCAATAGGGTACACCATAGCGCTAGAGATTTAGCATGTTGCATAAATGATTTGATGTTAGGGCTTGTAGTGTAATTTCCGCTTGCAAATTTTGGAAACTTGGAATGGCTTGCAGGGTTTTTATTGTTATTTTACCGTCAATTTTTTGACTATGGAATTATTTTCTGAAGTGATTTTCATCATATAAATGCCACTCGACAAATCCAATGGAATGCGCGTGTCGCTGTTGAAATCAGCGGCATATAACTTCGCACCAGACATCGAATAGATTTCCACTTTTCCCGAATTGACTCCTGAAATTAGCACATAATCTTTTGCAGGATTCGGATATAAAACGACTTTATTTCCTGAGAATTTTTGTGTTGACAACGCCGAAAACCATTGTTCGCCTGCATGCGTTCCCCAGATGTAATCCGCCAATAACGGATAATCGATGAACGGGTTGCGGTTCACTTGCCAAGTGTAGATATAATTGTTGCGGTTCATTTCAAAGTCATCGCGCGGATCCGAATGGTTCCAGGTAAGTAAAGTAGCCAAATCGCCAATCTGGCCGAAAGTGCCGTCAATAGGATTTCCGTTGACTACATTCAAACCATTGTAACGCACCGCCATATAAAACAAAGCCCGCGATACATCGCCTTTCCATGTTGAAGTTGCTGAAGCCGGACCGTTATAATCAACGCCGTAATTTCGGTTGTTTCTTGAAGAATTTTCCTGTCCGTCAACGGCTCTCAAATGATGCGCATCAGACAATCCGGCACCGATATCATCCGGACCACTCGCAGCCCAAACATTGATTCCATCGGGATTGGTGTTGTATAAATCGCCGTAATTTCCACGCGACTGACAATAGATGTGCTCACGGTTCCATTTGCCTACGATACTGCTACCGGTTTGATAATCAATCTTAGAACGCGGTTGTTCAGTATAAATTAACCAAACCTCACTGCTGTTCTGCGGATTCTGATCGGCTGTTTTTAGAATATTGATAATGTCGCCATAACTGTGTGCGCGCACCACCGCAGGATTGGCGATAATATCCTGAATGCCTTGTTTCAAGGCGGCTCCTGAAAGCCCTTCCAGCGAACTATAATAACCAACGGGTGCCGTACTCGATACATTTCCGTAAGTTGGGTTGGCAGGCGTTCCAAAAGGTAAAACGGTAAAATTCAGATCACGTACTCTAATAATCACGTTGTTGTTTTGCAGACTGTAACCGGTAGCAAGGTTGTTGACGGTAATTTTCATTTCTTCGTCGCCTTCATTGTTTCCATCATTTAAAATCTGGATGACTCGGATTGCTGAAGTTGATCCGGCCAAAATGGTTACTGAATTGACTCCGCTGTAATCGTTAGAATTGAAACTCCCATTATTGAGCGTAAATCCGATGTTGAGATTGGAAGTTACGGGTTGCGAAGTCGTAAAAGTGATGTCTATCGCTTGCCCTTCATTCACAGCAGTGGTATGCGCATTAATATTGAGATAGGTTAAAGCCGTTCCCGATCCGTCGTTGTTCATTCCCGGCGTGGGTGCTTTCACTTCGAACGTGCCATCAGTTTTTCTTTGCATCGATTCTATGGCCGCCGCGGAATTTACATTTTCATTGATGCAAGTCGTAAGTCCGAAAATCGTCATCAAGGCTGTTGGTTGCACCGTCGCCCCGTTGGAATAAGCTACAGCATCGATTAATGAAGTGTTCGTTGCTGTGGTATTGTTAGGAAAATCCGTTGCGTTTCCGAGATATAAGGCTACCGCATCCGGGCCGTTTTGAAGCACCGCATTGGTCATTAAAATAGCTGGTGTGGGCGAAACCAAAGAATTACCAAAGTGAATAATGCCATTCACGTCCGTAACATAAGTATCCAAATCGAGTGCCAAATAACTTGTAGCGGCAGTTCCGGCAGCAGTTCCGTTGAAGAACACCAAAACATAACCATCAAGCGAAAAATTAGGTGTCGCGGATTTCAGCTCTATGAATTCAGCAGCGTCAGCACCTGGTGTATCGGCATCAATTTCATTAATCACCACTTGGCTGTAGGAAACCATAGTGAAAATCAGGGCTATTATAAGGTATATTCTTTTCATGAGGCCGTTTTAAATTTAACCCGACAAATATAAACATTAATTGATGCCATTAATCCACGGATTTCGTTAAAGTCCTGCACATTGCACAATAAAGCCAAAATAATGCTTTGAACTCCTATGAAAAGGTTTACTTTTGCAAAAAATTTGAAAACGCTATCGTTCCTCCGATGAGAACGCCTAAGCAATATAAATCAACACGTTACCTTTACCTATGAAAAAGATTGTCGAATACAGAAAGCTTTTGAATGTTGAAAAAACAGTGTCTTTGAAAGAGCTGAAAACCATTTACCGCAATGCGATGAAAGAAAGCCATCCTGATAAATTTCAAGGCGATGACGCCGGCCTGAAACTCGCAGAAGAAAACAGCAAAAGCATTATCGAAGCTTATCATTTTCTGGTGAGCATCAATGCCGAAACCATCCAACAAGGTTTACCGGAATATCAGGAAACCATCGCCAACGCTACAATCATCGATTATAAATATGAGAATATCCGCTTGACCGTTAACTTCTCTAACGGCAGCGTGTACGAATACATCAGCGTTCCGAAAGCGACTTACATCAAAATGGTCAACGCCGATTCTCCGGGAAGGTTTGCGAAAAGACATATATTGAATGCTTTTCCTTATAGAAAAGTGAGCAACCAAGAATAAAATACATAAAGTGATTCTAACTTTTTGAGGTTTTCTCAACTTCATTAAATTCGGAAAAGAAAAAGGGTTTATCAAAACGATAAACCCTTTTTTATTATAGTTGGCTGAAATAACTGCCAAACTTATCCTTAAACTGATAGCCGCTGACGAAACGATCTTTGCTGAGTTTGTCGTATTCCACCAAGCTCCACAAAATGAATTCTTTCATGAAATAGCGGTCTTCTTTAGGCAATTCGGGTTGGTATTTTTTGATTAAAATATCCAATGGAATGATTGAATCAAGTATCTTTTTATAGTCTTCATCGGTACTATCGTCTAGCAATTCAAAACCCGATTCATTAAAAAACCAATCGATGATATCGCTGTAAGCCGTTTTCTCACCGCTTTTCTCCAACTTCTCAATTTTCGGGAAATACGCCGGTAAAAACGTATGAATAGCATCTCCAATCAAATGCTGAGCGACTTCCGCGGCGCCTTCCTGTTCGCCTTCGTAGACCAACTCGACTTTTCCGGTAATGGCAGGAATAATGCCCATGAAATCAGACAAACGCACCGTAGTTTTGTCCTCGCTGTTTTTGAGTGCGCGACGTTCAGCGGTACTTAACAAATTTTCATAAGCGGTAATGCTCATACGCGCAGAAACACCACTTTTATTGTCGATGAATTCACTTTCTCGCGCTTCAAAACTGATCTGCTCCAATAAATCTTTTGCGAGTGCGGGCACATGAACCATGTCGTTTTGCAAAGCATCTAATTTGGCTTCCTGTTCCGTAATTGTTCTGGCAATCGCAATCGATTCGGGATAATGCGTCAGAATTTGGGAACCTATTCGGTCTTTCAATGGCGTGACGATGCTACCACGATTCGTGTAATCTTCAGGATTCGCAGTGAATACGAACTGCATATCCAACGGCAATCTCAATTTGAAGCCACGGATTTGAATGTCGCCTTCCTGCAAAATATTAAACAACGCCACTTGAATTCTGGCTTGTAAATCTGGCAATTCGTTAATCACGAAAATGCAACGGTTCGCTCTTGGAATCATCCCAAAGTGAATCACGCGATCATCGGCATAAGACAATTTGAGATTCGCAGCTTTGATCGGATCGACATCGCCAATTAAATCGGCAACGGTAACATCAGGCGTGGCGAGTTTTTCGGAGAAACGTTCAGATCGGTGCAACCAAGAAATCGGAGTATTGTCGCCATGTTCTGCGATCAAATCTTTAGCAAATCGCGACATCGGTTTGAGCGGATCGTCATTGATTTCAGAACCTGTGACAAACGGAATGTATTCGTCGAGCAGTTCGATCATCTTGCGCGCCAATCTGGTTTTGGCCTGGCCGCGAAGCCCGAGTAAATTGATGTTGTGACGTGAAAGAATCGCGCGTTCGAGTTCGGGAATTACGGAATTCTCAAAGCCGTGGACGCCTTCAAAAACAGGTTTCCCCGATTGGATTTTGTGTCTGAGGTTTTCACGCAATTCATCTTTAATCGATTTGCTTTGATATCCGGATTTTATTAAATCGCCTAACGTATTGATTTGGTCTATTTTCATTTTTAATTTTCTATTTGATTCTTTTTTTGCGGTTGGTTTCATAATCCTCGAAAATCATTTCGCCCAAACCTTTGAGTCCGGTATAAAAGGCTTTCCCTTGGTTGGCTTCCGTAAAATGATTCACAAACCGCTGCAAATACGGATCTTGTGCAATCATAAACGTTGTGATTGGAATGTGTAATTTTCTCGCCTGTTGGGCCTGATTGTAACATTTATCGACAATGTATTCATCTAATCCGTTGCTGTTCATATAATAAGAACCATCGCGTTCGCGCACACAACTTGGCTTGCCGTCAGTAATCATAAAAATCTGTTTGTTGGTGTTGCGTTTGCGTCGCAATAAATCCATGGCGAGTTGTAAACCGGCGACCGTATTGGTGTGATAAGGGCCAACTTTGAGATAAGGCAAATCGCGAATTGCTATCGTCCAGGCATCGTTTCCGAAGACCAAAATATCTAAAGTATCTTTCGGGTAACGCGTCGTAATAAGCTCAGCCAGAGCCATCGCTACTTTTTTTGCGGGTGTAATTCTATCTTCGCCGTACAAAATCATACTGTGGCTGATGTCGATCATCAAAACGGTGCTCATTTGCGCTTTGAACTGCGTTTCCTCAACAATCAAATCGTTTTCCGTCAGCATAAAATCTTCCGCGCCGTTGTTGATCTGCGCATTGCGAAGGCTTTCCGTGAGTGCGATGCGTTCGAGTCCGTCGCCAAAATGGAATTCACGGAACTCGCCCGTATGTTCATCGCCATTTCCGGAATGCTTGGTTTTATGATTGCCGTTGCCCGAGCGTTTTAGATTGCCGAAAATCTGGTCGAGCGCCTGCTGGCGGATGGCGCGTTCGGTCTTGGCTGTAATGCCTGTATTAGAGGAACCGTCGTCCTGAATTTCTTCACGGATGTAACCTTTCTTTTTGAGATCTTCCACGAAATCATCGAGCGTATAACTCGGATCCGTGAGTTTATATTCCTTGTCGAGGGCGCCCAACCAATCCATCGCTTCGTCAAAATCGCCTGAAGTGTGCGTGATGAGTTCCTTGAAGATTTCAAACAATTTATCGAAAGGCGTTTGAAACGGCGCCTCGTACGATTTGAAGAAAAATCCTTTTCTATCCGTTTTTTCCATAGCGTATAAAATTACTGTATTGAAAATGTAACGGCAATAAACGTCTACTAATTTTTAGTTAAAAGAATTTGGACGACAGAGCGCTGCTGTTTGATTGGTTTTCATTTATCTTTACGCAGCTGAAATTTGAAGCCTTATGGAATATTTTGGATACCTCGCTTCCATCTTAATCGGAATCACTTTAGGCCTCATCGGCGGCGGCGGAAGCATTCTGACCGTTCCGATTTTGGTTTACCTTTTCAGAATCGAGCCCGAAAGCGCTACGAGTTATTCCTTATTTATTGTTGGCATTACGGCGATGGTCGGAAGTTATAGGCATTATGCTTTGGGAAATCTGAAAGTGAAATCGGCTTTGTACTTTGCATTACCTTCAATCCTTTCGTTGCTGATTGTCCGCAAAATCCTGTTGCCAAAAATCCCGCACACTTTATTTTTCATTGATGGTTTTGAAGTGACAAAAGACCTGCTGATCATGATCGTTTTCGCGTTATTGATGATGGCTGCTTCGCTGTCAATGATTCGTAAAACCAAAACCGTTGAAACTGCTGTCGTCCACTTTCCGAGACTTGCGTTGATTGGTTTGCTCGTTGGGTTCATCACAGGATTTTTAGGCGCTGGCGGTGGATTTTTAATTATTCCGGCGTTGTTATTTTTTGCCAACCTTCCGATGAAACAAGCTGTCGGAACTTCATTATTCATCATTTTCATCAATTCACTCATTGGTTTTGCCGGTGATATGATTGGCGGTATTTCAATCGATTTCAGACTGCTTTTTACGGTTACTGCCATTGCCATTTTGGGCATGCTCATCGGCACCCAACTTTCTAAAAAAATCGACGGCGCCAAACTCAAACCTGTTTTCGGTTGGTTCGTGCTGCTTATGGGAATTTACATCATCGCCAAAGAAATTTTCCTCAAATAACGTTATGTGACAAAAGTCATAGTTTGTTCCCTATCGGGCTTTTAATTTTGCGATACAATCCAAATTGAATCCAGATGAAAATTGAACAAATCTATACCGGATGCATTGCCCACGCGGCTTATTATATTGAGAATAAAGGCGAGGCGGCGATTTTCGACCCGTTGCGTGAAGTGCAACCTTACATCGACCGCGCTGATAAAGACCACGCTAAAATAAAGTACGTTTTCGAGACGCATTTCCATGCTGATTTCGTTTCGGGGCATCTCGATTTGGCTAAAAAAACAAACGCCACGATTGTGTACGGCCCAAGCGCAAAACCCAACTTTGAGGCTTTAATCGCGGAAGACAACCAATTGTTCAAAGTCGGCGATTATACGATCAAAGTATTGCACACGCCAGGCCACACGATGGAAAGCACTTCTTACCTATTGATTGATGAACACGGAAAACAACACGGCATCATTACCGGCGACACCTTATTCATTGGTGATGTCGGACGACCGGATTTGGCACAACATGTCATCGCTGAACTGACGCAGGATAAACTCGCGCGTCTTTTATACCATTCACTGCGCGATAAAATCATGCCTTTGGCGGACGACCTGATTGTTTATCCGAACCACGGTGCCGGAAGCGCCTGCGGCAAAATGATGAGCAAGGAAACCACCGATACTTTAGGCAATCAGAAACGCACCAATTATGCCTTGAATCCAAACTTGAGTGAAGATGCATTCGTCAAAGCTTTGCTCAACGGGCTCACCAATCCGCCGGGATATTTCCCTAAAAATGTGTTGATGAACATCAACGGTTATGAAAGCCTCGACCATGTCATGGAAAGAGCAAGACAACCGCTAACGCCCATAGAATTTGAAGCCATAGCCAACGAAAGCGACATCTTGATTTTAGACACCAGACCCGCAGCTGAATTTGCCAAGGGTTTCATTCCGAACAGCATCAACATCGGGCTCAATGGTAATTTTGCGATGTGGGTTGGCGAAATGATTCACGACATCAAGCAAAGAATACTTCTGGTTACTGAACCCGGCAAAGAGGAAGAAAGCATGATTCGTTTATCTCGCGTGGGTTACGACTATACGATTGGTTACCTCAAAGGCGGTTTCGAATCATGGGAAAAATCAGGATGTGAAACCGATTCCATCGGCAGAATCACTCCGGAAATTCTCGAAGAACAACTGGCGCATCAGAAAATTCTTGTCGTGGATGTCAGAAAAAAATCAGAATTCGAATCGGAACATCTGGTGGATGCCATCAATATTCCGATGCATGAAATCAACCAGCATTTGGCGGAATTCCCAAAGGACAAACCTTTCATCCTGCATTGCGCGGGCGGTTATCGCAGTATCATTGCCGGATCGGTTTTGAAACAACGCGGCTGGGATAATTTCGTGGATGTCATCGGCGGTTATGATGCGATCAAAAAAACGGCGCTGCCAAGAACTGAATATGTATGTCCGACAACACTTTTATAACTTTAAAATTCCAAAATCATGTTTGAAGTTTTAAAATACCTGTTCTCGACCCAACGATCTTCTAGGTTAAGCCAACTGATTAAAGAGGATGCGTTTTTGGTTGATGTTCGTTCTCCTGAAGAATTTGCTTCGGGTCATGCGCGCAGTTCGGTCAATATACCGCTCGACAAAATCCCGGAACAGTTGCACCGCTTCAAAGACAAACAAAACATCATCGTTTTTTGCAAAAGTGGCATGCGAAGCCGACAAGCGAAAGCGCTACTAGAACAAAACGGAATTGTAAACGTGACCAATGCCGGTAGTTGGGAAAATATCAATCGCATCATTAATTCTAATACATAAAACTTATGAAAAAAAATATAGGAAAAGCGGACAAAATGCTTCGGATGATTGTAGCGTTGGTTGTAGCGATGCTCTATTTCAACAACACCATCAACGGTTTTCTCGCATCGATACTGATTGTTTTGGCTGTTGTCTTCAGCATTACGAGCCTTATAGGATTTTGCCCTTTGTATCTTCCGTTCGGCATCAACACCAATGAGAATAAGGAATGATAGCGAATCTCAAATTCGTGTTAAAATGAAACGATGGCTCAAATTAATGGCTACATTTGAGTCAATAAGTAGTAATCAAAAATAAACAAATCAAGATGAAAAAATTAGTTTCGATGATGGCGCTTGCCGCGTTTTTAGTTTCTATGAATACCAACGCGCAGGAAAAACCGAAAGAAGCAGCCAAAAAAGAATGTTCGATGAAAGAAAAAAATTCTTGCAGCAAGGACAAAAAACCTGGTTGTTGCGCAGCTAAAAAAGCGGAAAAGAAAGCGTAATCATTCTAAAAGTATTTAAAAAAATGTCTGAGTTTTCTCGGGCATTTTTTTTATACATTGCATACTAAGTTTCCTTAATTTTGCTGTCTAAATTTTTTCCAGATGAAAATCGAACAAATCTATACCGGATGTATCGCCCAAGCGGCTTACTATCTTGAGAGCAACGGCGAAGCGGCCATTTTTGACCCTTTGCGCGAAGTGCAGCCTTATTTAGACCGTGCCAGCAAAGACAAAGCTGTGATTCAATATATTTTCGAGACGCATTTCCATGCTGATTTCGTTTCCGGGCATTTGGATCTTGCCAAAAAATCTGGCGGAAAAATTGTCTACGGTCCGACAGCCAAACCTGAATTTGAAGCGATTATAGCCGAAGACAACCAAGAGTTTAAAGTTGGGAATTATACCGTCAAAGCTATTCATACTCCGGGCCATACGCTCGAAAGCACTTGCTATTTACTCATCGATGAAAACGGAAAACAACACGGCATCATCACCGGAGATACATTGTTCATTGGTGATGTAGGCCGTCCTGATTTGGCCCAAGCACTGGTGGACGATCTGACACAGGAAAAATTAGCTTCGTATCTGTTTGATTCGTTACGCAATAAGATTATGCCTTTGCCTGATGATTTAATTGTATATCCGAGCCACGGCGCCGGAAGTGCCTGCGGAAAAAACATGAGCAAGGAAACCACCGATACTTTAGGCAACCAGAAAAAAACGAATTACGCGCTCAGAGCAGACATGACCAAAGAAGAATTCACCAAAGAATTGCTCGATGGTTTGGGTTTGCCTCCCGCCTATTTCCCACAAAATGTGATGTTGAACATACAAGGTTATGAAAGCCTTGACACGATTATGCAAAAATCAAACAAAGCATTGACACCTCAGGAATTTGAAATGCTCGCGAACCAAACTGAAGCCATTGTTTTAGATGTGCGCCATGAAGATGATTTCGTAAAAAGCCATATCCCCAATTCTATTTTTATCGGAATCCAAGGGAATTTTGCGCCTTGGGTTGGGGCTTTGTTGGGCAATGTCAATCAGAAAATCTTAATCGTTACGCCGGAAAATAAAGAAGAAGAAACCATCACAAGATTGTCAAGAGTTGGTTTTGACCACGTTTTGGGTTATCTGAAAGGCGGGATTTCGGCCTGGCAAGAAGCCGGTTTTGAAACGGATTCGATTGCTTCGATATTACCCGAACAATTTGCTGCTGAAATGACTGCCGACAGCGTGATTGTGGATGCCAGAAAACCCGGCGAGTTTGAAGCCGAGCATGTCGAATACGCTTTGAATATTCCGTTGGATACAATCAATGCGAATTTTTCGATGGTTCCTAAAAATGAGGATTTCTACCTGCATTGCGCGGGCGGTTATCGTTCGGTGATTATGGCTTCGATATTGAAATCACGCGGGTTCCACAATTTCATCAATGTTGAGAAAGGCATCGCTGGCATTCGAAAAACCGATGTGAAGCTGACGCATTTCGTTTGTCCGTCAACGCTTAAATAATTCACTTTCAATTATAACAAAAAAATATGACCGATAAATAGTCGTTGATTATAATTTTAAATACTTTTGCACACTTAATTTCAAAACTCAAACAAACGTGAAAAAAATTCTTTTACTGATTGCAGCCGTTACCACAATGATTTCTTGTAATAAAGCGGGAGAAAATGAATATATCGTTACAGGAACCATCAATGGCATCGCTGACGGGAAATCGGTTACTTTAGAAGTTCAGGACGAAACCGGCGGATTGAAACCCGTAGATACCGTGAAGATTGAAAAAGGGAAATTCACTTTCAAAGGCAATGCGAAAGAACCGGAAATGTATTTGGTAAGCGTTGAAACCGTGGAAGGTAAAGTGCCTTTCATTTTGGAAAATGGCGATATCGAAATGAAAATCAACAAAGACAGCCTCAGCATTACTAAAGTGACTGGTACTTATAACAATGAAGAATTAAACAGTTATAAAGAAAAAGGACTTGCCATTCAGAAAAAAATGATGAAGTTCCAAAAAGACAACACGGCCAAAATGAACCAGGCGCAACAGACCAAAGATACGGTCGTAATGAACAGCCTCAGAAAGGAATACAGCAAATTTCAGGAGGAATTCGTAAAACAATCTGATGCGTATGTGGCATCGCACCCGAAAGCATTCATCTCGATTTTGATTATTGAAGGCATGTTCAACCAAATGACGCCGGATATCGCTAAAATCAAAAAATACTATGATGGTCTCGACAAAGAAGTGAAAGATACCAAACACGGTAAAAAAGTTAAAAAACAACTCGACGAAATCTCAAAACCTGTAGCTGCCGCTGCAAAAGTTGATGTTGGAACGGTTGCTCCTGATTTTACCGCCAACAATCCGGAAGGAAATGCAGTTTCGTTAAAGCAAAGTATGGGTAAAGTAACCGTAATTGATTTTTGGGCTTCATGGTGCAATCCTTGTCGTGCGGAAAACCCTAATATGGTGGCGCTTTACAGTGAATTCCATGCGAAAGGTCTGAACATCATCAGTATTTCTCTTGATGATGACGCAGCGAAATGGAAAGCCGCGATTGCCAAAGACAAACTGACCTGGACACAAATCTCGAACCTAAAAGAAATGGAAGACCCGATTGCTATAGCTTATGGTGTGAAACTGATTCCTTCAACATTCATCTTAGATGCTTCCGGAAAAGTCGTAGCGAAAGATTTGAGAGGCGATGCACTGAAAGCTAAAATCGCGGAACTTTTATAATACAATCTCATTTTGTATTTCAAAATAAAGAATCTCCTTCGTGGGGATTTTTTTATTGCATTCAATGTCAATTCCTTAAAAATAAGTTTCAATTTAAGTCTGCTATAAATTTGCAAACACCAAAACTGTTTCTATATTTGCATGCGTTTGTAAAAAACCACTGGGGAGATACTCAAGCGGCCAACGAGGGCAGACTGTAAATCTGCTGTGTGAACTTCGCAGGTTCGAATCCTGCTCTCCCCACAAAAAATAAAGAATCCAAAACAACAAGCTCGCTTGATTGTTTTGGATTCTGTTTTTTTGTACAAGGTTTCCCCCTAACGGATCATTTGAAAAATGAATCCTGCAATGCTCCATAATCATCATTATCAAAGTAAAAGAAAACCTTGTCTCAAGTTCTAATATTCTATAACCCGCTTAATTGTTTTTGGGTTTGTTTTCATGAAAGCAATCCAAACTAGATTAAGAAAACAATCAGTTCCGATTCCCAAATTATGTTAAAGTCCATTTAAATAAAATCCCCAGTTTTATTTAATTACTACATTTGAAGCTATTGCCCACTAAACGATATGCTATGCAAAAAATTTACTTTTTGATTGTTTTTTTATTCTTGTTTTTCATTCCCAAAAGTTTTGCACAGCAACCTTCCAAACCCGATGCGGTGGCGATTTACCATCAAATCCAAAAGCTCAATTTCCTCGGTTCGGTGCTTTATATCGCCGCGCATCCCGATGATGAAAATACCCGATTGATTTCCTATCTGTCGAACGAAAAAAATGCTCGAACCGGTTATTTATCGTTAACCAGAGGCGATGGCGGACAAAATCTGATTGGTCCGGAATTGCGAGAATTGCTGGGCGTTATTCGTACACAAGAACTCATAGAAGCCCGTAAAATCGACGGTGGCGAACAATTTTTTTCACGAGCAAACGATTTCGGATATTCCAAAAATCCTGATGAAACGCTGGCAATTTGGAACAAAGACCAAGTGCTCAGCGATATCGTTTATGTCATACGAAAATTCCAGCCCGACGTCATCATCAACCGTTTTGACGCGCGTTCTCCGGGAACCACGCACGGCCATCACACTTCATCCGCGATGTTGAGCCTCGAAGCTTTCGACCAAACGAACAATCCAAACGCATATCCGAACCAATTGAGTTCCGTCGGTGTCTGGCAGCCCAAACGCGTGTTTTTCAATACTTCGTGGTGGTTTTATGGCAGCAAGGAGAAATTTGAAAAAGCCGACAAAACCAACTTAACGGCATTGAGCATCGGTGTATACTATCCGTCGTTCGGAAAATCAAATCAGGAAATCGCAGCCTTAAGCCGCAGCCGCCACCAATCGCAAGGATTCGGAAGCACCGGAACACGTGGCGAGGAACAGGAATATCTCGAATTCCTAAAAGGCGATGCTTTGCAAGATAAAACGAACCTTTTTGAAGGTATCGATACAAGCTGGAACCGCGTTAAAGGTGGAAAAGCAGTCGGTGATTTGCTATCGAATGTAGAGAAAAATTTCGATTTCAAAAATCCGTCGGCCAGCATTCCCGATTTGGTCAAAGCGTATTCGTTGGTTTTAAAATTAGACGATACGCATTGGAAAACCATCAAAGCCGAAGAAATCAAAAAGATTATCGCAGCCTGCTCCGGATTGTATCTTGAAGCGGTGGCGAAAAACCAAGAAGCTACACTAGGAAGCAATTTGACCGTAAACCTCGAGGCCATCAACAGAAGTTCCGTACCAATGCAATTGATGACAATCAATACTTTTCCGGCCACCAAAGATGAGGAAAAAGCCAGACCGATTGATTTAAAACCAAACGTTTTGCAAAATATAGGCGTTGAAATTCCATTGACCGAAAACCTGTCTTACACCCAACCCTACTGGCTCGCCGAAAAAGGAACGGTCGGTATGTACCGCGTGGACGACCAAACTAAAATTGGCATTCCCGATGTGATTCGTCAAGTTAAAGTCATTTTCAATGTTCTGATTGACGGTGTTTCGATTCCGTTCGAACGCGAAGTGGTTTACAAAATGAATGACGATGTGAAAGGCGAAGTCTACAAACCGCTGGATATTGTGCCCGATGTGACGACATCGATTAAGAATAAAGTCGTGTTGTTCAATGACGGAAAAACCAAAACTATCGAAGTCAAAATCAAAGCCGGAAAAGACAACATCAAAGGCGATTTGCAACTCGAATTACCTGAAAACTGGAAACATTCCCCACAATCGATTCCATTCACATTAAGCAAAAAAGGAGAAGAGCAAACGGTTTCATTTCAGGTTTCGCCTGGAAAAAATGCAGAAGAAATTACCGCGAAATGTATCGCTACTGTTGACGGCAAACGTTTTGACAAAGAACAATTCAATATCAATTACGAACATATTTGCAAACAACAAGTGCTCAAACCTTCGGAAGCGAAACTGATCAAACTTGACATTAAAACCGGAAAGGAAAAAATCGCTTACATCATGGGCGCGGGCGACGAAGTTCCGAAATGTCTGGCGCAAATGGGTTACGAGGTTTCAATCATCAAACCGGAAGAAATCATGGCTGAAAAACTGCAGAACTTCAATGTGGTGATGACAGGAATCCGCGCCTACAATACCGTTCAGGCTTTGGCTTTCAAACAAGACATCCTGTTTGATTTTGTGAAAGCAGGGCATACGATGATCGCACAATACAACACACTTGATGATTTTGTGACGCCGAATATTGCGCCGTTTCCGATGAAAGTGTCGCGCGACCGTGTCACCGAAGAAAACGCAACGGTTACCTTTTTGGCACCAGAGCATCCAATTTTAAATACTCCAAATACCATCACGTCGAAAGATTTTGAAGGCTGGAAACAAGAACAAGGTTTGTATTATCCAAGCGAATGGGACGCAGCGTTCACGCCAATCATAGCCGCAAACGACAAAGGCGAAACACCCAAAAAAGGCGCTATTTTGGTCGTTAAATATGGTAAAGGAAATTACATCTACACCGGACTGAGCTTTTTCAGGGAATTGCCCGAAGGTGTTTCAGGAGCCTACCGTTTGATGGCCAATATGATATCCTTAAAATAAACGCTATGAGCCAAAAACGCACAAGCTGGAAAAGAAGTTATACTTGGGTGCTGATCGCCAACGCGGTCTACATCCTGCTGTTTTGTTTAATGATGCTTATCTTCTCTTAGTATGCAACAGTTAGATTGGATCGTACTTTCGGTAACCCTGCTTTTCATAGTATTCTACGGCGTGTGGAAAACCCGCGGGAGCCAGAATGTTGAGGATTATATTCTCGGCAATAACGAAACGCCCTGGTATGTGGTCGGCCTTTCGGTCATGGCCACACAAGCGAGCGCAATCACTTTCCTTTCAACTCCGGGCCAGGCTTATCACGACGGGATGGGCTTCGTGCAGTTTTATTTCGGTTTGCCTTTGGCGATGGTCGTGATCTGTTTCACTTTCATCCCGATCTATCACAGGCTTAAAGTGTTTACGGCTTATGAATATTTAGAACAGCGTTTCGATTTGAAGACGCGTTCGTTGGCAGCAATTTTATTCTTGATCCAAAGAGGCTTGGGAACCGGTTTGACCATTTATGCACCGGCGATTATCTTATCCGCTTTGTTGGGTTGGAACCTTACTTTAATGAATGTTGTTATTGGTGTCATGGTCATCATTTACACGTTCGCCGGTGGAACCAAAGCCGTAAACGTGACGCAAAAGCAACAGATGTTTGTGATCATGACGGGAATGTTCATTACGTTTTTTCTGATTTTACACTTGTTACCCAACGACATGACATTCAGCAATGCCTTGCATATCGCGGGCGCCAACCATAAAATGGACATCGTCGATTTTTCGCTGGATCCCGAAACGCGTTATACTTTCTGGAGCGGCATCACCGGTGGATTTTTCCTGGCACTCTCCTATTTCGGGACCGATCAGTCTCAAGTCGGACGCTATTTATCAGGAAAATCAATTCGTGAAAGCCAGATGGGATTGATTATGAATGGCTTTTTGAAAGTGCCGATGCAGTTCTTCATTCTATTAATCGGCGTGATGGTTTTTGTGTTTTTCCAGTTCAATCCGGTGCCGCTGAATTTCAATCCGAACAACAAGATCATCATTGAAAACTCAAAATACAAGGACGAATACCGTGGCCTCGAAGCTAAACTCAGCAAACTGTCTGAGGAGAAGAAAGAAATCAACCTGATCTACATTGACCACTTAAACCAAAATTACGACAATCCGATTTTAAGGAAAGAACTTGTCGCGATTTCCAGCAAGGAAAACGATTTGCGTGACCAAGCTCGTGAAGTGATTTCAAAAGCCGACAATAAAGCGGAAACCAACGATAAAGATTATGTTTTCATTCATTTTATCCTGAATTACCTTCCGAAAGGTTTGATTGGTTTGTTGCTCGCGGTAATACTTTCTGCGGCCATGTCGTCAACGGCTTCGGGCCTCAACGCTTTGGCATCGACGACTGCGATTGATATATACAAACGTAATGTAAGTGGCGGAAAATCTGAAAAGCACTTCGTGAATGCGACTAAATTCTTCACTTTGCTTTGGGGAATCATTGCCATTTTGTTCGCGTGTGTAGGAACTTTGTTCGAAAATTTGATACAATTGGTGAACATTGTCGGTTCGATTTTTTACGGCACCGTTTTGGGGATTTTCCTTGTTGGATTCTATATCAAATTCGTACAGGCCAAAGCAATTTTTTGGGGCGCGTGTATCAGCCAGTTGTTGATATTTTACATTTACTATCTCGACGTTGTAAGTTTCCTTTGGCTGAATTTCATTGGTGCGATGCTGACTTTGTTCCTTTCGATCATCCTTCAGACCATCATCGGTCAAGGCATAAAAAAATCCGCTTCTTGATAGGAAACGGATTTTTTATAAATGTAATTAAAGTTTATTTCTTACTCCACTCTGTAATACTGTCGTTGTTCATTTTGACGTAATCATCATTTTTGGCAGCTGTAGCAGCAGCTAACGATATTTTTGCGGTTTCAATGGCGCCTTTTTTGTCGCCTAGTTTTGCCTGAATTAATGATTTTTGTCTGGTGTACCAGAACGGTTTGTCTTTGTTCATGTCAATTGCTTTGTTGACATATTCCAAAGCTTTGTTCAGGTCGCCGTTTGATTGGTAGAAATATTGTGCCGATGAAAAATAATCGCCAGAAGTCGGGCCGGCTAATGCTTTCTCTATACTGGCCATAGCTGTTTTTTGAGTAGGTACTTCAAATTTCAAAGCCACCATTGTTTTTTCCCAGGACAATTCCAAATAACCGAAATTGTTGTCTAAACCATTGATTCCAATAGTAAAACTTTCTACGTTATTGTTTAGCATTTGCGTGTCTACATTCGTGGATAGCGCCACTTTTTTCGCGTCCCAGTTTTCAGGTGTTCCCCAATTGTCGGTATCCGAATAGAAAATGATTTCCCACATATCAGCTTTAGGAGTCGTATACAAAGCATATTTTCCTTTTTTGAGGCTCTGACCGTTGATGACGACATCATCAGAAAACGTGATCATTGTGTTTTGGTTCGCACCGGTTCTCCATAGTTTGCCATAAGGAACCAAATCTCCGAACACGGTTCTACCCTTTTTACTCGGGCGTGAATACTCGACAGTAACTTCGGTTAAACCCACCATTTGCTCTAACGTAGATTTCGGACTCGGCGCAGGAGTCTTCACTTGGGCGGTCAAATTCAAGGTGCTGAACACAACGGCCATGGCTAAAATAATTTTTTTCATAGGATTGTTTTGTTTTTATTTTCTTCAAAAATAGTGATTCGGGTATTAAATTCTGTTAAGAAATACTTAATTGAATCTATTTTTTGTTTAATTATTTAATTAAAAGTATAAACAAAAATTTAATACCTTTACCAAAAAAAAAATGAAAATCTACACTAAATCAAGCATACAAAATTTACCCATATCGAGGCAGGAAGCCTGGGAATTCCTTTCCAATCCGAAAAATCTTAAAATCATCACACCCGATTATATGGGATTTTCGATTGAGTCGGGAGCTGATAAATCAATATTCGCAGGTCAAATCATCCAATATATCGTCACACCGGTTTTGGGCATCAAAGCCAAATGGGTTACGGAAATCACGCATGTGGAGCACGGCCATTTTTTTGTCGATGAACAGCGCTACGGCCCTTATTCATTTTGGCATCACAAACATTTTATAAAGGAAATTCCGGGCGGTGTCGAAATGGAAGACATCATCGATTATAAGATTCCGTTGGGTATTTTGGGGCAATGGATGCATCCGATTCTGGTAAAACCAAAACTCGACGAAATCTTTGAATACCGACGTAAAAAATTAATGGAACTTTTTGGTGAATTTAAATAATATGAAAAACATACTTCTCATCGGCGGTTCCTACGGCATCGGGCTCGCCATCGCAAAAGAACTAGAAAAAGACCACAATGTTTTTGTAGCTTCAAGAACTGCAGAAAATCTGAACGGTCTCAATGTAACCCACATTCCGTTTGATGCGGGTTCAGACACTTTAGATGTTTCAAAACTACCGCAAGTCATCGACGGATTGGTCTATTGTCCGGGCAGCATCAACCTTCGTCCGTTCAAAGGATTGAAGGCAGAAACATTCGAAAGCGACTTAAAAATCAATTTTCTCGATATGGTGAAAGTGGTCCAAACCATTTTACCGCAACTTACCGCTTCGGAACAATCGAGTATTGTTTTGTTCAGCAGTGTCGCCGCAACCATGGGAATGCCTTTCCACACGAGTGTTGCCGCAGCAAAAGGTGCCGTGGAAGGTTTTGCCAAAGCGCTTGCTGCAGAATACGCTCCTAAAATTCGTGTGAATGTGATTGCACCTTCGCTAACCGATACGCCACTCGCCGACAAATTTCTGAACAACGAAACCAAACAGGAAAAATCAGCCGAAAGGCATCCGCTCAAAAGATTCGGACAACCTGAAGATTTAGCGCAAATGGCCGTATTTTTACTCAGTGAAAAAGCCAGCTGGATTTCCGGTCAGGTAATGCACGTTGATGGCGGAATGTCCACCTTACTCGTAAATTCGTAATTTAAATTTCAAAAATGACTTTATTTTGGTTCCGCCGCGATTTGCGCATTGAAGACAACAAAGGTTTTTTCGAAGCCTTGTCTCATGGTGTGCCTGTTTTACCGATTTTCATTTTCGATGACAGCATTTTAGAGCAACTTGTTAAAGATGACGCGCGCGTGACTTTCATTCATGATTTACTTTCTAAAACCAATGCACAGCTTCAAATTCATGGGAAATCATTGGCTGTGTTTTATGGCGAACCTTTGACGATTATTGAAAAACTGGTTGTCGAAAATTCGATTGATGCGCTGTATGCCAATCGCGATTACGAGCCTTATGCCAGAAAACGCGACAAAGCCGTTTATGAATTTTTGCAATCAAAAAATATTGAATTTAGAAGTTTTAAGGATCAGGTGATTTTCGAAAAAAGCGAAGTTACCAAAGACGACGGTTTGCCTTATGTGGTTTACACGCCGTATTCCAAAAAATGGAAAGAGCATTTCAAAACAACCAACATGGAATTTTATCGTTCAGAAAACTTATTGGATAAAGTCACCGAACATTCCTATCCGTTTTTGAGTTTAAGCGATATCGGTTTTGAACGTTCCGCAATCAAAGTTCCCGATTTTGACACTTCAGAAAATTTGATCCATAATTATGAAGCAACCCGAAATTTCCCTTCGCTTGATAAAACTTCACACTTAGGCCCACATCTTCGTTTCGGCTCAGTCAGCATCCGGAAAATATTAAAGAAAGCGATTCAGGACAAAAACGAAACCTTCTGGAATGAACTGATCTGGCGCGAATTCTTCATGCAGATTCTGTGGCACTTTCCGCATACCGCCCACCAGAGTTTCAGACCGAAATACGATGCCATCCGCTGGAACAATGACGAAGCCGAATTCCAGCAATGGTGCGAAGGAAAAACCGGTTATCCGTTTGTAGATGCAGGCATGCGCGAACTCAATGCAACAGGACACATGCACAACCGCGTGCGCATGATTGTCGCTAGTTTTCTATGCAAACACTTATTAATTGATTGGCGTTGGGGCGAAACTTACTTTGCTCAGAAACTACTCGATTATGAACAATCGAGCAATGTAGGAAACTGGCAATGGGCTGCCGGAAGCGGTGTCGATGCAGCGCCTTATTTCAGGATTTTCAATCCTACAGAACAAATCAAAAAGTTCGACAAGGATTTGAAATACATTCAAAAATGGGTTCCCGAACTGAATGAACTGACTTATCCGCAACCGATTGTCGATCATAAAATGGCGCGCGAACGGTGTTTGAAAGTTTTTAAGGAAGCGGTCGGTTAAGCATTGATATTGCGAATCACTTCATAATCCAATTCATCAAAACGCTGAATTACCTGATCAGCCAACGACAAATCCTGCAATTTGGAATTCACGCTATTGTAAGCAATACAATAAATCCCAGCAGCTTTGGAAGCCTTGATTCCATTGGTGCTGTCTTCAATCACGATACAATTTTCCGTTGGCGTCTGTGCCAAAAAAGCCGCCTGTTCAAAAATTGCCGGATTCGGTTTGGATTGTGGAAATTCTTCGCCAGAAACAATATGTGAGAAATATTGATGCAAATGAAAACGCTTGAAAATACGTTCAATCGTTACCCGCGCCGATGAAGAAGCCAACACGAGCTGCATGCCGTTTTGATGCAAATCCTTGATTAAAGTTTCGACACCTTCGAGCAAGTATAAATCTTCTTTGGCATCAAAAGCGTCATTGAAAAGATTGCGCTTGGTTTCGACCAATTTCGGAACTTCGTCCTGAAGGTTGTAAATCCCTTTAAGACGTTCATAAATGTTCTTGGTAGAATTGCCTGTAAAAGACGCATACATTTCTGGGCTGACGTCAATGTTGAGCTGACGGAAATGCTGTACATACGCGTAATGGTGCACAGGTTCTGTATCGACGATGACGCCATCCATATCGAAAATTACGGTTTGAATCATTTTTTGAGGCGCTAAGTTTTTTATTCCGATTTTAAAAGGTGGCGGATGACGGTTTCGGCTGCGTATAATCCGAACAAGGCGGGCATGTAGCTGTTGGTGCCGTAAAACGATTTTTTGAAATTGGAGCCATCGGTCATTTTCATGCTCGATTCATCCTGGATTTCAGACGAAAAAACCACTTTCAGCTTGTCGATTTTGACGGCTTTGAGCTTCTTTTTCATCGCTTTGGCCATAAAACAATTAACAGTATTGCCGATATCGGAAACTTTCACTTTACTCGCTTCCATCTTTCCTCCGGCGCCCATGCTGCTGATGATTTTCACCCTTTTGCGTTTGGCGGCTGTAATCAGATTGAGTTTCGGCGTCAGGCTGTCGATGCAATCCAAGACGTAATCGTATTCTGGCGTGACGATGTCGAAAGCGCGTTCTGGCGAGAGAAATTCTTTGATTCTGGTAAGCTGCAATTCAGGATTGATATCCATCAGACGGTCTCCGACAATATCAATTTTTGGTTTCCCAACCGTGGAATGCAACGCGGGCAATTGTCTATTGATGTTCGTAATATCAACCACATCACCATCCACGATGGTTATTTTTCCGACGCCTGCACGTGCGATGAATTCGGCAGCAAACGAGCCTACACCGCCTACTCCAACGATCAATACATTTGAATTTTTTAATTTATCGAGGCCTTCTTTTTTAAATAAAAGTTCGGCTCTTTCAGTCCATGCTGCCATTTTTTTTAGATTGTAAGATTGTAAGACTATTAGATTGTTAGATGATTGGATGATTCATGAATACTTCATTAAAGGTTTTATGAACCATTTCCTGCAAGGATTCAACATCAATGTTTTTGTATTGCGCGGCCAGTTTGTAGACCTCGCGGATGCTTTCCTCAACAGTATCAGTTTCGAGGAAAAAGCGGTCATCAGGAACAGATTTGAATACAGATTCCAGTTCAGGATTTCTGAGCAAATATTTTCCAAATGACAAATAAAATCCGTTGTCGAGCAATTGTTTTGCTGTTTCAATATTTTTGGAAAAGCCGTGAATGAGCATCGGAACGGTAATCTTCAATCGATTTTTGGCTTCGATGATTTCCTGAAAAGCCGCGACGCAATGCAGTATTACAGGTTTTTGATATTGTTGGGCCAGTAGCAATTGCTTTTCGAAAACCAGCATTTGCAATTCTAATGGTATTTCGATGCGCTTGTCTAAACCACATTCTCCGACGGCAAGGCAATTCTCGAATCCTAGTTTGCTTTCAAGGATTTCAAAATCTTCAGCCAGCCTGCTTTCCACAATATGCCAAGGATGAATTCCTATAGAATAGTGCGGAATCGCCACATCAAATTCGTTCGGATATTGATTGACAACTTCAAAAATATCATGCCTGTCAGAGAAATGATGTGTATGCAAATTAATATATTTCATTAGTTATGAAACTTCTTAACGCCAGCCGTTATCGCAATATCAAGATCATTTTCTAGGGGAACAATTGGACAAGAATACTTGTGATTGTATGCGCAATAAGGATTATAAGCCGTATTGAAGTCAAGGAGAACATCGTCATATTTCGGAATCTTCATATCGATATACCTTCCGCCGATATAGCTTCCTTTTCCGCAGGTTTTGTCAGAAAAAGGCAGGAACAGGTCATCTTCATGCCCGGGCTTTTTGCTCAATTCGATGTTTTGGTAGACATTGAGTTTGAGTTTTTTGCCATCAATCTGGAAATGCAGTTCCCCATACTTCACATATTCAGGAAGCCTTTTGGTAGAAGTCTTCATTTGAAAAGCCTTCTCATTTTCTGTCCTGATGAAATGTGCTTCCACCGCGAACTTTTCTAATATAGGATAGAAATCGAGGCCTTGAAAATATTTCAGATTGTTTTCATCCAAAGGCGTTTCCGCAGGATTTGAAAATTCCGCATTGAGTTTCTGTTGGCTGGCTGCGGCTTGTGCGACCGACCATTTTTCCTGAGCGTTTCCAAAAAGTGAAACACAAGCTAAACATACTATGAGATATTTCTTCATTGTTATTTTTTATGCAAAAATAGTGTAAAAGTTGATTCGCAAACCACAAAGGTCATCACAAAGTTTTACCTTTGGCGCAGTAAAAAAAATCATGGTCAAAGCAGCTTTCCAAAGGTATATCGATAATTTTAAAGGCTTTCGCCGCGAAGTCTGGATTCTGGCCATCATTACTTTTATCAACCGCGCCGGCACGATGGTTTTGCCTTTTTTGTCGAAATACCTCAAGGAAGATTTGAACTTTTCTTACAGCGAAGTCGGCTGGATTATGGTCTGTTTCGGTTTGGGTTCGATGTTGGGCTCATGGCTCGGCGGTAAACTGACCGATAAGATCGGGTTCTATAAAATCATGGTGTTCAGTTTGTTTTCAAGCGGGGTTTGTTTCTTCATCCTGCAATTCATAACATCCTTTTGGGGTTTATGTCTTGGCATGTTTCTGATTATGTGTATTGCTGATATGTTTCGCCCAGCCATGTTCGTCTCGCTGAGTGCTTATGCGAAACCTGAAAACCGTACACGCGCTCTGACATTGGTAAGATTGGCTGTAAATTTAGGTTTTGCTGCTGGTCCGGCATTGGGCGGATTAATTATTATGGGAATTGGTTATAAAGGTTTGTTTTGGGCCGATGGTGCGACCTGCATCATTTCAATTTTGATTTTTGCGTTGTTGGTCAAAGAAATCAAAAAACCAAAAGATCTTGTACAGGAAAACGCTGAAAAAGTAGTTGTGGCTTCGGTTTTCAAAGACAAAATTTTCTGGATTTTCCTTTTCGTGAGTTTTGCCACAGCGATGATTTTCTTTCAGATTTTCACCACTTTACCGTTATACCATCACGAACAATTTGGACTGACGGAGTTTCAAACCGGACTCATCATGACGCTCAACGGTTTATTGATTTTCTTTCTGGAAATGCCGATTGTTACGATATTCGAGCGCAAACAAATCCACAAATTGCAGATTATGCTTTGGGGTTCTGTGTTCATGGCTTTAGGATTCTTTTCGTTGTTGTTCAATATGTGGGCGGGCATTTTACTTGTGAGCATCGTCTTCATTACTTTTGGTGAAATGTTTATTTTCCCGTTTTCAAATTCGTTTGCGATGGGCCGCGCGCCGAAAGGCCATGAAGGAAGATATATGGCTTTATTCACGATGAGTTTCAGCCTCGCGCATATTGCAAGTTCCAAAACCGGTATGGAAATCATCAGTCATTTTGGTTACCAAACCAATTGGTTATTTATGGGATTGCTCGGATTGGTGGCTGTGGTTTGCTGCGTCTGGCTTAGAAATCTCGTCAATAGGGAACAAGGTTTATAAAGAGTTCCGCAGTTTTCTTTTGATTTCGATTAAGGGTTCGTTGCCCGTCGTCAGCTTCTCTATGATGTTACTTCTTAAGGTTCCGATTGGCATATCGAAATGTTTAGCCCAACTGTCGCTCGATAACAAGTTCCTGATTTCCTTGATAATTTTAGTGGTTTCGGAAGCGGTTCTGAGGATGAACGTTTCTTTAAATTCCGTGCTGTTTTTATGTTGATAGTTTACGGTTTGTGTTTCAGCATCGAATTGAATGAAGTAAAGTTTTTCGGTATCGTTGTCGCTGTGGAAAGCGCTCCACAAAGCGAATCCTAATTTGGTTCTACCAGAATTTGAAGTATTGTTTGTTTGCAACCGCCATTTGCAATTCGCCGCCCGGCCCCAATGGTTCGACAATCGGTAAACACCTTCGTCGGTAAAAAAGTAGCTGCTGCCCGACTTGCTTTGGTAATCGGGTTTTCGGTTTTCTACTAGTTTCAAATCCGCCTCGGTGAAAACGCAAAAAGTGTGGCGGTGAAAATTGAAGCGGTTATAGGTTTTGGATGCCATGAATTGCGTAGTTTTGCAGCAACGAAAAACAAAAATACAATGTCGAAAGGAATTTATACCGGAATTATAGAAAAAGATGAGAACGGCAATTACTTCTGCGGGGAATATTTGCTCGATTACCAGATGGTTTTGAAAGGTTTTCTGCTTGGCGATAAAATTACGGTCAAGTCATTTATCACGAATCCGAGCGACAAATCGTATGCGACTTATCCTAAAAAATCGCGGAACTTTGCGATTGCGAACGACAAACCCGATAATTAATTGATAATTAACACCCGAGGCTTTGCCGAACTGAGCGAAGCTAATTGATAATTATCTCATTGTTAATTGACTGGCTCTCGTACTTAAGAGAGCAATCTTAAAAAAATAAAACCACCTTTTTTAGCACGAACTAATTATCAATTGTTAATTATCAATTATCAATTGCTCTTAAATTTTAGTTAAATAACTGTTTTTATAGTTGTATAACTAAAAATATAGTTGTACGTTTGGTTTGCGTTAGATATCAATATTGTGCAGCTATCCCGCACATGTCCGATAGCGAAACCCTACAAGCATTAATAGAAAAAGAAGAATGAAAAAAATACTTATATTAATTTGCTTTTTTGCGACAACTTATTGCACTCTTGGACAGGTAACCCAAAACACAGAGTTATACAAAACGATACTTTCAAAAGACAGCTTACTTTTCAATGTTGGTTTCAATACTTGCGACATCAAGCAATTTGAAAATTTATTAAGTGATAAATTTGAATTTTTCCACGACAAAGACAGCATTTCAAACAAAACCACTTTCATTTATAATTTAAAAAACGGACTTTGTATTTCGCCAACTACATACCAATCAAGAAGGGAACTTTTAAATGGCAGTACAGAAATTTATCCTTTATGCAAAGGCAAAGAATTGTATGGAGCTATTCAAGTTGGTATTCACAAATTCTATGAAACTATTAGTGGTAAAGCAGAACGCTTTGCAAGTTCAGCAAAGTTTACACACGTTTGGATTTTAGAAAATGGACAATGGAAACTTACCAAAAGTTTCAGCTACGACCACCAAACTGAAATTAAAAACGAAAAACAAATTTCAATTTTTGACAATGACGAAGCAATTGAAAAATGGTTAAAAGAAAACAAAGTGCCTACTCTTGGGCTTGGCATTATTAAAAATGGAAAGCTCAAACAAGTAAAAGTTTTTGGTGAAATATCAAAAGGCGTTTCAGCACCCTACAACACTATTTTTAATGTAGCTTCTTTGACCAAACCTGTTACAGCAATGGTTGCCTTAAAATTGGCAAGTTTAGGCAAATGGAATATTGATGAGCCTGTTTATAAATATTTTACAGACCCAGATATTGCTAACGACCCAAGAAACAAAAAGATAACTACAAGAATAATTTTAAGCCATCAAACAGGTTTCCCTAATTGGCGTTGGATGAATGAAAACAAAAAACTGAATTTCTTATTTGACCCAGGCAAAGGCTACCAATATTCAGGTGAAGGACTTGAATATTTGCGAAAAGCATTAGAAAATAAGTTTAAAAAATCATTACAGCAATTAGCCAATGAACTCATTTTTCAACCCTTAAAAATGAATGACACAAGGTATATTTGGGATAAAAATGTAGATACAACAAGACTTGCATTGGGTTATGACAGAGAAGGCAATGCTTATAGAACTGTAAAAAATACAACGCCCAATGCTGCCGATGATTTACTAACGACAATTGAAGATTATGGTAAGTTTTTAGTTAGTATAATGAATGGAGATGGGCTTACCAAACAAGTTTTTGAAGATATGACTACTAACCAAGTCGCTACAAAAAATGGAAAACACTTTGGGCTTGGTTTTGAAATGTATCATTTTGCGGATGGAAATACTGCACTTACACACGGTGGAGCAGACAAAGGCGCACAAACCATTGTATTTATTTTCCCAAAAACAAAACAAGGGCTTTTAATTTTCACAAATGTAGATGATGGTTACAAAGTTTATGAGAAACTTTTATTACATTACTTAGGCGATTATGGCAAACAAATTTTTGAAATTGAAACAAAATAAAACACTATAAAAATGAAAAATCTATTAACTCTTTTTTTAGTATTCTTATTGAATACTTTATCTGCACAGAACAAAGCGTATGAGTTTAACCAACTCAACGACACTATTGTAGCACGATATAATCGAGTAGATTACAACGGTATTTATGCGTTGGGCAACGAAAATTTCAGAATGGCACAAGGAAAAGAAGATTTGAATTATCTGCTTTCCTCGCTTTACAAACAAACAGGGAAAATTAAAGGAACGGTTTTAATAAACACTTATGAAAAAGGTAGGAGTTTTAAATGGATTGGTGAAAAGAAAAATCTACGATTTGATTTTACCACAAAAACAGGCAGTGACATTAACGAATTTAATATTAGTGATTTTGTAGAGCAACCTTATGCACCATCCAAAAAAGTCTTATCTGACAATAAACTCAAAACTAAAATGGACAGCATAGTAAATAGTAATGCCTTAATTTATATGCTTGACCCAAAGTCAGTAGGATTGTCTATTGGCATATATAAAGATGGAAAAACGTACACTTACAATTATGGCGAAGTTAAAAAAGGCTCAAATCAATTGCCAAATTCAAAAACATTTTATGGTTTAGGTTCAATTACTAAATCATTTGTAGGCATTTTATTAGCGAAAGCTGTAATTGATAAAAAAGTAAACTTGACAGACGATATACGAAAGTATTTAAAAGGTAACTACCCAAATTTAGAGTATAATGGTAACCCTATTCAATTACAACATTTGGCAAATCATTCTTCGGGCTTTCCTTATTGGACAATTACAAGACCCGACAGCCTTGATAATCTAAAGCCATATGAGCAACATCTTTTTTATGAAAAATTTACCTTGAAAGACCTTGAAAATGATTTGCATAAAATCAAACTTGATACACTTTCAGGCATTAGGTACAATTATTCAGGGGCTGGTATCAACACCTTAATTATTATTTTACAAAATGTTTATTCAAAAAGTTTTGAGCAATTAGTAAAAGAATATTTTGGTAAGCAGTTTGGGATGACAGACACAAAGAAAACATTATCACAAGCAGAGATTAAAAGATTTGTTACAGGCTATGACGAAAGAGATTTTGTTGTTCCCTTTTTTGTGCAAAATACATCAGCATTAGGTCCTGAACTAACCTCAACCATAGATGATATGCTTAAATACATTTCATACAATGTAAAAGAACAAAATATAGTATTGAAACTCTCTCATCAAAAAACACTTTCACTTATCAATGATTATGGCGTTGGTTTGTGTTGGATGTTGAACAAAAATTGGCAAGGCGACAATTATATTTTTCATAATGGACAGGCGTGGGGTTGTATTACAACTTGTACATTATATCCTAAATATCAGACAGGATTTGTGATTTTTGTAAACGAAAAAAGTAGTCAAGAAAGAGTTGGAGCATTAGAACGTAATTTGTCGGAAGCCTTAAACGGAAAATAAAAACTACCGTTATCATCGGTTTGTAATATGGCGGCTGAAGTGCTTCTATGGAACATTTTTGCAAGGTTCAACTGCAGTAATTCTATTGAGCTTTTGTGCTAAAAACCTGTCAGGTCGCCAAGTCGAAAACCGTTCATGTGCGTTAGGGATAGCAATGGAAATCCTCTTGTGTCGGCGTTCGACACAAAAGATTGCAATGGATAGCACGGCCCGCAGGGTAACGCCAAAAAAAATAAAACACATCATGCAAAAACTCACAAACAAAGAAGAAGAAATCATGCACATTTTATGGAAGCTCGAAAAGGCTTTCGTGAAGGAAGTCATGGCCGAGATCACCGAAGAACAGCCGCATTACAACACGCTTTCGACGATTATCCGGAACCTTGAGGAAAAAGGTTTTGTGTCGCACCACGCGTTTGGGAATACGCACCAATATTTTCCGGTTGTGAGTAAGGAAGATTATCGCAAACGCTTTATGAATACGGCGATTGACACGTATTTCAACAGTTCGTATAAGAATATGGTGTCGCTTTTTGCGAAAGAGGAAAAGATTTCGGCTGAAGAATTGCGCGAGATTTTAGCGATGATCGAAAACGAAAACCCTAAAAAATAAGCTATGGAAAACTTGTTCTTTTATCTGCTGAAGTCGGCTGGTTTGCTGGCGATGTTCTTTGTCGCTTACCATTTTCTGTTGCGCAAGGAAACGTTTTTTAACGGCAACCGTTGGTTTTTGCTGTCGGGTTTATTTACTTCTGTGGTTTTGCCTTTGGTGACTTTTGACAAGATTATTTGGGTCGAAGCGAGTCCGAAAATGTATGCCTGGAATGACAATATTCCTACTGCTTTGCCAGTGAGAACAGAAACTTTTGAAATCAACTGGTATTGGGTTTTGGCGGCTGTTTATGGTTTGGGATTGTTAGTCTTTTTATGTCAGTTTTTGTTTGATTTCAGGAACCTGAGGTCAGTTTTGAAAGGGAAAACGGTGCAGCAACAGGCGGATTTCAAATATATAGACGTCGATGAAAAAGTGGCGCCTTTCTCCTACTTCAACTATATCGTATACAATTCTGCTTTGTTTGACGAGAATGAACTCAATAATATTCTGGCGCACGAAAAAGTGCATTGCGAGCAAAGGCATTCGATTGATGTGTTGATCGCGCGTTTGTTCTGCATTGCTTTTTGGTTCAATCCTATTGTTTGGTTTTACAAAAAAGCGATGTTGCAGAACCTTGAGTTTATCGCCGACAGTGAAGCCTTGAAAAATATCACGGATAAGAAATCATATCAAATCACCTTATTAAAAGTCACTACACACGAAAATTGTGTGGCCATTACCAATCCTTTTTATCAATCATTAATCAAAAAACGAATCGTTATGCTCAACAAAAATCAATCAAAAAAATGGAACTCGTGGAAGTATGCCTTAATCATCCCAATCTTAATCGGGTTCTTGTTGTATTTTCAGGTAAATGTTATTGCTCAGGAAAAACATTCAACGGTCAATGCTGAAGTAATTTCAACCAAAGACATTTCTGTGGTCATCGACAAAAACAGCACGGACCAACAACTTAAAGAAGCCTCGGAACAAGCCAAAGCGCAAGGCGTCACGTTGAAATTTTCTAAAGTAAAAAGAAACAGCGCCGGAGAAATCGTGGCGATCAAAGCAGTTTATAAAGACCAAAATGGCAACAGCGGAACTTCGCAAATCAATGGCGACGAAGCGATTAAGCCGATGCGTTTCTTCAAAGACGATCATGGCGCTATCGGATTTGGAACGGCCAAAAAAATCCGCATCTTCAAAAATGGAAACCAAGATAACAAAGACGGAAATGATGATGGGGAAATCATCATCAGTACTGATTTTGCCGAAGCGCCTGAAGCACCGGAAGCAGCCGAAATTCCTGAAGGTGTAGAAGCGCCGGAAGCTCCTGAAGCACCGGAACCTCCAACGCCTGCAGACAAACATAAAAAAGTAATCATCAAAAAATTTAAAGATAAAAACGGTAAAATATCGATGACGGTAAACGGCGAAACCGTTGACATTGATGTCGACAAGATTGTTGATGAAGCCTTGGCCGGATTAAATTTCAGTTTCGATTTTGATTCCGATGATGCACAGGAAAATGCACAGGAACAAATGAAGAGAGCCAAAATCCAGATTGAAAGAATGCGTCCGCAAATGGAGCGCGCCAAAAGAGAGATGGAACGCAGCAGACCTGAAATGGAAGATGCCAAACGCGAACTTGAAGATGCCAAAAGAGACATGGAAAACGCCAAACGCGAAATGGAAGACGCGCGAAGACAATTAGACCAATCAAGAAAAGAGCTTGAAGTGCAGAAAGCGCAATTACAGAAATCAAAGAAAAGCAAATAAGTAAAAGGAAAGACTGTCGGAAGGCGGTCTTTTTTTATATTTGTGGGAAACCAAACAACTTATGTTTAAAATCCTTGCTAAAATAAACCTGATACTTTTACCGAGTTTCACCAAGCAACAACTCGACATGGCTAAAGCGAAAAAGTGGCAACTGGCTTTGATTGCTTGGCGGTATTATGTGACTATACGCGCACTTGATTACAATTCAAGAGGTTAATCGTTGGATTTTGCAAAGGTTCAGAATGTCACTTTCAATCATAAAATCCGAAAGAATTTTTATTTGAATTTAGATTTGCAAATGCCATATTTATGCCTATATTTGCACCCGCATTAGGCCTCGTGGCGCAACTGAATAGCGCATCTGATTACGGCTCAGAAGGTTACTGGTTTGAATCCAGTCGAGGTCACTTAAGAATGAAAAGTCTGCACGCTAGTGCGGACTTTTTTATTTTATTTTTTGATGTTGAGCTCGCTCATAAAATCAAAAAATAAAATAAAAAAGTTTCAATCTTTGATTGAAAGACTTTTAATTTCCACTACGGAGCTTATTCTGGATATGCAATCCAGTCAATGCTCAATAAAACCAAGTAAACTTGAGCATTTTTTTGTTTTTGGGATTTTCAAAACGGAGCTTATTCTGGATATGCAATCCAGTCAATGCTCAACAAAACTAAGCACACTTGAGCATTTTTTAAGGATTTTAAAAACCAAGTTTTGATGGATGGGCGAAGCCAATACACTCGAAACAACCCTTAATCCCAAAATACTTAATATTAAGATTTCAGTATTTTTATCTAATTTCATTTTTTTAGTTTCATTAAAATTTAGTCTTTTAACCAAGTAAAAACTAAATGTAGATTATGAACTTTATTAATCTAAACTAGCTTTTCCAACTTGTAACTATTATCGTTCGTCTACACTTTTCTACCATTCGTCTACACTTAAACGGTGATTAACGAAAAAAAAACGACAATGACACCCTTTGACCTAGTTTTGAAATTGGATACTTATACCTAAACAAATGGCTAGATCATTAAATATACTGCTTATCGAAGACGACGCGATTGAAGTGATGAAATTCAACAGAGTGCTGACCACTTTAAAGATGAATCACAAAATCATTGAAGCCAATAACGGTGAAGAAGCATTAGCTATCTTAAAAGAAAAAGAAATCATTCCAGACATTATTATCTTAGATTTGAACATGCCGCGTATTAACGGCATCGAGTTTTTACAAATTTTAAAGAATGACGACTATTTAAAGTACATCCCATCCATTATTTTAACTACTTCCAACAATCATAAAGATGTTATGGAATGTTATAAAATTGGAATTGCCGGGTATGTTTTAAAACCTTTGAAATACGAAGATTACGTTGATCGTATCCAAAAAATGCTCGAATACTGGAGCGCGAATGAATTAATTTCTCAATAAATAGTATGTACGGAATTGTAAACAAAGCCATCGAAGATTTGGTCATAGCCAACTTCGGCGAGGAAAAATGGGAAGCGATTAAGCAGCGAAGCGGCATCGATATTGACTTTTTCATCAGTAGCGAACCCTATGACGACGACGTTACCTTTAAATTAGCAGTGGCGGTTTCGGAAGAAATGAATATGACGGTTGGCGATGTGTTGATTGCTTTTGGCGAATGGTGGGTCATCAAAACAACTTCTGAAAAATACACCGGATTAATGCAGTCTGGCGGGAATAACCTTAAAGAATTTTTATTAAATTTACCCAACTTCCACAATCGGGTGATGCTGATTTATCCCAAACTAACACCTCCGGAATTTAAAGTGAGCGACGTGACTGAAAACAGCATTCAGTTGCATTATTTCTCTAAACGTCAAGGGTTGCAAGAATTTGTGAGAGGCTTAATTCAAGGACTCGGAAAAATGTATGATACACCGGTCACAATCGAATTGATGCAAACCCGAAACGAAGGAAGTACACACGAAATATTCAAAATAAGCTGGTAAAAATGGACGGATTAGAATTTAAATTTCAAGAAGAATCTTTTAATAAATTATTCCCTTATTTTATTCTAATCGACGCCGCTTTTCAAATCGTAGGATTCGGGAAAAGCATTGCTAAAATTTGCCCTGATTTAAAAGCGAATGTTCCGTTTAATGCCTTTTTCATACTCAAAAGACCGCAGGCCGAAACCAATACCTTTGATGCGTTATTGCATTTCAGTAATCAATTAGTAGTTATTGAAAGTAATGCTGATGGTGTTGCACTTAGAGGACAATTTGAATTTCTTAACGGACAATTGCTATTTGTGGGCTCGCCTTGGTTCAACTCGATGAACGAGGTGGTGGAAAGAAGTCTGACTATTAATGATTTTGCTATTCACGATCCCCTTTTAGATTTACTTCACGTTTTAAAAAATCAGGAAATTTCTGCTAAAGAACTGAAAGAAACGCTGATCACGATCAACAAACAAAAAAATGATCTAAAAAAAGCCAACAAAGAAATTCATGACATCGCCTTGTTTCCCACACAAAATCCGGATCCTTTGATTCGAATCGATTTTGATGGGAATTTGATCAAAAGAAACCCTGCGGCTGAAACGCTCTTGTCCTTTATTCATGAAGGTAGAGAATACGATGCAGCCACTTTTTTCAAAATCATTAGCCCCCAAATTGATGTAGACCAAGAGCGCTATATTTTTGAAACCCAATCAGGATCTAAAGATTATTCGTTTGTGTGTAAAAGCCTTAAAGAAGAAAAGTACATTAATATTTATGGGCGAGATATCACAGAACAAAAAAGAAATAGGGCCGAATTAGAACGATTGTCTCTGGTAGCGAGTTCAAATGAAAACGGAATCGTCTTTACGTATCCTGATGGCACTATTTTCTGGTGCAATGATGCATACACCAATTTAACAGGCTTTCCTAAAGAGTTTATTTTAGGCAAGACGCCTATAGAAATTGGGAAATGCGAGCATACCAATACCGAAGATTTTTCAAAAATGCTTACGCCTTTCTATAAGGGTGAACCTTTTGAAGTAGAACTCATTCACGGCAAAAAGGATGGTAGTCATTTCTGGTCCAGAACCAAAGGGCAACCGATTTTTGACGAACAAGGCAAGGTAAAGCAGTATTTCGCGATGCTTGAGGATATTTCCCTTAAAAAGCGCTATGACGAAAGTTTAGAAAAAGAAAAAAGCAAATACCAAAGTATTATCGCCAACATGAATTTGGGCTTACTGGAAGTTGATTTGAATGATGTGATCACATTATCCAACAACAGCTTTAATGAAATGAGTGGTTATGCTTCAGAAGAGTTGGTTGGCAAAAAAGCTGCTGAATTGTTGATGCCTAGTGAAAGCCAAAAAATCATTCTTTCCAAAAATGACACCCGAAAACAAGGTGTTACCGATTCCTACGAAATAAAAATATTCAATAAAAAAGGGGAAAAAAGAAATTGGCTAATTAGCGGAGCTCCTAATTATGACCTTAACGGAAATGTCATCGGATCTATTGGCATACATCTCGATATTACCGAACAAAAAGCCCAGGAAGAGCAATTATTGATGTTGTCGCTTATTGCTGAAAAAAACATTAATGCCGTACTTATCGCGGACAAAAATGGTTTAATTGAATGGGCTAATACTAGTTTTTTAGGCATGTCTGGCTTTTCGATGGAGGAAATCATAGGAAAGAAACCAGGCCATTTATTGCAAGGCCCGGAAACCAATCCGGAAACAGTAATCTACTTGAAAGACCGCATCCAAAAAGGATTGCCTTTCAATTGTGAAATTGTCAATTATTCTAAAGCTGGTAAGAAATACTGGGTCAGCATTCAAGGGCAGGCTTTGTATAACAAGAAAAATGAGATTGTGAAATTCTTTGCAATCGAGGAAAATATCACCAAGAAAAAAGAATTGGAACAACAAAGAGAATTCCTGGTGGATAGCTTAGCGAAAAGCAATAAAGAACTCGAAGATTACGCCGCGATTGTTTCGCATGATTTAAAATCGCCTTTACGAAGCATCCATTCTTTGATTACATGGATTAAAGAGGATAATGACAAAGAGTTTAATCCTCAAACCTTGCAGTATCTGGGCATGATGGAAAACAAAGTAGAAAAAATGGACCACCTGATCGAAGGCATCCTAACTTACGCCAAAATTGACAAAGCCGATGTGGCCATGGAAAACATCAACACCCATGAAATTGTTCAAAACATCATCAATATCATTCATATTCCACCGCATATTTCGGTTACCATCAAGAATAGCTTACCAGTCATCAAAGGAGATCGTTTCAGAATCCAGCAATTGTTTCAAAATATTATTAGCAATGCCGTAAATTATATCGATAAACCTAGCGGAATAGTTGAAATAGATTGCCAATCGATGCCCAAGCATTACGTTTTTTCAATAAAAGATAACGGTCCAGGAATCGCCAAAGACAACCAGGAAAAAATATTCAAAATATTCCAGTCTTTGGGCTCCAGCGATAAATCAACCGGGCTCGGGCTGTCTATCGTAAAAAAAATCATCGACTTGTATCAAGGCGAGATCTGGATCGAAAGTGAAATCAATCAAGGCGCCACTTTTTATATTCAACTAAACAAATAATTTGTTCCTCTATGAAAATAGTTCAAGCTTCAAAAACAGAAAACCAACCTTGGAAATTCCTTCAGGAAAATACCGTATTAAACAATCCTTTGGTATTGATTTTTGCCAACCGCTTCTTATTAGAGCAGGAAGAAGTCATTGCCGATATTCGAGAACAATTTCCTTATGAGCATCTTATTTTTGGTTCCACTTCAGGTGAAATCATCGCAAACCAGGTGCATGATGATTCTATTGTTGTGACCGCCATCGAATTTGAAAAAAGCAGTTTTGAAATCGTCACCGAGAACATTTTAAACTTCGACAAAAAAGCAAAACCACTCGGAGAAGCTTTGTATGCTAAGATCCCCAAAGCCAATTTAAAGCACTTGTTTGTGCTGTCAGAAGGCAGTTTCGTCAATGGCAGTTCGTTGATTGATGGTCTTGAAAACAAACTGACCGATGCAGTTTCGATCACCGGCGGAATGTGTGGCGATGATGCCAGATTCCTAAAGACCCTTGCGTCGTATAAAGAAAATCCGAAAGAAGGCGAAGTCGTTTTGATTGGTTTTTACGGAGCAACATTAGAAATCACTTTTGCGAGTTTTGGCGGCTGGATTCCATTTGGTCCGGAGCGTAAAATCACCAGTGCCAAAGCCAATATTCTTTTCGAAATTGACGATCAGCCTGCGCTCGATTTATATAAAAATTATTTGGGTGACAAAGCCAGCGAATTGCCTCAAGCGTCGCTATTATATCCTTTGAACGTGACTCCTGAAGGCAAAAGCGAACCGGTGGTACGCACGATTCTAAGCATCAATGATGACAACAATTCGATGGTGCTTGCCGGAGATGTTCCTGTAAATTCAAGGGTGCAACTCATGATGGCTTCCGTTGATGGTATTGCCGCCGGCGCCCAACATGCCGCGGAAATCGCTATGAGAAACAGAAAGTCACCCCCACAAATAGCTCTGTTGGTCAGTTGCATCGGAAGAAAATTAGTCATGAACCAAAGAGTTGAAGAAGAAATAGAACAAGTGCAGGAAATCATCGGGAAACAAACCGCCATCACTGGTTTTTATTCTTATGGCGAAATGGCGCCTTTTAATGGTCAGACCGCTTGTGAGTTGCACAACCAAACGATGACCTTAACCTTAATCAGCGAATAATGAATTCCTTATTAAAAAGACAAATTGCCAAGCATTTGGATACCGGTCTCAATAATATCGACTTATTTTTTAAAGCCGTCGACAATTCCTATGAAAATTATGAGGAGCAAATTGCGATGTTGCAGCGCGCTATGAAAATTAGTTCGGATGAACTGTATGCTGCAAACCAAAAATTGCGAGAAGAAGCGGAAAGTTTGAAAGATATCAATAGAAATTTAGAGTCGATCCTGAATTCTATGAATCTCGACGCTTCTAAATTTTCTAATACTGATACGCTGAAATCTTCCGAATACATCAAACAACAAGCCGTTGAAATTATCAAAATCAACAAGCAACGGGAAGAATTATTAATCAATCTTGAAAAACAAAACCAAGCGCTGAATGAATACGCGCACATGGTATCGCACGATTTAAAAGCACCGTTACGCAGTATTGATACTTTGATCAACTGGTTTATGGAAGACAATGCCACAATGATGACTGGCGAGAATAAAAAATCGATGCAGACCATTTTATCCAATGTTGAAAAAATGGATTTGCTGATTAAAGGCATACTAGTGTATTCTTCAGTAGAAAAGCAAGAAGTAGAAGACCGAACGATTGATTTAAACATTTTGATTGATGAAGTGGTTCGTACGATTCATGTTCCCAATCACATTACCTTGACTGTAAACAATACCTTACCTAAAGTATTTGGAAATCAATATCGTTTCAAGCAATTGTTTCAGAACCTAATTCAGAATGCAATAAAATACAACGACAAAGAAACCGGAACCATTGAAATTGGAAGCACCGAAACAGAAACAGAAATGCAATTTTACATCAAAGACAATGGCATTGGCATCGCAGAGAAATACCAAAGCAAAATCTTCGATGTCTTTTCGAAACTTCATAACAACGATGCATCTTCTGGCATTGGACTTTCAATTGTAAAAAAAATCATTGATCTCTATAATGGTAAAATCTGGTTAAAAAGCCAAGAAAATACCGGTACTACTTTTTATTTCACCCTACCCAAAAACTAATGGAACAACCCAACAACAATTATATCGACCAACTTTCGGGCGATAATCTCGAATTTAAAGCTAAGATGATTGCCATTTTAAAACGGGAATTGCCTGAAGAAATAGAGATATATCTAAACCAAATGCGCAATAATGATTGGGCTGAAGCGGCACAATGCGTGCACAAATTGAAACACAAAATTTCCATACTAGGTCTTGAAAAAAGTTATTATATTGCTGAACAATTTGAAACACAATTGAAAAACAAAAACACCGTGTTGCATTCGGACTTTGAAGCTATTCTAGAAGTGATGCAACAGTTTGTTCAGGAATTATAATTTTGATTTAAGCTATGAATTGCATTGTTATCGACGACGAAGAAATGGCAAGAGCCATCATTGGACAAATGATTGAGAACTCCGCTCCATTGAAATTAGTTCAAGAGTTTTCAAACGCAATGCAAGCCATCAAATATTTAAATCAGCATCAGGTTGATTTGATTTTCCTCGACATTCACATGCCTGATTTTACAGGTTTCGACTTTATTCAAACCATCAAAAATCCACCGAAAGTTATCTTAGTTACTTCTGATAAAAACTTCGCCATCGAAGCTTTCGAATACGAGTGCATCGTAGATTATTTAGTAAAACCCATCACCGAAGATCGTTTCCTAAAAGCCGTTCAGAAAGCCAATGCCAAACAATTGACCGCTGCCACAACTGCGAATAAAGCGGTGGCAGAAGACAATGCCAACGAATTTTACATCAATATCGATCGTCGTTTAATCAAAATTGAATTTGCCGCGGTCAATATTGTCGAGGCCAAAGGCGATTATATCCACATCAAAACCGAAGGGAAAAACTACGTCGTGCATTCCACACTTAAAAAAATTGAAGACAAATTGCCTAAAGATTTGTTTTTGAAAGTGCACCGCTCGTTCATCATCAATACCAAAAAAATCATCGACATTGAAGACAACAGCGTCTTGATCGGCAAAGATGTCATTCCGGTCAGCCGTGCCAACCGCCCAGAATTGATGAAGCGCTTGAATTTACTCTAAATCATTCGTCGAAAGAAAACCGTATTCCACCGACACTTCCGTTTGCCTCTATCTAATATTAAAAAGAGTCCGTAACCAAGCTGTTAGATTTGTATCATAATTTTAAAAAACTCAATTATGAAACGAATTTTAGTACTCATTACATTTTTCTTTTGCACCGTAAATTACGGGCAGACTTATCAATATTTAGGATCCTATACTGCAGACGGAACGCCTTTATATTTTGCGCCTAGTGACGTTATCACACAAGCAACACTTACGCTAGTAAGTAATTCTTTACCTGAAAGCTATCCAGTACCAACCTACAATCCGCAGTACATTTCATCAGGTTATGGCACCGACATTATTATTGACAGCCTCGCCGATGTTTGGGTGACTTTCGTAACTGAAGGAGCGGGTTACAAAAACGTCTTAGGATTTTATACTTACGACATTAATAATCCTCCTACAACGGCTCCCACAGCCAGTCAAATTACGATTGTTTTTCCTAATGTTTCTGCGCAAGGAAGCGGTGGTTCTTTAGTCGCAGGTAATAAAGTGAAAATTGGTACTTTTCCTGCTGGAACAGGAATTGGCTGGGTATTGCTTGCCAATGCCTGGAATGGTACTCAAGTGACCAGTGGTTTGTGGCGTTTGTTTTCAAATCCAAATTTTAATCCGGAAGCAACAGCTGCTTTACGCCAACACAATGTTTTGTTGAATGACCCGGACAACCAACGCGTCATCCTTGGCTTTGAAGACATTCGCCGCGACAATACCAGTTGCGACAATGATTTTAATGATGCCGTTTTTTATATCACATCAAATCCTTACGAAGCCATTCGTTGTACTAATCTGGCGGATGTTAGTAGTGCCAATGATGTTACTTCGGGAAATAATGGCGGACTGGAAAGCAAAGGCGATCTAGCCACTTTAATTGCAAAACGAAATTTTAAAAGAATCAAAACGAATAGCTTTGCCGATCGCAAACCAATACAAACAACGTATGCCGCAGCCCAAGGAACACAATTGCGTGCAAACGATCAAGTTAATTTTGCAGCGTTGCTTCCAGGTAGCGGATTGTTTGGCACTGAAACCACTTATGTTTCGAGTCCGACCGATTTGATCGGAATTACCAATGCGAATCAAGTGTATTCCGTTGATTATTATCAAGGTGAAAACAGAGTGGCTGCCGTTTTAGCAACTGCTACAACAGGTGGAATTTACGGTCACTCAAAGGCCATTTGCGATCGTTTGAACAACAGTACTTTAGAAGATGTGAGAACCATCAATTTGAACGGTCTTGAAATCATCATGGTCAAAATCAAAAGAGCCAATGGCGCGATTGAATTTGCTTTGAATTTCTCCGTACAACAATTGGTTGGCGAAAACAAATTACACAGTTACTGGAATATTGCACAATATCCAACGGGAGCGTATACTAATTTCCAGGTTTGGGGAAATTCTATGGGGCAAGTGAGTAGCATTACCAATTATATTTTGGCGCAATATCAGTCGCAAGGTGCTTTAACTACAGAAACCGTAAGCAACCGAATTCCAACGGTTTTCGTAAAGAAAGGTTTTTATAAAAATGGCGCATTGCATTTGTCTATCATCAATAAGTCTGGAGCAGCATCCATGCTTTTAGAGGGCAATAAAAAAGTGACGGAATTGGCAACGTTAGAAAATGTTTCTCAAAACATCGCATTAACGAATGACTACAATCAAGAAGTAGTTTTAGATTTAGGTGGCTTGTTCGATTTTGGATTTTCAATCACCGGAAACAATTCTCCGCAACAAGATGCCTTATACATGGCAGACGGACCTTGGGGATTGGATTATGTGTCTGCAGAAACTACCATAGAGAATTATCAAATGACTAACACGTCAACAGCCGTAGCTTCTGATACGTATGCTATTGAAAGAAATGTGCAAGTAAACGGACAAGTGTTAGGAACGTTGAATGTCTTCAGAAATATGTTGCCTGGAGAATTAACTTTTGATGCTAGTGATTACGCTGCCGTTGGATTTACCATTCAGAATTCATTGCCTATGGAAGTCATATTGGTTACAGAAAACACGACCGATTGGAATAACCGTTTGCGCTTTCAAATCCCGGCGCATGCTACCGCTACAGAAACTACAATTGCTTTCTCTGATTTCACGAACAGTTTTGGGACGCAATTCAACCATGAAAAAATCAAAGGATTTGTGTTTTCGGTTCATGGGAATTACAGCACGTTTCAACCGTTTTCAACGAACATTTCCAACTTAGCATTGAAAAGCGCATCTGCTTTAGGAACGGTAGGATTTGAAAATGCAACGACTGCTCAATTATACAATTACCCGAATCCATGTCAGGGTACTACTACCCTAGTGTTGCCTGTACAAACTTCAAAAGCAACCGTACAAATTATTGATTTGACAGGAAAAGTTTTGCAAAATAAAACCTACGAAGTAGAATCGAATCAAGTAACGATTTCGCTAGACGGTATTTCAAAAGGCTTTTACTTTTTTGAAGTAACGACCCAGGACAATCAAAAATACCAAAGCAAGTTTTTAGTGAAGTAAATAACCCAATTATATAATCGGAAAGAGGCTGTCAGTAATGATGGCCTTTTTCTTTTTGTGGTTATACCGAATCCAATCGCTTTTAGTTGAACGTTTTAATTTTGTGCAAAACACAGACAACCTCTTGCCAAAAACAGATTAAATCAAACGCCAAAATTACGCTCGCATCAATCTTTTACTTTTTTTAGAAACACCATTTTAGATTGATTTAGCAAAATTAATAAATCCAAAAACCTAAATGCTTAGCGATTGCTTTACACTGCGGTTATAGTGGTTCGCGACGCACGCAATTGGTAAGGCCATAAGGATCTTTTCAAATATACCATTCCAATCTCAAACCAACCTTACCATTTTTATTCTGTGTCAAAAACATTTATCTTTTTAAAATTGACACAAAACCTTTGTCAAAAAAAAGATTTCAAAAAATTTGACACAAAATCTGTGTCAAAATATTTTTTTCGAAAAAATTGACACAAAAGATTCTTATCACTCAAACCTAAATCTTGTTACATAAATAGTGAGTTGTTCAAAGCTTAGCGCAGTGCGTTTAGATCATAGTGGGTTGAGGCCATTGCGCCTGGGTTTCAGAGAAAAAAGTGGTGACTGCTCTGCTTTAGAAATCGTACTTACAGAAATACTTCACACTACTTTGGCCAGCGCAAACCAACGATAACACTTCAGTAAAACTAACGTCATGCTATTATCGAGGCATCTATTTTGAAAAGTTTTAGCGTCGTATTTAATTCGTATTATAACCCCTTTATTGCAATGGGAAGACTCCTAAATTTCAGGAACAATCTTTCTTAAATATCATCTGTTACATCGCCTCAATGCCTTGCATCACCTCTTAAAGTTAAATAGATTGATACTGCAATAAAGCCCAATTAAAGCTTAATCGGATAATATGATGCTGCTTGGTTTAAAATGGAATCGTTGTAAGAATGACGCATAAAAAAAAGCCGCCCAATCAAACAACTTTAATTTTTTTCATCATTAAGATTTCGTCTTAAATAATGGTTTCGAGAACAAACTCCAGCGCAAACGGAATCCGATTTCCGTATAAGTAAATCCTGCCACCGATGCCGAAGCGATATTACTTTTACCGCCATAAAGATTGGCCAGCAAACGATCGGAAAACTTATAACCAAAACGCGCCTGAATGCGGTAAGTAAGTTGTTTGTCGTTGTCTTCAATATACTGATAACCTGCAGCGGCATTGACATTGTAGAAAATACTTTTGGGCAACGCAATTTTTTCATCTTTCAGAAAATCGACGAAGATTTCGTACGCATTAAATTTCTTCGGACTAAAATATATCGTGGGCACTTGGTCTTTAAAAGTAATGAACTGGTAATTGAATCCGGTTTTCAAAACGGGTTTCGAAAGAATGTTATAATACAACGAAGTAAACAAAAGGTTTCTCGTATTGCTGTCCGTTTGCGTGGTGTAATAATACTGCGTAAACCAACCCAAATTGATGTTGGTTCCCATATTGTAATTCAAATAATAATTGTTGGTCGCAATTTGTTGGTCGATCAAATCGGTATTGAAATTTTGCAATTCGCGTTTGTAACCCACTTCTAAATCTTGCAATTTGTAAGGCTTGACTTTGAAATATGCTGCCACTAAAGCTTGTGTATAATTGCTGAAGGTAGAAGAAGCGGAAGTCACTCCAATTTCCGCATTAAAATTAATTTTCGGATGAAACTTATAACCAAAACCCACTAAAAAATCATTCGATTCCGCTTTGACATTCGTATTCTTATTGCCTGTTTTTCTAAATTGATACGTTGTATTTAGCGCCCATTTTGTCGACAAAGGAAAAGTCAATAAGGTTCGAGAAGTTATTGCAGTGTTGTTTCCGTTATCAAACGAATAGCTGATTTTCTCTTCTACGTTAGGCGTGTGTTCTTCGTTTAGTTTCTTTAGAAAATTCGTAGCATCGTTTTGGTTTTCAAAAATAGTTAGCGTGGTTTTTACCGCGGCAAACGATTTGTCGATTTCGCCTGAAGCATAATAAGCATTGGCAATCCCCAGGTTTCCATCAAACGATTTGGCATCATTGACCAGAATGTTTTCATAATAACGGATACTGTCTTTAAAATCACTTTTATAAATAGATAATGTTGCTGAAAGTGCTAATAACCAATTCTCGTTGGTGTAATGCGTATTCAATTCGTTAATTTCCGTGGCTGCTGCTTTAAATTTTTTATTCCAGATTAAAGCTTGTACGTGGCGTTCGTAGGTTTGCTTTTTTAAAGTTTCGTCACTGCTTTCTTTTACCGCAGTCATGGCGTTTTGGGAAGTTTGTAAGGCTTGCGCATCTTTACCATCAATATGTTCAATTAATGCCTGTCCATTCAAAGCCAATATCGGATCGGTTGCTGACAACAACTTATAGGTCGCTTTTCCTTTGGCAATGTCTTTACTGATAAGGTATAAATTGGCTTTGTTTAATGAGGTTTCTTTGTCGTTCGGGAAGTCGGCTAATATTTCATTGTAAAAAGTTTCCGCTTCGGCGTATTTTTTCTCTTTCACCTTATCATTCGCATAACCCAATTTGATATACTTTCTGGAAACCAATGCGCCTGAATTTCCGGGCGACAACTCCAACGCTTTGTTCACATTCATTAAAGCATCTGGAAATTCTTTCAGATTAGATAATGTATTGGCGAAACCCAAATGCGCGACAAAATTGGTTGGATTGTTGGCGACCAAGTTGCTGTAGAATACTTTAGCCTCGGCAAATTTCTTATTCCATAATAAGGCTTCGGCATAATTCAATTCGATTTCCAGATCGCCTGGATATTCATTTTTCAGTTCGATAAACATTTGCAAGGCCGCTTCAGGTTGTTTATTTAAACCGACAGCTCTCGCATAACACAAACGGGCGGTTTTATTTTGAGGATAATCTTTTAAGATGTCTTTGAAAAAAACTTCGGCTTGGCTGAATTCGCCTTTTTCAAGATGGCTGAATCCGGCATTCATATTTTGAGCGCTACAGATACTACTTAAAGTAATCAGAAAAAACAGAACCGTTTGGTGTATTAATTTCATTCGTCGATGGTGTGTTTATTAATGAGTGCAAGTTAGGGACAAACCTATGATATTTCACCTACAGCAAACCGCCATTCGTCGAATAATATCGAGGTCTCGTGGCCAAACGCTGGATATTTGCATCAGAAATAACAAATAATATAAACTTTTTAAATCAAATATCATGGCTTTACAAATCACAAACAATGCAGGAATTTTCGAAATCAATGGCGACTTAAATTCGCAAAATGTACTTTCATTAAACAATCATTTCGAAGCTTTACTTGAGCGTTCCAAAATGATTACACTTTCTTTAAATAAATTAGTCGACATCGATACCTCGGCGGTTTCAGCGATTGCTTCATTATACAAAAAAGCAATGTCAAGCAATAAAATCTTCTATATCATCGGACAGGAAAACCAAAAAATCAGCGATCGGTTTCAAACAGAGAAACTAAGTTACATTTTACGTAGAGACGTACTTTAATTTTAATTGTCCTAACGCTTCTAATTCAACAATATGAGAACAATAAACGTCAGTCGCTTTTTAAATCATAAGCCGTTCAGTGAAGAAAAAATCTTCATGCTCACAATGCTTGTGGTCAATGCCGGTAACTACTTTTACAACCTGTTACTGGGAAGGATTTTAGGTCCGGCTGCCTTTTCAGATGCCGCCATATTGATTACTTTTTTATTGGTGCTTTCGTTTTTAGGCATGACTTTTCAAATCGTAACTTCAAAATACGCGGTGTTACTCGAAGAAAAAGCATTGACAGTTTTCATAAAAAAAATAACCCGATCAGGCATCAATCTTGGCGTTGTGATTGGGGCTGTAATCGTAGCATTGAATGAGCAATTGCAAGTTTTGTTTCATACGCAAACTGCCATGATGTTCTTTATTTTCGGATTCGGCATTCCGCTTTACTTTCTGATCAGCATCAATCGAGGATTGTATCAAGGGAAAAACAGTTTGCACAAGATGGCAATCACCTATCAAACAGAAATGATCAGTCGTCTGGTGATTACGATTCTGACTGTATTGTTCTTACCTGAAATTCCTACTTCAATTGCTGTAGCTGCAGGAATTCTGATTTCTTTTGTCTTTGGCTTGTTTCCTTTTCAAAAGCGGTTGGTGCAAAGTGCTGCGCGAATTCCAAACGAATCCATTCCTACGAAAAGCATCTTGACCTTTTTTGCCCTCACCGCATTTTATGAATGCACCCAAATTATCATCAACAACAGCGATATTCTTTTGGTAAAACATTATTTCTCGAACGATGAAGCCGGTTTGTATTCCTCTTTAGCCTTAATCGGACGTGTGGTCTATTTTGTGGCCTGGATGTTCGTGATGTTGTTGTTGCCCAAAGTAATCCAGCTTCAAAAAGATGGAAAAAACACGCAACCCATTTTGTTGCAGTATGTAGGCTATATTGTGCTTTTGTCTACAGGAATTGTGGCAGGAAGTTATCTATTTCCGGAAACCGTGGTTGATGTGATGTTTGGTTCAAAATACCTTTCGATTGCGCCGTTATTATGGCAATATGCACTAGCGACTTCGATTTTTGCCATTGCTAATATTTTTGCATATTATTTCCTGTCGATTGGAAAATACGTTCCGGTTTTGGTTTCTGCTATTTTAGGATTGACGCAAATCGGGCTCATCATCGGGTTCCATAAAAGTCTGGAACAAGTCGTACAAATGCAGATTCTTGCCATGGTTGTGCTCTTAATTTTCCAATTGAGTTACTTCTTTTATCACAGTAAAAAGAACGTTCGTCTAAACTAAATTTCCATTCGTCGAATAGTTCGAAAATCCTTTGGAAACCATTCGATATTTGCACTATAAATTTAAAACATCGTAAAAATGAAAATAGCAGTTGTAACAGCTTTCCCGCCAAGTAAAGTAACCTTAAACGAATATGGTTATCATTTAGTAAAGAATTTTGTTCAAAAACAAGAAGTAACCGAATTGGTTTTGATCACTGATAAAACAGCAGCACCAAAACAGTTGGATTTTGATCAAAGTGAAAAAGTAACGGTAAATGAATGCTGGGAATTCAATAGTTATGCAAACATCTTTACCATTATCAAAGCCATTTTGAAAGAGAAACCAGACGCGGTTTTATTCAATTTGCAGTTTGTAAAATTCGGCGATAAAAAAATTCCAGCAGCGTTAGGTTTGATGATACCCATGATTTTGAAAATGCTAGGAAGCAATACAATCGTTCTGTTGCACAATATTTTAGAGCAAGTGGATTTGGAAAGCGCTGGTTTTACCAAGAATAAATGGGTAGAAAAAATCTATAATTTCATTGGAACCAATCTCACGAGATGTTTGTTGCAATCCGATAAAGTGGCGGTAACCATCAGCAAATATGTCGATATATTAAGTGCTAAATATAAAGCAGAAAATGTAGTTTTAATTCCGCACGGTTCGTTTGAAACTCCGGAAACTCCCAATTATGATTTGCCCAACGGACCGAAGAAAGTCATGGCTTTTGGTAAATTCGGAACCTATAAAAAGGTTGAAATTCTAATTGAAGCCGTCGAAGAAATCAGGAAAAACAACAACGAACCTATCGAAGTGGTCATCGCAGGAACCGACAGTCCGAATACGCCTGGTTATTTGCAATCGGTCAAAGAAAAATATGCGCATGTTTCAGGAATAACATTCACAGGCTATGTAGAAGAAAATCAAGTGGCAACCCTGTTCAACGAAAGCGCAGTAGTCGTTTTTCCATACACCTCTACAACAGGAAGTTCAGGTGTTCTACACCAAGCCGGAAGTTACGGAAAAGCCGTCGTGATGCCAGATTTAGGCGATTTGAGTTTGTTAGTGAAAGAAGAAGGTTATCAAGGTGAGTTTTTCAATCCTGAAAGTGCTAATTCTTTGGCGAAAGCAATTGCTACGATTTTAGAAGACGATTCCTACCGACGTCGTATCGCTCAAACCAATTATAAAGCGGCTTGTGCCCTATCGATGGATAAAATTGTCGGCATGTATTTGGATCGTTTTGACGAAATTGAAATCAGTAAACTCTCCAAATTATTAGTTCGAAATGTATGAAAAGGATGGTTTCTTCTTTCCTTCTGAATTGAGGAAACCAAATCGTTTCTGCTTGTTTTTTTGCCAAGGCCATTTTCCAGCAACTTGATCTGGAATACTCGGAAAATCATACAACGTCCACGACACAAATGCAAGGTTATTCTTTTTGAATAGCACTTGCATTTTTTGATGGTAAGCAGCTTGGTCTTCTTCAGTATTTCCAACCCAATTCCATAGGCCTTTGTAGGACGGAAGTCCAAATTCTTGAATGACTACTGGTTTCCCAACGGCTTTCTCCAAAGTGCTTTGTTCGTGTTCAAAGTTTTCAATCGGATGGTAAAAATGGTACGAAACAAAATCCACTTGGTCTTTTAAATGTACTGCTGCAGTCGAATTCGACCAACCAATCGTAGTCAAATGATTGGGATCGTTTTTCTTGATAACAGGAAGCAGATGATCCAACCAAGAGAGCACATTCTGTTGATTTCGGTTTTCAAAATCGAGGTTGGGTTCGTTTTTCATATCCCAAGCTAAAATGGCTTTGTGGTTTTTAAATGCGGATACGATTTTCTCAGCATGGCGGTGCGTTAAGGTCCAATTTTCGATGGTATAATCACTATAAAAATCAAACAAAGTAACGATAACGTAAAGATTTTTAGATGCTGATAAATCTAAAAGCTGTTTTAATTTATCTAATTTTTCAGGCTTCACATCGGCTTGTCCAAAATCATCGTATTGTATAAAAATCCGAATCGTATTGAGCTTGGCGTTTTTAATAATATCAAAATCGCGCGCAATCGTATCCGTATTAAACCGCTCCCCAAAAGTATCCCAAGCGGAATTTTTTGGATAGTAATTGATGCCTTTGATGACAAATTCTTCGTTGTCTTTGAGGATCTTTTTACCACTGACTTTAAATACGGGTTGCGAAACAATGGTATCCAATGGCAAAATATCCTTCTTCATTTTTTGGATGTGTCGCACGCGCCAAAAACCATCTTCCAATAACATCATTACTTTATAAGTCGCTGTGTCCTGAATCGTGGTGATTTCCTTTTTGGCCTGAAATACCTTTTGAAATTCGACTACATTTTTATCGGTAAAAACCACCAATTGCCCATCAGCACTGTAGAATTCTAATTTCGGATGATGCTCTAAAGTGGTGCTTTCAATGGTGATTTTCTTTTTAGAATTATCGGCAATCGTGCGGTATAAATTGATGCGGGCATTTTGGGTGTAATAATCTTCAATACCTGCTTTCTTGTTGTTTTCCAATGCTTTGTTTTTGACAAACCATGAAAAAAGGTAATGCTTCTCAATGGTTTTCAAAGTGTTCGGTTCCATCACGCGACCCGGATTGTCAAGACTTTCCCAAATTACTTTCGGCAAATAGGTGTTGACGGTTTCTTTATCCAAATGCAACATGGAAGTTCTATCGGCTCCGGAATTCAAATAATCGAGTACCGTACTAATGCCAAAAAGCACCATCAAATTGACTGCAATAAAAGAAGCAATCAAGACTGTTCGGATAGTAGTTCTATTGTTAATTAATGTCATAATGTTTGGGTTCCGTGGTTTGGGTTACGCCTAAAGTGCTTATTTCAAAGCGATACTCTTTTTCTTTATAAAAATCAGAAGACAATTTAAAAGTCGCATTTCCTTTGCTGCTTTCTTCGTGTAATGTGTTTACTAGTTTAGTACCGTGAAAGACTTTCACAGTAACTCGAATGCCATCGGGCACCAACTGATTCATGAAACTTTTTAAAGGACCAACGACCAGCGTCCTATTTTTATTCGAAAACGAATAACCAAACGATTGCATCATGGGTTTGTAAGCAAGTATGATGGCGTTACTCTCGGCGATTCCGGTCACATAACCTTTGACGTTATAAGTTTCGGCATGATCCGGGTGCAGCAGTTGCGCATTCGCAATACCATTTATGGTGGTGCCAAAGGTTTTGAGTAGCATTTTTGTTTGGGTCGTGATGATAAAAGTAACGAGCGTGCCATCGCTGACTATATTTCCGAAAGGATCTTTAATCATTGATGTGGTAAAAGTGGTGATTTGATTCCCATCTGCAAAATCGTGGTTTCGACTGTAATTTATGCTGAAATTGGTGGCAATATTCGGATAGACTTCGGTTTCAATTTCTTTAGAAGAAATGGAATTGCATTCCGTTGAAACCAGTAATTTCCCGGATTTACTTTCCGAAAAGATGTTTTTCCATGCGATGAAATTCTTCGTGCTTTCCGGAGTTTCTGTAATCGAATTAAGAAATTGATGCTTGATGATAGCCTTGCTGTTGTCTGCAAGCGGATTGTCAAAACCATCTGTAGGAACCGTAACCATCATAGTAAACTCTTTACCTCCGGCCAGAATACTTCTGGGTCCAAGATAATTTTCAATTTGTGTTTTCGTTTGTGAATTGGGTGCTATCTCAAAGGTTCCTGAATTTGTTTTTTTTGAGCCGTTGATTAAAAACCAAGAAACAACGCCCGTTTTTTGGCAATAATTCACCGGGATTTTAAAGCTATACTTTCCGTTTTCCATTGTTGCATCTACCAACGTTTTTCCGTAGGAATGAATCAGGAATAATGCTGGTTTTTCCGTTTTTGACTGTGAGGAGAATTCAAGTTGTATCGGTCCTCCAGCTTGAAAAGCATTCGTTTTAGTAACCAATTCAAATGCTACTTTTTCATCTGAAACCAAAGCAGTTCCGAAAGCTAAAAAAAGCAAAGCACTTAACAATCCTAATATGTAAAGCATTTTCTTCATTAGCGTGGATTTCCGATATAATTGTTGAGTTCGATTTTGATGTAGTCGAACCCATTACCTTTTACTTTTTGTAGTTGCTCCCATTCTTCATTAGCCTTTCTGTTCGGAACAACGGCTTTTGATATCGAGGCATTGTCCAATCCGTTCACAAAGCAATTTTTTAAAGAAGATTTCAGTATGGAAATGCCATTCAAATGCAACAAATCGTATTGAAAATAATGCTTGCGCTGCACGCGAACGCCTTCGTGCATAAACGCATGATCGACATACACCAGTTCTTTTTGGGCGTTATAATACGAAACGAGTAGTTCCGGAATGGTAGCTTCCTGAATGCCGAAATTAAATAAGGTGCCTTGCACTTGCTGGTTTGCAATCGTCAAATCGGAAAGTGCTACCGACGTATACAAATCGGTTATTGCGACGTTACCTGCGGCTTGAATGTCGAAAGTTACAGGAGTTCCTTTGATGTTAAGTGGCGTAAATTCGTTCGGATTGAAAGTCGTGGGTTTTACATCTGTATTTTTGAGCCAGGCAATGTCTTCAAAATTGACCCTAAAACTGGTAATTTCTTTGGGCATCAGTTTGTGTTTGATGACATATTTCGCATTGTGCGAGGCGAGTTGCTTGTCGTTTTTATCGTATAAACTGGCTTTCAACGTGACATCAGCAGGAACATTATCCACATTTTGAAGCGTGCCGATGATGATGTATTCTTTGTTACTTTTAATAAGCTTTGCAGACAAAATTTCTAAAACCGGTTGTTTCAAAACGTCATCGTGATAGGTTTGTTGCGTGGAGATGGCTCTTCTGCCGTGTTTGTAAAATTCGGTGGTGTTGCTTGAAACAAATTGATCGGGCGGAATCGCAACATCCAATTTGTTGGGAATTAAAAACCATTTTCCTTTGATTTTAATGACTTCATGAATGTAATCTCTGTTGATGATTTCAAGCGGAGTAATCCATTTGGTGTGCGCTACAATTTTAGCTTTGTTATCAGATTGGTTGACGACTTTCATTTCAATGGCATCCAACTTTGCGTAGGAATTGAGGATACCATCTTGAACGGAAGTTTCCAACAAGAACTGGGATAGCGGATAACTTTTATCGGGCACAACCAATGAGTAGGCTTTTTCAAATTCTTTAAAATCGATAGCATCATAATAGGACTTTACGACATTCTTCGGGCTGATTTGCGTGGCATTGCTGAGATACAATTGATAAACAAAAACACCAATAATCACAATTAAGACGAGCGACCATCCGTGCAATATCGAAATCAATTGGTTGGAAAATTTTTTATATGGAATCGTAAAATGAAAGAAATCAGGCGTGGCCAGGACTTTCAATTTTAGCGATTGGTACAACAGCATTTGAATATTCAATACAAAAGCGATGATCACGGTCAAAAGTGGAATGATGCCCCACATCAGTTTTTGATACACCGGAACATCTTCATACGGAAGTATCTTTGATAAGGGCGGCACATTGAGTTTTTCCCAAACCATGATCCCGTTCTCGAGTTGCGACAATCGGTGCCAGCCGCAGAAATACAATATGGGATCGTAGAATTTATCATTAGAGAAAATGTACTTCAAATTGTATTTTTCTGGAACGGTCAGAAACTGTTGTAATGAACCGATGCCTTCAAGACCTCGAAATTTAGAATTTTCCAAACGTTCTACCGCGCGTGAAGTCAATTCCGGAAGTCGACGTGCCGAATGATAATTTCCATCTACCGTTAGGGCTTTTGTTTGCAAGGATAAGGTAGCCATTTGATCGCCAAACCCTAAAGGCAAATAGCGCCACTGATCGTGCTGGTCTTGGTTGAGGAAATTGACAATCGGCAACGTGTTGATTTTTTGGGGTTGAAAAGGCCTGAAATACCCCAAAGTAATCGTGAATACCGCCATGCCTAAAAAGCTTGCCGCCAATAATCCGCCGAGAATGCGATGGTATACGGAACCAAAGCGAACTTGAATGGCTTCGCGCAAATCGCCTTCTACAAAGCGATAGACCAATTCGCCAAACAACGGCAAACTCATAATCGATGCCCATAATGTAAAACGGTCGAGCGTTAGAATATTAAATGCATTTTTGCCTAATAATAGTAGCGGAATTGGTGTGGTGCCACCGGTTCCTAACACCGTTAGTAAAGTCAGCGAAAAGCCGAAAAACAAATAGCGCTTGCTATAATAACGATAAAACAAATAAGGAAGAAAGAACAACAAAATACCCCACGGAATCAGAAAGAACATCAATCCGGAAGACGTAACCTGAAGAAAACTATCGCGACTGCCATGCGGAATCGGAACTTGCGTGATCGGATTGTTTTTAGAATTGATCCAATACGGAAGAATGCAAAAAATCAGAAGGAAAACAGAAGTACCACCAAAAAGAACAATTCTTTTGAATAAAGTCAAAAACGATTGGAAGAATATCTTAAAAGTCACTTCCTGATAACCCGACACTTTCTCACGGGAAACATCCATAATCACCATGCCGATTAATGGAAAAATAAAGAAGACCATTCCGAAAAGTGGCGTAACATGATGCGAGCAAACAGTAACTGCCATCAACGAAATCGCTGTAAAAAAATATTTGTATCGGCCGGTTTTAATCCAAAGGTAAATTTCGGGTAAGGCATGCATCAAAACGGATATTCCAATAATACTTGGTAATTGACCGAAGATGTGAAGTGTCTCCACGAAAGAAGATGAGAAAACGGCTACTATAGCGGTATACCCTGCGACGGTTCTATTTCCTGTGAGCAATAAAGCAAATCGAAATACACCAGTTATGAATAGGATAACGCCCAATAAAGCAACGGTAAACAATCCGAATTTTAACCCCCCAAGCAGCGAAAGCAAGGCAATGCATTGATGCACCAAAGGCGGGTAACCCATTACTGTGAAGCCGGTATACCAACTGTAATTCCAAGGTTCGAACCAACTATGCGCATAGTGATTCGCAAAAAACAAATGAATTAAAGCGTCGTAAGTGTTTTCTAAAGTAAAGAAAATAGCGCTACCGTGAAATACGATTCCAATAAGAAGGGCGACGATAAGGTATTTATTCGACTTTTCTTTCACAGCATAAGGCTTCTATGATTATTGATGTAAATATAGGAATAAAGACTTTATCGGTGAGTTTTTAGTATCTACACAAAGGTTCCATTCATCGCAACAAAAGCTACCATTGGTCTAAAATCTCCAATTCGGCCTTGGTTGTCGTTCTATATTTGCCATGAAATTAATCACAAAAAATAAACATCATGAAAATTTTAATAGTTGACGACCAAGAATTAGTATTGCTTTCTTTGAACAAATGTTTAACCGATTTGGGGTATGAAGTTTTAAGCTCCAACAATGTTTTCGATGCCATAAAAAAATACGATCAATTCGAACCTAACTTGGTTATTGCGGATATCAATATGCCCGTGTTGGAAATTGAAACGCAAAAAAACGACACGACCAATATCAATGAAAAAGCTTCAGGTTTAGAAATTGTGAAGTACATTAAGAAAATCAAAAAGCATGCAACGCCAGTCATGATTTTGTCCGGGAATAATGAAGAAGAAATTATTGTCAAAGGATTCGAATTGGGCGCTGCGGACTATATGAAAAAACCATTGAGTTTAAATGAAATCGGCGCTAGAGTGAGAAGATTAATTGGTGCTGAAAATGTCATCTCTTTAGTCGATATTAATAAAAACAGAAACATCCAAAGTACTTGTACAGGCGTTGTCATTCCTTGTTACAATGAAGAAACCCGATTGTCTAGCGACGAGTTTAAGGCGTTTGTTCACCAAAATCTTAGCTATCATTTGTGCTTTGTGAATGACGGAAGCAAAGACAACACTTTAGGCGTTTTAGAAGAGCTACGTAAAGGGAATGAAGATCGAATCAGTATTTACGATTGCGAGAAAAATGGCGGAAAAGCAGAAGCGGTTCGTTTGGGAATGCTGCATTTGGCGCAACAAAACCAATTTGATTATATTGGATTTTTGGATGCTGATTTATCAACCAATTTTGATGATTTCGATGATTTGGTTAAAACCATTAGCAACTCGAATTATAAAATTGTAAGCGGTTCGCGTATCAACAGAATGGGCGCCGATATCGCTAAAGAATCAGCTCGTAAAATCATCAGCCAAGGCATCAATTTGATCATCAGAAAAACCTTGGGCATGGATTTCAAAGACACCCAATGCGGGGCCAAAATCATGACCAAAGAGATTGTGGAGAAAACGTTTCAAAAGAAATTTCTAACAAAATGGTTGTTTGATGTAGAGATTTTCATGCGCATGAAAAAAGTCTATGGCAATGAAAAAGCTAAAGCATTGATATGTGAAAAACCATTAAACCGTTGGGTACACATGGATGGCTCGAAATTATCCTTCAAAGATTCGTTTAAAATTGTAGGACAGATTGGTCAAATTGCGTTGCACTACAGATAATCGTCTCAACTAAAAAGTATAAAAATAACCTTCAGGTTTCCTTGAAGGTTTTTTTTGTTTTATGGATTTTCAAAACGGTTTTTTGATGAATGCATGCAGCCAGTTTTTCCGAGGTCACTTTTTAAACGCAACTAGCTATTAATAATTGCGTTTTTCGGTATACCTACCCGATGATGCGTGAAAAAAGGTCTTAAGCAAAAGCTTGGAAATTTTCCCAATCGATTTTGAGAATCTCTTCTAACGAAGATTTCAATTCCGTAAAGTTAACCGGTTTTCGCATCAGATAATTAGCGCCGGAACTAAAATATTTACTGCTGTTCGATTTAGGGTAAATTCCGGAAATCATCACCACAGGGATATGCTTCCATTCATCAGATTTCTTAATGATGTCAAGAATTTCATCGCCATCAAAAACCGGCATGTAAATATCCAGAAAAATGATATCGGGTAATTTCTTCTTCAGGCTTCGCAACATTTCTGTGCCATTGACGAATATGGAAACTTCATGACCTAATGATTCTGCAATTTCCTTGAAGAAATATAAATCATCCGTGTCGTCATCAAGATAAAATATGGTTTGGGGCGTTTTCATAGCATTTCTTGTTTACACACAAAACTAATAGGTTCGCTTTGAAAATAGCTTATAAGATATCGCCGCTACTTTATATAATTACACTTCAGAGGAGACAATTCTTACTCTTTATTTTTTTCCTCAAAACTAAATTCACGCAATTGAGGTGCTTTGAAAAAAGTAAAAGCAATCACGCCCAGTGTAATACATCCGCCCGTAACAACGGCTCTTACCGTGCCAAGCCAATGCGCCATAACACCACTTTCAAAATCGCCAAGTTCGTTTGAGGAACTCACAAACATCGTATTCACGGCAGAAACACGACCGCGCATTTCATCTGGAGTGACCAGCTGCAAAATCGTACTGCGGATGACCACGCTTACGGCATCAAACATTCCCGAAAATAGTAGCATGAAAAAAGAAAGGTAGAAGTTTTTTGAGATCCCAAAAATGATGATTGACACGGCAAAACCGGTCACACAGACAAATAATTTCCTTCCTGGATAAGTTTTCAAGGGCAAAAAAGCCAGCAATCCTAAAGTCAGTAATGCTCCTACTCCCGGTGCGGAACGCAGGATTCCGAAACCCATTTCATTGACATGCAGGATTTCTTTCTGATAAACCGGCAACAACGCCACCGCGCCACCAAACAATACCGAAAACATATCCAGACATTGTGCCGCTAAAAGTGTAGGTGTTTTCATGACAAACCGCAATCCTTCAGTTACGCTCTGCAAAATGGGTTCCTTGGCTTTCTTGAGTATTGGTTTAACAGTGATTTTTAATAAAGGTAAAAACATAGCCATTTGAATGATGACCACGCCAAGCAATCCGAATGGGATTCCAATCCAGGCAATCAGAAAACCCGCAGCCAACGGCCCTAAAACGGCACCCATTTGCCACGCCATACTGCTCCAGCTTGTTGCATTGGGGTAATGCTCGCGCGGGACAATCAATCCGAAAAGCGAAAACATCGACGGGCTATAAAATGCTCTGATGACACCTCCCACAAAAACAAAAAGATAAATCAGACATTGCGAAGCACCAATCGGAAGCTGCGCTTGTGTGATGGGTAAGGCAATCCCGAAAAGACAGCATCCTATGAAAATGTATCCGCTAAGGCATCGGATAACCATTTTTCGTTTTTCATTTTCATCAACGACATGGCCGGAAAAAAAAGAACAACCTATGGCTGGAATCACTTCGGCAAGCCCAACCAAACCTAAAGAAAGTTTGTCATTGGTGAGTTGATAAATCCAGAAATAAATGATCGTCGACTGCATGTTCAGGGAAAATATAATTCCTAGCCGTAACGTGAGATAAGAAAGAAATTCCCTAATTTTTAATGACGGGTTTTTATAGAAAAAACCTGTTACTTTTTCCTGCTGCATAGTGTTGACGCTTATACTGTAAAAATAGGGTTTAAATTCCAAACGTTTTGGCCTTCAAAAAATTTATTTCAAGTGCATTGTATAACATAAATTCTGAATTGTATAAGTATTACTTTGAGGCAAAACGCTAATTTTATCAGCATTAATCGCTAATATCCCAAAATTATGTTGATGCACGCACTGCTACGACGTACCGTTGGGCGTAAAAAAAAATGGAGATATGACCAAACGTTATTTGAAAATGGATTATATTGCCGCCATCGAATTTCATTTGGGATTCGAAAAAACGATGCCCGATTCATGCCCGAATATTTCCTGAACCAAGAGTACCAAAACCGAACTTACCAAAGAGAAGCAGTCAATTATAAGGAATTTGAACAATGCACTTTCCGCCATTGTGATTTCTCAAGTTGCAATTTCATCGATGTGACTTTTATCGATTGTCATTTTTATCATTGTAATTTCAACGGCGCAAAAATCAATCATGTGGCGCTGAGAACTGTTGGTTTTCATGACTGTGAGATGAAGGAAGTCAATTTTTCGATGTGCGACAAACTCATTTTTGACATTGCATTTGACGATTGTATTTTGGATTTCTCCAAGTTCTATGCCCTGAAGATTAAAGATACGGTATTCAGAAACTGTAGCCTGATTGCCGTAGATTTTATGGGCGCCGACATCACTGCTGCAGTATTTGATCATTGCGATTTATATCGTAGTGAATTCGATAAAGCGATTGCCTTGAAAACAAATTTCAAAACGAGTTACCACTATACAATCAACCCGCAAAAAACCAGAATTCAGAAAGCAATTTTTTCACTAAAAGAAGTTAAAGGATTGTTATTTCAACACGAAATTATTGTTGCTGACATCTAATTGTAAGATAATTGTTATAAATAAAAGTTTATTTGTAAAATCAGCGTTAATTTATGTACGTAAATTATTATTTTTTATATTTTTGAATGATTAATCGATTTCCCAAAAGATTATTACCTTATAAACCTGCATTCCTTATACGCCTATAGTTTGGAAAATCGGAAGAACTATTGTATTATACCTTTTAAATAACAATGATTAGAATTTACCCTAATGAAGAATTCAAGGAAGTTTTCTTGGATGTTCCTCAAAGAATGCGTTATGCCATTTCAAACAAAGGAAGAATAGCCAGTTTTACAGACCGTATTGAAGACGGAAACATCCTCAAAGGAGGTACTTCTGATGGCTATGTTACCTTACGTTACAGAGAAAAAGTTGGTGACAAAATCATCAACAGAATAAAATTTGTTTACAAACTGGTGGCTGAAAATTTCATTCCAAAAACCTCTGAAGATCAGGTGCATGTGTTGCATATGGATTTCAGCCGTGACAATGACGATGTCAACAATCTGCGCTGGGCTAATCCTGCCGAGAAATTGGCACATTACAAGAAAAGCCCGAGGGTCATCCGCGCGAAACAGAATTTACTCGAGCACAATATCAAATCTGACGGCAGAAAACTAACGGTAACGACCGTAATCCGTATTAAAAAGATGCTGCAGAATCCTAAAGGAAGAACCAGAAACAGTATGATCGCCAAACAATTCGGCATTAGTGCAACACATTTGAAACGCATTGAAACCGGCGAAAACTGGGGACACATTAAGGTTTAAGGGAACTCACAGTTTCTTTTCCATGACATAGTCTTCCATCAGGAAACCATCGCCAATCGGAATATCAATCTCGCCTATTTTCTGATACCCATTTTTGAGGTAAAAGTCATAGGCGACATTGAATTTATTGACGTTTAAAGAAACTGCGTCTGCCTGATGATCGCTTGCCAATCGCTCTACTGCTACCAGCAATGCCTTCCCTGCTCCTTTTCCCTGAGCCGTCGGAAGCACATAAAGTTTGTGTAGCCGGGTAACATTATTTTGCTGATAATCATGTTCGTAGGATGCAAAACCAATGGTTTTCCCACTATCGGCAATCAGCAGAAACCGGTGATTTTTTTGTAGGAGATTGTTCTGCAACGTTTCATCAGAATAGAACTTGCCCAGCATATAATCGAGTTGGGCTTTCGACAGGATATTGCCGTAAGTCACGGGCCAGGTTTCATAAGCTATTTTTCTTATGACCGGAAAGTCGGTTGCGGTTGCCTCAGAAATGGTAAGCATAGTCAAATTAAATAGTTTTAGGAATAAAAATAGAGAATTTTACGCCTTCATTGGGTTTGGCTTTCACTTTAATAAAGCCATTGTGATTTTCAACGATGCGTTTGCAGATGGCCAATCCTAGTCCTGTGCCGGCATATTTTGCATCCGTTTCGAGCCGCTTAAACAACTGGAATGCTTTTTCTGCGTATTCCTGTTTAAAACCAATGCCGTTATCCGCTACTACAATCTTATAGTATTTGTCGCTGGCAATCGGTTGGCCTTTGTGCATTTCATTTGGCTCGATGGTTTCGGCAAAAATCTCAATTTTGGGCGGCACATCATCCTTGCTGTATTTGATTGAATTTGAAATCAGGTTCACAAACAACTGCTCCATCTGGAATGCAATGGCTTTTATTTTGGGCAACGCACCGATTTCAATTTCGGCTTTTTTATCCTCAATATTGGTAGCCAGATCATGAAGAACCTGTTGAATGACCTCATTGAGGTTGGTTTTCACAAAAGCTTTATCACCTCTGACCGCGCGCGAATAATTGAGCAAATCAATCAGTAAACGCTGCATTCTGTTCGAAGCGAGTTTAATTTTAGAGAAATAATCCTTTCCGGAATCCGTCAGCAATTCGAGTTCCTTTTCTTCGAGTCGCGAAATAAACATCTGGATTTTGCGTAGCGGTTCCTGCAGGTCATGACTTGCAATGTTGTTGAAGGCCTGCAATTCTTCATTCATCACCACCAATTGCTTGTTGTTTTCTTCCAGTTCGATGGTTCTTTTATACTGTTCCGTGACATCGTAATTGACGCCAATCTTAACGGTCTGCCCGATAGCATTTTTAGTAAAACTTCCGACCGATGTGATGTAACGAATGGTTCCGTCCGCCAATAAATAACGGAAAGTCATCGTGGTATCCTGGTGGTTTTTCAGAGAATCCTCATGCGCTTTCATGATGCTTTCATAATCATCCGGATGCAGGTATTTCGAAGAATTTTCAACTTTGGCTTCGAACGAGCCAGGTTCAACGCCTAACATTCGGTAATAGTTGTCTGAAAAAATATAAGTATCGGTATCAAGATTATATTTCCAGTAGCCAAAGCCTGCAATCTTCTCAGCGTTTTGGAACGAATGGTTCAGGAATTTAAGTTCGTCGTTGGCTTTTTTGAGCGCTCTGATATCGACGTTCATTTTATTGTAAGACAGCAAAACCATCAGCAGCGATATGATCACGAGCAAAAACACATTGATCATAGAATTGCGCAATTCGTATTGGTGCGAGGAATTATGGAGCTTAGCAATATTGATCTGCTTGTTGATGCTTTTGTATACAAAATCGCGCATCGCTTTGGTACAATTGCTGCTTTCGAGAAGTCTGGCGTTGAGTTCCAGCGGATTGATTTTCTTGTCTTTAGCGATGGTCAGCGTCTCCCGAAAAAGCATAAAACGATAATCGATGAGCTTTCTTAGGCTGTCGATATCTTTACTTTTGTCGGCTCCGAAGGACAACCTTTCGATTCTTTTTAGAATGAGTTCAATCTGCGCGCGGTCCAGAAACCGGTTCTTCAGATACGATTCGTCTTTGGTGATAATATAACTCCGCAGGCTCGTTTCATACATGCTCACCACCGACAAAACCTTTTCGAGTTCCAACTGCGTCCGGTTCGATCTTGCGATTAAATCTACAGAAGTATCAAGCCGCTGCATCTGATTGTAAAACACCGAAGCGATATAACAAACCAAAGCAATGGCCACGATAAGTGCTAATTTGAATACTTGGGAATTTTTATACAATCCAAAGAATCTCATAGCCACTAGATGCTAAAGAAAAAGGTGTCGCGGTTTAAAGATGAAGTATGAAATTGCCAGTTCAGGTGCAGCACTTCTTTGATGACTCTTTTGAGTTCAGAAAAATCGTTGGGCTTTTTGATGTATATATTTGCACCTTCGATAAACGTATCTTCAATATCACTTTCTGAAGAAGATGTGGAATAGATCGCCACGGAAACCTCCCGAAAACGTTGGTCTGCCCTGATTTCCTTCAAGCATTCCAAGCCATTTTTGTAAGGCATGTTCAAATCGAGGAATAAGATGTGCGGCAATTCAAAATCCGGATTCACCAAATGTTCCATCAGGTCTTTCCCATCTTCAAATAAGATCAGCTCATTGGTCATTTTAAGTTCGGCAATCGCTTCGCTGAAGAACATACGATCGTCCTCGTCGTCATCGGCTAAAAGAATTCGCAATGGTTTTTGATTTGTAGCCATAATAGTAGAAAAGGGTTTGGAAATTATTTATTGATCAATGATTTTCTTTTGTTGACAATACGTTTAAAAACCGACGGCGTCAAACCGGTGACTTTCTTAAACTGGCTCGACAAATGCGCGAGGCTGCTGTAATTAAGTTTGTAAGATATTTCGGTTAAGTTAAATTCCTCATCGATAATCAGTTTTTTGGCGCGTTCAATTTTCTGGATGATAATGTAGTTCTCAATCGAGGTAAAAGTATATTCTGAAAAAATATTCGACAGATAACCATAACTCAAATTCAGCTTGTCCGCCAGATAAACCGAAGTCGTAGTAACGGGAAGTTTGTCTCTTTCGTATACCATTTCGATAATCGCATCCTTGATTTTCTGGATCAATTGGTTTTTTTGATTGTCGATTAAGGTAATGCCGTAATGGTTCAGCGAAGCCTGAAGTTCGGTGAGCGTTTCTTTTGAAATGACCTCTTTGATCTCGACTTCTCCAAAATCCAAAAGTTTGTATTTGATGTTGAATCGTTCGAGCTGTTCCTGTAAAATAACACGACAAGCTACGATTCCATCAGAATTGAAATAGAGTCTCATGGGGTTGTTGGTTTGTTTTGTTTGCTTTTGATGCTATAAATATAGCCCAAAAATTTCCAGCCTTCAACAGAAGTTAAATAAAATAAGATGTTAAAAATTCAAACAAACTAAGAATGAACGCCTTAAAACTGTGGTTCCTGTGAGAATTTACCCGTGAATGCTTTCGCTTTTTCCGTAATTGGTGATGATCGAAGCTTCGAAATCAAGCCATTCGCGCCAGCGTTTTTCCACATCGATGCCTTGTCCGTATTTGCGCGCATAAGTGATGAAAGTGGTATAATGCGCGGCTTCACTTTCCATAAGTTCACGATAAAATTGAGAAAGTTCCTCATCCTGAATATTCTCAGACAGCACTTTAAACCTTTCACAGCTTCTCGCTTCGATCATAGCCGAAAACAGCATGCGCTCAACAAAACCTGAAACCCGGCTTCCGGTATTGCTGCGTTTCATATATTGTGCGAGTTCGCCAACGTATTCATCTTTGCGTTCACGACCTAAAGTCAGGCCGCGTTTTTTGATGATTTCATGCACCATTTCAAAATGCTCGATTTCCTCTTTGGCCAGTGCCAACATATCACTAACTAAATCCGGATATTCCGAATTGATGGTGATGATCGTGATTGCATTTGAAGCGGCTTTTTGCTCGCACCAAGCATGATCGGTCAGGATTTCTTCGATGTTGGTTTCTACGATATTGACCCAGCGCGGATCGGTCGGAAGTTGCAATCTGAAAGTTGACATAAGATGTTTTTTGAATTAACTGTTGTCGCTGTCGAAAGTCGGTCGTCATAGATCTAACCCGAAACCGACCTTTTTTCGACAGCCAAAATTACAACATTTAATCACAAATTTCAGGGATTTGTAGGCCCTATTTAATTTTTCACGCGGTTCTTTTCACTATCGGCGCCATTGGCATCATGCTGCGATTTGGTTTCAAATGATTTCCCAAAACTGTAGGTGAAAGTAAGTGCGACGAATCTCGAATCACCGCGGTTTCTCCAATTCGCATCGGTAAGCTGGATGTTTTTGATGATGCCGTTGTTGAGATTCGAAAAGAAAATATCGTTCGCCGACAATTTTAAACTGCCTTTGCCTTTGAGGATTTTTTTCTGTACACCCAAACTGACATTCGATCTTGCCAACAAAACAAACTGCGTGGAGGTCACATCCGTGGTATAATTTCCGCTGAGTTCCGCCGACCAATCTTTTTTGAATTTAAAACTGTTGTTCATCATAAAATACCAGAACGTTCCCGAAGAATTCAAACCTTCTGTATACAATTGGCTCTGAAAATGCGAGTAAGTCACTTCCGAATAAACGTTGGCGGACCACCATTTCGCAAACGGAATTTGGGCATTCACATTGAGGCTGTAATACTCACTTTTACCGATATTTCCGGGGCGGCTGTAATAGATTTCGTCTTTAATTTCAATCGTTTCATTGATATCATCTTTGCTGTGGGCATAACTTAAAGTCGTCGAAAAAAGCTCTTTGTAACGATACGAAAATTCATAATTATCAGAAAAATTAGGGTCCAGATAAGGGTTTCCGGAATAGAACGTGAACTTATCGAGCGGGCTCACAAATGGGTTCAAATCCTGAAAATACGGGCGGTTAATTCTTTTTCCATAATTGATAACCAACTGATTGTTGCCAATCGAATCTAACTTATACATCACATAAACCGTCGGGAAAAGATTGGTGTAATTCCTTTTGAACGTCGATGCGGGTTTCTCAACATTGCCGAGCTGATTGCCTTTAGAATCCGTATGTTCCAACCGCAGTCCGGTCTGAAAAGTGAATTTTTTATAACTCGTATTGAAATTCACATACACCGCATTGATGATTTCATCATACTTAAAATGATTGCTCGTATCGTAATTCGGAACCTCATTCCCGGCAATGATATCGCGGTAATCGGCAATATTATCGGTTTTGGAAAAGCTTCCTTTATAACCGGCTTCAAAGGTTCCTTGGTTCGGAAGCGGATGCGTATAATCAGATTTCAGCGAATAAATGGCAATATCGGTGGGTAAAATACCATGCAAAGCATCTTGGCTGCTCAGCGAATTATCGGGTTGGTACACAAAATTATTAAAGCGTTGGTTGGTTTCGGTTTCGTATTTCAGATAGTCGAGATCGACCGTGATTTTTTGCCCGAGCGTATCAATATCATGACGGAAATTGAGGTTGATGCCGCCATTTTTGAATTTCTCATTCTCAATATTGTTGGCGATAATGGTCGAATCTATGACCGAAGCGGAATTGGTTAAAGTACTGCGCACATCCGTTTTTTGGCGGCTCGATTTCAGAATTCCAGTAAGTCCGATGCCCAAAGTGGTTTTGTCGTTCACGTAATAATCCAATCCGATTTTGGCGTTGCCTGTATTGACTTGTGTCCGGAAAAAACTGTTCTGGTAAAAAAGGCTTTTCGTGGTTAAATCCGCATTCTTAAACCGTCGGAAAATAAACAGATCATTTACCGGATTTTGGTAAGCGTAACCCACATTCCCAAACAACCTGACTTTATTATTGAGGTAATTGAAATTGAAACCTTGTCGCGTCTGCGGCCTTTGTCCTTGCGAATAGCGCGAAGTAACACTGCCGTTGAATCCTTTCGCTTTCGATCTTTTGCTGATGATGTTGATTACGCCCGCACTTCCTGCCGCATCGTATTTTGCCGGCGGATTTGTCATCAATTCGATTTTATCGAGCGTGCTTGCGGGAAGCGACTTCAGGTAAGCTTCTAGTTCTGCTCCGGACAAATAAGTAGGTTTGTCATCAATAAAAACCTGAACGCCTGATTTGCCTTTGAAAGTGATCGTACCGTTTTGATCGACGCTGATGCCCGGAGATTTTTCGAGCACATCCATCGCATCGCCGCCTGCAGCCGTGATGAAAGCCTCTACATTGACGACCGTTCTGTCGATTTTATTCTCAATGAAAGGTTTCTTTTTCTTGACCACGACTTCCTGAAGCGTATTGCTTTGTTGCGTTTCCATGGTGATTTCCGGCCACACCACTTCTTGTTGCGAATCAATGTTGATGGAAGTGCTTAAATACGATTTGTAACCTTCATTTTCAACAGCAATTTGGTACGCTGCATTGGCAAGATTGGCAAATTCAAAACTGCCGTCAGCTTGGGTGATTTCGGTTTTTACGAGCGTGTTATCTTTGACTAGTGCCAAGGAAACTACTGCAGAAACTAGCGGTTGCTTCGCTGAAGTTAGCACTTTTCCGCTGATTTTTCCCGACTGCGCCTGAGCAAATCCGCAGCACAGGAATAAACTGCATAACATTGATTTAAAATAAAGGTTCATACTGGTTTCGTTTTTTGATGAATGATGATTGGTTGATGATAAGTTGATTTTGTTTCATTTAAGGCCATAAAAATCCAGTTCACAAAAGTGAATCTTAAAAAGATAAAGTGTTGGTTATTGCGTCAGTTTGCCAACGCCTGAATGATCTATTTTTCGCCTGAAGCGACTTTGCTGTTGATATTATAGTTAAAGCAGATGTTGTGAAACGGCGCTTTGATGTATTTGTCCCGAATTTTCCTGTATTGACTTACGGGCTGTATTTTTCCGTTGACGATAAGGTTGATTTTGGAAAGATTGTACGATAAATTTTTAGTGTCTTTGATGATTTTTTCGGCCATCAGATCGGAAATGATGTTACTGGTGATTTTCTCCACATTGAGGTTCTCTGGCAGATTTTCTCCTGAAATTCCGGTTCTGATCGAAACCTTTTTGGTGCCGTTTTCTGTAACCTCTTTCTCATAAGTTTTGGCGCTTTTAGTGTCGTTGATGACGGTTCTTGTGGTCACCGTTCTTGACCTAGCTTCATTTTTATGCGCTTCGTTTTCAGCTTTTGCAACCTGATCATCGTAAAACCTTGCTTCATTATCGGCTTTGGCTGCGGCCTCGTCTGCTTTTCTGGTATCATCATCCGCTTTTCTGGCCGCTTCATCAGCTTTGGCCGCTTCCATGGTAGCTTTTCGGGCAACTTCAGCATCATAATCCAATTTTGTTTGCGGATAAATGGCCTGAGGATTGGTTGGAGGGCATCGCGAATCCTGAACTTGAGCTACAGGTGAAATTTCAATAGGCATAATAGGTATGGCAACATTGCTGACCGTTGGTTTCGAGCAGGCTAACAACACTACCACCGTCAAAAAAAGGCTTGTTGCAAGGAACGTTTTCTCGACTTTGTTGAGTGATTTGTCGCTATTGTGGATGATGCGTTTCGCTCGTTGCAACAAATGATTTTTAGTACTGCCAAATCCTACCGCCAACGTACAATTGTTTCTGTTGAATTCATCGAAAGTGACAAGCGCCTGCACAAAATTGATTTTATCTTCAGTGGCAGCAATCGCAATATCGTCGCAACAATTTTCGCGTTCCTCTTTGATCAGCGATGACAGCCATAAAACACCCGGATTGAAGAAAAATATCGTTTCCGCAAAAGCCTGCACCAAATTGATTCCGTAATCTTTTCTACGGATGTGCGCGAGTTCGTGCAATAAAATCGCTTCGATCTGTTCTTCTGGCAAACTTGTTAACAAGCCAAAAGGAACGAGTAATATCGGTTTGAAAAATCCGGTCACCAAAGGCACTTTGACCAAAGTCGATTCTAATAAAACAACTGTTTTTTTGATTTGAATGCGACTTGCCAATGCTTCTATTCTGCTGCTCCAATAAGCTGGCGGAGCAAAAGTTTTGTAATTTCTAATCCTATAGATATGGCCCATACCTGTAAAAACTCCGAAACATTTGATGCAGAAAATCAGAAACCAAATCAGTGTGATGGTATTGGCGTGATGGTTTAAAAAACTAATGATCGAATTAGAAACAGCATCGATATTTCCGTTGCCAGAAACATCAGCAATTGTTGCATTAAATTGGTTGACTGGTAAATTAAGGCGTGTAGTGACTTCGGTTTTTTCACTTTGATATTCGTAATCAAACGTAAAACCTGCAATGATCACAAAACTCAAAAACAAAAGAGAAAGTATATTATAACGCAAGCTCGCTGACGATTTCCGCGTGATGAAAATTACGGTTCCTGCGCACAAAGCCAACAGAAATCCCTGCCACACGGAATGCACTAACGTCCAAGAAATGGCTTTGAGTAAAGTGTCGTTAAAAATCATGAGCGTTCGTTTTACGGATTATTTCTTTTCAAGTTGGTCAAGCATTTTTCTGATCTCATCAATTTCTTGCTGTGATGTTTTTTTGTTCCCGAGCAATTGCATCATCAGACTGCTGCTGGAGCCGTTGTACATCGCATCCACAAATTTTTCAAGCAGGAATCCTTTGGTTTTTTTCTCTTCAATCGCCGGGCTGTAAACATGTTTCATACTTGATTTGTCGGTAAGCAACATGCCTTTTTCGGCCATAATCTGCATCAATTTTAACGTCGATGTATATTGTACCGCCCTTTTCTGCTCATTGAGCTGGTCATTGACGAACCGCACGGTCGACGGGCCAAATTGCCACAACACTTGCAAGATTTCGAGTTCTGATTTTGTAGGTTCTGACGGGATGCTCATTTTCATTTTTTTGATTTCAACAAATCAAAGGTAGGAAAAATTTCGTACGAACAAATTATAACGTAATATTTTTTGAAACTTTAACACAAATAAAAAACCCACACTCGAAAGTATGGGTTCTCATTATCATTTAATGATGTTGCTTAAAACACGAACATCGCGCGTTCGCCCATCATCGCATTGACTTCATCAGCCACTTGTTCGATGATTGCTTCATCAGTGTGATTCATCAGAACACGGTCGATCATATCGACAATCGTTTCCATATCGCTTTCCACCAAACCACGCGTAGTGATGGCCGGAGTACCAACACGGATTCCGGAAGTGATGAACGGTGATTTGTCATCAAAAGGAACCATATTTTTGTTAACGGTAATTTCAGCGCGAACCAAAGCATTTTCAGCTTCTTTCCCCGTTATGTTTTTGTTTCTTAAATCAATAAGCATCATGTGGTTGTCGGTGCCTCCAGAAATCAGATCGTAACCTCTTTTCATAAAAGCTTCGGCCATCGCTTTGGCATTTTTCTGCACCTGCATCGAATAATGGAAAAACTCATCGGTCAGACATTCACCAAACGCTACCGCTTTAGCAGCGATGATGTGCATCAACGGACCGCCTTGGTTTCCTGGGAAAACCGCCATATCCAGTAAGTTCGACATCATTTTGATTTCGCCTTTTGGCGTGGTCAATCCCCACGGATTTTCGAAATCTTTGCCCATTAAAATCATCCCGCCTCTTGGCCCACGCAAAGTTTTATGTGTAGTAGTAGTGACGATATGACAATGTGGAATCGGGTCGTTCATCAATCCTTTGGCAATCAATCCGGCCGGATGTGAAATATCGGCAAGCAACAACGCTCCAACGCTATCCGCAATCTGACGGAACCTTGCGAAATCCATGTCGCGGCAGTATGCTGATGCTCCTGCGATGATCATTTTTGGATTTTCGCGCGTGGCGATTTCCTGAATCTTATCGTAATCGAATTGACCGGTTTCTCTTTCAACACCATAAAAAACCGGATTGTATAAACGACCTGAGAAATTCACAGGCGAACCATGCGTTAAATGCCCGCCGTGCGACAAATCGAATCCTAAAATTTTGTCACCCGGTTTTAAGCAAGCAAAGAAAACGGCGGTATTGGCTTGTGAACCCGAATGCGGTTGCACGTTGGCATATTCGGCACCGAAAAGTTCTTTGGCTCGGTCGATGGCGATCTGCTCTACGACATCGACCACTTCGCAGCCACCGTAATAACGTCTTCCGGGATAGCCTTCCGCATACTTATTAGTGAGGCACGAACCCGCGGCTTCCATGACCTGGTCGCTGACAAAGTTCTCAGAGGCAATGAGTTCTATACCGTGTATTTGTCGGTCTTGTTCTTCAAGAATTAAATCGAAAATCTGTTCGTCGTGTCGCATTTTATTTTTTTTCGTTAAAAACTGCCCAAAATTACGAAAACGGTTTGTTAAATTGGCATATAATGATATATTTGGTCAATGAATTTTCAACAAACAATCAACACGACACATGCCCATCACCGCAAACAATCCTAAAAGAAAATCCTGGTTGGAAGTTCCTGCAGACAGCGATTTTCCGATACAAAACATACCCTTCGGCGTCTTCATTACCAAAGATGATGTCATCACGATAGGCACCAGAATTGGCGATTATGCCATTGATCTTGGAGCCTTACAACAACTCGACTATTTTCATGGCATTGAACTGACGGACGATATGTTCATGCAGGATACGCTCAATGATTTCATCTCCGACGGAAAGAAAACCTGGCGTTTGGTGCGCAACCGTATTGCCGAGATTTTCGACAGCAATAATGCGAAATTGAGAGATAACGCTGAACATAAATCAATTGTCGTATGCAAAGTGGAAGATGTCGAAATGCAACTTCCGGTACTCATTGGCGATTATACCGATTTCTATTCGAGTAAAGAACATGCTACCAACGTGGGCACGATGTTTCGCGATCCGAACAACGCTTTGTTACCGAACTGGTTGCACATACCTGTTGGATATCACGGCAGAAGTTCTACGATTGTGCCTTCGGGAATTCCGGTGCACCGCCCGATGGGACAGACTTTACCGAATGGGGAAAGCACGCCTGTTTTTGGACCTTCGCGTTCGATTGATTTTGAGTTGGAGATGGGTTTCATTACCACCGACGCAAACATTATGGGTGAAAACATTCCGGTGCATGAAGCTGAGGATTATATTTTCGGAATGGTTTTACTCAATGACTGGAGCGCACGAGACATCCAGAAATGGGAATATGTGCCGCTCGGACCGTTTTTGGCGAAGAATTTTGCAACCTCAATTTCGCCTTGGATAGTAACGATGGATGCCTTGGAACCTTTTAGAACCAAAGGACCGAAACAAGATCCGAATCCGTTGCCGTATTTGCAGCAAAAAGGCAAACATGCTTTTGATATCAATCTGGAAGTAGCCATTGAGCCTGAAAATACTGAAGCCACGGTGGTTTCAAATTCCAATTTTAAATATATGTATTGGTCGATGAGCCAACAACTCGCGCACCATACTTCTAACGGTTGCCGTGTAAATTCTGGAGATATGATGGGTTCGGGAACGATTTCTGGGCCGACGGCTAACAGTTTCGGTTCGATGTTGGAACTCACCTGGAATGGCAAAAACCCAATCGTGATGAAAGACGGAAGTGAACGCAAATTCATCAACGACAATGATACCGTGATTATGAAAGGCTTCTGCAAGAACAACGAAGTGCGTATCGGTTTTGGTGAAGTGAGCAGTAAATTATTGCCCCCCTTCGTAAGAAAGTAAGAATCACTTTGGGAACTACAGCCCTAGCCCTGATGGCAGCGGAAATCTTTTTGTGCTGGCGTTCAGCGCAAAAAATTGGGAGCGTACAGCAGGTTCCCGGCTCCTAAAAAAATAAAGTCATGAAAAAAATTTCCTTATTATTTTTATTGATGATAGTCGGCGCTTGTGGCGTAAAAACCACTCGTAAAATGGTCGCTTCGGGCGATTATGACAGCGCGATTGAGAAAGCCGTAAAAGGTTTGCAGAGCAACAAAGACGCGAAAGGCAAACAGGATTATGTGTATCTTTTGGAAGAAGCGTTTGCCAAAGCCAAAGAGCGTGATTTGCGTGATATTGCGGGCTGGGGCTGGTTTAAGGATGCGAACCCGAAGGATCTTGAGGCGATTTACAACACTTATAAATTGCTGAGTGAACGTCAGGAACTGATCCGTCCGTTGCTGCCGTTGAAATTGATTAAGGAAGGCCGCGATGCGAAGTTTCCGATGGAGGATTATTCCGAGCAACTCACCAACAGCAGGAATGCTTTGTCTAAATATTTGTATTTGAATTCGGTGGCTGCGCTGATGTCGGGCGATAAGATGAGATGCCGCCGTGCGTATGATGATTTGGTGTATCTGAATCAAATCAATCCGGGTTATAAGGATGTGACGAAGCTCATTAACGACGCGCAATTTAAGGGAACGGATTTCGTGATTGTATCGACTAAAAACCAAACCAATGTCATTGTTCCGAAACGTTTAAATGATGATTTGATGGATTTTAGCACGTATGGCCTAAACGATAAATGGACGGCTTACCACAATGCGAAACAAAAAGGAATCGATTACACTTACGGCATTGAAATCAATTTCAGGGACATCAATATTTCGCCGGAACGCATCAACGAGAAAGAATTCCAGAAAGAAAAAGTCATCAAGGACGGCGTCAAGAAACTTTTGGATGCGCGTGGCCGTGAAGTGAAAGACAGTCTGGGCAAACCGATTTATGTCGATAATATGAAAACGGTGCAGATCGCGATTTACGAATCGACACAACAAAAAGCCGTGCAAGTTACCGCCAAAGTGGATTACGTGAATTTAAAAACCAACCAATTGCTTCAAACTTTTCCTATCGCTAGCGAGTTTTTATTTCAGAATGTGTACGCGCATTATCAGGGCGACCGTCGCGCTTGTGAAACTGATTATCTTCAGAATTTTGACCGCAGACAGGTTCCGTTTCCTACGAATGAACAGATGGTTTTTGATTGCGGCGAAGATTTGAAGAACAAACTCAAGGATATTATCAGCAGGAATGCTATTGGAAAATAGATTTTTACTGGCCTTTGATATTACTTTCGTTCCCCAATCTGCTGACGCCACATCGCGTAATACAAGCCTTTTTCGTCGAGCAAATCCTGATGTTTTCCTTGTTCTATAATATGTCCTTGCTCCAATACATAAATCCTGTCGGCGTGCATGATCGTAGACAATCGGTGCGCAATAAGCAAAGTAATCTGGTCTTGTTTGGATGAAATGTTTCGGATCGTTTGTGTGATTTCCTCTTCAGTAATCGAATCTAAAGCTGAAGTGGCTTCATCAAACAACAACAATCTCGGATTTCTAAGCAAAGCGCGCGCAATCGACAACCGCTGTTTCTCACCTCCGGAAACTTTGATACCGCCTTCGCCAATCGTCGTGTTGATGCCGTCTTTAGCCCTGGCCAACAAGTTCTGACAAGCCGCCTGGCGCAAGACATTATTGATTTCCTCATCGGTCGCGTCGGGTTTGACGAACAATAAGTTGTCGCGAATCGTGCCCGAAAACAACTGGGCATCTTGAGTTACAAATCCTAATTGCTGTCTCAATTCTGTCAAGTCAATGTCGTTGGCGTTTTTTTCGTTATAGTAAATGGCGCCTCCTTCGGGTTTATACAAACCAACCAACATCTTCACAAGTGTGGTCTTACCGCTTCCCGATGGGCCGACAAACGCAATCGTTTCGCCTGCTCTGGCTTCAAAAGAAATGTCTTTGACGGCATAAGTTCCTGCGCTTTGGTGTCTGAATGAAATGTGTGAGAACTTCAGATGGTTGATCGAACCTATGGTTTGTGGATGCACAGGTTTGTCTTCGCTTTTGGAATGCATCAAATCGCTGAAATTGTCCATCGATACTTTGGTTTCGTTGTAAGTTGCGATCACATTGCCCAGTTCCTGCAACGGATTGAACAAAAAGAAAGAGAAAAACATCAGCGTAATCACATCGCCGGGTTTGATGATGTCGCGGAAAATAAACATATAAAGTGCAAACACCAGACAGGTTCTCATGAAATGAACAGTAGTTCCCTGAATGAAACTCAACGAACGGATGAAACGCACTTTCTTCAGTTCCAATCCGAGGATTTTAATCGTGGTACTGTTGAGGCGATTCACTTCCTGCTGGGTCAATCCTAGGCTTTTCACGAGTTCGATGTTGCGCAGCGATTCTGTAGTCGCTCCAGCCAAAGCGGTGGTTTCGCGTAGGATTTCCTTCGACACCACTTTGATTTTCTTTCCTAAAAACGAACTTACAAAAGCCACCACAGGAATCGTAGCCAGAAAAACAGGGCCGAGCAACCAGTGAATGTTGATCGCATAAACGACTACAAACGTAATCCCAATCACGGTCTGGAACACCATCGAAATTGACAACGTGATGAACTTCTCACAATCGCTTTTGACTTTCTGGAGTTTGCCTAAAGTTTCGCCACTGCGCTGGTCTTCAAAATCCTGAAAAGGAAGCTGCAACGCTTTTTGAATACCATCTGTATACATCTGCGCACCAGTTCTTTGGATGATAATGTTGGTGAAATAATCCTGAAAGTTCTTCGCGATTCTGGATAGCATCGCCGCTCCTAAAGATAACGCCAACCAACCCAAAACGGCTTTGGTAAACATGGCATAATCGTTATTGAAGTTCTTCACGCCGACGCCACATTCATTGAGTAGCTTTCCAATAATGATGGAGTCGCAAAGCGAAAAACACTGGTTGATGGCTGCGAGAAACAGCGCGAGAAACAATAAAGGTTTGTGGGCTTTAACGTAAGTGTAAAGTATTTTCATAAGAATCTTAAAAATCGAAACGCAAAATTACGACTATTGTCGGCAAGAATTCGATGCGATTTTGATAAAGAAACGTTAAGAAAATTTAGATTGAATTTTTTAATTGCTTGCTGCCTACTAAGCTTTCGTAAACACCGCAATGGCGCCCGATTCATCTTTGAGTTTCAACTGCGTGTCGGTCAGGTTCAGAATCGTTTCGGTTCTGTTGGTGCCATCGATTACGGTGGTCAGCGTATTGCCTGATTTGGTGTAAGTTCCGGTTGCGGTCTGCAACACACAAGGCGAGTCGGAAGAATCATAATCGCCAGCGGTTACTGAATTGTCTGCATAAAATTCGAGATAATCTTTTTGACAACCATCTTCATTCTGTGGCGGATCGATGAGTATTTCCTGTCCGGCTACGATCGTACCTACTTTGGTGGCATTCCATTTTCCTTCAAGCGGCAAAGTGTTGTTTCCGTTATTGTTGTTGTCGCTGTCATTGTTGCAGGAAGTTGACAAAATACCGAGACTTATTGCCAATACAAGTATTACTTTTTGAGTTTTCATTTTATAGTATTAAAAGTTGATTGGCTAAATTAATTGGAATGCTGCGCCATGGCGTTGTATGATTAAGGCTTTAAGTTGTATAATTTGTGTCAGGGATTGGTCGGAATATTTATTTTAATAATTTTATACAATCTAATTTTAAAAAGCGCACCTTAGCAACGCAAGACTAACCTTGCATCATTAATCTCGGAAAACTATGTGGTGGCACTATTTACTGGTTTTTGCAGGCGCCTTTTTGTTTGATGTGGTGCCGTTTCCTTTTCCGCCCGCGTTTTCGGTGATGGTGCCTTTGCAGCTTGCGTTTGGCCTCGATCCTTGGTTGGTGATTGTGGTTGGCGTGGCGGGTTCTATTTTGGGTAGGTATCTGTTGGCGCTTTACATTCCGTTGCTGGCGGATAAAATCTTCAAAGCGAAAAAAAACCGCGAAGTGCAATTTCTCGGACAGAAGATGAAAGAGAAAGGCTGGAAAAGCCAAGTGGTGATTCTGGCTTATTCGTTATTGCCATTGCCTACGACGCCTTTGTTTCTTGCCGGTGGCATGGCGCGTATCAGACCCATGCAGATTATTCCGGCTTTTTTTGTAGGCAAATTTATCAGCGATGCGCTCGTGATTCATATGGGGAAATTCGCATACGACAATTTTGACGGGATGGTCAGCGCGGCCTTATCCTGGAAATCGATCGGAAGTCTGATGCTTGGCCTCCTGATGATCTGTGCGCTGCTTTTCATCGATTGGTTTACGCTGCTCGAAAAGAAAAAGTTGACGCTCAATTTCAGAATCTGGAAGTAACACTGCTGCCAAAACCTAAAGCTGTTTTTCTTGGTTGTTTTTTATTTTAGTATTTTCGTTGCTCTTGCCGAGTTGGTTCATTTTGTAACCTTTAGGGTTGTGGCGAGACTTAACAGGGAACTATTCTAAATCAGGTATTTTATGTTCAGGAAATATTGCATACTACTGGGAATTATCATGGCCATCGCTTTGTTGGTCATTGCGTCACTTTACTATCCCGGTGGTTCACAAGCCGATCCAAACTCGGTCGGTTATGACTGGAGCGACAATTACATCAGCAATCTTTTTGGTGAAAAAGCGGTCAATGGTAAGGACAATTCGGGCCGTTATTGGGCCGTCGCGGGCATGCTTTTCCTTTCGTTGAGTTTTGCGTTGTTCTTCATCGAATTCTCTAAAAAAATTCCGATTTCGGGTGCGGCTAAAGTCATCAAATATTGCGGTGCCGGCGGCATGGTGTTTACATTTTTAATCGCCACGCCACTACACGACATCATGATTACGCTGTCCAGCACGTTGTTTCTGCTCGGGATGTTTTATATTAGTGTTTTCGTATGGAAATCGAAGTTGCTTATTTTTAAAATACTCTGCGTGGTTTGCCTTCTGGGGTTTTACTTTACGTTGTATATTTATGGCGCCGGAGCCTACAGAGCCTTATTACCGATGATGCAAAAAGTGACTTTTGCCCTCGTCATTGTGCTGATTCTGGGCTTGGAATATTTTACGGGAAAACAGGATTTCGAACATCTAAAAGCCAACAAATAAAAAAAGAACCTATGGAAACCACACATACCATCGCCAAACGCTTCCGCGAAGTGATGCTTAACGGAACCTGGGTAGCCAACACGAATTTTAAAGACCAGTTGTCGGGTCTTGATTGGCAAATCGCTACGACGAAAATTCAATCTTTAAATACGATTGCGGTATTGGCGCAGCATATTCATTATTACATTGCCGGAATCAACAATGTTTTCAGGGGCGGAACGTTGGACATTCGCGACAAATTCAGTTTCGATTTCGCTCCAATAACCTCACAAACGCAATGGGATGCTTTTCTGACAACTTTCTGGAATGATGCCGAAGCCTTTGCCTCAATGATTGAACAAATGCCCAATGACAAACTTCATGAGGTTTTTACCGACGAAAAATACGGCACCTACCAACGCAATATCGATGCGATGATTGAGCACAGCTACTATCACTTGGGGCAAATCACGTTGCTTAAAAAAATGATTACCCAACCGTAAAACTAAAATACTACTAACGCAAAACTTTATAAGATGCAAACCCAAACAGAACACGATTCAGAAGATTATTTAGCCTCGCACTACATTCATCGCAGCAACTGGTTGCGGGCAGCCGTATTGGGTGCCAATGATGGTATTTTATCGACCGCCAGTATCGCTATTGGTATCGCCGCGGCAAGCCATCATCGGGAACCTGTAATCTTGGCCACACTCGCAGGATTGGTGGCGGGAGCTTTGTCGATGGCGGCAGGTGAATATGTATCGGTGAGTTCGCAGACCGATATTGAGAAAGCCGATATTGAACGCGAACAACAGGAATTGCTCGAAATGCCCGAAATCGAATTGTTGCGACTGGCTGAAATCTACGAAAAACGCGGCTTGAAAAAAGAAACCGCTTTGACCGTGGCGCACGAATTGACCGAACACGATGCTTTGGGCGCACACGTTCGAGACGAACTCGGACTCAACGAAATCTCTCAGGCCAATCCGATTCAGGCAGCCTTGGCTTCGGGCGCTTCGTTTACCGTAGGCGGATTGCTCCCGCTGCTGGCGACGATATTCCTTCCCGTAAAAAGCATGGAATACTACCTGTATGCCTCTGCCCTTTTGTTCCTCATTTTGCTAGGCACTATGGCTGCAAAAGCAGGAGGATCGAGCGTTACAAAAGCGATCTTGAGAATTAGCTTCTGGGGAACGGCCGCTATGGGATTGACCGCATTGGTGGGCTATTTGTTTGGGGTCAAACTGGCTTAATCAATGGCTGTATTCCAGGTTTTTAAGTGGAAGAATTATTTTTTAATTTTCGTACCCATTATCGGAAATGTATAAACTTTATGATGCTCTAAAGAGTACTTTTGTAGCCAAGTAATGGCACAATGACAAAAAAAATAATTATTTCAAATAAAATCGCGGCTCAGAAAGAAGAGCATAATAATTTAGTCGAATTAATTGTCGCCAATAAGAAACTTGCCTTTCAAAATCAGGAAAAAGAAAAACGCGCCGCCGAACTGGCTTTCCAGAATCAGGAAAAAGAAAAACGTGCTGCAGAACTCGTCATTGCCAACACCGAACTGGCTTTCCAAAATCAAGAAAAAGAAAAACGCGCTGCAGAACTTGTCATTGCCAACACCGAACTTACTTTTCAAAATGACGAAAAAGAAAAACGTGCTGCAGAACTTGTCATTGCCAACACCGAACTGGCTTTCCAGAATCAAGAAAAGGAAAAACGCGCTGCTGAATTGATTGTCGCCAATACCGAACTGATTTTTCAAAATAACGAGAAAGAAAAACGCGCTGCAGAGCTTGTCATTGCCAACACCGAACTGGCTTTTCAGAATCAAGAAAAGGAAAAACGCGCTGCAGAACTAGCCATCGCCAATATCGAACTTGCGTTCCAGAATCAGGAAAAGGAAAAACGCGCCGAAGAATTGCTGGTGGCCAACAAGGAACTCGAATCGTTTACGTTTATTTCGAGCCACGATTTGCAGGAACCTTTGAGGAAAATACAAGCGTTCTCGAGCCGGATTCTTGATGAAGAACTTGACCGTTTATCCTTGAAAGGAAAATACCATTTCGAGCGTATACGGCTTTCCGCATTGCATATGCAAACGCTTATTAATGATTTGCTCGCCTATTCGCGAACGACCGCCACCGAAAGGAAATTCGAGAAGCGCGACCTCAATAAAATTGTCATGGAAGTCATGGCGGCCCTCAAAGAAGAATTGCAGGAAAAAAATGCCACGATTGAAATCGGTACCTTATGTGATGTAGAAATTATCCCTTTCCAGTTCAGACAATTGTTGCAGAACCTCATTGCCAATTCGCTTAAATTTTCGAGAGCCGATGTTCCGCCGCATATCATCATCAAAAGCGATATCATCAAGTATGACGCTGCTGACCCAAAAAAATTGGCGAGACCTGTTGATTATTGCCATATCAGCATTGCGGACAATGGCATTGGGTTCGATCAGGAATACAACGATAAAATCTTTGAGATTTTCCAACGCCTGCATGAGAAGGAAAATTATGACGGTACGGGCATTGGACTGACCATCGTAAAAAAAATTGTCGAAAACCATCATGGTTTTATCACTGCCAGCGGCGAACCTGGCGAAGGTAGTACTTTCGATATTTATATCCCGGCGCATCAAAACCAACTTCATGCATAGCGGGTAAACAAGCTTAGAAATTTGTTTGATATTTCCTTATATTCGTATGCGATAGAAAAGCACGACCGAATCGTTGAAATTCAAACAACCCATGAGAATAAGCGCCTTATTTGAAGATTTCTTTCATAGTGAAAAAGCCGGCGGGCTGACACTCATCGGCTGTACCGTTTTATCTTTATTTCTGGCCAACTCTATTTTCGGTGCTACTTACCATCATTTCTGGCAAACGCCATTGGCCGGACAATCTCTGGAATACTGGATTAACGACGGCTTAATGACGATTTTCTTTCTGCTCATCGGTTTGGAACTCGAAAGAGAAATTTACATCGGCGAACTCTCCAACATTAAAGAAGCGCTCCTACCCATTTTCGGTGCTTTGGGCGGAATGATTGTTCCCGCCGGGATTTTTCTTTGGTTCAATTATGGAAGCACAACACAATCCGGCGCCGGAATTCCAATGGCAACGGATATTGCGTTTGCCTTAGGCGTCATTTCTTTGTTAGGCAGTCGCGTGCCAGCATCTTTAAAAATATTTTTGACCGCTTTGGCCGTCATTGATGACTTGGGAGCGATTCTGGTAATTGCCGTTTTCTACACCAAAACTTTACTGTGGAGCAACTTACTGATTGCACTCGGAATTTTCGCGTTGCTATTGGTATTGAACCGGCTTAAAATCAGAAACCTGATTCCTTATCTCATTGGCGGGGTTTTGATGTGGTATTTTATGTTGCATTCTGGCGTTCATGCTACGATTACTGGCGTATTGCTCGCATTTGCGATTCCGTTTGGCAATGGCGATGAACAATCAACGTCTTATATTTTGCAACACTGGCTGCACAAACCTGTAGCTTTTATGATACTGCCGATTTTTGCTTTAGCCAATACTGCCATCCTTCTAGACGGTGATATTGGGGCAATACTGAGCCAGCATTACAGCATCGGAATCGCACTCGGACTGATTATAGGAAAGCCTGTTGGGATTTTTCTGCTGACGTTTCTCGCGGTCACTTTCGGCCTTTGCAAACTTCCTGACGATTTGAACTGGAAAGCCATTGCCGGTGTTGGTTTTTTAGCCGGAATCGGTTTTACCATGTCAATATTCATCACCCTTTTGGCCTTCGATAATGAGAGTATCATCAACAATGCTAAACTTGTGATACTGCTTTCTTCTTTAGTGGCGGCACTTATTGGCCTTTTGAGCCTTAGAATGGTCTTAAAACCAAACATGGATCGCATGGAAAATGATTGATGAATTTTTAGACATCTGCTACCTTTTTTTGAAAAACTGATTGTGTTTTTTAATTTTAGGCGTTTAAATATGGATGATTATGGGAAATCAAAAAGCGCTGTCGTCAGAGGATCGTTCGGTATTCATTGAAGTATTGAAAACACGTTTTGAAAAAAACATGAAACGCCATCAAGCCATCGAATGGTCTAAAGTCGAGGCAAGACTCGAAACCCAAACTGAAAAACTTTGGTCGTTACTTGAAATGGAAAAAACAGGCGGCGAACCCGATGTTGTCGCATTTGATCAAAAGCATGGCGCCTATATTTTTTACGACTGCTCTGAAGAATCTCCGAAAGAGCGCAGAAGCCTCTGTTATGACCGCGAAGCCCTAGAATCAAGAAAAGAACACAAACCCAAAGACAGCGCTGTCGACATGGCAACCGCTATGGGCGTTGAAATCTTAACGGAAATTCAGTACCGGGAATTGCAGGAACTTGGCGCATTCGATACCAAAACTTCGAGTTGGGTGCAAACTCCTGATGCTATCAGAAAACGCAAAGGCGCCCTTTTCTGCGACCGGCGTTACGATACGGTTTTCGTATACCACAATGGTGCAGAATCTTATTATGCGTCCAGAGGTTTTCGGGCTTCGTTAAGTATTTGAAAATTTTAATTACAGCCTTTTACTTTCGAACTGATGCAGCATTTCGTTTGCTTTTTCATTTTCATGAATGGAGAATAATGCCTGAGAATAACGGTAATAATATTCCGCTTCTAAATCGGTAGTCATCGAAAACAATTGGTTATACCATTTGGCCGCAATAGTCAGATCGCCTCCAAAAAAACGGCTGTTGCCCACTTTCTTGAGCATATCGACTGATTTATAACCTTTATCGATCACCCTTTCGTAGGTTCCGATAATATCAATATCGACGTATTTAAGTTTTTTTAGGGATACGGTTTCAGCTATTTTATCAGAATTTATTGGTGCCTCTATGGAAGCAACCGGAAGTTTTTTTGCTTCATGCATCGAAGCCACTTGAAGTACTGGTCTCACCTTGATTTTGGCCTTCCCGTATTTTGGAGTGATGATTCGTGTATTGTTTTCACCCAAATCATTGGTACTGACAAGACTCAAACTCGAAACATTGTAGGTAGTGATGCTGCTTCCAAAATTCATGTTGATTCTTTCCTCGACATGATAATACAATACGGAAAGCTGATCGTCGGAAACTTCTTCAAGGGTCGTTTGCGCAGCGCTCATTTTGGCACGATCCGAAAGTGGTCGGCTCGGTTGCGCAGCGGCATCAAAAGAAAATATAGTAGTAGCAATTACTATAAAAAAGGGGGCTAAACTTTTCATACTAATTTAAATAAGATTGGGGCTCTTTTTAAAATCACAGCTAAGATAAACAGAGTTTGTTTTTTTGAATTATTTTTCCCTTAACTAACCTTAAAAAACGTTGAACTGCGAATTTTTCATCGAAAATCAACCCGAAAATTAAAAATTCAGATGGTAAACAAGTCTACATTCCAATCCACAAAATCCCTTTATTTTCTTATCTTCGTTGGGATTTTGAAAAAAATAACGCATCGGGAAATCAGGAAAAATGGAAGCTCAAAACGAAATACAACAAAATGAGGAAAAGCTCAACATCATCATCGAAGCCAGTGCGTTGGGTGTTTGGGAATTGAATCTGAAAACCAGAGTGCCGAAATATTCCAAAAGATATCTTGAAATCATTGGCGGTTATTCGCAGGAAGTCATCCTGACACACGAAGAATTGCTGCGTCATATTCATCCTGATGATATGCCCATAAGGGAAAAAGCGTTCAACGAAGCAATGACTTCAGGCCGCCTTCACTATGAATCCAGACTAATATGGAAAGATCAATCCATTCATTGGATGGAAGGCCGCGGAAAAGTATTTTATGATACCGACAACAATCCTGACTTCATGATCGGAACCATCAGGGATATCACGGCAGAAAAGGAACACCAGCAGAAATTGGAGGAAAGCGAAAAACAATTCCGATCGCTCGCAGAAAGCCTTCCGCAACTGATTTGGGAAACCGATGAAAAAGGAAATGCCCTGTTCGCCTCCGGAAAATGGAAAGAATATACCGGAATCACACCTGCGGGAGAAGCCGAATGGAAAAGCATCATTCATCCTGACGATTATGAAGGCAATGCCAAAGCCTGGATGCATTGTCTCGAAACCGGCGGGCTATACAAATACGATGTCCGGATCAAAAATAAGTCAGACCAGTACCGATGGCATGCAATAATTGGCGAACCTGTTTACGACAAGAATCATAAAATCAAAAAATGGGTTGGATCCTGCACGGACATTCATGCGGAAAAAACGTTTACCCACGAATTGGAAATGCAGGTCATTGAGCGCACCAAAGAATTACAGCAAATCAATGCCTCGCTTAAAGAAAGTGAAGAACGCTATCACCTGATGGTCGAAGAAATTCAGGATTATGCGATCTTATACCTCAATGATCATGGTACGATTGAAAACTGGAATCTCGGTGCCCAAAAAATCAAAGGCTATAAGGCGGAAGAAATCATCGGTAAGAATTTCTCTATTTTTTACACCGAATCAGACCGAGACAGCAACCTTCCACAGCGGTTGTTGACTATCGCCAAAGAAACCGGAAAGGCCAAACATGAAGGATGGCGCGTGCGTAAGAACGGCAGCCTGTTCTGGGCCAATGTCGTAATTACCGCCATTCATAATGACCAAAAGGAAGTCATCGGATTTTCGAAAGTGACACATGACCTCACCGAAAAAAAGGAAGCCGAAGATCAATTGAAACAAAGTAAACTAGAGCTCGAAGAAAAAAACACGGAACTTGAGAAAATGAACAAGGAACTGCACTCTTTCGCTTACATATCAAGCCATGATTTGCAGGAACCGCTCAGGAAAATCCAGGCATTCTCTACGCTGATTATGGAGAAAGAACTTCCGAATCTGACCGAAAACGGAAAAGATATGTTCAACCGAATGCACAGTGCCGCTAACCGGATGCAGATTCTGATCAATGACTTACTCGCCTATTCGAGAACCAATGTGCAGGAAAGAACTTTTGAAAAAACCGATCTGGCCAAAATCATCGACGAGGTCAAAGAAGATATGTCGGAGGAACTTGAACAAAAGCACGCCAACATTGAAGTGATGGGAACTTGTGTACTGAAAATCATTCCTTTTCAATTCAGGCAACTGATTTACAATTTGGTGAGCAATGCGCTTAAATTTGCGAAAGAGGATGTTCCGCCACATATCAAGATAAAAGCTGTAATCGATGATGGGGCAAGCTTTAACAATAGTAAACTTTCAAAAGAAACTTCATATTGCCACATCAGTGTTTCGGATAACGGCATCGGCTTCGAACAGCAATATAGTGAGCGGATTTTTGAGGTGTTCCAGCGTCTTCACGGCAGAAGCCAATATACCGGAACAGGCATCGGACTGGCGATTGTAAAGCGTATTGTTGATAACCATCACGGAGTCATTACTGCTTCGGGCGAAAAAAATCTGGGAGCCACTTTTGACATTTATATCCCAGTACTATAATACACTGTGGAAAAAATAGTTTTGAATCGCTATAAAATCAAGCCAATATATCGGCTTTTGAAATGCAACCGATGACGTCATTCACAACACCAGCACTGGCTTCTGACCGACCTGAGTGGATGAAATCTTTTATCGAAAGCTGGATCAGGTGCTTGTAGATCTGATCTGAAAAAGAGGCTTGCTGCCCTTCGACAAAAGTGATGCGTTTGAGCTCTTCGGTTACGGCTATGTAGGCTTTACCGACATTCATTTTGTCAGTCTCTGCTAAAAGTTGCTGCAGTAATTGTACTAATCGTAAAGGTTTTTCGGTTTTCATCATCAGGAGTTTATTACAAACCTATGAAAAAAGTCTCAAAGTATCTGACGCTTACCAATTTCTTACGGAATTTGTTTCCGGACACCATAAAAAAAGCCACTATCACTAGCGGCTTTGTATTTTTTTATTGCATGGATTAATGATGACCAGGCCCGTCATGCATGTGACAACCGCCGCCGATATGTTGGTGGAATTGTGTCGCCAGCGCATTATTCCCGTCGGTATCATCCGGACCAATTTCAATCACACCATTGCCGTTTCCGTCAACTGCGGTACTTAAATTTACGTGGCTCAGGATTTCATTAAGGTCAAAATTGAACACCAAATCATAAGTCCCGGTAGTAATCACAAGGTCTTGACCGGCATCTTCATAATCAATTGAAAAACGCTCGTTCAGATTATGCCAGAACACAAACGGAGTTCCATTGATGGTTCCGGTCACTTCCACGGTTTTGTTATAAATTGGTGAAGTTGACACAAGGCTTGGACTGAGTTTAAACTGAACTTCTTCATAAGTCCCGTTGGGAACCGTTACCGAAGTCAAAGGCACCGTTTGGTTCAACAAATCAACTTCCCAAGGTCCGGCAAGTTCCGTATCGTCATCCGAATTGAAAAAACCGTGATCATCATTACCGTCTACGTGGCCATTATCATGTCCGTCATGTTCGTGGTGGTGTTCTCCTTCCCCATCCGACAACTCAAATTCAATTTCACGGATATTGATTTTGAAACTGGTCAGCGCGATATTGTCTGTCAAACGTCCTGACGAATTGGTATAAGTTGCTGTGGCTTTAACCTGAACATTGCCATTCGAGGAACTGCTGCTGTTGCTGTCACTCGAACAAGATACCGTCAGAAATAACAGTCCAAAGATTGCGATAAGTGTTTTTAAACTTTTCATATTGTAATTGTTTTAAAGGTTAATAGGTTGTTGATGAAACAGGCGATGAACAAACAACCCTACATCCGAAAACGTTAATTTTACAATCTGAAAGCCAAAACGAACTGTTGCACAGGAATGTTTTGGGTTATGCCATCTGGATAAATTGTTATTTGATCAGTATCTTTTTGGTTTCTACGATGGTCTTATGCTCATCAAGCAATTGCAGGTAATAGATGCCTGAAGAAAACGCGCTGACATCAACTTTATCAGTATATCCAGCGGCGTAAACTTGATTACCTTCGGCATTGCGTATGGAAATAAACCCTGTTTTCAACGCTGAATCGACGTAAAGTATTCCATCTGAAGGCACCGGATAAACCGACATTTTTTGGTTGTCTGAAAACTGATTGACGCCCAACGCCTGATTCTTAATTTCTATAATTCTGTCATCCGTGGCGCCCGGCGTTCCCGCATAATCTTTATTGGAAGTACAGATAAAAACACGTCCGTCAGGAATCACCAAAACATCGCGTAACCTTCCGTAAGTATTGGTCACGATAATATTTTGCTGTACCACTTGAGAACCATCGTCACTGAGTTTCAATTGAAGCAACTGTTTGTTTTTTAAAACCGCCACCAGCAACGAATTGTTCCATTCCGGAATCGCATCACTTTGGTATAAAGATATTCCCGCCGGTGCAATCGATGGCGACCAACTGTAGATCGGTTCCACTACATTCTGCGCAGTACAAAAAGTGATTTCGGCTGCGGTACTGCAAACGCCTTCTACGGTAGGCCAACCGTAATTCCTGTTTTCCTGAATGATATTGATCTCGTCATTAGCGCCTGTTCCGTGTTCGGAGCTGTAGAATTTGCCATTGCCATAACACAATCCTTGTGGGTTTCTGTGGCCGAAGGACCAAATGTAACTGCCTGTAATGGGATTGTCATCGGGAATACTACCGTCAAGATTCATCCGCAACACTTTGCCGTTGATTGAAGTCAAACTTTGTGCGACTGTCGGTGTGCTATAGGTATCGCCCAAACTGATGAATAATTTGTCCCCTAAAATAACCATCCGCGAACCATTGTGCGAGACGCCCGCGGGAATGCTTCCAAGAATAATTACCGGATTGATCAAAGTATTGTTCGCCGCATCATACTCGTACCTCACAATTTTTGAAGTGGTCGTAGAATAGGTATAATGCACATACAAATACGGCGTATTATTGAAATCCGGGTGCAAAACAATCGAATGCAACCCCACGCTAAACCCAAAAAGCACGACGTCGTTAATGGAAAAAACCTGCTGCACTTCATAAGTGTCGGGATTCATTCTTTTGATGTTGCCCGCCAATTCGGTAAACCAGATCCAGCCGTCGGCACCGTATTCCATATCCCACGGAATACTGAGGTTTGAGGCTACTACTGTTTTTTCAAGGATTGTATTGCCGAGAGTAACCTGCGCGAAACAAGTGGAATTTAAAAAGCATGCGAATAGTATCGATAAAGTAATTTTTTTCATGGTTTTGTTTGTTAGTTTGAAGTTTCGATTTTCAATGTGGCAGACTGTAAAACACTCAAACAGCTGAAAATCAAAGAAGACGAATTTAAGTAAAATATCGCAATCATAATGAAAAATCTGATGATGACATTCCTCTTAATTATTCAAACGGCGTGTTAACATCAATACAAATGCTCACCTTACGATTTTTTAAGCAGGCCAAAAAATATTTTTTTATTGTCTACTTTTGTTTTCAAATTTATAAACCCACATTCTTTGATGTTTAAAGCAACCAGAAGCTCCGTACTGATTTTACTAACCTTCGTTTTTACCGCTTCCTATTCCCAAAACCGAACGATTGATTCTTTAAAAACCATATTGGGTCATAAAATTAGTGACACCACACGAATCAATACCATTATAGCAGCCATGGACCATTCTGTGACATGGAGCCCACCACATGTCGCCTTATACAAACAATTGCAGCCTATTTTTACCAAAGGGCTGAAGCTGCCCAACCTTCATGCTAAAACAAAGCAAAAATACTTGTATGCTGCCGGTGTTTATTATTACAATACCGCCAAAAAAGAAACCATGGATCGCGATGACAATGCGCCACTGCACTTTGACGAAGCTATAAAATTCTTTAAGGCTTCAAAAGATTATAAAACCATGACCGAAGCCATTGTTGGCAAAGGCTCTTACTTTCAAACCATAGCCGATTGGCCCAACACTTTTAAATGTTATTTTGCCGCACTCAAATATTTTGAAAGCATCCACAGTGAATTCGGAATCTCCGATGTCAACATGGAAATCGGAACCGCATGCCTGGCGCAGCAAGACTGGGAAAAAGGCATCCTTTATTTGAAAAAAGCCCTGACCTATTTTGAGGTGCCTGATGCGGATCTTTCGATTGGCGATCGCCATGATAAATCCGTAATCTTAAACAATATTGGTGTGGCATATACCAGACTTAAAAACTATGCGGAAGCCCATAAAAACTTTCTCAGGGCCTACGGTTATATCAAACAAAATCATGACCCGAAAGCCGAATCAATAGTACTCGTACAATTGGCCAACGCCACCAATGATTTAGGAAATTTTGCTGAAGCTCAGGAGTATGTCAAACAGTCTTTAGCGCTGTGTGAAGAAGATGCTTCAAGGATGGCTGTCTATGGCAGTGCCGCGCGGATTTATTACAGGAACAAAAATTATGACAAGGCAGCGGAATTCGGAGAAATATGCTATACACTGTCGAAGAAATTGAAGAATAAAGGCTCGATGACAGGCATGAGCACCTTGTTGTCTAAAATTTACCGAGAAAGCGGACAGTACGAAAAAGCCCTGGCGATGTATGAGACTTCGGTGGCGCTTAAAGATTCCACCAAACTGGAAGCCTCTAAAAATGAGCTCGCCCAACAGCAACTGAAGTATGATTTTGAAAAGAAAGAACTGCAGCAGAAAATCATTCAGGAAAAGAAAGTGGCGGCCATCCAGCTCGATGCGGAAAAAAAATCCTTTCTTGAAACCTCCAAAAACAAACTCGCCCGGCAACAGTTGCGGTATAATTTTGAAAGAAAAGCATTCCAACAAAAATTAATGCAAGGCAAAAAAGTATCGGTCATCAAACTCGACGCCCAAAAGAAGAATGCAGCCAAGAACAACTGGCTGATTGCGCTTTCCGGTCTGCTGTTACTGCTATTATTGGGTGGTTTTTTCTACTATCGAAACAACAAACAAAAGCAGTCGATAGCGGTGCTGGAGAAAAATCAGATCAAGCAAAAACTGCTCATCACCCAAATGAATCCGCATTTCATCTTCAATTCGATTGAGAATATCCGAAGCCTGATTTACGACCATCAAAACGATGCAGCGGTCAATTATCTTGGGAAATTCTCGACTTTGACACGGCAGATTCTCGAAAACTCCAATGAAAATTACATCGCGCTGAATGAAGAAGTCGACATGATAGAGAATTACCTGACCATCCAACAGCTTTTGTATCACAACAAATTCAATTTCAAAGTTTTCGTCGAAGAAACCATCGATACCGAAAGCATCTTTTTGCCGCCGATGCTCACCCAACCTTTCATCGAAAATGCGATCAAGCACGGTTTGAGCAACACGACTGAAAACGGAAAGATCGACATCCGGTTCTATCTCAAAGAAGCCAAGCTGTTTTTTGAAGTCATCGACAACGGCAAAGGTTTCGACTCGGGCAAAACCATCAGCAACCACAAATCTTTAGCGATGACCATTACCAAAGAAAGACTCGTAGGCTATACCAAAAATCAGGATTTTGTAGTGCAGACCGACAACATCACCGACCAGAGCGAAAAAATCGTCGGGGCCAAAGTGCTTTTTGAAATCCCTTATATTTACGAAAACTAAATCCTATGTTACGAGCCCTTGTGATCGATGATATCGAAACCATCAGAAAAAGACATATTGCCATCATCAAATCGAGTTGCCCGAATGTTTCGATTGTCGGTCAGGCCGATTCTGTCGAGTCAGGAATCGCGCAGATCAAGCAATTGGCACCCGATATTGTGTTTCTCGATGTAGAAATGCCCGACGGTAGCGGTTTCGATTTGCTTCAGAAATTAAAACCCATCAACTTCAAAGTCATTTTCATTACGGGGCATGAAGATTTTGCCATTAGGGCGTTCCGTTTTTCAGCGATTGACTATTTACTCAAACCGCTCGAATCAAATCTTTTGGTCGAAGCCGTCAAAAAAGCCGAAGAATCTTTAGGCAAGGAAATCTTCGACATGAAACTATCCAATTTATTCGCCAATCTCGAAAGGCCGAAAAACCTACAAAAGCTGATTCTTAAAACCGCAGATAAGATTTATTCGGTGAATATTCAGGACGTGGTAAGTTGTGAAGCCGATAAAAATTATACGACTTTCAATTTCATCAATGCGCCTCAACTCGTCGTTTCTACGAACCTCAAAGAGTATGAAACCATGCTGACGCCGTTCCATTTTTTCAGAACGCACAAATCGCATCTGATCAATATGGCGTATTTCGACCATTTCATCAAAGCCGACGGCGGCAACCGCATTGTGATGAAAAACAAACTCACGATTCCGTTATCGGTGCGCAAAAAAGAAGATTTCCTGATTTTACTGGAAAACCTCTAACCTTCTGTTTTCTTAAAAACGGTACTCCGTTATTTTTCAACGTTAATCTTCGGAAAGCTGACGTAAATACATTGACCAAAATTCTGCTTTGGGTTTGATTTATTATTGCATTGAAATTATTAAATGCTTTAACAAAACGAACCATGAAACAAATCAAAACACAAGTACTGAGCATCATGCTGTTATGCTCTTTGGGCAATGTAAACGCGCAATTGCTCGGAAAACTTAAAAAAGCAGCCAGCGATGTTAACAGCGTATCAAACACGGTGAAGACTGGCGAATCAGTCGTCAAAAACGTCAAACAGAAAGCAGGTAGCGCTACCGGATCAGCAGGTTTGAAACTGGACTGGAATACGTTCAAGCTCACGCCGGCCATTACGTTCAACTCATTGCTTTATGGAACGAGCATCGGAACCGGAGGACTTACGAGGTTTGAAGGTTACACCGCTACTTTCATCCCAAACAAAACCGCGAGCGGCGCTACCGTTGATGCGATCAGCGATCAGGCGGAATATTTAAAAGTGAAGGTTTACAAAGGCGATCAATACATCACTTATTTCGAATATTCCGGAACCCAGACCTTCGATGATGGAAAGAAAACGAAATTCAACGCACCTTCAAGCCGCTACCAACGAAACGGCGAATGGGTTGGCGGTACTGACATCGATGCGACGAAAACAGGGCCTGGAATGTACCGTCTGGATTTTTATGCGGGCGATAAAATGTTCTATTCCTTCCCGTTTGAAATTGCCAAACTCACCAACAACGATCCTTATGCGACGATGAACGAAATGTACGTCACACGCGGCCCATGGAATGATTACGCTTATTTGAACCTCGCCGATACCGGTAATCTTGTTTTTGGATTTTACCTTAACCACGAAGAATTTCAACCGAATCCGGCCAATAAAAACAAAACCAACAAGAGCGTCAAATGGAGCGTGAAGATGCTCAAAGACAACAAACCTTATGCGCAGCACTACGGTAATGGCCCGAACACAGCGCAAGTGAAGCAAGCCGAATGGGAAGAAAATTCATGCGCTTTCAAATTGGTCGACAAACCCGGGGAAATCAAATTTACGAACCTGACCGATGGTGCTTACAAAATCGAATTGACTTTAGAAGGCGAGAAAAAACCGCGCTTGTATAATTTTTCAGTGAAAGGCAATAAGATTGTTCCGATTGTAGAACAAGACCGCACCAAAAACACCGATCCAACGCGATTGATTGAAGGCTGGAGTGATTATTTCTGGTTGAAACTTGAAAAATAAAAGCATAGAAAGTCATTCTGTGAAGTAAGCGAAAAGCATTAAAATACAAGAATTTACACAGATAAATAAAATGCTGAAGCATTGGTAAAAATGATATACTTTATAGTATGTTTGCAAACAAAATCAGAAAATAATTATTAAAACAATTCAAGCGCATTTATAGTTTACGCGATTATTCAAGGATATTATAGCGAATATGAATGAAAATTAAACCTGTAAAAATGAACAAAAAAATTACAATTTTAGTATTTATTGCAAGCTTTACCAATGCTTTCTCACAGCATTTAAACTTTATAGATAAAGCCGACAAACCGATTGCCCGTAGTGGCTCATCAAGTGCCCGACAAACCGGAAGCGGCGGCGGTGACATTTACATTTCGAATGGTTTTTCAGCTACCCAGCTATATACTTCTGACATTGAAAAATACAATGCTAATAACAATACTTGGTCCTTATTTTCAACTTCTACACCGAGCATTGGCAAACAATATGGCAACTCAGAAATTGCTTCAGGAACGACACTTTGTTTGTTCAACGGTGTTACGGCTTCGGGTGTTATAAATAATAAGCTCGAAAAAATCGATTTGGCTACTGGTGTGCTTACCACAAGCGCCACATTAAACCCAAATCCTGTATACAGCGCCGGAAGTGAGTATTTTTCATCGAGTTTGTTAACTTTCGGTGGTTGTGCTGACACATTCAATGCGGTGTATTCGAATAAATTTTACCGAATTTCAATCAATCCAGATACGTGGACGGCACTCGCTGATATGCCTGTTGCTTTAGAAACCAAAGGCGAAGTGTTGGTGGGCAATGGTGAAGCGCTTTACGTATTCGGAGGTTACAGCGAAACCAACAAGCAAGCCCAAAACTTCGAATCTTTAACGGTCAATGCTAATGTAGCTTTAACCGATTGGATCAACGTAGCGGAAACAGGAACCAAAGTCTACAAAGCCAAACAGTTCACCGCCAACAAATATGCAGAAATCAGCGCTTTTGATGCTGTGGTGGCCAATCAGGAAGCTTCGAACAAAGCCTGGTTGGTGTCAAGCCCGATGACCGCTACCGCTACCGAGCAGGTTTATCTTAAGTTTAATACCAAAGACGGCTTTGACAATGGCGCCACTTTACAACCTTATCTGATTACGAATTGGACGGGCGACATTACCACTTCAACGAAAGTTTTATTGTATGGAAATATCGCTAACGGAACTACAACAGGCTATGCCGCGGACTTTACAAATTCAGGCGATATCTTGTTATATGGAGATTTAAGCAACTTCAGAATTGCTTTCAAATATACTGGCGGTTATGCACCATTAAAAACAACTACATTTCAGATTGATAATGTGCGGGTTTACAAAACCAATCTTTCGAACAATATCTACAAATATCGTTTTGACAACAATACCTGGACGACCTTAAATACGGTTTTACCTCAATCCTTATCGGCTTATGCGGTGGCGAGCGATTACTCAAAAGCTTACATCACCGGAGATTATCAAAACCAAACTTTTACCGGTGTTTTTGATTCGCAAACTGAAACCTTTACCGCATTGACACAAAGCAATATGTTGGGCAGAAGACATCACAATTCGGAAATTTGGAACAACAACTTATACATCATGGGCGGCAATACCGACTCTTTTATTGGCAGCGTTACCGAGAGCACTCAAAGTGTTGATTTGGCGACATTAAGTGCGGAAGCATTTGCCGCGAACAGTGAATTGAGTATTTTCCCGAATCCGGCAACTGATATGGTAAACATCAATGAAAGTATTGAAAATGTTTCATTATACACAATGGATGGAAAGCAAATAACCATTCCAAAAACTAACAGTACGATAGATGTTTCTGAACTGACTAACGGAATCTATTTATTGGTCGGGCAAAACAAAAACGGTCAGACGGTCAAAACAAAATTGATCAAACGATAATACACGCTTTCCACTTTGTTGACCAGCGACTTTTTAACCCTAAAGAAATTAATCCAAAACAAAAAATATGAAAAAATTCTATCTTTTAATGCTGACTGTGTTTTCGATGGCAGCCTTTGCCCAGTCTTACAATTACACGCTCTACAACACTGTAAATTCACAGATTGGATCAGCCAATATCAAACACATTGAAATCGACGGAAGCGGTGTGGTTTGGATGACTACTGGTAACGCATTAACAAAGTTCGATGGCACTACCTTTACTAATTATACGACCAATGATTTTCCTATTGATGCTTTAGGAAAGTTTGTCATAGACAACTTAAATAGAAAATGGATTGCAACAGCACAAAGTGGTCTTGTTCTTTTTGATGGCACTAATTGGTTTGCTTATACTCCTGCCAATTCAGGAATCCCGGGCTATAACGTTCAGGATGTCGCGGTAGACAGTGCCAATAATGTTTGGTTGGCTACTTATTCTGGTTTGGTGAAATTCAACGGCACGACTTGGACGACTTACAATACTTCTAATTCTACTATTAGTAATAATTCGATCAATTCTGTAGCTGTAAGTAGTAGCAACACCGTTTACTTAACGGGAAATAGTATTTTGATGAAATTTAATGGAACCACCTTTTCAATCCTTGGGGATCAGGCCAATAAAATTCGTAAAGCTGTAAACAATGATTTGTATGTAGACTTCATTTCAGGTTACTTAAAATATACGAACGAAATAGTTTCTGATTTTCAATCTCACGGTAATTCGTGTATGTTAGACTGTCAAATAGAAGGCATTGATGTAGATCAGAACAACAAAGTTTGGATGGGTTTTAACCAGGAATGCAACAATGGAGGCGTTCAGAATTATACCGATTGTAAGAATTATTTTCCAACCATAGCCGGAGCTTCTTTTAGAGATGTTAGCTGTTTAAGGTTACAATCTTCTAATACGATTTGGGTAGGAACTTACGAATTTGGGCTTGTGAAAATGAGCTTAAATACAACCGGAACTTGTCTTGCACCGACCAATCTTTCTGCTACCAATATTACTTCGTCAACGGCTACGGTCAGTTGGTCGGCCCCATCTCCAGCGCCAGTTGGCTATACCATTATATACAATAATAATTCTAGTGTGTTGGGTGGCATCAGTATCTATACTACTTCAACATCGGTTAATTTACAAAACCTGACACCCAACTCCGATTATCACTATTGGGTAGCTGCTGATTGTGGCAATAGCCAAAGCGATTGGAGTCCAGCGCAGTTTTTCCCTACTCCAGTTGAGCCACCGTGCTTTGCTAAGATTAGCGGCGGATCTCAGCATACTGCAGCTATCAAAGCTGACGGCACGATTTGGGCATGGGGACAAAACACTTACGGTCAGCTTGGAGACGGAACCACTACCAACCGCCGTGCTCCAGTTCAAATTGGTACAAGCAATAATTGGCAAAGTGTCGCTGCCGCACAATTGCATACACTTGCTCTAAAAACGGATGGCACGCTTTGGGCATGGGGAAACAATGGTTACGGTCAATTGGGTGATGGAACTACCACCGATAGGTCAACGCCAGTGCAAATCGGTACAGCCAATGATTGGCAAAGTATTGCTGTTGGAGACCAACATTCTTATGCCATTAAAACCAATGGAACACTTTGGGGATGGGGACTTAATGGTACTTATCAATTAGGCGATGGTACGAATGTGAATAAACTAGTTCCAACCCAATTGGGAACCGCTACGAACTGGAAAAGTGTTACTGGAGGTTCTAATTCTGGTCTTGGTTTAAGAACCAATGGAACCATTTGGTCTTGGGGTGCTAATTCTAGTGGGCAGATTGGCGATAATACAACAACCTGGAGGTCATTGCCAGTTCAAATAGGAACCGCTACCGATTGGAAATACATCCATTCAAAAGGAGCTAATTGTTATGCCATAAAAACCAACGGAACTTTATGGGGTTGGGGAATAAACACTGACGGAAGATTGGGTAATGGAGGAAGTGCGAACACACTAACACCGGTTCAAATCAATGGTGCTACCAATTGGAAGGCTGTTTACACTTCTGGGGGCAATACGCTCGGATTTAAAACCAATAATACGCTTTGGGTTTGGGGCTCGAACACACAAGGAGAATTGGGCAATGGAAACACCAATTACGTTTCAACGCCCACAGCAGTTGGGTTTGAAGTCAATTGGGTTAGTGCCGGTGGCGGTGATCGTTATTCTGTTTTGTTGAATTCAGAGGGTAAAGTATTCACTTGCGGTTGGGGTCCACAAGGACAATTAGGCGCCGGTACTATCAATCAAAGAAATACGCCGGGCCAACTTCCTTGTCCCTCGCCCGCATTAGCTTTGGATGATTTTGAAGTTGTAAATGCCGTAAAGGTTTATCCAAATCCGGTTCGGGATGTTTTAAATATTTCATTTGAATCGGTAATTTCTTCTATTTCTATTTATAACCTATTAGGTCAAGAAATGCTAACAAAATCAATGAACGCAAAAGAAAGCAGCATCGATGTTTCTCAGTTGGCAGCCGGAACTTATCTTGTGAAAATTATCGCGGGTGATGCGTTAAAAACCATGAAAGTCATTAAAGAGTAAATTCGATAATTTATTAAAGCAAAATCCTAAATTCAATTTGAGTTTGGGATTTTTCTTTTTTTGATGGTGCTGTCTTCTTGCTGTACATCATCGAATGCTGAAATGTTTTTTGCTCAGTTTATAAAATTATTTGCTATCAAGCGTTTAAATTTACAACCGAACACATTCTATGTTTAATTGCAAAATATCAAAAAAGAAACGATGCCCTCAAAAGACCATAACAATCCAACGCTAAAACATCTAGACGCACTGGCCAAACTCATGGATTCGCAATTCAGGTTTCCGGGAACCCAAATCAGGTTTGGCATCGATGCGATCATCGGGTTTATTCCCGGCGTTGGCGATTTTGGCGGACTTTTGATTTCAGGTTATATGATTCTTGTGCTGGCCGGCAATGGCGCGAGCGGTTTTGTGATGGCGAGAATTTCTCTCAACGTCATTATCGATACCCTTTTCGGTTCCATTCCTGTGCTGGGCGATATTTTTGACGTGGCCTTCAAATCGAATGAGCGCAATATGAAACTCGTACACCAACATTACATCGACGGAAAACACCAAGGCAGCGCCTGGAAAGTAGTCGTTCCTGTTTTGCTGTTGCTGTTCTCCATCTGTGCAGGAATTGCATGGTTCGCCTACACTATACTGTCTGCGTTATTTCATTATATTTGGTAAGCCAATCCAATAAATTTTATGAGGAACAAAACCTTACTTTTATACATCGCTGTTTTCTTTGCAACCTTGCTCCTATCCGCCATTCAACCCAAAGAATATTTTACGTGGTTTTTAGAAGTCATCCCTGCCATTATTGGTTTTATTATTTTAGCCTTAACATACAAGCGCTTCTCATTCACCAACTTTACTTACGGCTTTATCCTGCTGCACTGCATCATTCTTTTTGTTGGAGGCCATTACACTTATGCCGAAGTGCCGCTTTTTGATTGGATCCGCGACACTTTTCACCAATCGCGTAACAATTACGACAAGGTCGGGCATTTTGCCCAGGGTTTTGTTCCGGCGATGATCATCCGCGAGTTGTTTATCCGCAAAAAAGTAATCGCTAATCAGGCTTTCTTTAGTTTCATAGTTGTGGCAATCTGTCTGGCCATCAGCGCCGCTTATGAATGGATCGAATGGGGCGTTTCGGTCTGCACCGGCGATGGCGGCGATGCTTTTTTAGGCACGCAGGGGTATGTTTGGGATACGCAATCGGACATGCTCTTCGCCACGATTGGAGCCATCACTATGGTTATCGGTTTTAGCAAACTTCAAGACCGCAATCTTCTTCCAAAAAAATAAATCATAACACTTTAGGGTTTTTCAAAACTAAATGGTTACATCATAGCCGGTTCCCAAATCTGCTCAAGTTTTCTGCTGAAACTTAACCTTTACCGTTGAAGCTATGACCCATAAAAATGTTGTCTCCGCTATTGAATCGAAATTGTATTGCAGTTGGTTTGGGCACAAACTCGTGTTGCTCAGGAAAATCACCGAGCATTTCGAAGAATACGAATGTAAAAACTGTAAAAAGCAATACACGCGCGATTCTAGCGGGAAAATTGTCGCCCTGACGCCTTTTCTGAAAGACATCAACGAAACGATTTTTAAAGTCTATCTGAGGCGAAATCATGGCAAAAGCAATCTTTGACCTTACAGCACGTAAAATATAAACGCATAAAAAAACCGGACTAAATCAATAATCCGGCTTTTTAATTCATGTATTATTTCCAACCGCCGCCTAAGTCCCTATAGATGTGAAGCGCAGCATTGAGCTGTTCTTTTTTCGTTTCGATCAATTCGAGTTTCGATTCAAGCGCATCGCGTTGCGTCATCATCACTTCAAAATAATCGGCGCGCGCGGATTTAAACAAATCGCCGGCCACATCAATCGAGCGGTTCAAAGCATCGACCTGTTGTGATCTGAGCGCATAGCTTTTATCGAGGTTGCTGATTTTCGACAATTGATTGGACACTTCAAGATAAGCATTCAAAATCGTGCGCTCGTAATTGTACATCGCCTGCAACTGTCTCGCATTCGCGTTCTTAAACTCGGCCTTGATTGCATTTCTGTTAATCAATGGCGCCGCAATATCGCCCGCAAGGGAATACAACAACGATTCCGGAAGTGTAAATAAATAAGACGGTTTGAACGCCTGCAATCCGTAAGTTGCGGAAATCTCAAGTGAAGGATAAAACTCAGCACGCGCGGCTTTGACATCGAGTTTTGCAGCAGCCAATTCGAGCTCCGCCTGTTTGATATCAGGTCGGTTTTCCAACAATTGCGATGGAATTCCCGAAGTTACCGCATTAGGCAACAAAGTCAAAAACCCGCTTTTCTCACGTTTGATTTCCTGCGGATAACGCCCAAGCAAAAAGTTGATGCGGTTTTCGGTTTCCTTGATTTTCTGCAGGGTTTCGAATTCCATGCTTTGCGAGGCTAACACTTCTGCACTGAATTTCTGTACCGCGAGTTCCGTGGTTCTTGCGGCTTCTTTCTGCACTTTGACGATTTCGAGTGCTTGGTTCTGTAGCTTGATATTTTCGCGGATCACTTCAAGTTGGTTGTCGAGCGAAAGCAATTCGTAGTAAGAATCGGCAATCTCCGAAATCAGATTCGTTACGACAAAATTCTTACCTTCAATCGTTGATAAGTACCTGCTGATCGCAGCTTTTTTAGAATTGCGTAGTTTCTTCCAGATATCGACTTCCCAATGTGCGTAGGCTGCAAGCGTGTAATCCTGCAACGGATCGGGCATTTCTATTCCGGGTTTAATTTCAGTCGAAGCATCACCGGCGCCCTGGCTCGTATACCTTCCTACTTTTTCAACGCCTGCTCCTGCCCTCACCCCAACGGTTGGTAACAAAGCGCCTTTGCGAATGCGGATGTCATTTTTCGCCATCTCAATTTCCTGCATCGTGATCTTGAGTTCCTGATTGTTCTGCAAAGCCGTGTCAATAAGCGCTACAAGGTTTTTGTCCTTGAAAAAGGTCTTCCAGGATTGCTTGGCCATATTGGTCGTATCCTTAGAATCGGTAAAAGATTCCGGCAACGCAATATCAGATTTTGACGCGACGATGGCTGGTGTCTTACAACTTACCGCAGCCAGACAAACGCCGAATGCGATAAGGTATTGGTATGATTTAAACTTGTACATTATGATCGATTTCTTCGGTTAATGGATTTTCTTCTTCGTTCTTCACAAACTTGGTTTTCTCGGAAATGGTTGCGAATATGTAATACAATCCCGGAATAATGATGACCCCGAAAATAGTTCCGATAAGCATCCCGCCGAGTGCCGCGGAACCAATCGTACGGTTACCAATTTTTCCCGGACCGGTCGCAAAAACCAACGGAATCAATCCGGCGATAAACGCAAACGAAGTCATCAGGATTGGACGGAAACGCGCGGCGGAACCTTCAATCGCCGACTTAAATACGGAATCCCCGGCGCGGTGTCGTTGTGCGGCAAACTCTACGATCAAAACCGCATTTTTACCCAACAGACCAATCAGCATGACCATGGCGACCTGAGCGTAAATGTTGTTTTCCAATCCGCAGAACTTTAACATTAAGAAAGCTCCGAAAATACCGGCCGTCAATGATAAGATTACCGTAAACGGAAGGATGAAACTTTCATATTGCGCGGCCAGAATCAGGTAAACGAAACCGAGACAGATTAGGAAAATATAAATCGCTTCGTTTCCACGACCCACCTCATCTTTAGAAATTCCGGCCCAATCAATACCGAAACCTCTAGGAAGTTTTTTGGCGGCCACTTCATTGATTGCGGCAATCGCTTCTCCACTACTGTAGCCCGGCGCCGCCTGACCACTGATTTCTGAAGCGTTGTACATGTTGTGTCTGGTAATCTCTGACAATCCGTAGACTTTTTCCATTTTCATGAAGGCGGAGAACGGCACCATTTCATCGCGGTTGTTTTTGACATACAATTTAAGAATATCTTCCGGCAAAGCTCTGTATTCGGGCGATGCCTGTACCATGACTTTATACTGGCGGTCGTATTTGATGAAACTAATCTCGTAATTACTGCCGACCAAAGTCGAAAGCGTGTTCGTCGCATTTTCAATCGTGACGCCTTTCTGTTGGGCAAGATCGTTGTCGATCCTGAGCATGTATTGCGGGAAACTCGCGCTGTAAAACGAGAATACCGACGACAGTTCAGGGCGTTTGTTGAGTTCCTTCACAAAATCGTTGTTGACTTCTTCCATTTTTTTGTAATCACCCGAACCTCCTTTGTCGAGCAGACGCAACTCAAAACCACCAGCGGCGCCATAACCCGGAACGGCCGGCGGTTGGAAGAATTCAATCGTGGCACCAGTAATGTCTTTCGATTTCTTTTCAAGTTCTTCAATGATTTCCTGGGCCGAATGTTTGCGGTCTTCCCAGCTTTTGAGGTTGATCAGACAGGTCCCTGAGTTCGATCCGGTTCCTTCAGTCAGGATTTCATATCCGGCAAGCGACGAAACTGATTTCACGCCTTCAATAGTCGAGGCGATTTTCTGTAACTTTTCAGCAACCTCGTTAGTTCTCTCGAGTGTAGCACCCGGCGGCGTCTGGATTACAGCGTAAAACATTCCCTGATCTTCATTCGGAATGAAGCCCGAAGGCAGGCTGCCATTGAGGAAATAAGTTCCTATACAGAATGCCACTAGAAGACCAAAAGTGATGGTGCGTCTGTTGACAATCGCTTCCAATAATTTGCGGTAACGGTCTGATACACCGCCGAACCAGTTGTTGAAACCATCGAGGATTCGGTTGATAGGCGTTTTCTTTCTGGGCTCGCCATGCGTATTCTTTAACATCATCGCACAAAGTGCTGGCGTCAATGTTAAAGCGACTACTCCCGAAAGGATGATCGAAGTCGCCATCGTAATCGAGAATTGTCGGTAGAAAATCCCTACTGGTCCGGACATAAACGCTACCGGAATGAATACCGCAGCCATCACAAACGTAATCGCGATGATGGCACCACTGACTTCATGCATCGCTAATTTGGTGGCCTTCATCGGTTTGAGATGCTTGGTTTCCATGTTCGCGTGGACGGCTTCGATGACGACAATCGCATTATCGACGACAATACCGATCGCCAATACCAAAGCGAATAAAGTAATCAGGTTTAGAGTGATGCCAAACCATTGCATGAACAAGAATGTTCCAATCAAAGAAACCGGAACTGCAATAGCCGGAATCAAAGTCGAACGCCAGTCGCCAAGGAATAAAAACACTACTAAACCTACGAGCAAGAAAGCTTCAATCAATGTGTGCAGTACTTTTTCAATCGACGCATCAAGAAATTTGGAAACGTCGTAACTGATTTCGTAATCCATGCCTTTCGGGAACGATTCGGCTTTGATTTCTTTAAGTTTCTCTTTGACATCTTTAATAACTTGACTCGCGTTACTTCCGTAGGATTGCTTCAATACAATAGCTGCTGAAGGACGTCCGTTCAGATTCGAATAGATATCATACATCGAGCTTCCGAATTCAATGTTCGCCACATCTTTCAAACGCAAAAGTTCCCCATCAGGTGTGGCTTTGAGGATGATGTTGCCGTATTGCTCTTTCGTGGTGTAACGTCCCGGATATTTCATCACGTATTCAAAAGCCTGTGAGCGTTTACCAGAACTTTCGCCTGTTCTACCCGGAGAAGCTTCAAGGCTTTGCTGGCTGAGCGCTTCCATGACTTCATCAGCGGAAATTTTGTAAGCGAGCATGCGGTCAGGTTTGAGCCAGATGCGCATCGCATATTCACGGTTTCCTAAAATGTCCGCATCTCCTACGCCATTGACCCTTTTGAGTTCAGAAAGCACGTTGATGTCGGCAAAGTTGTAGAGGAATTTCTGGTCCATCGACGGATCGGTGCTGTAAAGATTCACATACAACAGCATGTTCGATTCTTCACGCGTAATCTTCACGCCTTCACGCACCACAAGCGGTGGTAATTTGTTGACTACAGAAGCCACCCTGTTCTGAACGTTTAGCGACGCTTGGTTCGGATCAGTTCCTAAATTAAAGATAACCTGAATCGAAGCTTCACCGTCGTTACCGGCATCGGAAGCGATGTATTTCATTCCCGGAACACCGTTGAGCGCGCGTTCGAGCGGGATCACTACAGATTTGGTCAAAAGTTCGTTGTTGGCGCCGGGATATTCCGCAGTGACATTCACCTTGGGTGGCGAAATCGATGGGAATTGGGTCACCGGCAACTGGATTAGCGCAATAGCTCCGAGGAAGACGATAATGAGCGAAATGACAATCGACAGTACCGGCCTTTGTATAAATTTATTGAACATATTTTACGATTTAAGGATTTGTACTATTCTGCTTTCAATCTCAAGTGCGACAATACCGTTTCGGGTTTGAGATAATCGTAGCTGATCTTGTCGTTATCCTTGACATTCTGCACGCCTTCAAGCAGGATTTTATCGGAAGCCGCGAGCCCGCTTTGTACCACATATAAATCCGGCAATTGTCCGGTAATCGAAATTTCCTTCGACTTCACGGTATTGTTGGCATCGACTACGAAAACGTACATCTTATCCTGAATTTCGTAAGTGGCTTTTTGTGGAATGATTAAAGCTTTGTTGACCGGAACCGTCATTTTTACTTTTCCGGTTTCGCCGTTTTTGAGCAGCTTGTCATTGTTTGGAAATTTGGCGCGGAAGGCGATGTTACCCGTTTCGCTGTCGAATTCGCTTTCGATAACCTCAACGTTGCCTTTGTATTTGAGCAGGTCGTTGTTGGCCAAAAGCAAACTCACTTGACTGTCACCGCGGCCTTTGACATTGTTCTGATATTCGAGATATTCAGGTTCTGAAACGTTGAAATAAGCGAACATTTGGCTGTTGTCTGAAAGTGTGGTCAGCAATTCGCCTTCATCAATCAGGCTTCCGAGTTTCTTTGGAATTCTATCAATAGTGCCCGAAAACGGTGCGCGGATTTCAGTGAAGGAAAGGTGTAATTTCGCCAGAGCAACCTCTGCTTTTGCTTGTTCGAGTTTTGCGGCTGCCATAGCTTGTTCACTTTTAGAGACTACATTTTTATCGGCGAGCGTTTTGGCATTTTGCAGTTCGATCGATGCGGCTTTGGCTTCGGCTTCGGCTTTCTGGAGTTCTGCTTCATACATTTTCGGCATGATTCTGAACAATACTTGACCGGCTTTAACGAACTGGCCTTCATCGACATAAATATTTTGCAAATAACCTTTTTCCTGCGCACGGATTTCAATATCACGCAGCGAACGGATCTGTGCCACATATTCTTTGGTGAATGAAGTATCAATGACGGCGGCATTGGTAACAGTGTATTTGGCAGTCTCTTCCTTTTCTTCTTTTTTTGTGGTGCAACTGATTAGGCACGACAAGGCAATCAAGCCCGTGAATACAATTTTTTTGTTCATGGTTTTAAATAAAAATGGTGCGGTTAGGACGCAAATGAAATTGGAAATGTTTCGTATGTAAAAAGAACAGCCTGTCGAGGAAAACCTAAACCGCTGTGAATAGAAATGGGTCAGCTGCGGATCTGTCGAAACAGCCCGGGAGCAACCGAAGTGATTGAAATCAAATTCTTAAAACGCGTTGGAAAATGTAGAGGGGCGTTGACCCGACAAAAAAGGATCGGGATAATGGTGAAGTTTTGTATTGATAATCCGAAGCATATAGGAAATCAAGTGCCAAACACCATTGGTTTTGCAAAGCAACATGGTGGTTTTGAGGCTGCTGATGGTCACCGCTTTCCTGAAAATCATCAGTTCTGACGTAATCTTCCTCGAGATCGAATTCCGTGACATCAAGCACGCTGACGATATGGTCTGTGCTGGTTTTATACTGTTGGTTTTCTTTCGATTTTCCGACTGAAAAATCTTGGGTATGTGCGTAGAATCGTTGGCCTGCGCCAAGCAGGAGCAATAATAAAAATGCTTTTAAAACGATTCCTTTCATATCGAGGCCGAAATTAATAAAAAGAAAAAATGCAACGCAAGACAAAAACATAACTTTAACACTAAAATCCTACGAAATCGATTGCAAGAGCCGATTTATATGCATTCGGAACTGCTTCACTTTTTAAAACGGAATTTATCTCCAAAATTTTGCAATTAATTCCAACCATTGTATAATAGAAGTATTGCTCTTGTTTGCAACTTTGTACCATAATCCTAAATGCTACAAAAAATGGATCCAACTACTCAGTTGTTTTGGCTTTTCACTGGTGCCATTCCGATTTCATGCATAGCCTGGACGGTCACCAACGAGGAAATTTTTAGAGAACCGCGCGAATATTGCATCAAAAGAAGTATACTATCAAAAAAGTTGCTTTCAAGGAAATTCTTCTACCTGTTTACCTGCGAATATTGCTTCAGCCATTACATCACGATCTTATTCATTTGCTTCACCAATTACAAACTATTGCTTCCAGATTGGCGTGGTTACCTCCTTGCGGGTTTTGCACTGGTCTGGATCGCCAATATCTATATGAGTCTGTTCGCCTTTTTGCGTCAGGGTATTAAGAAAGAGCGCATCGAAATCAAAGACATCGAACAACACATTCCCAAAAAATAGAATGATTGTTCACGTCCTCGATTCCATGTAACGATTCTTCTTGCTTCGCTACTAACGATGACATCACAAAGTGTCAAGAAACTGACGCAACAATCATCAAATCATGGCTTACAAAACAATCATTCCCTTCGCACTGCTACTAACCCTAATGGGTTGCGGCATCCAACAACACAACAACTACCAGCTCACCAAAAACTACCAACCCGACAATCCAGAATTGTATCGCGAAATTGTGCAGGCCGATTCGCTGTTTTTTGGCGCTTACAACACTTGCGAAAAAAATCTCGACACCTATGCCGCCTATTTTTCTGACGATATTGAATTCTATCACGACAAAGGCGGACTCATGACTTCAAAAACCGAACTCATCGCTGCTACTAAGAAAAACATTTGCGGAAAAGTCACGCGTGAATTGGTTCCCGGAAGTCTCGAAGTTTATCCGATTAAAGATTTTGGCGCCATAGAAATCGGTCTGCACAAGTTTCACAACAGCGCCGAACCCAATGCCATATCAAAATCCGGAAGGTTTATGGTCGTCTGGAAATCCGAAAATAAAACCTGGAAAATCGTAAGAGTCGTGAGCCTGCATTAAACTAAAAAAAGGGCGTTCCCTGACGGTCGGGCCATCCGCACTCGCTTTTTTACGCCGAACGCCGGCGCAATAAGAGCTCAGACAACTGCTGCTACCCCTAACGCAAATTCAACTGCGCACGCAAATCCTCCACATCAATCGCTCCGTGCGACGCATCATAAACACAATTCCCGTCTACAATCAACAACAATTGCGGCGATTGGTGCGTGATGTTAAAGCGTGTGGCGACTTCATTTGAGATTGAACGATACGCCAGCAAATCCAAGAAATACGATGTGACTTTATCATTAAGGTCAAACTGGCTTTCAAACTGTTTCAACGCCATTTTGCTGATGCCACAAGTCGTACTATGCTTGAAGATCAAAACCGGTTTTTCAGAAGAAAGCGTGATGATTTCATTCAGTTGGCCCAAATCCGTCAATGGAATCCAGTGAACGTTTGAAGTTCGTTCGTTTTGATTTTCCGAACCGCCAAATAAAGAAGAAAATAAACTCATTTTGTCGTGTTTTAAGTCATTTTGTCGCTTGTAAACCCTTGATAACAGACACTTTGTCCTGATTTCATCCTTGGAACAACTATTGACAAAATGCAGCCAAAGTTACTTCTTTTAAACACAACTAAAAACCCAAAAAACATGAACATTAATAAATTCACCATCAAATCCCAGGAAGCGATCCAACAATCGCAACAGCTGGCCCAAAGTTTAGGACACCAACAGATTGAAAACGAGCATCTTTTCAAAGCCATCTTTGAGGTCGATGAGAACGTGCTCCCGTTCCTATTGAAAAAACTCAACGTAAATGTTTCGCTTGTGCAGCAAATCCTCGACAGCACTTTGCAAAGTTTTCCGAAAGTTTCGGGCGCCGATGTGATGCTTTCGAGAACCGCGAACGCCACGTTAAACGAAGCCGAAATCATCGCCAAAAAAATGAACGACGAATTCGTTTCAGTCGAACATTTGATCCTAGCCATTTTTGCCTCCAAAAGTAAAATCGCGCAAATCCTCAAAGACCAAGGTGTCACCGAAAAAGGACTACAAGCCGCGATTGACGAATTGCGCAAAGGCGAACGCGTGACTTCCGCTTCGGCTGAAGAAACTTACAACGCCTTAAACAAATACGCGAAAAACCTCAACGAACTCGCCAAAAACGGCAAACTCGATCCTGTCATCGGACGTGACGAGGAAATTCGTCGTGTTTTGCAAATCCTGACCCGACGCACCAAAAACAACCCAATGCTTGTCGGCGAACCCGGCGTTGGTAAAACCGCAATTGCCGAAGGTTTGGCGCACCGAATCGTAGATGGCGACGTACCCGAAAACCTAAAAGACAAAATCGTGTTCTCGCTCGATATGGGCGCGCTGATTGCCGGAGCGAAATACAAAGGCGAATTCGAAGAACGATTGAAATCGGTTGTCAAAGAAGTCACGGCTGCCGAAGGCGATATCGTTTTATTCATTGACGAAATCCACACACTTGTCGGTGCCGGCGGTGGCGAAGGCGCGATGGATGCCGCGAATATTTTAAAACCAGCCTTGGCGCGTGGCGAACTCAGAGCCATCGGTGCCACAACTTTAGACGAATACCAAAAATATTTCGAGAAAGACAAAGCGCTCGAACGACGTTTCCAGAAAGTCATGGTGGAAGAACCTGATACTGAAAGCGCCATTTCAATTCTGCGTGGCATCAAGGAAAAATACGAAACGCACCACAAAGTGCAGATCAAAGACGAAGCGATCATCGCGGCTGTAGAGTTATCGCAACGCTACATCACGAACCGTTTTCTTCCCGATAAAGCCATCGATTTGATGGACGAAGCTGCGTCAAAATTGAGAATGGAAATCAATTCAAAACCTGAAGAACTCGACGTTTTTGATCGAAAAATCATGCAACTCGAAATCGAAATCGAAGCGATCAAACGCGAAAAAGACGAAAGCAAACTCAAAGGTCTCGGCATGGAACTCGCGAACCTCAAAGAAAGCCGCAACGAGATCTTCGCCAAATGGAAATCCGAAAAAGATGTCGTCGATAACATCCAGGCCGTGAAAACCGAAATCGAAGATTTTAAATACGAAGCCGAACGTGCCGAACGCGATGGCGATTACGGAAAAGTAGCCGAAATCCGTTACGGAAAAATTAAAGAAGCGCAAGCAAGATTGGATGTTTTGCAGAAACAACTGCTCGAGAACCAATCCGGAACTTCATTGATTAAAGAAGAAGTCACACGTGAAGATATCGCTGAAGTCGTCGCCAAATGGACCGGAATTCCCGTCACCAAAATGCTGCAAGGCGAACGCGAAAAACTCTTGCGTTTGGAAGGTGAATTGCACAAACGTGTCGTGGGTCAGGAAGAAGCAATTGTGGCCGTAAGCGACGCCGTTCGCAGAAGCCGCGCCGGTTTACAAGACATGAAAAAACCAGTCGGAACGTTTTTATTCCTCGGAACCACCGGTGTCGGAAAAACCGAATTGGCCAAAGCTTTAGCGGAATATTTGTTCGATGATGAGAATGCGATGACGAGAATCGATATGAGCGAATATCAGGAACGCCACAGCGTGAGCCGTTTGGTCGGAGCGCCTCCGGGTTATGTAGGTTACGACGAAGGCGGACAACTCACCGAAGCCGTCAGAAGAAAACCGTATTCCGTGATTTTGCTCGACGAGATTGAAAAAGCGCATCCCGATACTTTCAATATTCTATTACAAGTGCTTGATGAAGGACGATTGACCGACAACAAAGGCCGATTGGCGGATTTCAAAAATACGATCATTATCATGACTTCGAATATAGGAAGCCAAATCATCCAAGAGAAATTCGAGAATTTAAAAGGTGGCATCGAAGCCGCAACCGAAGCTGCGAAAGTCGAAGTGTTAGGTTTGCTCAAACAAACGGTGCGCCCGGAATTCATCAACCGCATCGATGAGATTGTGATGTTTACGCCGTTAACGAATGCCAACATCGCACAAATCGTAGGATTGCAACTCAAAAGTGTCACCAAAATGCTTGCGCAACAAGGCATCACAATGGATGCGACACCAGAAGCCATCGAATATCTTTCTCAGAAAGGTTACGATCCGCAATTTGGAGCACGTCCGGTGAAACGGGTGATTCAAAGAGAAGTCTTAAACGAATTGTCGAAAGAAATTCTGGCAGGAAAAATCTCGACCGACAGCATCGTGTTGATTGATGCTTTTGACGGAAAACTGGTTTTCAGAAATCAGGCGGAACTTGTGAAATAATACAAATTCATTATAAAAGAAAAAGCACCGGTCATCGTATCGGTGCTTTTTTATTGTCTTCAAATTGACATATAAATCCTGTGAATCGGAATGCCAACGCCTTGCTTGAGAATGACGCTTTTATCGGTCACGGCCCAAACCGTAGTTTCGACCATGCGTTTGGATTGGCTGTCTTCAAAAAAGATTTTGATTTTGGAATGTTCCAGATTGCCTAATGCCTGTGCGCGATTCAGATCGGAATGGCGCTGGTGGATGGCGTGATTGTCCTGTAAAACTTCGCTGTGGGGAAATTTAAGCGTTTGGATGCGCTCTTTTTCGATGGGTTCAAAAAGGGTTTTCATAATATTGAAATTAATAGATTAGCGTAATTTAAACCATAGTGTTCCCTTTAAGTTGCTATTTTTTTATCGATGTTCTTTTGTAAAACATGCGATGACGGCTTTCCCCTACTTTGCCCGCTATTAATTTTAAAACGCCACAAATCAACTTTAATTTTATTGCTAAAAAATTAAAATTGGTAACTATTAATTCTTTATTTTTGAAATCTTTACCAACAAAACATGAAAAAATTACTTCTCCTATTGCTCGGTTTTACGATTCATGCCCATGCGCAGGATGCTTCAACAGTAACTGCAACGCCAACACCGGTTGAAAAAACTTATCGTTCGACAGAGGTCGATGTCAAGCCGCAAATCAAAGAAGGAAATTATACGCTTTCGATGTTCATCAGTGATAATTTCAAATTCCCACCGGCAATCAAAAACAAAAAAATTACAATTTTCTCTAGTTTCATCATCGAACCTGATGGAAGCATGACGGAAATTAAAGCGTTTCATATCAACGTTAAAGATTACATCAAAACTGATGTCGTGAAAATAGCAACACAGGACGAAAAAATCAACGAAGCTGACCAAATCGAAACGATGAAAGGCGAAACCGTTCGTGTACTCAAGCTGTTCAAAAAAACTTGGGAACCGGCGATGAAAGATGGTAAACCCGTGCGTTGCCTTTACAATTACCCAATCAATTTTAACATTGAATAACCGCTCAGCGTCATGTTATTGACCTTCAAAAAATACAAAGAGAGCATTGGCTACGGAATATCTTTAGCGCTGCTCTTTTTTTTATTGCGCTGGCTCGAACTCCGGTTACTCATTTTCAGCCATCAATTTGAGGTTTACGTAGGCGCGATTGCCATACTTTTTACGGCTCTAGGCGTTTGGCTCACGAATAAAATCACTAGCCCGAAAGTTGAAACCATTATTGTTGAAAAAGAGGTTTTGGTGCGTGACATTCCATTTACACGCAATGAGGAAACCTTAAGCCAACTCAAAATCAGCAAAAGGGAACTCGAAGTGCTAACATTGATGGCTGCAGGAAAAAGCAATCAGGAAATTGCCGCGTTATTGTTCGTTTCGCTGAGTACGGTGAAATCACATGCCGCGAATTTGTTTGAAAAACTCGATGTCAAACGAAGGACGCAAGCGATTGAAACCGCTAAAAAACGCCATATTTTACCTTAGTACTTTAGTTCGGTTTTTATAAAATCATCCTTAAGTATGAGTGATTTTGCCATGCGAATACTAACCTTTGCGGTACTAACTTAATTCATCTGTTATGAAAAAAATCATTATTACTTACGGGCTAATCGCCGGTTTCATCGTGACCTTATTTATGGTCTACGGAACCTTTATGTATTACAGCAATCCGGATTTCAAACCTTCAATGGTGCTCGGATTTACGGGAATGTTTATTGCATTTACGTTTGTTTTTCTGGGTATCAGGAATTTCAGGGACAAACAAAACGGAGGCGCCATCACTTTCGGAAACGCTTTTAAAATCGGGGCTTTGATCAGCATCATCGCCTCTTCTTGCTACGTTGCGGTTTGGCTCGTTGAATATTACGCTTTCTTCCCAGATTTTATGGATAAATACACCGCACTCGAATTGAAGCACGCGCAGGAAAGTGGTATCACCGGAGCTGAATTGATGGCCAAACAACAGGAAATGAAAACCTACGCGGAATGGTATAAAAACCCAATTATGGTGATACTAATGACATATGCAGAAATCTTACCTATCGGATTGGTCATCGCATTGATCAGTTCCTTAATTCTGAAGAAAAAACAAAATTTATAGTAACTTATAACAACTTGATTTCAAAAAAATGGCGAGACAAATTTTCATCAATTTAGCAGTAAAAGACCTTCAAAAATCTATGGACTTTTATACTGCATTGGGCTTTACCAACAATCCCAAATTTTCGGACAACTCGGGAAAATGCATGGTTTGGAGTGAAAACATTTATGCAATGCTTTTAACCCACGAGAAGTTTGCCACTTTTGCAACCAAACCAATTGCAGATACAAAATCAAATGTTGCAGGGCTTTTTTCTTTATCGGTTGATAGTGTTGACGAAGTAAATAACATTGTAACAAACGGACTTAACGCCGGTGGAACAGAACCCAGCGGAATGAAAGATTACGGTTTTATGCAACAGCGAACTATTGAAGATTTTGACGGGCACACCTGGGAAGTTTTTTATATGGATATTTCAAAATTCCCAACCGAACAACCTTAATAATAATTAACGCTTCACTGTTAATGCTTTAAAGGCAAAACGCCAAAGTAAATTAATTCATAAAAACACGAATTCCACTAATTCTCCCGGATTAAATCTGAGGGAATTAGTGGAATTGTTATTTTTAATGGCTTGTTTTATTGCTCTCTCGTAAATAAAATTTCAGCACCCTGAATCAACTTCATTTCGGTTTTGGCTTCGTTGAACTGAATTTCGATACCATAAGCCGTATCCGTGAATCGGTCTTTACCCGCAGGCTCTAAATAAATTGGCCCTTGTCCGGTAGCGACACCTTTGAGCATATTGTTTTCTTCAGTGAAAGTGATTTTGATTGGAATTTGTTTGCTTGAAAAAGTGCCCAAATAAGGATCGAGGATGACGTCTTTCTCCAATTCACCTTTGCCTGCAGCCCAAGTGTTGTTAGCCACATTATAATCCGGAAAATTGTGGTTCGGATCAATCGTGATGCTTTCTATTTCTTCAGTCGTTCCGGATTTGATGGTCCAGGAATCATTGCGCATCCAAACTTCTACAGGAAGCTTCACCTCTGAAGTTTTGCCGCTTTTGGTTTTGATTTCCAATACTACAGGCATCGCCATTTTTTCAAGATTGTCAATCGTAATTAACGCGCCTTTTGCCGGATCGTTTTTGAGGTATTTTACTTTGCGGATGCCTTGATCTAGTCTCCAATTGTTGATGAACCAGCCTCTCCAGAACCAGTTTAGATCTTCACCACCGACATTTTCCATAGTCCTGAAAAAGTCATCCGGAGTTGGATGCTTGAACGCCCAACGCGCGATGTAAGTACGGAACGCATAATCAAAACGCTCTTTTCCTAAAATCTGCTCGCGCAACATTGTCAGCCCGGAACCTGGTTTGTAGTAGCACAATAGGCCGATGCTTTCTTCTTTCATAGCATCAGGTGTACTATAAACCGTTTCAAGATTCGGATCGGTTAAAAACACGGCGCTGTTGTTCATATTGTCGACACGTCCTTTGTACTCGCCGTTATTAAAATCCTCAGCGCTCAACGAATTGATGAACGTATTGAATCCTTCATCCATCCAGGCAAACAAACGCTCGTTAGAACCCACAATCATTGGAAACCAGCTGTGTCCGAACTCGTGATCGGTCACGCCCCAAAGATCGTTTCCTTTTGAAGTGTATTCACAGAAAACAATTCCCGGATATTCCATTCCGCCTTCGTTTCCGGCTACGTTTGTCGCTGCAGGATAAGGAAATTCGAACCAACGTTTTGAATAGTTTTCAATCGATGCTTTCGTATACTCAGTGGCCCTGCCCCAAGCAGCATCGCCATTGCTTTCCACAGGATAAGTAGAAATCGCTAATGATTTTTTTCCGCTTGGCAGGTTGATTCTCGCGGCATCCACAATAAAAGCTGCTGAAGAAGCCCAGGAAACATCGCGCGCATTTTTGATTTTGAAACGCCAAGTCAGCGTAGATTTTCCTGCTGGGCGTGAAGCCGGACTGGTCACTTCTTCCGCGGAACGGATGATCACGGTTTTGTCGCTTTGCTTAGCGGTTGCCCAACGTTTTTGTTGTTCTGCCGTGTATACTTCTGAGGGATTTTGCAATTCGCCTGAACAAACCACGATATGGCCTGAAGGTGCCGTAATCGCGACATCGAAATCGCCGTACTCTAAATAAAATTCCGCACCTATATATGGATTGGTGTTCCAGCCTCTGACATCGTCATAAACACACATTCTCGGATACCATTGTGCAATCGTGAAGATTTTTCCGTTTTTGGTATCCTGAACTCCGGTGCGGTCAGAGCCATATTTTGGGGAAATGTAGGAGAAGGCAATTTTTACTTTGATGCTCGCCCCACCAGATTTCAGGTCTTGTGGTAACTGGATTTGCATGCGCGTATCAGAAATGACGAACTTCACTTCTTTTTCAGCAGGTTTTCCGTTGACCGTCGAAACGATTGAAACGGATTTGATTTTGAAACCGCCGTCAAGGATCTCGCCCTTAGTTCCGCCCCTGCTTCCTGAAAGACTGATTACGGCATTGCCGCGCGAATCGGATTTGAACGCATTCTGGTCTAAATGCATCCATAGAAAAGACAAGGCATCCGGACTGTTGTTGGTGTATGTTAGTGTCTCTGTTCCTTGAATTTCATTCGTAGCTTCATTGAGCTGTGCGGTCAACTGATAATCTGCCCTGTTCTGCCAGTATTTCGGCCCGGGCTGTCCGCTTGCGGAACGTGTGTCGGTGCCGTTCTTTGTATAAAAATCTGGTGAAAACGTATCATGATAGTTGTATTTGGATACGACCGGCGCTTGTTGTGCATGCACAAAAATGATTTGAAAAAAGAAAGTCAGTAACAGACAGACTTTGAGAGCAGTGCTTTTCATACTAAAGAAATTTAAATTTAATTACCATCAGTCTTGGAATATTCTTTTTGTTACAAAAATCATCCTGATATTCTTAAAGGAGATTTGTAAAAGAATCATGGTAAAAATATCAAATTCCGTGAGATAAAATCATTTAAAGATCTTTAGTATCTGTTTCTTGTTTTTCTATTTGATTTTGCGGCAACGTTTCCGGTTCGGGTTCGGAAACTATCGGATTTCTTTTGTGCTTATCCGAAACGGTATACAGCAACTTACTGATCAGATAAGAGCCTAATATTGAAAAACTCAAGACAATAATTAATTTGAAAATAGAGCCCATAATATTAATAATAAAAGTAGATAGTAGGTACGAAATGAGAAACGAAAAGTATTTCTAATTATTGAGGTTTTTTAAAATTTAACAACCTTGGAGCGGTTTACTCTTTGATGATTTTATATCGTTTTATTTTTTGATTGTCCCAAGCGGTTAAAATATATGTCCCGGTTGGTAACGCAGAAAAATCCTGTCGCTCGATGTTCTTTCCTGTGAAAATCTGACGGCCATTCATATCCGTCAACAAATAATCGGCATTCTCCCATCGGATATTCAATCGGAACTGTGCATTAAACGGGTTTGGATAAACAACAGCATCGTTTGCAACGCTATTTTGATTGACGCTCAAATTTCCTATGACAATCGTGAAGGTATAAGTATCCGTGAATGAACCGTTGCTAGCGGTAAGCTGCACCGTATAAACACCATCCGCTGCAAAAGTATGGGTTGGATAGGCTTCCGAACTGGTATTGGCGGCACCGCTGGTCGGATCTCCGAAATTCCAACTGTAAGTGGTGGCATTGGTGCTTAAATTCTGGAAATAAACTTCCTCGCCCGCAGCCGGATTTGCTGGTGCATGCGTAAAAAGTGCCGTCGTGGCAAAATCGCGCTGGTTGTCTAAATAGGTGACATTTGTAGTGACCCAATTCCCTGTGGCATTGCTTTGCGTAACGACAAGAACAGGTTGCTTTTTGGTAGTGTCAAACCATTTGAGTTCGCGGGTAGTGCGGATCGTTCTTGGCAATCCCGTTCCTAAAAGCGCAATCGAATCGTTCGAAACCAAAGTCGTTTTCATGCGCAATACATTGGAAAACGAACCATAAGGCGTTGTCAGGCTTCCCCAACCATCGACTTCGTTCGTGCGCACCAATGTGTTTTCCTGATGCAATAAGGTCGGGATATCAATCGTGTAAGCCGAATTGTCGGTATCGGTATTTCCGTATTGAATTGGGAAATGATAAATGATGTCGGAATCTGCATACTGATTTGTGATTGGAATCTGGGTTCCGTTGTAATCGACCTTATAAGCGCTTCCAGTCTGTCTCAGATCGGCTGTGGATTTTTTATAATAATTGTTCGCAGCCGTAATGCCGACAACTTGTCCCGGAATATTCAACGTTGGCGTTTCATTGGTGGTGGACGACAAATTCGTATTGTTGGTATTGTAGATGAAAAGCCATAAGAAACCCGTCGAAGTGGGATTTCTGAATTGCAGTTCCGTTTGCGAAGTGCCTGTCAAAGTAGCGAAATTCCAATTGAAATTGGTGCCTGTACTTTCATAATCAAGTGTCAATTCGCTTGCCGAAGTATTGTAAAAAAGATCGCCGATAGCCGCGTACTGGCTCGAATTATACACCGCTTGGCCATGCATTTGAAAAACGGCCAATACAATTAATAACGAAATTATTCTTTTCATGGCTCCTGTTTTAATAATGACTTTAAAAAATCGAGATAGACTTTGCCTCTTTGCTCTGCAAGGTAATCTAAAAAACACATCATTGAAGACTGTATCACCAGCCCAATACCGATGCCTTTTCCTAAAGAAAGTGAAGGACAAAAAAACCACAGCATCAAACCTAAAGCAATGCAACCGATTTCAGCCTTAAAATAAAGCGCGAGGTTTTTGACATGCATTTCCATCCGCGGGATTTCCTTGTCCTTAATCATGTCGAAATCTTTCTGGATGAAATAGCTGATGCTTACAATATCCATATCGCTTCGCAGGTAAACCATGCCGCCAACAACCAACTGGATTACGCCAATGGCTGCGAACGCATACGAAATTCCGTTGTAGAAAGGAGTGCCTTTGGCCAAAAAATAAACCATGAGCACCAACGAAAACAAACCCATAAAAATACAGTAAGCGCTATCCTTTTTTTCGGCCTTAAAATAGTGGTATACTGAATCTACCATAGAATCCATTTTGGTTATACTTAAAATTTTGGAAAACAAATGTAAACAATCAGGTGAATTTTCTGCAGTAAAAGCAATAAAACCGATGATCTGCAGATTTTTTGGTTCCAAAAACAACTTTACAATAACTTTAAGAACTAGCCGTTGTATATTTGACAGCTTTCCTGCGTTAAACCATTCAAAATCTCAATACAAAAAAATGGATCAAATCAAAATACTTTGGGTCGATGATGAAATTGATTTACTAAAACCCCACATCCTGTTTCTCGAAAAGAAAGATTTCAATGTTACCACCTGCAACAATGGCCGGGATGCCATCGATATGTTTGATGCGGGCGATTTCGACATCGTTTTTCTGGATGAAAATATGCCGGGCATGAGCGGTCTGGAAACTTTGTCTGAAATCAAAGAGAAAAAATCTTCGACACCCGTAATCATGATTACCAAAAGTGAAGAGGAATATATTATGGAAGAAGCCATCGGTTCTAAGATTGCGGATTATCTGATCAAGCCCGTCAATCCGAACCAAATCCTGCTCAGCATTAAAAAAAACCTCGACCATACCCGATTGGTATCCGAAAAAACCACGCTCGATTACCAGAAGGAATTCCGAAAAATTGCTATGGAAATGGCTGTAGTAAATTCCTATGAAGAATGGGTTGAATGTTATAAAAAACTGATTTTCTGGGAACTGGAACTCGAGAATATCCAAGACCAAAGCATGGTTGAAATCCTCGAATCGCAAAAAGTCGAAGCCAATACGCAGTTCGGAAAATTCATCGAAAAAAACTATGAAGACTGGTTCATACCGAAAGCTGACAAACCCATTCTATCGCATAATTTGTTCCGTGAATTGGTGGTTCCCGAGATTACCAAAAAAGACAAATCGATCTTGTTTGTGGTGATTGACAACTTAAGATATGACCAATGGAAAGTCATTGAAAGCGTTGTCGCCAACCATTACAAATTAGAAAAAGAAGTGCCTTATTACGCCATTTTACCAACCGCTACGCAATACGCCAGAAACGCCATTTTCTCAGGATTGACACCTCTGGAAATGGAAAAACAGTTTCCGCAATACTGGAAAAACGACGTGGAGGAAGGCGGAAAAAACCTTTACGAAGCCGAATTCTTAACCGCACATTTAAAGCGTCTCGGGTTAAACATCAAACAGGAATATTTCAAAATCACCAATCTGGCGAACGGGAAAAAACTTGCTGAAAATTTCAAAGCACTCAAAGACAATGACCTTGTGACGGTAGTTTACAATTTCGTCGATATGCTCTCGCATGCCAAAACCGAAATGGATGTCGTCAAAGAACTCGCGTCTGATGACAAAGCGTATCGTTCGCTGACATTGAGTTGGTTTAAAAATTCGCCTTTACTGGAGATTATCCAACAAGCGCAAAAATTAGGATTCAAACTGATCATTACGACCGACCACGGAACCATCAACGTCAAAAACCCATCGAAAGTCATTGGCGACAAAAACACGAGCCTCAACCTGCGCTATAAAACTGGTAGAAGCCTGACTTACGAAGACCGCGATGTATATGCGGTGCGCGATCCGAAAAGCATCGGTTTACCCGCGATTAATATGAGTAGTTCTTATATTTTTGCGAAGAATGATTATTTTCTGGCTTACGTCAACAATTACAACCATTATGTGAGTTATTACCGAAATACGTATCAGCATGGTGGGATTTCGCTCGAGGAAATGATTGTGCCGCTGCTAGTGTTTAATCCGAAATAGTATTTTTTTAATGAAATTCAGGCCGCAGTTTCACAGCTTCAAGATTGTTCATTCAATTTTTAAATCTGTGACGCAGCGGTTCTTTTTTTAAACTATTTTTGTACTGTTAAAAACCCAAAAAGATATGACGCTTACGTTTTCATTGGACGATATACACCAGATTGCCCAACAAATTCTTGATAAAAAACCTAAAAAAGTAATTTTATTTTACGGTGAAATGGGCGCCGGTAAAACAACGTTAATCAAAGCTTTAACCAAAAAACTTGGCGTAGATAATGCTACGAGCAGCCCGACTTTTTCATTGGTGAATGAATACCAGACGGATACCGAAGATTTAGTCTACCACTTCGATATGTACCGCCTCAAAAACGAACACGAAGCCTACGATATGGGCATGGACGAATACCTTTATTCGGATCATTGGTGCTTCATTGAATGGCCTGAAAAAATCCCAACTTTGGTTCCGCACGAACACAGTACCGTGAAAATAAAAGCACTTCCTAACGGCGATCGTGAACTTGAATTCCGATAATCAAATGGCATTTTATTTTCATTTTGATCCTCGAAAAAGTAGGTTGGAATAAACCTTTTTTTATAACTTAGACCGAAATTAGCATGTAGCATTATGGCGTTAACTCCTTTCACCAAACAACAACTGCTCCCGCAGGAAGAGAAACTCGAAATCGCAAGGCACAAAAGCGAACTCTTCATCGGCATTCCCAAAGAAACCAGTTATCAGGAACGCCGCATTTGTCTGACGCCGGATGCCGTCAATTCGTTGACTTCGCATGGCCATCGCGTGATGCTCGAATCGGGTGCCGGACTCAGCGCGAGTTACAGCGATAAGGAATACAGCGATGCAGGCGCGGAAATCACGAGCGATACCAAAAAAGTACTCAGTTGCCCGATGTTGCTCAAAGTGGAACCGCTGACACGCGAAGAAATTAAGATGGTCAATCCTGAAACGATTGTCATTTCTGCGATACAATTGAAAACACGCAAAAAAGAATATTTCGATGTGCTGATGAAAAAGAAAATCACCGCACTCGCTTTTGAATACATCAAAGATGAAGATGGATCGTATCCTGCCGTGAAATCTTTAAGTGAAATTGCAGGAACGGCTTCGATCCTTGTTGCGGCTGAACTCATGATCAACAACCTGTTCGGAAAAGGATTGCTGTTCGGGAATATTACCGGCGTTCCTCCTACTGATGTTGTCATTTTAGGCGCGGGAACAGTCGGCGAATTCGCTGCCAAAACTGCGCTTGGATTGGGAGCCAATGTCAAAGTTTTCGACAACTCGATTACCAAATTGAGACGTTTGCAGAACAACTTAAACCAACGCATTTTTACTTCGACAATCCAACCTAAAGCATTACTCAAGGCTTTGCGTCGTTGTGATGTGGCCATTGGAGCGATGCGCGGCAAAGAACGTTGTCCGGTGGTTGTGACTGAAACCATGGTCGAACACATGAAGAAAGGTGCCGTGATTGTAGATGTCAGCATTGATACCGGAGGCTGTTTCGAGACTTCAGAAGTCACCACACACGAGAAACCGACGTTCATCAAACACGACATTGTGCATTATTGTGTGCCGAATATTCCGTCGCGTTATTCCAAAACGGCTTCGCTTTCGATCAGTAATATCATTACACCATACTTGTTGCAAATTGCGGAAGACGGCGGGATTGAAAGTGCGATCCGTTGCAACAAAGGCTTAAAAAATGGAGTGTATTTATACCACGGAATCCTGACCAACAAAGCCATTGGCGATTGGTTTGATTTGCCAGACAGCGACATCAATTTAATTGTGTTTTAAGCAAACTTTCCTTTACCTTTGCGCGCTCTGGACCATTAGGTTCGACTCAACTTTAGTTAAAAATTCAACATGAGATTACGCCACCGTTTCGCCTATTACCTGATCGGATTCACGATGGGATTGTTTTTCGTTACCGCAATGTTTATCGGAAAAGATACGCGTTGCAATTATTTTCCTAATGCCCGCGTGCTCAATGATCTCAGGAACAAACCTTTCCAATATTCCGACCGCGCCGAGCAAATTCTTTCCGAAAAGTGGATGGACAGCACTGATATCAAAAACACTTTGACTTATGGCGATGTCGATTTCGACAAAAGCAATATCGCTGTTGGAAACGGAAAGCGTTACATCATTGAAGGAAAAACTACTAAAAACCAAGCGATTATACTTGAAGTTGTCAACTATCCTGAAAAAGCAGTTTTGACGAATATCACTAAGCAATAGATTTTTTTGGCGACCCTGCCTGCCATTCCGTATTTTCAATCAATTGCTTTACAAAATTTGGTCTGATGTGATTTTAGTATTGAAATTTATTTTTTTCCATTTCATATTAATGAACTACAAGATTGTGAGGAAAAATTATTGTGCCTATATTTGAAGATTGTGTTTTATATTTTCATGTTTCACATTTACTATCGTATAGTTTTATGGGCAAAAAATATTCTTTATTCAGTAGCATTTTATTTCTGGCCTTTTGCTCTGTTAAGGCTCAAAACCTCATCAACAATGGTGATTTCGAAAGCGGTGGCAATGGCGTCGGGTTTAACGTCAACAGTTGTTGTTATAACGAAATCACACCTCCTTTTTCAGGCGCAACTTTAGGGGGAAATTATGCCGTGACCAACAATCCGGTAGCCATGAATACTAATTTTTCACCGGGTGGCGATCATACCAGTGGAACCGGAAACATGCTCATCGTGGATGGAACTACTACCGGAGGCAACCAACGTTTCTGGCGCGCGGGCAACAATGGCGGCGGAATTTGCAATTTAACGATCGGAGCTACTTATATTTTCAGTTATTGGATCAAATCGCTTTCGGTGCAGAGCAGGGCCAATATCGGTTACGAATTTAACCACGCCAACAATGTTACCTTAATTTCCGGAAGTACTTTAGCGCCTTTGCCTGCTGAGGGTTGGCAACAAGTGATTTATAGTTTTACACCGGGCAACAACTGTGTTAATTTTGAATTGTGGAACTCCACAACGGCAGAAATCGGAAATGATTTCGCCATAGATGATGTCACGTTGACTGGCCCACCATTGCCTTTTACTTTAAATTATTCGAGTATCAATCCTTCTTGCACAGGCACTTCTGACGGCAGTATTGTAGGTTATGGTGCGGGTGGCAATGCGCCTTACGTATTTACTTTAACCGGTCCGTCGGGTAGCGTCAATAATGGCAGCGGCATTTTTACGGGATTAGCGGCAGGAAATTATTCGCTAAATATTCTTGAAGGCGCCGATGGGGAAATCACGATCAACAATATCTTATTGACCAATCCTCCTAATCTTACGGTGAGCAATCCGGTTTCAATCTGTCCGAATGGAAGCACGACATTAAGTGTCAGCGGCGGAAACGGATACACCTGGACTTCAAACCCTTTCGATGATTCTTTGGTAAGCAATAGTACAAACCCTACGGTAACACCCGATGTGACTACAACTTATACTGTAACATCAACCAGTTCAAGCAATAACAATCTTGTTTTTAATGGTGATTTTTCTGCGGGAAATATGGGGTTTGTGACCGATTATGTTTATTACAATCCGAGCAATCCGTCTGCCTTACAACGCGCTTATGGCATCACGACCAATGCTCATGACTGGTCGTCTTTTTTTTCAGATTGTACCGACCATACTTTGGGAACTGGAAATATGCTTGTGATGGATGGTTCGAACATCAATGCCGGCAATGATAAGTTTTGGTGCCAGACCATTCCGGTAACGCCCAATCAGAATTATACGTTTAGTTATTGGATCCAAACGGTTGCCTTACCGGTTCCTGCGAATATTGCTGTGGTTATTAACGGACAAACTATTGCCACCCAATTGGCTCCGGGGACGACCTGCGATTGGGAACCCCGAAATTATAACTGGTTTTCAGGAACGAATACTACAGCTCAAATTTGTCTGTATGATCGCAAAACAGATGAAATAGGAAATGATTTTGCCATTGATGACATTGCTTTTAGAGGCACTCCAAGTGCTTGTTCCCTTTCTGCATCAGTGATCGTCACGGTCAATTCGGGAGCGGTACCTGATTTTCCAACCCGTTTAAATCTTTGTTCTGGCGCTACTGCTCCCATATTGCAAGCTACTTCTCCAAACGGAATCACAGGCGTTTGGACACCGACTGTAATTAACAATACGACATCAGGCACCTACACCTTTCAACCCAACGCGAACCAATGCGGTACTTCAGTGACTTTGCAGGTAACTATTCTGACTCCTGTCACACCCACATTCAACATCAACCCGATTTGCGAAGGAACAACTGTAAGCCCATTGCCGACGGTTTCATTAAACAACATCGCGGGATTCTGGACTCCAGCATTCGATAACACTACTACGACCACTTATACTTTCAATCCTGCGCCTGACCAATGTGGCGGCGGTACTACTTTTGAACTCGTCGTCAACCCGAAAATCACACCAACCTTCGGACCAGTCGGACCTTTTTGCGAAGGTGGCATTATCAGCGATCCGTTACCTCTTTTATCAACTGAAGGAATTTTAGGAAGCTGGTCGCCAATGTACAACAACATGGCAACTACAACCTATACTTTTACACCAAATCCCGGACAATGCGCGACCACAAACACTTTAGAGGTAGTCATTATCAATGCGAACATCATCCCCACTTTCGATTTTGGGAACACGATTACAACTTGTTTACAACCCGTCAGTGAAGTTCCGCCAATAGCGCTTCCTACAACTTCTGACAATGGTATTCCCGGATTTTGGTCACCAGACACTATTAACTATTCCGTTTTAGGTCAAAGCATTTATACTTTCACACCCATTGTAAATACTTGTGCCTCAAATTTTATTTTGACGGTTAACATCATTGAAGCTCCAGAATTTACAATCCATGCGGGTTGTGACGGAGAGAATTTTGTTTTGAGTGTGAACCAAAATGAAGTTTCAAATGCTACTTACACTTGGTACAATGCAACCAACGAAATCATCTCGAATGCTGCTTCGATAATTATCACAGAAAAAGGAGATTTTAAAGTAATTGTAGTGAACAACAATGGCTGTAGCGTTGAACAAGTGATCAATATTCCATCGGTGTATTGCAAAATCCCAAAAGGAATTTCTCCCAATACCGATGACTTGAATGATTTTTTCGATTTGAGTAATTTAAATGTAAAACAGTTGCAAATTTTCAATCGATATGGAACAGAAGTCTATTCCAAATCCGATTATAAAAAAGAATGGGACGGAACAACCAATAACGGAAAAGAACTACCTGACGGAACTTATTATTATGTGATTAATTTTGAAACCGGTAAATCAAAAACCGGCTGGGTATACATCAATAAATAATATTCTATATTGTATGAAATTTTTAAAACGCAAGCCATGAAAAAAACCTATTTCATCTTACTCTTCGCCACGTTGTTGGGTATCGACGCCAACGCCCAGCAAGACCCGCACTACACGCAGTATATGTATAATATGAACGTGATTAATCCGGCCTACGCAGGTTCGAAAGAGAATTTGTCTTTCGGATTGTTATACAGAAAACAATGGGTAGACATCGAAGACGCTCCGGCAACCTTCTCACTTTCAGGATCATTGCCTGTCGGGAAAAATGTCGGTGTCGGACTTTCGATAATCTCTGATAAAATTGGCCCCGTGGAAGAAAACAATGTGTATGGTGATTTCTCGTATACATTGAATTTAGGTGGCGAACACCGTCTGGCTTTTGGTTTGAA
>NZ_JAIXSL010000016.1 GCF_027484705.1 Flavobacterium sp.
CGACTTAAGGTGGTTATTGCGGCGGGGCTCACCTCTTCCCATCCCGAACAGAGTAGTTAAGCCCGCCTGCGCAGATGGTACTGCAATTTGTGGGAGAGTATGTCGTCGCCTTTTTAAGAAAAACCCGTTGTGAAAACAGCGGGTTTTTTGTTTTTAATAGGTGCGACGCAGTTCGGCTAACGCCTCGGGTCGTCGCCTTTTTTAGAAAACCCGTTGTGAAAACAACGGGTTTTTTGTTTTAAGAATGTTTTGGGTTTTTTGTAAAATGGAATTACTACTTTTATAAATCCATAACAAACACTGCCATGAGAAAATACTACTTCACCATAACCTCAATTTTAGTTTTAACCATCGGGATGAGTTCATGTTCTAACGAAGAAACCAAAACCCAAAACCAAGTAGCTGCAAGACCATCAGTACCGATTTTGGATACTGAAGTAAGAATTGGCAACCAAATCTGGATGGCTAAAAACTTAAACGTAAATAAGTATAGAAATGGTGATCCGATTCCTCAAGTGCAGCAAAGTGAAGCAATCGAATGGGAAACCCTTACGACAGGTGCCTGGTGTTATTGGCGGTCGGGTAATACTATTACTGATGGGCGTATATATGGGAAACTCTATAATTGGTATGCAGTTAATGATCCGAGAGGACTGGCACCTGTTGGTTATCATATTCCTACGGAAGCTGAATGGAATACGCTGATTGCTTTTTTAGGTGGCGGAAACGTTGCAGGAGGAAAAATTAAAGCGATTTCTCCGTTGTGGAGAACCCCAAATACGGGAGCAACGAATAGTAGTGGGTTTACGGCTCTACCTGGTGGTTTTTGCGATTCTTATACAGGTTCGTTTTATAATATAGGATTTAGTGCCGATTGGTGGAGTTCAACATCGTACGATGCATCTACGGCTTTTCGTTGCGTAATCTACAACTATAGCAGTGCCATAAGCGAAGGAAGCATGGATAAACGTTTTGGAATTTCAGTTCGTTGTATCAAAGATTAAACTGTTTCGCGTGAGGGATAGAGTTATTGTCTGAGCTCTTTTTCAGTGACGTGCAACGGCGCTGAAAAAAGCGAGTGCGAAAGCCCGACGGCGCCCGAAATGCTCTTTTGAAAAATTAAATATCGTCGCGCCGGCACGCCCAAACATCACTCAATGTCTTTTATAAATTCATCATATTCTAGGTAAAACATCTCTAGCGCGTGCATTTTTTCAAAGAAGAAATCGTAAATAGCATCCCAATAAACGCGGTTGCTTACAGAGATTCCTAGTTTTTCAACCCATATTTTACTGATGGTTTTTCCGTTTTCCAATGTGTGGTTCTTTTGGTAGACCAAATCCTTAATGAATTCATCTTCCAGAATATTTTTCAGAGCCACAATCTTGTCAAAATAGGCGAGGCGTTTGTCTTCATTGCGATGCTCAATGTCAATGCTGACTTGCGCTTTGGTGTTATCGACAAAAAACTTAAAGGAAAAATCCTTGATTTTAGTATCGTACAACACCCATTTGCGCGGATATTTCTCAGCGAAAGTGACCCAGAATTCTTGTTTAAGCCGTTGGTTTTCCTGTTTTGAATACATGAATTTTATTGGTTGCTTTGGTCAATTTTAAGGGAATGCTCCCGATGCGTTTTAATTTTTGTAAATTCGTACGCAACCGAACCGATTCCCAAGCTGCAAAAATACGCTTTGTTATGGATTTTCAGACCTTTCTTGATTGTATTCCCAAACTCGAACGCGAAATATTGTTGGGCGAAGCGGCGCACGTACTGATGACGCCACCCGAACGCGCCGATATTATGAAGACGCTCGATATTGAAAAAGCCAATCCGCGCAAAGCCGCCGTGATGATGTTGTTTTATCCGCGTAATGAAAAAACGAATATCATCCTGATTTTGCGCAATTCTTATAAAGGCGTGCATTCCTCCCAAATCGCATTTCCCGGCGGTAAAGTAGAAGAAAGCGATGATTCTTTGATGCACACGGCGCTCAGAGAAACGCACGAAGAAATCGGAATTGCACCAGAACAAATTACCGTCATCAGACCTTTCAGTGAGGTGTATATTCCGCCGAGTAATTTTATGGTATCGCCTTTTTTGGGTTACAGCAATGACACGCTGATTTTTAAACCTGATCCATCGGAAGTTGCCGGTATCATTGAGTTTCCGATTGAAAATTTTCTCGATGATACCATTGTTGTCAACCGTATGATGGAAACCGCTTATTCAAAATCGATTGCGGTTCCGTCATTCAAAATCTACGACCATTATGTTTGGGGCGCTACGGCGATGATGCTCAGCGAATTGAAAGAAACCCTAAAAAACGTACTTTAGAATGCCATCTAATTTGTAAATTAGCCTCCTGTTTTCAAATTTAAGTTACATGGGGTTATTCAAAAGAAATCCTTTCGGACATATACTTTTCATCAAAAAATGGCTGATCCGCATTTTCGGCGCCATCACGCACAAACGTTACCGCGGTTTTAATGATTTGCAAATTGACGGTTCTGAAATCATCAGGGCTTTACCAGACAGAAACGTGCTTTTCATTTCAAACCATCAGACTTATTTTGCCGATGTCGTGGCGATGTTTCACGTGTTCAACGCCAGTTTGAGCGGTCGTGAAGACAACATCAAAAACATAGGTTATTTATGGCAGCCCAAAATGAATATCTATTATGTGGCCGCAAGTGAAACCATGAAATCGGGTTTACTTCCAAGAATTTTAGCTTATGTTGGGGCAATCTCCGTAGAAAGAACCTGGCGCGCCGGAGGAAAAGATGTCGCAGAGAAACGCGAAGTCAATCCGAACGATACTGAAAATATCGGTATCGCGCTCGAAGACGGTTGGGTGATTACGTTTCCGCAAGGCACCACCAAATCGTTCAAACCCGTAAGAAAAGGTACGGCGCACATCATCAAACAATACAAACCTGTGGTCGTTCCGATTGTTATTGACGGTTTCCGCCGTTCGTTTGATAAGAAAGGGTTGAGACTTAAGAAGAAAGGCATTTTGCAATCCTTCATCATCAAGGAACCGCTACACATTGATTATGAAAACGACACGATCGATCAAATTGTGGAAAAAGTGGAATATGCTATAGAACAACATCCGTCATTTTTAAAAGTCATTCCGACAGAAGAAATTGAAGCGCAGGAAGAGCTCAATCAATTGAGGCAGTGGAAAGTTTAATTTAATTGATAATTGATAATTGATAATTGATAATTGATAATTGATAATTGATAATTGATAATTTTTTAAAATAGACATCAAAAGAAAAAGACGCAATTCTTAAACCGCGCCTTTTTAATTATCAATTATCCATTGTTTAAAGCTCAATTTTCTTCAATTCCTTATAATTCGCAAATAATTTCTTGAGTAAAATTCCGTAAAGCAATTTATAGAAGAGCCAGAAAACGCCAATGATTACGGCGATAAATACCAGCGAAATAGCAACACAGAAACAAAGGAACACAGACTTGTGTCCTTCGGAAACCTGTTGGTTCATCAGCGAAATCATATCCGGATTGTGGTAGAACATCATCACGATTGAAATGACAATCGTCAGCGTCACGATGAATAAATTATACCAGATGTAATACTGCACCGTGCGACGCGTGCTCAAAATACTTTGCATCAGTTTTCTTGTAGAATCGAGTGTTGAGATCGAGCGGTAGTTTTTATAGAATACATAAATAAATCCGACCACAACTACATAATTAAAGACATTCACAATCAGCATGATATCATCAATGCCGTAAGATTCCAATTTGCTTTGGTATTTTTCATCGCTGAATAAGACCGAAATGATATTCCAGAACACAAATTCCAGGATGCTGATGATGAGAATCCATTTAACAATCGACGACGATTTCAGGTGCAACATGCCATAAATATCCTTCTCCGTCACCTGATCGTACGAACGCTCCTCATTTTTCCAGGCTTTTTTTAGTACATCTAACTCTTCCATAATCCTTAAGGATTTAATATTTTTTTCAATTTCGTTTTAATTCTGTTCATCTTCACCCGGGCATTCACTTGACTGATTCCTAATGTTTCTGATATTTCTTCGTAATCCTTATCTTCGAGGTACATATATACGAGCGCTTTCTCAATATCGTTCAACTGATAGACCGCTTCGTACATCAGTTTGATTTGTTCTTCTTCCTCGTAATTGTATTCTTCCTGTTTGATAAAGTGGTTGGTCGTGTCGAAAGACGAAGTAGCGATCGATCGCGTGCTCTTTCGATACAAAGTAATAGCCGTATTGAGCGCTACACGGTATGCCCAAGTTGAGAATTTGCTCTCGCCGCGGAATTTCGGAAACGCCTTCCAAAGCTGGATCGTAATTTCCTGAAACAAGTCTTTATGTGCATCTTCACCAGAAGTATACAACCGACAAATCTTGTGGATGATATTCTGGTTTTCCTTCAATTGCTTGACAAAAGACTGCTCTAATTCCTGACTCATAACTGCGTTAGTAAACCGTTCGCGGATTTTGTTACAAGGTACTTATTTTTTGTCAGGAGCACAACAGTCCGTTTCGGTTCACGCCTGGACCCGCTATCCGCTAAATCTTTTATGCCGAACCCCGGCACAAAAGGATACCGCTGCTATCGGGGCTAATGGTTGAACAATCATTTCCGAATCACTTTTTCAAAATTTGCGACGGTCAACCATTTTCAAAATTCCCACATTCTGCAATACTGGTTTTGATGCCGAATCCAAACGTCGTATCTTAGAGCCAAACAACTTTATTTTCTTAGAACCACAAAAAAATGAACATTCCAAACACTCAACTCCCAAGAATCGTCATCATAGGCGGAGGATTCGCCGGAATCTCGCTCGCCAAAAAACTCAAAAACAAAAACGTGCAAGTCGTACTCATCGATAAACACAACTACCATACGTTTCAACCTCTGTTATATCAAGTTGCTACCGGTGGGTTAGAAGCGGGTTCCATCGCATATCCCATCCGAAAAATCATTCAGGAATATCCGGATTTCTATTTCCGATTGAGCCGCGTCAACGAAATCGATACCCAAAACCAAATTGTAAAATCAGATATAGGAGAACTGCATTACGATTATCTCGTGCTCGCGAACGGTTCCAAAACCAATTATTTCGGCAACAAGGAAATCGAGCGCAACAGCATGTCGATGAAGACGATCCCGCAATCGCTGAACATCCGCAGCCTGATTCTCGAAAATTTAGAACAAGCCTTATTGGTCAATGATGAGAACGAACGCAATGCTTATATGAATTTTTGCTTAGTCGGTGGCGGCCCAACAGGCGTAGAGCTCGCAGGCGCTTTAGCCGAAATGAAAAACGCGATCCTGCAGAAAGATTATCCGGATCTCAACATCGGCAATATGCAAATCAATCTGATTCAAGGTGATGATAGAATTCTCAATACGATGAGCCAAAACGCCTCTGATGAAGCTGAAAAATTCCTCATCAATCTGGGCGTCAAGGTGCACAAAAACGTACGTGTATTGAATTATGACGGAAGAACCATCACAACCAATTCGAACTTAACTTTCGATTCAGCTACAGTCATCTGGACCGCTGGTGTTCAAGGCGCTATGATTCCGGGAATCAAATCAGAATCTATTGCAAAAGGCAACAGAATCCGTGTCAATGCGTTCAGTCAGGTTTTGGGTTACGACAATATTTTCGCGCTCGGCGATATCGCTTCGATGGAAACTAAAGAATACCCAAACGGACATCCCATGGTCGCGCAGCCCGCGATGCAACAAGGAAAATTATTAGGCGAAAACCTCCTCAAAAAAATTAAAAACCAACCAATGAAACCGTTCGAATACCACGACAAAGGTTCGATGGCCACAATCGGTAGAAACAAAGCCGTAGTCGATTTGCCTCACTACAAATTCAGCGGCGTCTTCGCTTGGTTCGTCTGGATGTTCGTGCATTTGTTTTCTTTAATTGGTTTCAAAAACAAAGCGGTGGTGTTTTTAAACTGGGTCTACAATTACATCATTTTTGACCGTGAAGGCCGATTGATCATCAGACCCTACAAGAAAAAAAGTTTTACCACATTCACCACCGACGAAGTCTAAAAAACAACCATGAAGCACCACCAGAAAACAAAAATAAAAAGGCACATCAAAGACTTTATTCTTATCGTATCCGGAATTTTTTCGGCCGCTTTGGGATTTAAAGGTTTTCTGTTGACGAATCATTTCATTGATGGAGGCGCCACAGGAATTTCATTATTGATTTCTGTAATCACGCCCATTCCTTTGTATATGTTGATTGTAGCGATTAATATTCCGTTTATCATTTTAGGGTACAACATCATTGGTAAAGCTTTCGCCATCAAAACCACACTGGCCATTATAGGTTTGGCTTTGGTCGTGGGCACTGTCACGTTCCCGAATGTTACCGACGATAATTTATTGGTCGCTGTTTTTGGAGGTTTCTTCCTGGGCGCCGGCATCGGATTATCGGTTCGCGGCGGTGCTGTCATCGATGGCACGGAAGTTTTAGCGATTTATCTGAGCCGGAAATTCGGAACTACGATTGGCGACATTATTATTGTAATCAATGTGGTGATTTTCTCCGCTGCGGCTTATTTTCTGACGATTGAAATCGCACTTTATTCGATGATTACTTATTTGGCCGCTTCCAAAACACTCGACTTCATCATCGACGGCATCGAGGAATATATGGGCGTCACGATCGTTTCTCCAAAAAGTGAAGCAATCAAGAAACTCATTATTGAAGTGCTCGGCCACGGCGTAACAACCTACAAAGGAAAAAGCGGTTACGGCAAAAATGGCGAAAGCGGCAATGTTGAAATCGTTTACACCGTCGTAACTCGTTTAGAACTCAACCGACTCAAATCTGAAATCGAAAAGGTCGATGAGCACGCTTTTGTGATCATCAGCAGCGTGCGTGATACCAAAGGCGGTATGGTGCCCAAACGCGGATTGAAGTATTAAAAAACACCACACGAATTGCAGATTAATCTGTGCGGTATTTTTTAATTAACGATATGGTACGAAACCAATCGGTTCTCCCAGTATACAGGACTTGAAACATAAGCATTGGTTTTTTTTACCAGTCCAATCTGTCTTTGATAGTCACTTTCAACAGATTTATTGATGATTGGCATAGTGCCTTCAGGAGAAGTATATTCAAGCACCAAAGGAGAAACTGTATAATTGTTCCCTTCGACGATGATATTGGTATTAGGATATACGCTGGCGAAATAAGTACCTGATTCTTGAACGACAGTGTTTTGATAGGTTGTATCATCTCCTGGATGTCTCATAATGTTGAGCTGACCCGCTGTCGTTGGATCCTCATATAAGAAACCATTAGGGTTACTGCCCACAAGATGCCCGAATTCATCAACCCTCAGGTATTCGTAGTTGTACTGTGGATTCATGGTTTCTGTCGCATTTCCAATCTTATGGCGTAATTTGGAAAATTCAATTCCCTCAATATTGACGATCGATAGTACTTCAACACTGTCGATTTTTCCGGTGAAATTATATTCATCCAGATTATCATAACTATTCTTATATTCTTTATAAACCCATTCATTTCCCACATTCAAATTGAAAAAAGCAGGTAAAGGTTCAGGTTCCGAATCGGAATTGCTGCTGCACGAACTGGCTGTTAGGGCCATCAAAACTAAAAAAGGCGTGGTTTGTCTGAAGTTGATTTTCATTATATTGGGTTTTTAAATTCCTAATACAACGACAATTATAAGTAAGTATTGTTTGGGTTTTAACTATATTGGCTTGCCCTGATAATAATTCACCATCAGATTCACAAATTTGCTGTAACTGTCCAAGCCGTCTTTTTGTTGGTTGAATTTGAGTAAGTTGTCATAAAAAATCTTGAAACCGGTTTCTATGAAAGTCTCGTATTGCTTCCAGAAATTTTCACTTTCCTTGTAATTTTTGAGGATGCCGGGATTAACAGTTTTGAGTAACTGTTTTAAAATTTTAGGATTTCTAACTTCCCAATTGTGCAGGCAATACCGCAACGCAAACGCATAACCCGAATATTGAAAATACGGATCGTCATTTTTGATTGAAGCTAAAAAACCAATAAAGTTGCATTCACTTTCACTCGCATAACCCAGTTGGTGTGCCATTTCATGCGTAGCTGTCGTCGGGAAAGTATACATCGGAAGCATGTAATTGACCTGAGCTTCATTCGTAAACGGATTCAGATAACCCGCAAAACCCATATAAGTCAAAGGCAAACTGATCAGCGATTTCTTGATGCTTTCGTGTTCGTACTTCAAATACGGATATTGTTGCGCTAAATGACCATAACCATTTAGGTTCATCTGAAAAACTTGTTCCTGCGAATAAGGAAAGTCAATTTTGGTGTTTTTGCTTTTGGCGATTTGAAGTTGGACGGCGTTGGTTTTGGCAATCAGTTTTGTGGTGAATTTCAATAAATCGGCGTCGGAATATTCCCGTTGGATATTCATCTTATCGAACAAAGGCACGCGGTAATAATTCGTCGCCCACGAGATATAAAACAAAAAATAAAACACCGAAACGAAACTTAACAATTGCAGGAAGTTGTCTTTTTTATAAAGTTTCCCTGTTTTTCTCTTGATCCAGAACCATCGCAACAATAAAAAAATGACAATCCCATAAAGGCAATCGCCGACAGAAAACGCAAGGCTTCCCAGACTGATACGCCAGATATGTGAAATCCATACATAAAAACCTTTGCTGTAAAACCGCTCGACAAATTCAGGGAAAAACGAAACGACCTGCAAGACAATCACTTGGATTAACAGAAAAAACGGTAAGATATATTTGCGCCGCACCCTTTTAATTTTGACTGTAAATATACACGGAAAAGGACATAAATTCTTTAACTTTGGCTTCCTGAATGAAAGAGTCGTCCTATGAATCGATTCAAAACCTCAGTAGCTTAGCACCTTACTAACTCAGAACCTTAAGAAAAAAATGGAAATCAGAAACCTCGAACCCAAAGCCCTTTGGAATAAATTTGCCGATCTCAACGCCGTGCCGCGTCCGTCGAAAAAAGAAGACCGCGTCATCGAATTCATGAAAAACTTCGGAAAAAGCCTCGGATTGGAAACTTTTGAAGACGACATCCGCAACGTGATCATCCGCAAACCTGCAACGCCAGGCATGGAAAACCGCAAAACGGTCGTATTGCAAGGCCACCTCGATATGGTGCACCAAAAAAATGCCGATACGAATTTCGACTTTGACAAACAAGGCATCGATATGTATGTCGATGGCGATTGGGTTCGCGCCAAAGGAACTACACTCGGAGCAGATAATGGGCTAGGAGTGGCTGCGATCATGGCGATTCTCGAAAGCAAAGACATTCCGCATCCGGCGATTGATGCGCTGTTTACAATCGATGAAGAAACAGGAATGACGGGCGCTTTAAATCTGAAAGGCGACATTTTAAAAGGCGAAATCCTTTTGAATATGGATACTGAAGAAGACGACGAAATTGATATCGGTTGTGCCGGTGGCATCGATGTTACTGCAACGAGAAGTTACCACGAAGAAGAAACACCCGAAGGTTCCGTAGGTTATACAATTACCGTAAAAGGCTTGAATGGCGGGCATTCCGGAATGGATATCCACAAAGGTTTGGGCAACGCGAATAAAATCATGAACCGTTTGCTATTTGACGGCTTTGAGAATTTTGGTTTGCAGATTGCTGAAATCAATGGTGGAAGCTTACGTAATGCAATTCCGCGCGAAAGTGTAGCTAAAGTGATTATCGCTTCGATGTATGATGAAGCTTACGTTTTCGATATGCAGGAAGTTATTGGCGAGATCAAAGCGGAATTTAAAACTACAGAACCTAATTTAACTATTGAAATCACCAAATCTGATTTGCCTTCAAAAATCATGGAACTTGGTGTGCAGGAAGGTTTGTTGCGTTCGATTTACGCGGCGCACAACGGCGTTTACAGAATGTCTGCCGATATGGAAGATTTGGTTGAAACGTCGAACAATATTGCGCGTGTCATTGTGAAAGACGGCGAGATTTCAATCCAGAATTTAACGCGTTCTTCAGTAGAATCCTCCAAAATGGATTTGGCCAATGCGTTGCGCTCGGCTTACGAACTCTTCGGCTGCGAAGTCACTTTTACCGGCAGTTATCCGGGTTGGACACCGAATGTAAACTCTGAAATCTTAGATGTTCTGGTTTCAATTTATGAAAAGCAAAACGGCGATAAACCAAAAGTAGTCGCTTGTCACGCGGGATTGGAATGTGGCATTTTAGGAACGAATTATCCGGGAATGGACATGATTTCTTTTGGCCCGACCATTCACGGAGCGCATTCACCCGATGAACGTGCGAGCATCAAATCATCGCAGAAATTCTGGAAATTCGTGTTGGAGATTTTAGCCAGCATTCCGATGAAAAACTAATTCCAAAATAAAAAATAAAAACCCGTTTACTACTAAACGGGTTTTTTATTTGAAGTTATTTTACCTTGACCAACCAGCCACGCGCGGTAGTTTTCGAAATGTCGATGTTGCTTTTCATCGTGAATTTCATCGAGTCTTTATTGAATTCACGGTTGTCGATTTCCATCGGATTGTCGTCTTTGCCGTAGCGAAGAAAAGCACGGTATTTCTCGTATTTGATTTTGCCTTTATACATCACGGCGTCGGGCATCACTTTCTTGAAAACACTGTCAGTGAACACCATCTGAAACGTTTGCTGTTCGTATTTCTTCTCAAACACAATGCGGTATTTCCCGTTGAGTTTAGCATTTTCCTGAGGCAATAAACTTGCTAAAAAAGTTAGGATTGCTATGATCAATATTTTCATCTTGCCGGTATTTATTTTTGTTGAATCAAATGTAGAAAAAAACTCGCTTATTGCTAAACGAGTTCTTCAATTTAAACAAACAATAAAATCAATAAGGGAAAAATAATGCCAGCCAGCGCCAGTTTCCAGCCTCTTTGCTTAAACGAAAATTTACCCGCCGGGATCATAATCGCGCCTGTAATGGCAATCGTAATCAACGAAATCCCAAAAATGTCGCCATAATAAATCCACCAATTTGAGGTGTTTTTGTGCAGTTTCATCGTTTGGCTGATGATCGGTGTTTTGCTGAACGAAATGATTTCACCTTTGCCAGTTTTCATATCGATTTCGATGTCATTGTTCTCAAAAGAAATCTTGACTTCCCCTTTTTTGACTTTGCATCTTCTGAGTTTATCGTCGATGCCATAGGTTTTGGCTAAGTTTTCGGCGAATTTGTCATTGATCAGATCCTCATTCGGAAGGTTCACTTTAATGAGTTTGGTTTCGGTCGTATACTTTTCCGGATGCCAGTCTTCGCGGTGGTTCATCAAAATGCCAGAAAAAGCAAAAGAGATGATGAGTCCGATGTAGAAATAACCTAGATCGCGGTGGAGGTTTCTGATTTTCAGCGGATTCATGTTTAGAAAGTATAATTTAATGAAACGGAATAATTCGTAGGCGCAATCGGATTGACACTGTTGTCGTCATGAACATTGTAGCTCAAAACGTTGAAGATGTTGCTCATCTTTCCTCTCAAGGTAATCTGATTGATCTTGTAACCCAACGTGAAATCGTTCTGGAAATAATCAGGCAAAGCTACCGGTTTTCTAGGGTCGTTCGACGTTATTAAATTAGTGGAACGTCCTGCGTATCTCGCTCCGATATAAGAATTTATCAGGCCTAAATTCAAACCTTTGAGTTTTCCTTTGTCGAAGTTGTAATTGAAATTTAGGTTTGCTGTGTTTTTCGGCATGTAAAGAATCGAACTTCCTACAATAAAAATGTTGCTCGCCGTGTACTTGATTTCCGTGAAACTATAACCAGCCATTACTGACAATCCTTTTACGGGATAAGCTACGATATCGATCTCAACGCCTTTACTTTTGGTGCCTCCGGCTAATTCTCTGAAGTTGGCATCAATCAGCGAATTTTGTGCTAAATTGTTGTTTTCAATTTGATATAACGTAAGGTTCGCATACAAACGATCATGGAATAATTCGTTTTTAGAACCGATTTCATATTGGTGAATTGTAGATGGTTTCAATGCTGCTTTAGTTTCATAATCCAGACCTGTGTTGGGCACAAACGAATTTGAATAACTCGCAAAAACCGATTGTTTGGCATTAGGCTGGAAAATCAAACCGATTCTGGGTGAAAAAGCGTCATCATACTGGTTGGTCACGACAGTTTTCTCGGCTCTTGGCGTCGGATTGGTTGCGGCAAAAGTGTAGACTTCATTCTCTGTATCCTGATAACTGTAACGCACGCCCAATAAAGCTTTGAAATGCTGATTGAAATGAATCAAGTCCTGAATATAAGCGCCAACACGTTTTATAGGAGCCGTTGTCAAAGTGTTTTTATCCATGTTGGGAACGTCATTTCTGGCAGTGCTCAAATCGGTTGTAAAGATGTTGATGGTGTCGTATTCATTGGCGTAATTCTTCAATGGCAATGGATTTTTGTAGACTGAAGCCAAGGTCGTGGTTTTATAAGTGTCTGTATCGATACCCACAAGCAATTGGTGGCTCACATTCCAAGTTTTGAAATTCCCTTTAACGTTGACTTCCTGCAACCAATAATTGTCTTTGGCTTCGCTGCGTTGCAGACCGCGTTTCCAGTTTCCATTAGCATCGACCGATAGGATAGGAGCAGCATTCGCAGGCGAACTCAACACAGCATTTGGTCGGGTATTCGCAAATAAATCTGTCTTGTAATAACGGAACGAATTGATAAAATTGATATTCCAGTTTTCATTAAAATCATGCTTTAAAGTAGTCGTGAGCGAAGCTTGTTCAGCTTTATTGTAAGCCCAAGAAACCCCAACAAACCGGCTTCTCGGCAAATCAACGAGTTCGTAATTGATGATTCCGGCACCAAAATCGGCAGTTCTGAAATCTTTCTGATAATCGGCTTCGATCAAAAGAGAAGTCCTGTCATTGAAGTTGATCAAAAAAGACGGATTCACATATTTCGATTCGGAACTCACGCCAATCCTGAAACTGTTGGCCTGCGTATTGGAACCGTTCATGCGGAATGCCATTGTTTTTCCTTTTCCGATTCCGCCATAAACATCGAAAGTGGTTTTGTAGGTGTCAAAACTTCCTGCTGTGATTCCGGCATCGGCACCAAATTCGAATCTTGGTTTTTTGGTGATGATGTTCAGAACACCGCCTGCTGTGACATTCCCGAATAAGATGGCGGCACTTCCTTTGAGGAATTCGACTTTTTCAATACCACTGGTTTCGGTTGGCATGCCATTGAAGTAGCGTACGCCATTCTTAAAAGTATTCGAACTTCCCATGGCATAACCTCTTGAGGCAATTTCTTCCTGAAAACCGCCGGTATTTCCCATGATGTAGACGCCGTTGGTGTTTTTAAGAATGTCCGTCATGTTGGCTATTTGCTGATTTTGCAAAGTCGATTGGTTGATTACGGCAACACTTTGTGGCAAATCGAGTGGTTTGATATTCGACTTACCAACGTTGACAGGTACTTTTCGGGCACTAGCAGTAATCATAACCTCGGCTAGTATTTCGCCTTTTTTGGTTTTGACGGTGTCTGTTGTTGTGATAGATTCCCTTTGTTCGCTTTGGTTTGTTTTGTGTTCTTGCGCATAACTACAAAGGTTTGCAGAAAGAACGAGCGCTTGGATAAGTAGGTATCTGGACATTTATTTAGAATAATTAAAAATAATAATGCAAATATAAAATGCACTTTCGAAATAAAAAAGTTTATTTAGACTTATTATAAATAAAATTTTAAACAGTAATTTTAATTTTATGGCTTTCAGTAATTTAGAGGGAAAATTTTTTAAACAAATTTTATAAACAGAATGCTTCGTCTATTCAAGCATTATTTATTGAACTTGATGGCTTATCAATACAATAAAAAACTAATTTTATGCCGTGCAACCATCAACCTCAAAAGACCCGCTTCATGGCATTACACTCCAAAAAATTTTGGAGCAATTGGTTGCATTCTATGGTTTTGATACTTTGGGCGAACTCATTAAAATTAAATGCTTTACGAAAAATCCGTCAGTGAAGTCGAGTCTGACTTTTTTAAGAAAAACCGATTGGGCGCGTCAGAAAGTAGAACAGCTTTACATTAGGACTTTGCCTAAATTTCCAAAATGATTATTTGCGGAAGTTTCGTCTGAGCAACGAATAAATGACAGTATCCCAAAACTTTCCATCAAAAAATTCATTTTCAAGAATGTGTGCTTCTTTGACAAAACCATTCTTTTGCAAAACCCTTTCTGAAGCGATATTGTCTGGATCTATGATGGCTTCAACCGAATGCAGATTCATCACATCAAAACCATAAACGAGAATCGCTTCGATCGCTTCGGTTATGATTCCTTTTCCATGAAATTCACGCGATAACATATAACCAATTTCCGAACGATAATGCTCCGGCTGGATGCGGTAGTGTCCAATAATGCCCAAAAGTTTAGGGTTTCCCTTAAGCGTGATGGCCCAGTTGATGCCTTCATTGTTTTCGATTTTGGCGTCAATCATTGCGAAATGATCTAAAGCCTGTTCTGTATTGGTTACCAACGGACGTGGAATAAAGCGCATATTTTCCGCATCGCCACGCAATACCATGATCTGTTCCGCATCATTCTTATCGAGACGGCGCAGCAACAAACGCGGCGTTTCTATTTCGGGAAATGGATTATTGAAATTAAAAGTCAGCATGGTTTAGTAGATTTCGATTTTAAAGCTACAAAGAAATTCTTGTTGTGCCGCCACGAATTGTATCGCTTCTTTGTCTTCGAGTTTTCCGTTGCTGTTTATAGTATCTGAATATCCCAGCCACGGCTCAAGACAAAGGAAAGGTGCATTGATTTTAGTCCAGATTCCGAAATTTTTGAAATCATTGAAATGAAAGCCAAGGAGCGGATTTCCATTTTCCAAGATGGTGATTTTTTTCGATTGCATTTCCTTAAAAATCAAAGCGTCGTTTTCAAACAGCGAATAGGCGAGCTGTACTTGCTTTTGGTGCATCGGAAGCAATGTTGTCTTCTTCGAAAGTAAATCATTTTCAAGTGAATAGCTTTTTAAGGCTTCCTGAAATTCAAACTCTAGACTGTAATGTTCAAAGAATTCTGACAAAGCGAAAGCCGGATGCGCGCCGATCGAAAAAGGCATCATAACGTCTGTTTTGTTGATGATTTTGTAAGCCACGACAAGTTCGTTTTCATTTAAAACGTAATGAAGTTGTAGTTCAAAATCAAAAGGATAAACAGCTCTGGTTTCTGTTGAAGATTGCAGTGAAAAAATGGCTGATGATTCGGTTTTTGAAATCAATTCAAATTCGTAATCCCTAGCAAATCCGTGCCTTGGCAAAGTATAATGTTTGTTTTTATATTCGAATTGATTGTTTTTCAAAGTGCCGACAATTGGAAATAAAACAGGAGAATGTTTGCCCCAGAATGTAGGATTTCCTTCCCAGATGTATTCGCGTTTGGTGCTGGTTTTTTGCAGCGAAATGAGTTCCGCGCCCTGCGAATTGATGACGACTTCTAATTGATTATTCTTTATTGATATCTTCAAAATATTGAAAAAATAATATGGTTTTTGTTAATTGTAAATATATTTTATTACATTCACAGTCCCTAATCTATTAATAATTAAAATTTGACTATTATGGCAACTACCTATGAAACCATAGCGAAAGAAAAAATTCATGCTTTGAAATTTCCAAACCATGAAGTTCTCGAAGACAAAGATGCTATTTTTCAGCGAAACATCGATTTAAACCGCGCGCAATCTTTAGGCAATCTCGAGCATTCCAAAATTAAGATCTTTTTTGAAGACAACCAATCCAAAAAAATGGTGGAAACTACCGTTTGGGCTGTTACGGATAATCTGGTTGTGCTTAAGCAGGGCGTCGGAATTCCGATACATCGCATTTTTAAATCTTTTTAAATAAGTTTATTTGTGGATTTGGTTATTTGGGCTTCGTGTACAAATAACCCAATAAGCAAATCCATAAACTCACAATTTGCTTATATTTGTTCGCCTAAAACAGCATTCACGTGAGTCAAATCAACAAACTGAAAATCCTCAACGACCCGATTTACGGATTCATCACGATACCGAATCCGCTACTTTACGATCTCATTCAACATCCTTATTTCCAGCGTTTGCGGCGCATTTCGCAGATGGGTATGTCTTATTTAGTCTATCCGGGTGCACATCATACACGGTTCCATCATGCTTTGGGTTGCATGCACATGATGCAGAAAGCGATTGAAGTGTTGAAGTTTAAGGAAGTACAGATTTCCAAAGAAGAAGAAAATGCTTTGTTGATTGCGATTCTGTTGCATGATATCGGACACGGACCATTTTCCCACGCGATGGAGCACAGCATTGTCGAAGGTGTGAGCCACGAAGCGATTTCTTTGTTGTTTATGAACCGTTTGAATGTAGAATTCGACGGGCAACTTTCCTTGGCCATTAAAGTTTTTAAAGGCGAATACCATCGCAAGTTCATGCTGCAACTCATTTCGAGCCAGCTTGATATGGACCGTATGGATTACCTCAAACGCGACAGTTTTTACACGGGCGTCGCGGAAGGCAACATCAATTCCGACCGTTTGATTCAGATGCTCAATGTCGTGGACGATGTTTTGGTGATGGAAGAAAAAGCCATCTATTCCATCGAGAAATTCCTCATGGCCAGAAGGCTGATGTATTGGCAGGCTTACCTTCACAAAACAAGCCTCGTCGCCGAATTGATTCTTACCAAAACACTTAAACGCGCTAAAGAACTTACACTTAAAGGAACTGAATTGCCATCGAGCAAACCTTTGGCATTTTTCATGAAAAACAAAATTGAGCTTCCCGATTTTACCGATGATGTGCTAGACCAATTTGCGCAACTCGATGATTATGATATTGTCAGTGCTTTAAAATCATGGCAAACCGAAGATGATTTTATATTAAGTTCGCTAAGCAAAATGATTATCAACCGCGATTTGCTCAAAATAAAGCTCAGCAGCGAAAAATTCCCGAAAGAGATGCTTCACGAACTGACTGAAAGATTTTCAAAAGCAAACGGAATCTCTGCTCATGACACTGAATACTTCATTTTTAAAGGAAAAATTAAAAATCAGGCTTACAGCAAAGACGCGGAACCGATCCATATTCTGAAGAAAGACAAAACGATTGAAGACGTGGTTGAAGCTTCCGATCAGCTGAATTTGAAAGCCTTGTCGAAACCCGTCACGAAATATTATATTTGCTACCCAAAACAACTGCTAGAAAATTAATATTTTAAAATCTATTTTTTATATTTTTGTCGGCACTATTCAAACAAATGAAACAAGCAGAATTATACAATAAGGAATGCAGCGCAACGATTTGCGGGTTTCATTTTGTACCAACAAAAAATAGTTTGCTATAAATGAAATTCAAAGCAGCGCAAATAGCGAACATCTTAGAAGGCGAGGTTGTTGGAAATCCCAATGCCGAAGTCTGGACGCTGTCTAAAATTGAAGAAGGCGAGAACGGTTCGATTTCTTTTCTGTCGAACCCGAAATATGAATCTTACATTTATACTACCAAAGCGACGATTACCATTGTAAACCATTCTTTTACACCGGAATCTGAAATCAGCACTACATTGATTAAAGTCGACGATGCTTATCTGGCTTTTACAAAATTGCTGACCTTTTACGATCAGGCCAGAAAAGACAGCAAAGTCGGTATCGAACAGCCTTCGGTCGTTTCCGAAAGTGTTCAGTATGGTGAAAATTTATACCTCGGAAGTTTCAGCTATATCGGTTTGAATGTACGCCTTGGCAACAATGTGAAAATTTATCCGAACTGTTATATCGGCGACAATGTTGTGATTGGCGATAATGTTACTGTTTTTGCCGGTGCTAAAATTTATTCAGACACTGTGATTGGAAACCATTGTGCGATTCATTCCGGTGCCATTATCGGAGCGGATGGTTTTGGTTTTGCACCGAATGCTGACGGGACTTACACGAAAATTCCACAAATCGGGAATGTGATCATAGAAGATCATGTAGATATCGGTGCCTCGACAACAATCGATCGCGCGACTATGGGATCGACGATTATCAGAAAAGGCGTGAAGCTCGACAACCAAATCCAGATTGCACACAATGTTGAGATTGGCGAACACACCGTCATTGCCGCACAAACCGGCGTTGCGGGTTCGACCAAAATCGGAAAAAATTGTATCATTGGCGGTCAGGTTGGTTTTGCCGGACATATCGTCGTAGGCAATAATGTACGCATTCAGGCGCAATCGGGTGTCGGACGCAATGTGAAGGACAATGAAGTGTTGCAGGGAAGCCCGTCATTCACGTATACGGATTACAGCAAATCGTATGTACATTTCCGCAATTTGCCGAAGATTATCTTAGAATTTGAAGAATTAAAAAAAACAATCAATAAAAACAATTAAGTGATGGTGAAACAAAAAACCATAAAGAGTGAAATTTCTCTTATTGGAGTTGGATTGCACACAGGGAAAGAAGTGAAAATGACTTTCAAACCTGCTCCTGAAAATAACGGTTATACTTTTGTACGTGTAGATTTAGAAGGTGCCCCAATGATTGAAGCCGACGCGAATTACGTGGTCAATACCCAAAGAGGAACCAATTTAGAGAAACTGGGTGTCAAGATTCAGACTTCAGAACATGTGTTGGCCGCTTTTGTCGGTTGCGATGTAGACAATGTCATTATCGAACTCGACGCTTCGGAGCCACCGATTATGGACGGTTCTTCAAAGTTTTTTGTGGAAGCCATTGAAAAAGCAGGCATTGTAGAACAAGAAGCCAAAAGAAATGTATACGTCGTGAAAGACATTATTTCTTTCACAGATGAAGCAACAGGAAGCGAAATTCTGGTCATGCCTAGCGATGAATATCAAGTCACCGCAATGGTTGACTTCGGGACTAAAGTATTGGGAACCCAGAATGCAACTTTAAAAAATATGGCTGATTTCAAAACCGAAATTGCCGATGCGCGAACGTTTAGTTTCCTTCACGAATTGGAAACTCTTTTGGATGAAGGCCTTATCAAAGGCGGCGATTTGAATAACGCCATCGTTTATGTAGACAAAGACATTTCCGAAAAAACGATGAACAACCTTAAAGTCGCGTTCGGAAAAGAAAAAATATCCGTGAAACCAAACGGTATTCTGGACAACCTCACATTACACTATCCCAACGAAGCGGCGCGTCACAAACTGCTTGATGTTATTGGTGATTTGGCTTTGATTGGAACCAGAATCCAAGGGAAAATTATAGCAAACAAACCGGGTCATTTTGTAAATACTCAATTTGCTAAGAAACTTTCAAAAATCATTAAGATTGAGCAGAGAAATTTTGTACCGTCGTACGACCTCAATCAGGAACCGTTGATGGATATCCACAAAATCATGTCAATGTTGCCGCACAGACCACCATTTTTATTGGTTGATAAGATTTTCGAATTGTCGGATTCGCATGTAGTCGGGTTGAAAAATGTGACGATGAACGAACCGTTCTTCGTAGGTCATTTCCCCGACGCACCAGTAATGCCAGGCGTTTTGATTGTAGAGGCAATGGCGCAAACCGGAGGGATTTTAGTTTTGAGTACCGTTCCAGATCCTGAAAATTACCTGACCTTCTTTATGAAAATTGATAATGTGAAGTTCAAACACAAAGTACTTCCCGGCGACACTTTAATATTCAAATGCGATCTGATCAGTCCTATCCGAAGAGGCATTTGTCACATGCAGGCCAACGCTTATGCGAATGGTAAACTCGTGGCGGAAGCTGAATTGATGGCGCAAATCGCTAAAAAACAATAAACAAAAAGGCGGTCAAAAAAGCATTTGAAATTGCCAATATTTTGATCGAGTAAAAATAAATACCATCAGCAAATGAATCAACCTTTAGCTTATGTCCATCCCGGAGCGAAAATCGCCAAAAATGTGGTGATTGAGCCTTTTACCACCATTCATAACAATGTAGTGATTGGCGATGGCACCTGGATCGGTTCGAATGTCACCATTATGGAAGGCGCCCGAATCGGAAAAAACTGTAATATCTTTCCAGGCGCCGTCATTTCTGCGATTCCTCAGGATTTGAAATTTGGTGGCGAAGATTCTTTGGTCATCATCGGTGACAACTGCACGATTCGCGAATGCGTTACAATCAATCGCGGTACTATTGCTTCAGGGCAAACCACGCTGGGCAACAATTGCTTGGTTATGGCTACCGCACACATCGCGCATGATTGTCATATCGGCGACAACGCGATTATTGTGAATGGCGTTGCTTTGGCGGGTCATGTAACCGTAGGAAATTATGCGGTAATTGGTGGTTTGGCTGCGATTCATCAGTTCATTCATGTGGGCGATCACGCAATGGTTTCGGGTGGTTCGTTGGTCAGAAAAGACATTCCGCCTTACACGAAGGCTGCGAAAGAGCCGTTGTCGTATGTCGGTATCAATTCCGTAGGTTTGAGACGCCGCGGATTCACGACTGAAAAAATCAGGGAAATACAGGATATTTACAGAATTTTATACCAGAAGAATTACAATACTTCGCAAGCGGTCAGTATCATTGAGGCTGAAATGGAAGCCACTCCGGAACGCGATGAAATATTGGATTTCATCAGAAATTCTTCGCGTGGTATCATGAAAGGGTATTCCGGAAATTATTAAAATAGGAAACAAAATTGAATATAAATCAAATGGTTTCGAATAACCAAATTAACAAATAACCAAATTAACATACAATGGCATCTACTTCAGATATTAAAAACGGATTGTGCATCAAATACAACAACGATATTTACAAAATTATCGAATTCCTTCATGTGAAACCAGGTAAAGGCCCGGCTTTCGTGAGAACCAAATTGAAAAGTCTAACCAACGGTAAAGTCCTCGACAACACTTTTTCAGCGGGTCACAAGATTGACGAAGTGCGCGTGGAGAACCATAAATTCCAGTTTTTGTATCCTGAAGGCAACCAGTTTCACTTCATGAATGTGGAGACTTTCGAACAGATTTCACTCAACAAAGACATCCTTGATTCGCCAGATTTACTTAAAGAAGGCGAAAGCGTGATGGTCAGCATCAACACGGAAACAGATTTGCCTTTATCGGTAGATATGCCTGCTTCAGTAGTTTTAGAAGTGACATACGCAGAGCCAGGAGTAAAAGGAAATACGGCAACCAACGCCACAAAATCTGCGACAGTTGAAACAGGAGCAACGATTAACGTTCCTTTGTTCATCAATGAAGGCGACAAAATCAAGATCGATACGGCTTCAGGAAATTACATGGAACGCGTTAAGTAAACCCTATGAAATTCCCAAAAGTTCATTCCTTACAAGAAATTGCCAATTTGCTGCAATGCGAATTTGTCGGAGACGCTAGTTTCCCGGTTTCCGGTATGAATGAAATCCATGTCGTCGAACCCGGAGATATCGTTTTTGTTGACCATCCGAAATACTACGACAAAGCTTTGCAATCCGCTGCGACTATAGTTTTAATCAATAAAAAAGTCGATTGCCCTGACGGAAAAGCATTGTTGATTTCTGACGATCCGTTTAGAGATTTCAATACTTTGACGAAACATTTCAAGCCGTTTCAACATTCGAGTTTGTCAATCGCTCCTTCAGCTACAATTGGTGAAAATACTTTGATTCAGCCGAATACGTTTGTGGGAAACAATGTAGTGATTGGTAAAAATTGCCTGATTCATTCCAATGTTGCGATTTATGACAATACAATCATTGGCGACAATGTGATCATTCATGCCGGTACTGTGATTGGCGGCGATGCGTTTTATTATAAGAAACGCCCAGAAGGATTTGACCAGTTGTTGTCAGGTGGAAGAGTAGTGATTCAGGATAATGTCGGAATCGGCGCTTTGTGTACCATCGATAAAGGCGTTACCGGCGACACGACGATTGGTGAAGGAACCAAACTCGACAACCAAGTGCATGTCGGCCACGATACTGTAATCGGAAAAAAATGTCTTATTGCATCGCAAACCGGAATTGCGGGTTGTGTCATTATTGAAGATGAAGTCACGATGTGGGGTCAAGTCGGCACCACGAGCGGTATAACTATAGGAACGAAAGCCGTCATAATGGGACAAACCGGAGTGACCAAATCCGTCGAGGGCGGAAAATCATACTTCGGCACACCTATAGAAGAATCACGTGAAAAGCTCAAGCAATTGGCGAACGTCAAACGAATCCCCGAAATTTTAAATAAATTAAAATAATAATGTCTAAGAAATTAGTTCAGGATTTTTACAAATCCGATGCCTTGATCAACAGTGAAATTATGGATGCTTATCTGCATCCGGACGTTGTTTTGGATTGGAACAGCAGCACAGGTTTTAAACAATTGAAACGTAAAGATTTGCTTGCGTTGACCAATGAATTGGGCAAAGCTTATGTGCGTTCAAAAGCGAGGGTGAGCCATATCTTGAAAGAAGGAAACCTGATTACCGTTCGTTATTCACATTACATCAAAACCATTGAGAACCCGCGTGAAGAAATGCTATTGGCGCATTTTATGGTAATTTGGGAACTCAAGGATGACAAATTATACCGCGGATTTCAAATCAGCCAGTTGCCCTAAATAATTTCTGAAAAATAAATATAAAAGTAGGATCTAATGCTTACTTTTGCGTAGCCATTTAAAAAATTACAAAAAATAAATATTATGAGTGTTTTAGTCAATAAGGATTCTAAAATAATTGTTCAAGGTTTTACCGGTAGCGAAGGAACTTTTCACGCTTCCCAAATGATTGAATACGGTACGAATGTAGTCGGTGGGGTTACTCCAGGAAAAGGTGGAACTACCCATTTAGACCGCCCAGTTTTCAACACGGTGCAAGATGCCGTTGAAAAAGCAGGAGCCGATACCACCATCATTTTCGTTCCGCCCGCTTTTGCCGCAGACGCGATTATGGAAGCCGCCGATGCCGGAATCAAAGTAATCATCACGATCACTGAAGGAATTCCTGTTGCGGATATGATTAAAGCCAACGAATATATCAAAGAAAGAAATTGTACACTTATAGGCCCAAACTGTCCTGGAGTCATTACACCGGGTGAAGCTAAAGTAGGTATCATGCCAGGTTTCGTTTTCAAAAAAGGAAATGTAGGTATTGTTTCAAAATCAGGAACATTGACTTACGAAGCCGCAGATCAGGTTGTAAAACAAGGAATGGGAATCACCACAGCCATCGGAATCGGAGGAGATCCAATCATTGGAACTACCACCAAAGCCGCTGTAGAAATGTTGATGAACGACCCCGAAACCAAATGCATCGTGATGATTGGCGAAATCGGTGGTCAATTGGAAGCTGATGCCGCCAAATGGATCAAAGCGGATGGAAACCGCAAACCTGTAGTTGGGTTCATTGCAGGTGAAACAGCTCCAAAAGGAAGAACGATGGGACATGCCGGAGCAATTGTTGGCGGTTCAGACGATACCGCGGAAGCTAAGAAAAGAATAATGAAGGAATGTGGTATTCACGTGGTTGATTCTCCCGCTGAAATTGGAAAGAAAGTAAAAGAAGTAATGGGATAATATTCCCGATTTAATATAGAAGATGCCTCACGACTTCGTGGGGTATTTTTTTTAATACAATAGAAAATATGTACAAAGAATTAACGAAGTTCAAAACCAACAACCATTTCAATTTTACTGTAGATCATAGCCTCGAAGAAGTTTGCAACGCCTCAGAAAATGGGAGCGGAGTGTTCTTAGTATACGCTGCTGGCGTCGAAGATAAAGAACTGATTATGGTCGGTTCTACAGGAACGGTTCAGAACGATGGTTCGCTCAAAAGTAAGAACGGCGGGCTTTACGATAAGATTGTCAATGGGCATCAATTTGCTAAAACGGGTCGTAAATATTCGTGGCCGGCGCAAATGAAACTTGAAAACATTGATCGTTTGGAAGTGTATTGGTACGAAACCTTCAATGCCAAAAACAAATTCATCCCGACTTATGTGGAAGGTTTGATTTTGCAGAAATTTTTGGATGAAAACGGAAAGTTGCCTAGATGGAATGTGGCGTTTTAAGCTAAACCCGTTTTTATTTTCTGCTGCAATTGATTCAACAACACCTGATATTTGCTGATTTCAATCAAATCCTCGTCGTCATCGGAATGGTCTAAAAGCTCGTCGAGGTATTCCGCTGCATCAAGCAATTTGAAGTTCGCGTTGATATATTGTTTGTTCGCCATCAAATCTATGATTTCCTGAACGTCGCTCTTCAATGTAGTGAATTTTGAATCATCCATTGTTGTCAGTGTTGTTTTGATCGTTAAACTTTTTCACAATCGCTTTTAGTTTTTCCTTTCTGAGGATTTCAGCCTGTTTGGCTTTGTCCTGAGCTTTGTGCAATTTGTCATTGTGTATTTTGATGTTGCGTTCGTTGTTTCTTCCCATGTCATGTCGGTTACGTGCGACTCCAAAAATAATCATAAAAAACAACCCGCTGCTTTTTTTGGTTCGGTATTTGACAAGCCGAGGACAAACCTTTTAAACATCGTAATCATGAAAAAAATAATTTTACTTGTAGCTGTGGTCGGTTCAATGATTTTCTCCAGTTGTGAAGGACCTGAAGGGCCACGTGGTGAAACGGGTTATAGCGCGGAAGCAACTGTTTATGAAACAGACCCTATTAATTTTTTAGCGCCTAGTTTTGGAGTTTTTTTTACATTCCCAAATGAAGCAAAGACTTCAGATCATGTTTTGGTATATAGGTTGTCAGGCGTTGATCAAGGAGAAGATGTTTGGCAGCTCATTCCACAGTATCGTTACTTTCCAAATGGAACACTAGATTTCGGATATAATTATGACGCCACAAGATTTGATGTGAATATCTATTTAGAAGGAAATGATTTACAAAGCTTAAATGATAATTTAAGATTGGAGCAAATTTTCAGAGTAGTTATTATACCGGGTCAATTTGCTAACAAAGGAACTAAAAGCAATATCGATTTAAGCGATTACAACGCTATCATAAAAGCTTATAAAATTGATGAAAGTAAAATCAAACGAATCAATTAGAAAAAATAAGTCATAAAAAACCGTCTCACTAGGCGGTTTTTTTATGACTTATTTTTTAGTATTATCTCGATTCAAAGAAACTAATATACCAACAAGTAATGACAATCCAATAAAACTCAATGAAGCCCATTCCGGCAATTCGATGTAATCATGCAATAACATCTTCAATCCAACGAAAGTCAAAATGGCAATGAGACTGTATTCCAGACAACTGAATTTTTCGAGCATGTTCGCCAGAAAGAAATACATCGAACGCAAGCCTAAAATCGCAAAAATGTTCGAACTGAACACCAAAAAAGGATCGGAAGTAATCGCCAATATCGCAGGAACGCTATCGACTGCGAACAAAACATCCATCACTTCAATAATCACCAAAGCAACGAATAAAGGCGTTGCATAAGATTTGGAACCCTTTTGAATGAAAAAATGTCCTTTTTCAGTATCGGAAGTAATAGGGACAATCTTTCCTAAGATTTTATAGACTAGTGATTCTTTAGGTTCAAATTCGTCTTCTTCATTGGTGAACAACATTTTTATAGCGGTGAAAATCAGAAAGGCTCCAAACAAATAAGTCGTCCAGCTGAATTTATGGATCAGCATCACACCGAAGAAAATCATTAATCCTCTAAAGACGATGGCGCCAATGATGCCCCAAAACAGAATGCGGTGCTGGTATTTTTGAGCAATTTTAAACGCACTGAAGATAATAGCGATGACAAAAATATTATCAATACTCAACGACAACTCGATCAAATAACCCGTAATATATTTGATCATCGCCGTATGTGGCTTGAGTTGGTCCGGATTGGCAATATATCCACATTGATACAACCAATAAACAACCCCTGAGAATATAAAAGACAAAGTTACCCAAATGGCCGTCCATTTTCCGGCTTCTTTCGAGCTGATGATGTGTGGTGTTTTATTGAAAACGCCTAAATCCAAAGCCAGAAACACTAATATTAAAACCAAAAACAACGTCCAGACTATCATATCATATATTAAAGGTGCAGTTACAAATATAATTCTTACAACTGCAACAACAAGAAACATTAACGAATATTGTTTTTAGTCTATAATTTTTTGCATTTCATCTAATTTATCAATTTGACCCATAAAAAAATAGGGTATATTTATTTTAAGTATCAATTTTTTATATATTTGCCTCGAATTAATAGGGTATAAAATCAAAAATAAATATTTATGGCTACATTACGTTTTCAAGCTTTAAAAGAATCGTCCAACAGAACCCCGGTTAAATTTGAAGAAACCGGAAAAAAATCAGCGATTTTCGGATCGAACGTTTTTAACGACAAAGCAATGAAGCAGTTTTTGACTTCAGATGCTTTCAAAGGCGTAAGAGATGCAGTACAGCACGGCACAAAAATCGACAGAAAACTTGCGGATTATATCGCGATGGGCATGAAAGAATGGGCTTTGTCTAAAGGTGTAACCCATTATACACACTGGTTTCAACCTTTGACTGGCGCTACTGCCGAAAAACATGATGCGTTTTTTGAAACTTCTTACGATGGCAGCGATCCGCTTGAAAAATTTGGTGGCGGACAATTGGTGCAACAAGAACCTGATGCGTCAAGTTTTCCGAACGGAGGTATCAGAAATACTTTTGAAGCCAGAGGTTACACCGCTTGGGATCCGACTTCTCCAGCGTTTATCTTCGGAACTACTTTGTGTATTCCGACGGTTTTCATTTCGTATACCGGAGAAGCTTTAGATAACAAAATCCCATTGTTGCGCGCTTTATCTGCGATGGATGATGCTGCTACAGAAGTTTGTAAATATTTCGATAAGAACGTCAAGAAAGTAACCGCCACGTTAGGTTGGGAACAAGAATATTTTCTGGTTGATAAATCATTAGCGCAATCGCGTCCGGACTTGATGATGACCGGAAGAACTTTACTCGGGCATACTTCAGCCAAAGGACAACAATTGGACGACCATTATTTCGGTTCGATTCCAACGCGTGCACTTACTTATATGAGAGATTTGGAACAGGAATGTATGTTGCTCGGAATTCCGGTAAAGACACGTCACAACGAAGTAGCGCCGAACCAATTTGAATTGGCACCGATTTTCGAAGAAACGAATTTAGCGGTAGACCACAACTGCCTATTGATGGATATCATGTCGAAAGTAGCCGAACGCCACGACTTCAAAGTCTTGTTGCACGAAAAACCATTCAAAGGCGTCAACGGTTCCGGAAAACACAACAACTGGTCATTGGCTACTGATACAGGAGTCAATTTGTTGAGCCCGAGCAAAACACCAATGAGCAACTTACAATTCTTAACCTTCTTCATTAATACCATTAAAGCGGTCAATGAATACGAAGCGTTGTTAAGAGGTTCGATTGCAACGGCTAGCAACGACCACCGTTTGGGTGCCAACGAAGCGCCACCAGCCATCATTTCCGTGTTCATCGGAGAACAATTGACAAAAGTTTTGGCAGAACTTGAAGGCGTGACCAGCGGGAAATTGTCACCGGAAGAAAAGACAGATTTGAAATTGAATGTCGTTGGGAAAATTCCGGATGTATTGTTAGACAATACTGACAGAAACAGAACTTCACCATTTGCTTTCACAGGAAATAAATTTGAATTCCGTGCGGTTGGTTCCTCTGCAAACTGTTCGAACGCGATGACTACCTTGAACACTATCGTAGCTAAGCAATTGAAAGATTTCAAAAAAGAAGTCGATGCTTTGATTGATAAGAAAGATTTGAAAAAAGACGAAGCCATTTTCAATGTGTTGCGCGAATACATCAAACAATCTAAAAATATCCTTTTCGAAGGCGACGGCTACAGCGATGCTTGGGAAAAAGAAGCAGCAAAAAGAGGGTTGAGCAATTTCAAAACCACTCCGCAAGCTTTGAAAGCAAGAGCATCAAAACAAGCGTTGGATTTATTCTCAGAAATGGGCATCATGAACCATGTAGAAGTGGAAGCGCGTTACGAAATCGAACTTGAAGAATACACCAAGAAAATTCAGATTGAAGGTCGTGTGTTAGGTGATATTGCCAGAAATCACGTGATTCCAACGGCAATACGTTACCAAAATACTTTGATTGAAAACGTGCGCGGGCTCAAAGAAATCTTCGGAAAAGACTTCGAGAAAATCGCCAAAGAGCAAATCGTTTTGATTAAAGAGATTTCTTCACATATCGAAGGCATCAACACCAAAGTAGAGGAAATGACCGAAGCCAGAAGAAAAGCCAACGCGCTGACTGATGGAGCAAAAATGGCTGACGCTTACTGCGAAAAAGTAAAACCTTATTTCGAAATCATCCGCGAGCATTGCGATAAATTGGAGCTTTTGGTCGATGACGAAATCTGGACCCTGACCAAATACAGAGAACTGTTGTTCACGAAATAATTCGTGATAGCATATGAAAAGCCCGTTTCGATTGAAGCGGGTTTTTTTGTTGTAGGTTTTAAGTCAGGAGCTGTTCCCGCTATCCGTTACAATCTTTTGTGTCGAACACCGCCACAAAAGGATTTTCACTACTATCGGGGCTAGGGCATTCCGTCGCAAAGAACGCAACTTATAACCTACAACTTTTTTCACTAACTTTCGTACTCCAAATAAATACCCCATGAAAGCTGTTTTTCTTATTCTATTTTGCGTCGTTTCTGCCACTTTCATTTCCGCTCAGGAACAATTCTCCGTTTATTTTGGCAGCAATAAATTCGAATTGACGCCAAAAGAAAAAAACAGCTTAAACCAATGGATGGCTTCACATGCCGATGTAAAAGTAGTCGGTATCCACGGATTTACTGATGAAGATGGAAGCAACGGTTTCAATGATACGCTGGCCAAAAACAGGATCAATTTTATCTTCAATGCGATTCAAGGCAAAATCAAAATCAGGGAAGATTTCAAGACCAGAAGTTTTGGCGAACTGCACAAGCTTTCCAAAATCAAAGCTGAAAACCGCAAAGTGACATTGTTCTATATCGAAGCGAAAGATATTCCAAGAGAAAATGAGATTCTCGGCATTAAGGAAGTGGCGGCTGCACCGATCGAAGAACTTAAGGAAATCATTCATTATCCCGAAAAATTGGTTTTCGATAACCCTGACGGAACCAAATCTGAATACAAGCTCGATGTGGCTTTCATGCAAAAAATGAGTGAAGCCGCAGTAGGAGAGAAGCTTAAGATCGAGAATCTGAACTTTAAAATCAACACTTTTATAGTGGTGCCCGAATCTAGAGGAAAAATGTATGAACTGCTCGTCGTGCTTCAGAAAAATCCGAAATTGGTCATTGAAATTCAAGGCCATTTGTGTTGCATGCCCAATGATCGTTTGGATTTATCGACACAACGCGCCAAAGCCATCAATAATTTTCTAGTCGCTAATGGCATCAATGAAAAAAGGCTTACTTACAAAGGATTCGGAAGCACCCAGCCGATTTATCCGATTCCCGAAAAAGACGAAGCGCAACGTGCCGCCAACCGCCGTGTAGAAATTCTGATTGTATCGCGTTAATCAAATCCATTCAATAGCAATGAAAAATAGTTTAGCCTTTATTTTATTACTGCTGTTGCCTGCATTCGGACTTTCTGCGCAGGAAAAACTGACGGTGTTTTTTGATTTTGACAAACACAACCTCAATGATACTGCCCTCCAACAACTGCAAACCTGGATCGCCAACAATCCTAAAATTGAAGTGACTAAAATATACGGTTTCTGCGATTGGAAAGGCAATAATAACTACAACGATTCGCTTTCGTTGAAACGCGTCAATACGGTTTTTAATTACTTCAAAGAAAAGAATATCAAAGTTAAAGAAGGTTATGAAATTAAAGGCTTTGGCGAAGATTTTGAACAATCGAAAGTGCAGTCTGAAAACCGTAAAGTCCTCATCGTTTATGAATTCAAAAAAGAGGAAACTTCAAAATCGGCTATGGAGAACAAAGACAGTTTGCCCTTAGCCGAACAATTCAAACAAGCCAAAACGGGCGATAAAATCCGGTTGAAAAATATTTATTTTTATAATATGACGCCAAGGATTCTTCCAAAATCAAGACCGGTTTTGATTGAATTGTTGTGCGCTTTGGAAGACAATCCCAAACTCAAAATAGAAATCCGTGGGCACATTTGTTGTCAAAGAGGATTTGACATCAATGACCTTTCGGTGATGCGGGCGCGGGCGATTTACAATTATCTAGTCACCCAAAAAATTAACAGGAAACGCTTGTCTTATAAAGGTTTGGGAACCAGCGAACCCATTTATCCGATTCCTGAAAAATCGGAATTTGAGGAAGATGAAAACCGCCGTGTAGAAATTTTGGTGCTTGAGAACTGATTTTAAAATCCTAAAATCTTATCCGTTAAAACGGAACAATCTCATTATATTTGCCGGACAACAACACAACAATCCATGAGTTCAGCTACTTCCAAACGTTATGCGCAACGCGGCGTTTCCGCATCTAAAGAAGATGTGCATCAGGCCATCAAAAACATCGACAAAGGATTATTCCCGAAAGCTTTCTGTAAAATCGTTCCAGATTATCTGACGAATGACCAAGAGTATTGCTTGATCATGCATGCCGACGGCGCCGGAACAAAATCATCATTGGCTTATCTGTATTGGAAAGAAACAGGCGATATTTCAGTTTGGAAAGGCATTGCGCAAGATGCACTCATTATGAATATTGATGATTTATTATGTGTTGGCGCTACTGATAATATTTTGCTTTCCTCAACCATTGGTAGAAATAAAAACAGGATTTCGGGCGAAGTGATTTCAGCCATCATCAACGGTACTGAAGAGCTTATCGAAGAACTCAAACAGCACGGCGTCACGATCCATTCCACGGGTGGAGAAACAGCTGACGTGGGCGATTTAGTGCGAACGATTATTGTTGATTCCACAGTTACGGCACGAATGAAACGTTCTGATGTGATCGATAATGCCAATATCAAGTCGGGCGATGTGATTGTCGGTTTGGCTTCTTTCGGTCAGGCCGTTTATGAAAAATCATACAATGGCGGTATGGGCAGCAACGGTTTGACTTCAGCACGCCATGATGTTTTCGCGCACGATCTGGCTAAAAAATACCCTGAAAGTTTCGATGATCTTGTGCCCGATGATTTGGTGTATTCAGGCCAGATGCAATTGACGGATGCTGTTGAGAATGCTCCGATTGATGCGGGTCAATTGGTGCTTTCGCCCACGAGAACCTACGCGCCGATTGTCAAAAAAATACTAGAAAAATATTCATCAAAAGACATTCATGGCATGGTGCACTGCAGCGGTGGTGCGCAGACTAAGATTTTACATTTCATAGAAAACCTACATATTATTAAGGATAACTTATTTCCTGTTCCGCCTTTGTTTCAACTGATTCAACAGCAATCGAAAACGGATTGGAAAGAAATGTATCAGGTTTTCAACTGTGGCCATCGCATGGAATTGTATGTTCCGGAAAGCATCGCGTCAGAGATTATCAACATTTCGAAATCTTTTGGTGTGGACGCACAAATTGTCGGTCGGGTAGAGGCGAGCCAACATAAAAAACTCACTATTGTCAGCGAATACGGAACTTTTGAATATTAAATTTTTACCAGCGGTATGCAGTCTTAACAAGGCATGAGAAACATATTAAAAATCGAATTCAATCCCGATAGAATATACGGACTTGATGTGCTCCGGGCTGCCGCGATTTTTTTTGTATTGGTTCCGCATGGTGGTTTTTTGCTTCCGCAACGGTTAAAAATGGCCAGTTATTTTTTTTCTTTAGATGGGGTTTCTATTTTTTTTGTGCTCAGCGGTTTTCTGCTCGGCGGAATTCTGATCAAAAACCTGGAAAAAGCAACATTTACCAAAACGGACTTAATCAATTTTTGGGTGCGAAGATGGTTCAGGACTTTACCCAATTACTTTCTGATTCTAACGGTTCTCTGTATTTTTAGCTATTATACTGATGATGGTTTTGCGCTTGGCAATCTGGCAAAGTATTTTGTTTTTTCACAGAATTTATTCGAACCACAACCTGAAGGTTTTTTTCCGGAAGCCTGGAGTTTAAGTGTTGAAGAATGGTTCTATCTGCTGATACCGGTCATTATTTTTTTACTGATTGTTTTTCTAAAAGTAAAACCGAAAAAGGCTGTTTTATCAACGGTCATATTAATTATTGCAACCATCACATTATTTAGATATATAAGGTTTGAGAACACAATCATTCTTAATTACGGTGATTGGGATATGTATTACAGGAAACAAGTATGCACGAGACTTGACAGTATTATGTTTGGCGTATTGGGTTCCTATTTTCAATTTTATTACCGTCAAAGTTGGATTCGTTATAAGTTTCAGTTGCTGATTGCAGGCATGATTTTATTAATATGCTCCACCCATTTTTTTTCACGCTTATTCATCAGTTATGGAGGAATGTACTCCTGTGTTTTTTCGTTTACAGTGGTCTCATTGGCGGTACTTTTCCTGCTTCCGTTTTTGTCAGAACTCAGAACAGGTAAAGGTTGGATTTACCGCGGCGTTACATACACCAGTTTAATTTCCTATTCGATGTATTTATTGAATTTTTCGATTATTCAGCGCTGCATAGTCAATAAAATCAAATGGACGCTTTTTTTGGATTCCGAATATGCCATTTGCTTTGTCCAATATTTCCTATACTGGATTCTGGTGTTTGTGTTTTCCATTTTACTGTATAAGTATTTTGAAATGCCTATGACCAGACTAAGAGAACGAATAAATAGATAGTTTATGAAAAAAGAATAAAATGCTGTGGGCGCCATTTCACAAATTGCCTTTTCATGTGTTCATAAAACTGCTTAGATGGTAAAGAAGGTATTAGATAATCTAGTGTAAACAATAAAAATGGTCAAACAATAATTTAAGCATTCTGTTAAAAAGCCATCAAGAGGTGGTTTTTTTATTTTTACAATTTTATTTTTACTACTTTTGACGTTATTAACTTAAAAAATAAATAATGAAAAAAATTACATTTAATCTTTTATTTGGAGTTGCTTTGCTATTGTCTTCATCGGGAATTATAGCTCAAGCCAATGACAATTTTGCCAATGCAGAAGCTATTTCCTGCGGAAATAACTATACAGGATCTACCGCTGCGGCAACGCTCGACGAGAACGATGCTCCTGACGGATTTGGAGCAGACATGGATGCTCCGAATGTATGGTACTCCTACACAGGTTCAGGTGCAGAGGAAACCATTACCCTTAATTTATGCGGTTCTTCTTATGACAGCTCTGTATTAGTTTATACAGGTTCTTCAGGAAGCTTGACTTTAGTAGCGGGTAATGACGATGATGCTACTTGTGGTGTATTTCCGGCAACTACTCGTTCAAGAGTAAGTTTTACTTCAGATGGTTCAACAACATATTATATTGCTATCGAAGGGTATAATGTTACAAGTACAGGAGCATTCACAATGGATGTAACTTGTTCTGCGGTTAACCCTCCAGCGGTCAGCAATCAAACGTGTTTGTCGGCTTTAGCAGTTGATGTTGATGCTTCCATCATTAGTTCCGATAATTCATACGGAGATGTAAGCCCGACACAAACTACTTGCGATCCTTTTGGTAACATTCAGGATGTTTGGTTTTCATTCGTAGCCCCATCTGCAACAGTAAATTGTACGGTAACTAAAGGAACTATGACATCTGCTAATTTTGCTATTTATTCAGGAGCATGTGATGCATTGACCAGTTTAGCCTGCCGTATTGATTTGACAGCAGCAACTACGCAATCATTAACAACGCTAGTTCCAGGTGATACTTATTATGTTCAGGTATGGAGTAATGGTGCTGAACAAGGAGATTTTACCTTAAGTTTATCTGATCCGTCACTCTGTTTGCCAGCAGCCACTTTTGCAAGTGTTGCGAATTGTATTGACAACAACTTCACAATCAACGTTGATATTACAAGTTTAGCATCTGCTAGCTCCGTTACGGTTACTGACAATCAAAGTAGCCCATCACAATCAAGCAACTCGGCAGGAATTGTTACTTTCGGACCTTATGCCTTTGGAGCTTCTGTAGTTTTAACAGTAACCAATGATCAGAGCCCAGGTTGTGCTTTAGTTAGTCCAACTATATTGTTGGCAGGTTGTCCTCCTGTAAATGATGAATGTACTAATGCGATTGCATTAACAGTTAATCCTGATTTTAGCTGTGCAAATATCACTGCCGGAACTGTGGCTGGAGCAACTGCCTCTGCAACAGATGCTACTGCTTGTTTCGGAACAGAAGATGATGACGTATGGTTTTCATTCGTAGCAACTGGTGCAACTCACACTGTAAGCTTGCTTAATGTAGCGGGTTCTGCAACAGATTTATTCCATTCATTATGGACTGGAGCTGATTGTTCTAGTTTAGCTTTAGTACCAAATTCATGTTCAGATCCCAACACTAGTACTATCTCAGGTTTAACCGCTGGAGAAACTTATTATTTAAGAGTAAATACTTATACAGCTACTGCCGGACAAACTACTACTTTTAATGTATGTATCGGAACACCACCACCACCACCAGCCAATGACGAATGTGATGCTGCGATTGCTTTAACTGTAAACCCAGATGATTCTTGTGCAGCTGTAACATCAGGGACAATTGCTTCAGCCACAGCTTCAGCCACTGATGCCACTTCTTGTTTCGGAACAGAAGATGACGATGTTTGGTTTTCTTTCGTTGCTACTGATACCGTTCAAACAATTAGTTTATCTAATGTTACAGGTTCTACTACAGATTTATTCCATTCATTATGGGAAGGTGATTGTTCAGGTTTAACATTGGTTCCAAACACTTGTTCTGATCCAAACAGCAGTTCTCCTTCAGGATTAAACATTGGTCAAACTTATTATTTAAGAGTATATTCTTATACAGCCACTGCCGGACAAACTACTTCTTTTGATGTTTGTATTGGAACACCACCAGCACCACCAGCGAATGACGACTGTGCAAGCGCAGAAGCATTGACTTTGAATACTCCGGTAACTGGTTCAACAGCTAGTGCTTCAACAACAACTTTAGGAATTACACCTTCATGTCAAACAAATCGTAAGAATGATGTTTGGTATAGTATAGAAGTTCCAGCTTCAGGAACTTTAACAGTAACAACAAATCCAGCTCAGGTTACAGCTATGACTGATTCAGTAGTAAGTGTGTTTACTGGTTCTTGTGGATCATTTACTGAAGTGGGTTGTGATGATGATAATACTTCAGACAACTTTTCTACAGTAGAAATGACAGGTTTAACTCCTGGCGATATAGTACTTATTGGAGTATGGACATATGGAACTACTGCAGATGGAAGGTTCATTGTGAACGCATTTGATCCTACACTAGCAACGAATACTTTTGATAATACAACTTTTGCTTACTACCCAAGTCCTGTGAAAGATGTTTTGACTTTGTCTTACAACAAAAACATTACAGCCGTAGCAGTATACAATTTGTTAGGACAAGAGGTGATTACAAAATCAGCAAATGCTAATTTATCACAAATTGATATGTCTAACTTAGCTAAAGGTACCTACCTTGTAAAAGTTACAGCAGACAATCAAATAAAAACGATTAAAGTTATTAAAGAGTAATCTTTTTTAAACTGTTTGTAATTTTTAACCACCTTCGGGTGGTTTTTTTGTTTTTTAGAGATTATTTTTTCTACTTTTATGAAATATTAACTTATCAACAATTATTTATATGAAAAAAATTACCTTTAAAATTTTACTGGTTTTTGCATTACTGCTCTCCGCGTATGCCAATTCCCAATGTTTAGTGGCAACCAACGGACAGTGGCCGACTGACCCCGTACCTGCTGCCACGTGTGATGGCTTAACTGCAACAATTGCAACAGCATTTGGTTATGCGAGCGAATATTCTGCAGTGGAACTTGTAGCGGGCGAAACTTATACTTTCAAAAGTTCAATAGCTACGGATTACATCACCATCAGTACGGATGATGGCGCAACTGCTGCAACTTTTGGTGCAACGCCACTTATGTGGGTTTCTGACTTCACTGGTGTAGCCCGTTTCTATACGCATGTTAGTGATGCTTGTGGCGGAAATACGAATGAAAGAACCAGATCTTTTATATGTGGTGTTCCACCATGTATAGCTCCAATGGTAACATTCACCAAAACCTTTGATTGTGGAAATTCAAATTTTGGCATTGATGCAAACATCACAAGTATAGGCGATGCGGCTTCTGTTACAGTAACTGATGATCAGGGAAGTCCTTCACAAACCGTTTCTTCAACAGGTTTGGTAAGTTTTGGCCCATATGCTTTCGGTACTTCTGTAGTATTTACTGCGACCAATGATCAAAACTCAATTTGTAATCTCGTAAGTGAGGCTCAAGTTGTAAATGCATGTCCTCCGACCAATGATACTTGCGATACTGCGATTGTATTGAATTGCGGTGATGTATTGACTAATCAAACTACAGAAGGAGCTACTGGTGGTAGTGCTACTTCTTGTGTTGGAACTATTGGAGACGATATATGGTATACCTTTACTGGAGACGGAAAAATCTACACCTTGACAGCTACAGCTTTGGGTACTAGTGATGGTGCACAAGTTGAAGTTTACGCAAGCACAGACGGAAGCTGCGCTGGTTTTACTCCGGGTAATTGTTTTGCAAGCAACGGAACAGGAGATGCGGTTGTATCAGTAGCTTTTGCGTCTACAGATGGTACGGTTTATTATGCTCATATCGGAAATTGGATTAATGGTGATCCGGCCATTACTTTTGATCTGGCATTAACTTGTCAAACTCCTTCAACTCCACCAGCGAATGATGACTGTACAGGCGCCTATGCTGTGACTGTGAATTCAGATTTGACTTGTACTTCAGTTACGGCTGGAGATTTAACTGGCGCAACAGGCTCAACGCTTGTTGATGGTGTTTGTTTTGGAACCGCTGACGATGACGTTTGGTTTTCATTCACAGCCACAGAAGTAGTACACTCGATCAGCCTTAATGATGTAACCGGAAATACAGATTTATACCACTCTTTATGGACAGGTGATTGTGCTAATTTGACATTAGTGCCAAACTCTTGTTCTGATGCTAATAGCAGTATTCCAACAGGACTAACAGTAGGGCAAACTTATTATTTAAGAGTTTATTCTTATACTGATTTACCTTTGCAAACCAGTACTTTTAATGTTTGTATAGGAACATTACCTCCAACACCTGCTAATGATGAATGTGATGGTGCCGTAGCATTAACTTGTGGAGATACCCTAAGCGGACAAACAACATTATCAGCAACAGGTGGAACGGCTACCTCTTGTATCGGAACTATCGGAAATGATATATGGTATAGTATTCCAGGTAATGGACAATTGATCACATTGACTGCTGTGGCTTCTTCGGAATTTCCACAGATTCAGGTTTACGAAAGTACTGATGGAACTTGTGCTGGATTTACACCAGGAACTTGTTTTGCTAGCGCAGGAACAGGAGAAACCACAGTTAATGTAACTTTCCCTTCGACTATTGGAACAACATATTATGTTCAAATCGGAAACTACATCAACGGTAATCCGGGTGTTGTTTTTGACTTATCTGCTACTTGTGCCGATGCGCCTCTACCTCCAGCAAATGATGATTGTGGAAGTGCAGAAGCTTTAACCTTAAATACTGAGGTAACTGGAACAACAGCGGGTGCGACTACTACGGCTTTAGGAATAACACCTTCATGTCAGGTAAATCGTGCCAATGATGTTTGGTACAGCATTCAAGTCCCAGCCTCAGGAGTTTTAACGGTAACTACTAATCCAGCTCCTGGAACCGCTATGACCGATTCAGTATTAAGCGTATTTACAGGTTCATGTGGCTCATTCACAGAAGTGGGTTGTGACGATGATAATGCTGCAGATAACTTTTCAACTGTTGAAATGACAGGATTAACTGCGGGTGATACCGTATTGATCGGAGTATGGAGATACAGTTTAGGAACCGGCGTAGATGGCGAGTTCATTGTGAAAGCATTCGATCCTACATTGGCCACGAACACTTTTGATAATGCTGCTTTTGATTACTATCCAAGTCCTGTGAAAGATGTTTTGACATTGTCTTATAACAAAAACATTACATCTGTAGCAGTATTCAATTTGTTAGGACAAGAAGTAATGACTAAGTCTACTAGCGCCAACTTATCACAAATTGATATGTCAAATCTGGCTAAAGGAACTTATTTAGTAAAAGTTACCGCTGACAATCAGTTGAAAACCATTAAGGTTATCAAAGAATAATTTTAAAAAAAATAGTCATTTTTAAGCCACCTTCGGGTGGCTTTTTTTATGTGGAATGTTTTCGCACCGTATTTTTTATTACTTTAGAAAAAAAATTAATAAAACGATAAGCTATGAGAAAAATTACATTAGTCTTTTTTATTTTATGCGCATTTATTGGTAAGGCACAGTCAGTTTCTGAATATATATTCACCCAATCAACGGAAGTATATACACCGGTTGCTGGAATAAATTCTACTGCTGTTGGGGATGATGGCTCAGAAGATATCCTCTCTATAGGTTTTAATTTCAGTTATGGCGGTGGTACTTATTCCACATTCAGTATTAGTACCAATGGTTTTATTCGGTTAGGGAATGGAGTCGCCGGTCAATCTTATACCAATATATTAGCGATTACTGCCCCTCAAAGCCCTTTAATTGCTCCTTTTTGGGACGATCATAACAGGAGTACCGGATCCATTCAATACTTACTTTCAGGAACGGCGCCTGATAGAGTATTAGAAATAGGATGGGACAACATCAATTTAGGTGGAGGAGGAGCTCAAAGTACTACTGCTTTCGGATCGTTTAAAATGAGGTTGCACGAAACGACAGGAGCAATCGAATTCGTCTACGGACCAACAATGAATCTGGCTGGTAATTTAACGGCTTCCATAGGATTAAATGATCTGAATAGTTTTTTAAGTGTTTCACCAGATTCATCAACCGCAACAACCTCATTTCTAACGGCCAATAACGGTATAACCACTAGCCAGTTTCTTTTAGGTCAGAAATTTACATTTGCACCAGGGAGTCACTGTGAAGGAACACCAGTTCCCGGTAACACAATTTCAAATTTCGCAAGTGTTTGTGATAATTATCCATTAAATTTAAGCCTTCAAAACCAAACATCTGGATTTGGTGTTAGTTACCAATGGCAAATTTCTTCAGATGGTATAAGTTTCACAGATATCGGAGGAGCAACAAATCCAATATATATTACATTCCAAAATACTGCTTCAACATATCAATGTATCGTAACCTGTAGCGGTGTGAGTGTCACAAGTAATCCTGTTGAAGTCACTATGAATGATATAAATTTATGTTACTGTGTCCCAACTTATACCAATGGCATAACGCAAGGAGATTTGATTTCGAATGTTGTAATTACGGATACTACTTTGGCTAATAATTCAGGAACTTCAACAGCTGGTTCGGCTTACAATTATTTTGCAGGTCAGCCCAATTATACCGCTTCACTACATATCGGACAAACTTATGAGGTAAATGTAACAGTAGGAACTTTTGCTCAACAAAATGTTACTGTTTGGATTGATTACGATGATGATGGAATTTTTGCAGCTAACGAAAGGGTAGGCAGCAGTGCAGAAATAGGAGCCAATGGAACAGGAATTTTTTCAATAGTATTAGATTGTAACGCTATTCCCGGATTACACAGAATGAGGGTTCGCGATGTATGGAATACTCTTTCATCAGGAATAGAACCTTGTACCAATTATACCTATGGAGAAACCGAGGACTACACTATTACGATTGAAGATGGTATTGTGTGTGTAGCACCATTTAGTTTAGGAACACTATCTGTCAATGCCACCAATGCGGAAATTACTTGGGCTTCTGCTTGCAACCCAATTGGTTTTGATGTTCATGTCGGATTGGCTGGCAGTGGTTTACCCGTTGGTAATCCTTCACATCCAAATGCCACAAGCCCTTTGTTGGTAACAAATTTGACTGAACTCACCGGTTATGAGTTTTATGTAAGATCATTATGTGCAGATAATCAAATCAGTGATTGGAGCGGTCCGTATAATTTCATGACGCTTCCACCGGCCATCTCTAATGATGAATGCAACAATGCGATTGCTTTGGTTCCCGGTACTAGTTTCAGCGAACATGCTATTGTGGGTAGTAATGTTGGGGCTAGTAAGTCTATCGGACCACCGAATCCTACCTGTGCCTCATTGGGCTTTGGAGGTGATGTTTGGTTTAGTACGATTGTTCCAGCGGACGGAAAGATTACTATAGAAGTTCAGGCAAATCAAGGCTCACTATTTACAGATTCAGGAATGACAGTGTTTACCGGAACCTGTGATAATTTAATTGCTATCGGTTGCAGTGATGATGAAGGAATCGGTTCGTTTTCAAAGTTGAACTTAACAGGTTTGACTTCTGGCCAGACAATCTATGCAAGAGTATGGGAATATGGTAATAATGTTCACGATGCTTTCCAGATTTCAGCTTGGAGTGCCACACTTGCTAATGCCGGTTTCGATCAATCGACTTTTAAGTATTATCCGAATCCAGTTAAAGATTATCTGAATCTTTCCTACACGCAACCTATCATTAAGATAATTGTTTACAATATGCTAGGGCAAGAAGTTTTTGCTCAAGAACCAAAATCCAGAGAAAGCAAAATGGATATGAGTAGCTTGCCTGTTGGTTCTTATCTTGTAAAGGTTTATACCAATGAGCAGCAGCAAACGATAAAAGTGATTAGAGAATAAATAAACGACAAATCAATAATCAAAAGCCACCCAAAAACGGTGGTTTTTGTTTTTTATAAAGTTTATCTTTGTTAAAATTATACAGTATGTTTTTTTCAATTATTATTCCTGTATACAATCGACCGGACGAAACTGACGAGCTCTTGGACAGTTTGTCGAAATTAGAATTTGAAAGCGACTTTGAAATCGTCATAGTTGAAGATGGATCTGCAATCAAGTCAGATAAAGTGATAGAAAAGTATGCGGAAAAATTAAACATTTCGTATTACTTTAAGGACAACACCGGCCCGGGGGATTCTAGAAATTTCGGGATGAAGCATGCCAAAGGTGATTACTTCATCCTTTTTGATTCGGATTGTATCATCCCCAAAAATTACTTGACCGAAGTTGAAAAAGCATTCAGAATCAATTATGTGGACTGTTTCGGTGGACCTGATAAGGCTCTGGATTCGTTTTCAGACGTACAGAAAGCCATCAATTTCTCCATGACTTCTTTCCTCACTACCGGTGGTATTCGAGGTGGTTCGGAAGCGATTAATAAGTTCCAGCCCAGAAGTTTCAATATGGGCATTTCCAAAAAAGCGTTTGAAGCCTCAGGCGGATTTGGAAATATTCACCCCGGCGAAGATCCTGATTTGTCGATCCGTTTGTGGAATTTAGGTTTTGAAACCAAATTGTTCCCCAATGCGTATGTATTCCATAAACGTAGAATCGATTGGGGTAAGTTTTCGCTTCAGGTCAATAAATTCGGGAAGGCCAGGCCGATTCTGAACAGTTGGTATCCTGAGCATGGCAAACTGACTTATTTTTTTCCGTCATTATTTATTTTGGGATTGTACGCTTCAATAGTTTTATTGGTTTTTGCAGAGGATTATGTATTGAAATTATATTGTTTATATTTTTTCGTTTTGTTTATTGTAGCCACTATTCAGAACAGAAGTATAAAAATCGGATGGCTGGCCATTGTAGCAACATGGAAGCAATTCCACGGGTATGGGCTCGGTTTTATGCAATCTTTCATCAAGATCAACGTTCTCAAACAAAAACCGGAAGCAGCCTTTCCGGAATTATTTTTTAAGCCATGACAAAAATTATCGGACTTACCGGAGGAATAGGAAGTGGGAAAACTACCATAGCGCAGTATTTCAAATCATTGGGTATTCCGGTTTATATAGCTGATGATGAAGCCAAAAAAATGCTTGATGTTCCGACGATTCAAAAGGAAATTAAAGAAACATTCGGAGAAGTTGTGTTTGAAAATGGAGCTATATCCAGACCAAAACTAGCTTCGGTAGTATTTGAAAACCCTGAAAAACTGAAGGTCTTAAATGGCATCATTCATCCCGCAGTAAAGGAACATTTTAAAGATTGGTTTGTGCAACATTCGAATAATCCGATTGTTATTAGAGAAGCGGCCATTCTTTTTGAAAGCGGAAGTTATTTGGATTGTGATAAGATTATTACCGTTGTAGCTCCATTGGAGACAAGAATTCAAAGAGTGCTTTCAAGAGATAAAACGACCAGAGAAGCTGTTTTAAATCGAATCAAAAACCAATGGACCGACGAGATGAGAATCGCCAAAAGTGACTTTGTTATTGAAAATAATGACCTTTCTAATGCGAAAGAGCAAGTGGATAAAATTCTAAAAAAACTGACAAATCCATAAAATTCACTTTTGATGTTAATCTTTGGTTAATGTATTAATGGCTTAAATGTTAAAATGTTAATTTTGATGTGATGAATAAATTGTTTTTCCGACTGCTTGTATTGTTGATGAGTTTGTCCTTGATAGGCATCATTCTCGTTCAGGTTTATTGGTTCAACACTTCGTTTAAGAATAATGAAGAACAGTTCAGGTTTCACGTCAAGCAAGTCATCGGCAATGTCGCTGACAAGCTACAAAAGGAAGAAGCTTTTAGTTTTATTGACAAATACAAAAAACTAAAAGACAGTATCGGAAAAGAACCTCAGAAAAGCGATTTTCTGGAGTTCGGTTACTATCAGAGAGATTCCCGCACTAATGAAACCATTATCTATTCCAATAATATTATTTCTGAGGATTACAATATTTCATCTTCGTTCTTTGATAAGAAATCCGACAGTATAAAACTTAAAAACTTTTCATCCAAAAGGGTTACGGAAGTTTTCAACAACGGCAATATCGATAAATCGGGCATGGATCAAAAAATCACACCCGACATCAAAATCCGTAAAGCTGGTAAACTTGAAATTCTCGACAATGCGCAGTTTGAAATTTTCTTTAAAGACATCGCAGCCGCAAAACCTTTGCAGGATCGCGTTTCAAAAGAAAAGCTATACAAGTTGTTGAAAATCGAACTTGATGAATACGACGTGAAAACGCCTTTTGAGTTCAGTGTATATAGCAACGGCTTAGCAACCAAAATCCAATCGGAGAGTTTTAAGTTCGATAAAGACAATACGTATTCGATTCCCGTTTTTACGGACAATGAAGGCAACAACAAATACCAGTTGCTCGTAAGTTTTCCACACAAAGAAAAGTTTTTATTCTCAGAATTGGTAGGAATTACATTGTTGTCGATCATATTCACGTTGGTTATCGTGATTGCTTACACCAGCGCTTTGAATCAGCTGATCCGTCAACGCCAGATTTCGGAAATCAAAACCGATTTCATCAACAATATGACGCACGAATTCAAAACGCCGATTGCCACGATCAACTTGGCTTTAGATGCGATCAAGAATCCGAAAGTCATTGATGATAAGGAAAAGATACAACGTTACCTGCAAATGATCCGCGATGAAAACAAACGCATGCACGCGCAAGTTGAAAATGTTCTAAGGATTTCCAAACTTGAGAAAAAAGAATTGGAAATCACCAAAGAATCCTACAGCATCCACGATATCATCGAAGAAGCTATAGAACATGTCAACCTGATCATCGAAGATCGACAAGGAACGATAGAAACGCATTTGGACGCCAACAGAACAACAGTATTGCTCAACGATGTCCATTTTACCAACGTGATTGTAAACGTACTGGACAACGCCATTAAATACTCAACCGAACCGCCAAGAATCGATATTTATACTGAAAACATTAAAGATTTCGTTATCATTAAAATAAAAGACCAAGGCGTCGGAATGAGCAAAGTGGCCCAAAAGAAAATTTTTGAAAAATTCTATCGCGAACATACCGGCGATTTGCACAACGTCAAAGGACACGGACTAGGATTAGCCTACGTCAAAAGAATTGTAGAAGACCACAACGGTCAGATATTTGTAGAAAGTGAAAAAGGAAAAGGAAGCACATTTATTATTAAATTACCACTAATCAACTAAACTATAAGCTATGGAAACAGACAACAAAAAAATCCTCTTAGTAGAAGACGACCAGAACTTTGGCGCCATACTAAAGGATTACCTCATGCTCAATGACTTCGATGTCACGCTCGCCAAGAACGGCATGGAAGGTTTCGAAAAATTCAAAAAAGACACTTACGATCTTTGCATCCTGGATGTTATGATGCCTTATAAAGACGGCTATACATTAGCTAAAGAAATCCGCGAGAAAAACAAAGACGTGCCGATTATTTTCTTAACGGCCAAATCGATGAAAGAAGATGTGCTCAAAGGCTACAAAGTAGGCGCAGACGATTATCTCAACAAACCTTTCGATTCGGAAGTATTGCTGATGAAAATCAAAGCCATCATCCAACGAAAAGCCAACGATGTCAAAACCGATCACGTAAAATTCGAGTTCCAGATTGGGAATTTCCACCTGAACTCAAAATTGCGTTTCCTGACGTTCAAAAACGAGGAACCGATCAAACTCTCGCCAAAAGAAAACGAATTGCTTAAAATGCTCGCAGTATACGAAAACGATTTGATGCCAAGAGAATTAGCGCTCACTAAAATCTGGAGAGACGATAATTACTTCACGTCAAGAAGTATGGACGTTTACATTGCCAAACTCAGAAAATACCTCAAACTCGATGAAGACGTAGAAATACTCAACATCCATGGCGAAGGTTTCCGTTTGGTAGTCAAAAACAAAATCGCCAGTTAAAACACAAAGCCCTGAGAAATCGGGGCTTTTTTTATGAGAAGCTATTCCGGCTATCATTCCAATCTTTTGCTTTTTAAAGAAAAAAGCAAAAGGATTTTCCCTTCTATCCGGGCTATGACATTACGTTATCGCAGAACCTTATTTAAAATTCAATTCCAAAGCAAATACCGATTTAGCATCTTTAGTAATGCTGAAAGTAGTTTTGTTTTTCAGTTGAAATTGGTGAATCTCCACCTTGTCTTTCAACGAAAGTTCCTTAAGGAAATTCATTTCGAGTGAAACAATTTTCTGCTCCAATATATAATTCTCATCCACCAAATCAAGGCACCATTCTAAATATTTCACGTTATTCACGTGGTTTACAATATCCAAATCTGACAACATCACTTTACGTTCAAATACCTTTTCTTTTTCTTCCAGAATAGTAATCTTAGAGAACGGAAGCAAAGTAGCCCGATCATACGGATATTTTTCGCAATGGTCGTGTACTAATGCCATGCCTTCAGGTCGGCGAGTTCTGGTGTTGAAAACCGCCCAGAAGGTTTCTGCTCCAATATATTTCTCACCATTGACTGATACTTCCATAGCCCGCACCGAGCGTGAATTCTCAAGCGAGTTGATCCAGGTTTTGATGGTAATTTTATCTTTCCATTTTGGGAGTTTTGCAATTTCCAACCGCATTCTGCTGAGTACCCAAGCCTGATCGAATTCCTGCATGTCCACAAAGCTAAAACCACCTGATTCCGAATGTGCGGCAGCGGTCAATTGCAACAGATTGCACAATTCGGTATAACGCAAATCGCCCTTAGGTGTGCATTGCATAAAATTGATTTCCCAATCCTGAGAATGTATCGACTTAAAATCGGGTGCTATGGGCATCTTTTTCGGTTTCTATGTATTGTATGATTTCTTCTGTCTTCACATTGAAATCAAACCATTTGGTGTTTTCTTTTCGTTTGAACCACGTCAGTTGTCGTTTGGCAAAACGTCGCGTGTTTTTTTTAATTTCTTCAATCGCTTCGGGCAAGGAAATTTTGTTCTCAAAATGATCAAACAATTCCCGATAGCCTACGGTTTGCAGCGCATTTAGTTCTTTATGTTGAAATAATGCTTTGGCTTCTTCAAGCAATCCGGCTTCCATCATCAAATCAACGCGTTGGTTGATCCGATTATATAAAACGTTTCTTTCCGCTTCCAAACCAATCACAATAGGCGTGAAGCTGCGTTCATTTTGTTTTTGGTTTAAAAACGAAGAATACGGTTTTCCTGTTCCCAGACAAACTTCTACAAAGCGCATCAGACGTTGAGGATTCTGCAAGGTTTGCGGATTTTCAGCAGATAGTTTTTCGTAATAATCCAGATCGTATTTTTTCAATTCCTGCTGAAGATAATCTATCCTAAATTCTTGATAGTGTGAATTAACGCTGTCTCGAATTACATTAGGGATTTCAGGAAAATCATCAAAACCTTTCAGTACGGCATCCACATACAAACCCGAACCGCCAACCAAAATAGCGTAATCATTTTTGGAGAATAATTCGTCAAGTTTAGCAATGGCTTCCTTTTCAAATTCGCCTACAGTATAGTTTTTAAATACCGATTGGTTGTGGATGAAATGATGCGGCGCGCCTGCCAATTCTTCTGCTGATGGAACCGCTGTGCCAATAGTCATTTCCTGATAGAATTGCCGGCTGTCACACGAAACAATCTCACAACCGAAATGCTTCGCCAACTGAATGCTCAGTGCTGTTTTTCCGATAGCAGTCGGGCCGACAATGGTAATCAGATATTTCATGCAGTGATGAGGTTTAGCCCCGATGGCAATGATATCCTTTTGGGCCGGAGTTCGGCGCAAAAGATTTAATGGACAGCGGGAAACAGCTTCTAAAAATACAACAATTTCAAACTTTTACTTCTTCTGATTTGGCTCTGAATAATCGTTCTCGTATCGCGATTGCTCGGCATATGCACCAAAATGTTTCTGAGAATTTCGATGTTTCTGATCTGGTAATTCAAATCGTAAAAGGCGTAACCTTTATAGATTCCGTTTTCAATCAAAACTGCTGAACGCTCATTAATCGTACGTCCGCGATCGGTGAGTACGATGGTTTTGTTGTCAAATAAGTTTTTGTCGATGAATTCCTGCACTCGTAAATTATAAACTTCAGGAGCAACATTGCCAATACAGGCACCGTCACATTCTTTGATGGTGTATTGAAAACAATGCGTTTTTGTGTCGTAAATCCCATTGAGTTTCTGGCACAATTGGTAAGCCGCCGAAATTCTGTACAGCGCATTTTTGCCTTCCTGAAAAGTCGTGAACGAAGTGATTTCTTTTTTGCGTCCATCGGCTTTCTGGAGTTTCAAATTGATGTAACCGTTCTCGTCTATCTCGTCATACAAAGCCCATTGAAAAATGCTTTTTCTTTGCGAACGGTTGTAAACGGGTTGATTGACTTTGATTTCCTGACTTTCTTTTAAGAGCGCGATGAGTTCGCTTCCAGTCTCGTCAAAAGTCACGGCAAACACTTCGAGTTGTATCTTTTTGCATTTGTTTGTCGTTCCGGTAAAATGTTGGTTTACACGTTTTTTGATGTTCTTACTTTTACCGATATAGATGATTGATCCGTCTTCGCGATGGATGTAATAAACGCCGGTTCTTGAAGGCAATTGATCCACAATATCGAGCAATTTCGGAGCAATGCCTTTCACGACTTCAGATTGCACCAATTCTTTGACGATGGTTTTTTCGACGTCTTTCTCCAACAGCATTTTAAACAACTTTACGGTTGCCAATGCGTCGCCGCTCGCACGGTGCCGGTCGGCCATCGGAATCCCTAAAGCGCGAACCAATTTACCAAGACTGTACGAAGGTTGTTCAGGCATCAGCACTTTTGCAAGTTCTACGGTACAGAGCGTTTTGCATTCAAAATCGTAACCCAAACGGCGGAACTCTGTGCGTAAAATGCGATAATCGAACGAAGCGTTGTGCGCCACGATGATACAATCCTGCGTGATTTCGATGATTCGTTTTGCCACTTCGAAAAACTTCGGAGCCGAGCGCAGCATGGCGTTGTTGATTCCGGTGAGCTTGACCACGAAAGGCTGGATCGGGATTTCAGGATTGACCAGGCTGATGAATTGGTCTACGATCTCATGACCGTCGAATTTGTAGATGGCGATCTCAGTAATGCCTTCTTCATTATATTGTCCTCCGGTGGTTTCTATGTCGAGTATTGCGTACAAATTGTGTAATCAGTGTTCAGTAAGTTAGTGTTCAGTTATTGTCATCCCGAGCGCAGTCAAGGGGAATTATCGTCCGCCAAAGATACTACTTCCGATGCGAACCATCGTACTGCCACATTCGATCGCTAATTGGTAATCGCCGGACATACCCATCGAAAGTATTTTGAATGATGAATTTTGAATTTTGAATGTATCGAAAATAGTTTTCAAATGTTGGAATTCCTTTCGGATTTGAGATTGACTTTCGGTAAACGTTGCCATGCCCATCAAGCCAACTACTTTGATGTTGTGTAAATTTTTGAAGGTTTCGGATTGCAGTAATTCGATAAGTTCTGCTTCGTTGAGTCCGAATTTGGTTTCTTCTTCAGCGATGTGTATTTGAAGCAAACAATCGATGATTCTGTTGTTTTTGAGTGCTTGTTTGTTAATTTCTTCGAGCAGTTTCAAACTGTCAACGCCATGAATTAACGAAACAAAAGGCGCCATGAATTTGACTTTGTTCGTCTGCACATGCCCAATCATATGCCACTCGATATCTTTCGGCATCTGCTCGTACTTCTCGGTCATTTCCTGGATTTTGTTTTCCCCGAAAATGCGTTGTCCGGCCTCATAGGCTTGCATCAGATCACTTACTGGTTTGGTTTTGGAAACCGCTACCAGTGTCACTTGCGCAGGCAATGATTGTTTGATTTGTAATAGATTATCTTGTATTGACATGGTTTTGCTATAATTCATAAATCACCAAACCACTGCGGAATTTCGGTTCGATGTAAGTGCTTTTCGGCGGCATGATCAAATCGTTGTCGGCCAAAGCTTTGATTTCATTGATGTCTGAAGGGAAAAGGATAAACCCGACTTCAAATTCTTCATCGTCAATTTTTTGTTTCAAATCCTGCAGCGATTGCTTTCCGGAAACGTATTCGATGCGTTCGTCGTTGCGTAAATCTACGATGTTTAAAATCGGCAACAGCACTTTATCATATAGGATCTGCGTATCCAAAGCATTCAGAATCGAGTCAAAATGTTTGTTTTTTAAAGTCAGGCTGTAGAACTGATGGTCAAGATACATTCCGAATTCATGCTTATTTGCCGGTTTGAACGGATGGTCGTCATAACTTTTGATGATGAAGTCGTCAGCGAGCTTTTTGATGAAGGCTTCTTTGGACAAACCGTTCAAATCCTTAATGAGCCGATTGAATTCATAAATTTTGACATTGTTCTCGGAAATTAAATAGCTCAACAGATAATCTTTAGCTTTGTTGTTCGGATCGTCGTTTTCTTCGGCAAGCAATTTAGCGGCTTCACAACGGTGATGGCCGTCAGCGATATAAAGATGATCGGTTTTTTTGAAAATATTCTGCAGCCAATTAATTTCTAATTGGTCATCGATTTTCCATAAATAATGCGTTTCCTTTTTGGTCGTCGAAAATTCAAAATCAGCCAGTTTCTGTGTGCAGTTGAAAATCCAGTTTTCGATCGTTTTGTTATCGGGATAAGACATCAGAACGGGTTCGGTGTTGAATTCCGAATATTTCATATATTCCTTGAGCAATCGAACCCTGAACGCAATCGTGTCTTCGTGTTTGCGAATGATATTGTTGCGGTATTCTTCGACGGAAGTTCCGACGATAATGCCTGTATAAGATTCAGTTTTGGTGATGATTTTATGAATGTAGATCGCAGGTTTATCATCTTTTACCAATATCACTTCGTTTTTGAAATCCTGGTATTTCTGATGTACCTGACGATAGCGTTTCTCATAAGCAATCGATTGTTGGTTGACAAAAGCCGGTTTCAACACATGCAGGAATGACAACGGATTGAAATCGAGTTGCGCCGCGAGTTCCGCATTGACATATTCATCGTAAGAGCGACAGGTCACCAGACACACTTTGTCGCGTGTCGGCCGGACTGCCTGAAAAGGAACTATTGTCGCCATTTTTTAATTGATAATTGATAATTGATAATTGATAATTTGTTCCGCTACGCTCCACACAATTTGGCTGTGCCTCGGGTGATAATTGATGATTTTTGCAATGAATTGCGACGTTAATTTTTCTGAAACATTTTGGCGACTTTCTCGGCTTTTTTACTTTCGCTGTAATCGTAAAAACCTTCTCCCGATTTCACGCCCAATTTGCCGGCGCGAACCATATTCACGAGCAATGGGCAAGGAGCGTATTTAGGATTTTTGAAACCGTCGTACATTACATGCAGAATCGCCAGACAAACATCAAGGCCAATAAAATCAGCCAGTTGCAACGGTCCCATTGGATGTGCCATGCCTAATTTCATCACGGTGTCAATTTCATAAACGCCAGCCACGCCATTATACAACGTTTCAATCGATTCGTTGATCATCGGCATCAGAATGCGGTTGGCGACAAATCCCGGATAGTCATTGACTTCCACTGGCACTTTTCCTAATGCGACCGACAAATCCATGATCGTTTTGGTGACTTCATCAGAAGTGTTGTAACCGCGTATGATTTCGACGAGTTTCATAATCGGCACCGGATTCATAAAGTGCATTCCAATCACGCGTTCCGGATGCGTCACGACTGCACCAATCTGTGTAATCGAAATCGAAGAAGTATTCGTGGCCAGAATCGTATTGTGCGAACAAGCTTCATTGAGTTGCTTGAAGATATTGAGCTTTAAGTCTACATTTTCAGTCGCAGCTTCGACTACCAAATCAACACCAACGACACCATCTTTGATGTCCGTGTAAGTGATGATGTTGCCAATGGTTTTGAGTTTGTCGGCTTCGGTAATCGTTCCCTTTGCAACCATTCGGTCAAGGTTTCCGGCGATGGTCGCCATGCCTTTATCGAGTGATTTTTCTGAAACGTCGATAAGTTTTACGGTAAATCCGCTTTGTGCAAAAGTGTGTGCAATTCCGTTGCCCATGGTTCCGGCTCCGATGACAGCTATAGTTTTCATATATGTGAATTAATTAGTTCTTAAAGCAATCTATAATTTGATAAGCAACGCGAAGTGCTTCTGTTCCTTGTTCTAAAGTTACGATTGGTGTAGTATTGTTGTTGATCGCATCGGCGAAAGTTTCGAGTTCGTCTAAAATGGCATTGTTCGGTGCGACTTCAGGATTCGCGAAATAGATTTGTTTTTTGACGCCTTCTGCATTTTGAAGGATCATATCGAAATCGCCGGGAACTTCAGGCGCGTCTTTCATTTTGACGACTTCACAGATTTTATCAAGGAAATCAACAGAGATGTAGGCATCCTTCTGGAAGAAACGCGATTTGCGCATGTTCTTCATCGAAATACGGCTTGAAGTCAAATTCGCAATGCAACCATTTTCAAACTCAATCCTCGCATTGGCGATATCCGGAGAATCCGAAATTACGGAAACGCCGCTCGCATTGATTTTTTTTACTTTGGAATGGACGACACTCAAAATCGCATCGATATCGTGAATCATCAAATCCAAAACCACCGGAACATCAGTCCCACGCGGATTGAATTCCGCTAAACGATGTGTTTCGATGAACATCGGATTGTCGATCATATCTTTGGTTGCGATGAAAGCCGGATTGAAGCGTTCTACGTGTCCGACTTGACCTTTGACGTTGAATTCCTTAGCCAGTGCGATGATTTCTTCAGCTTCTTCGACGGTATTCGAAATCGGTTTTTCGATGAAAACGTGCTTGCCCGATTTGATGGCGACTTTGGCACATTTGTAATGCGAAAGCGTCGGCGTCACGATATCGATGACATCCACAGCATGAATCAGCGTTGCGATGGTGTTGAATTGTTTGTATCCGAATTCCTCAGCGATTTTTTTTCCGTTCTCGAGATTTTCGTCGTAGAAGCCCACGAGCTCATATTTTTCGGACTGTTGCAGTAATTTCAAATGTATTTTTCCGAGATGGCCAGCACCTAAAACACCCACTTTTAGCATAAAATGTATTTTGAACAAAAATAGAAATAAATTTGCTTCGTACAATCTATTTTATCGCTAAGGTTTTTTATGTCTCAGCACAGCTCGGCTGCGCCTCGGGTGATAATGGATAATTGATAATTGACAATTATTTAGCCCATTCAAAATTTATAATGCAAAATTCAGAATAGAGAATTACTTTCTTATTTTTACCGAAAATTTTACCTCCAATATTTTGAAAGATACATCGAAACACCAAGGCCTTCGCAACCAGCTCGTCGCTTTGCTCAAAGAAAAAGGCATTACCGATAAAGCCGTTCTTGAAGCGATTAAAAAAATCCCAAGACATTTGTTTCTGAATTCGGGTTTTGAGGATTACGCTTATCAGGACAAAGCGTTTCCGATTGGTGCGGGCCAGACGATTTCGCAACCTTATACAGTAGCTTTCCAAAGTCAGTTGCTCGAAGTGAAGAAAGACCAAAAAATCCTTGAGATTGGCACAGGTTCGGGTTATCAAACCGCTGTATTGTGTACGATGGGCGCAAAAGTATACAGTGTAGAAAGACAAAACGAACTGTTCAAACAGACTTCCGTATTGCTTCCGAAATTAGGGATTCGTCCGAAACATTTGTCGTTTGGTGACGGCTACAAAGGATTGCCGAACCACGCGCCATTTGATAGTATTATTGTAACTGCGGGTGCGCCGATCATCCCAAAACCGTTGATGGCACAACTCAAAATAGGAGGCAGACTAGTGATTCCGTTGGGCGAGGAACATCAGATTATGACTTTGCTGATTCGCAAAAATGAAACGCAATTTGAGAAACATGAGTTTGGGGAATTCCGCTTCGTGCCTTTGTTGGAGAATAAAAATTAAGGATTTTGTCGGTTTCTGAAAGCTTCCATTTTGCTTTTTAAAAGATCCATTTCTGAGAATAAATCATCAATCGAATCTTTGGTGATTTGGGGTTGCAGTTCGCGATGCACTTCTGCGAGCGCCTTAAAACCGTATTCTTCCCCTGAAATCTGATTTAGGATTTTTTCTTTGAGCCAGGCTACCATCAAAGTTTCAAAATCTATTTCCAGCAATTGGGCTAACTCCAAGATTTGTTTTTTGGTCGGTTGGCGTTGGCCACTTTCAAATTTGCTGATCAATGCTTGGTCGATAGACAACAGCTTCGAGACTTCACGCGTTTTGAGCCCTTTTTGTTCGCGGGCATTTTTAAGAAGCGCTTTCATATTCAGATTATTTATATGACAAATCTAGTCATAAAATAAGAAACAAAACAACCCTAAAAACTTTTCTTGATGCGGTCAATATCGCGCTTAGTATCTTGCTCTTTGAGAGATTCGCGTTTGTCGTAGGTTTTCTTTCCGCGGCATAAAGCGATGTCAAGTTTTGCCAATCCTTTTTCCGTAGTATGTAATTTTATCGGGATGATCGTCAATCCTTTAACCTGAACATTTTTGAAAAGACTTTTCAATTCTCGCTTGTTGAGCAACAATTTGCGCTCGCTTCTGGCTTTGTGGTTGAATTGGTTTCCGAAAGCGTATTCTTCAATATAAGTGTTGATGGCGAAGAGTTCGCCGTTGCTAAATTCACAAAACCCTTCAGTGATATTGGCTTTGCCCAAACGGATTGATTTGATTTCTGTTCCGGATAACACAATACCTGCCGTGTAGGTTTCGAGGATTTCATAATCGAAACGCGCCCTTTTATTGAGAATGTTGACTGTTTTTAGCATAGCGTGGCAAATGTATAAAAATGTCGATTCAAAGTGCGCCTTTTTACCCAATAAGGGATGAAAAAAATATTTAAACTATGATTTAAGTCAGTTTTTATGATAAAGTACCACAATAAATTTGTCGTATAAATTTTAAACTATCATTAATTTTAAAACTGAAAACAAAATGAAAAAACTTTTATTGATTGCCGGAATCGCATTATTGAGCTTCAAAGGTTTCTCACAAGACAAAGGATTACAAGGAACATGGTGGGTTGCAGGACAACTTTCTACAAGCTCGGTAAAAACTGGAGATGAAAAATCTACTTCAACCATGATTTTGCCTATCGTAGGATACTTCTTTGCTCCATCGGTAACTGCGGGTGTCGGAATCGGAACGATGGGTTCTAAAAAAGATAATGCGGCCGGTGTGACTACAGAAGACAGTAATACTTTTGTAGTAAAACCATTAATCAGAAAATATTGGAACATCAAAGGTGGTTTGTTTTTCTATGGTCAGGCTGCTTTGCCAATCATGTCCGGTAAAGAGAAAATTTCTGATTCAAAATCAATGTCTGTAGGGTTAGAATTGGCTCCAGGTTTTGATTATGTGATTAACAAATGGTTGACGGTTGAAACTTCTTTCACGGTGTTTAATGTTAGCAGCACTACGATTACTCCGGATACTGGCGACAAAACCACTAAATTTAATTTCAATGCAAATCCGATGAACTCTGTTGCCGATAGAATGTTGGGCGATTTGCAGGTAGGTGTTAAGTTTTTGTTTTAATTAATATTGTTAGATTTGGTTGATTCGTTGACCGAAGATTAAAGGTTGTTATCTTTTTGATAATGACCTTTTTTCTTTTTATTAACATTTTTAAAATCAAGAACTTTTATTATTATATTCGTTGTACTAACCTTAAAAATCAAGACGTTATGATGACGAAATTATTAAAGTTATGTTTTTTTTTATTGCTGATTGTAGGCTGCTCCAGAGATGATTCGGAACAGGAAAGTATCTCGGTCAGTCCTGCCCAAAAAAATCCTTTGACTACCAATGAAATCAATGCTACTATTGATGAAACCATGCAAACAAAAGGAACTTTCAATTGGAAAAATGCGTCAAACCATGTCATTTGGAGTGCTGCAGTTCATGGGAATAATTTGATTACCATCGGTTTTGGAAATTCAAAAGATGATTTTGACCGTTCCAAATCAGCAAACAATCAAGCCATTCAGGAAGAATTATTACAAATCATTAAAAAGTACGAAGGCTTCGACGAAGATAAAATCTTAGTTTCTTCAGACCGGTATTTGAATATTATCAACGTCATCATTACCAAACAAGAAACGATTATCGCTTTGAGAAAAAACAAATACATACGATATATAGAACCCGCCGATTATAAATATGTTTCGATAAGCAATGCGCAAATGCGTTCGGCATCGAGTTCAGGATCTTCAGGCTGTGGTTACGAATCTGAAACCTTAAGCACTTCCGATTATACAGTGGTAACACCCAATGCCAAAGCACCCTGGACGTTTTATCAGCACAACATTCCCAATGCCTGGAATTATAGTACCGGGAGAGGAATTACTATCGGTATTGTCGATACCGGAATTTCACCCAATCAAACCTTATTGGGGTCCAATTTTAATACCGGCGATTCCTCAGGAAGAACCGTACAAAAAATTGGTGTTTATGTTGATTCCGTCTGGCCGTGGAGTACGACTACCGACGGACCTAACGACCTATGCGGACACGGAACCAGCATGGCTTCGGTAGCCACGGCGCCAAGAAACAATAACGGTTTGCCGGTTGGTGTTGCTTATAATGCAAATTTAATAACCTACAGAGCCGCTTCTAATGTCGTCATTGATGGTTATCAGGAGCAAGAAGGCGTTAAAAAAGCATTTACCGCTTTAGGAAATAATGCCAACGTCAAAATCATTTCGATGTCGATGGGTTATGTTTTTTCGGTTGGAAAAATTGAAGATGCTATTAAATATGCTTACAGTAAAGGAAAACTGATCTTTTGTGCCGGCGGAACTTCAACAAGCTTCACCACTTTTGTAGGGGTTATTTTTCCCGCATGGATGCCTGAAGTGGTTGCTGTTACCGGTGTCAAAGAAGGAAGCACCTATCAAAAATGTGATGTCTGCCACACCGGAAATAAAATTGATTTTACCGTAGCTATGGAACGTCTCGGAAGTGGGAACAGCGTTCCAGTGAATAGTTATTATAACAGCCAATCGGATTATGTTGGAGGTTCCTCAGTCGCTACAGCAACCACAGCTGGAATTGCTGCCTTGGTGTGGGCCAAAAATCCTACATGGACACGAGATCAGGTACTCACAAAAATGCGTCAATCGGCAGCTTTTTATCCGAATAAACACCCTGAATTTGGCTATGGCAATATCAATGCATTGTTGGCGGTTCAGTAAATCGCAACTTTAAAATACAATCAAACCACTATCATTTTTCTTTGGTAGTGGTTTTATTTTTTCTTCATCGGATAACTTTCCGAACTTACTTTTCCTTGTTGCATTCCTGAAATCGTAGCTACCAAACTGTCAGCGGTGATCTGCTGGTAAACAATTTTTTGAGGGAAATCGTGTTTTGGGTTTTCAAAGACCAATTGTTTCGGCGTTTGGGCTGTCAGTTGAAATGTAACCGGCTGGTTGTTGTTCTGGCCTTTGACCGTTGGTACATATAAAATAACTTCTCCTTTTTGCTTGAGTTCAATGCTTTCCGAATGTAAAGTGTCTTTTTGTTTAATGTAATAACTTACACCCAAATACAAACTGTCGTTGGTTTTGCTCCAGGTTTCGATCATGTCGCCTTCGTCGGATTTGTTTTCCCAAGTGCCGATGAGCCATTGCACCGATTCGAGTTTGTTTTCCTTTTTGGATTTTTTGCACGAGACACAAAGCGAGATTGCAGCTAGAATGATCAAGGTTTTTTTCATGAGAAGAAGGTTTACTGTTTTTACCGATACAATATTAGGAAAAAAAGCCATAGCCAGGATAGCAGTGGAAATCCTTTTGCGGCGTTGTTCGGCGCAAAAGATTGGGAACGTATAGCCTGAACAGCTCCTCAAAAAAACCATCAACCAAGAACTCACAACTATCAACTATTTTTTCTAAATTTGCACACCAAAAAAAGGAAATAATACCATGTTAGATAGATTACAATATGTAAAACAGCGTTTCGACGAAATTTCAGACTTGATTATCCAGCCTGATATCATTGCCGATCAGAAACGTTATGTGCAACTCAATCAAGAATATAAAGGCCTCAAAGGCTTGATGGAAAAACGCGATGAATATGTTTTGTTGGTGGCCAATATCTCCGAAGCTAACGAAATCATTGCCGACGGTTCCGATGCTGAAATGGTAGAAATGGCCAAAATGCAATTGGATGAAGCCAAAGGTCGTTTGCCAGAGTTGGAAGAAGAAATCAAATTTATGCTGATTCCCAAAGATCCGGAAGATGCTAAAAATGTCATGGTGGAGATTCGCGCCGGAACGGGTGGAGACGAAGCCTCGATTTTTGCTGGTGATTTGTTTCGTATGTATACCAAATATTGCGAAGCGCGCGGCTGGAGAACTTCTGTCGTGGATATGAACGAAGGAACTTCAGGCGGATTTAAAGAAGTTATTTTTGAAGTGACCGGTGAAGATGTCTACGGAACGCTCAAATTTGAAGCAGGCGTTCACCGTGTGCAACGTGTGCCACAAACCGAAACACAAGGGCGAGTACATACTTCTGCTGCTACGGTAATGGTTTTGCCAGAAGCTGAAGAATTCGACGTTCAAATTGATATGAATGATGTACGTGTCGACTTTTTCTGTTCTTCAGGACCAGGCGGACAATCGGTAAATACTACAAAATCTGCGGTGCGTTTGACCCACATTCCAACCGGATTGGTGGCGCAATGTCAGGATCAAAAATCACAACATAAGAACAAAGACAAGGCGTTAACAGTTTTACGTTCACGTCTTTACGAGCAAGAATTGGCGAAAAAAGAAGCCGAAGATGCGGTAAAACGTACCTCGCAAGTGAGTTCAGGTGACCGTTCCGCGAAGATTCGTACTTACAATTATGCGCAAGGTCGTGTCACCGATCACAGAATCGGATTAGACGTTTTTGATATGGATGGGGTGATGAACGGGAAAATTCAAAAATTTGTTGATGAACTCCAATTGGTCAACAATATGGAGAAGCTAAAAGAAAGTGAAGTTTTCTAAAAATAAAGATGCAAGAATCAAGATGCCATACGTTATTCAGTGTGGCATTTTTTTTAGGAGCTGATTCCCGCTGTTCGCTAAATCTTTTGTGTCGAACACCGCCACAAAAGGATATCGCTGCCATCGGGGCTAGGGCAATAGTTTTCAAAACAACATAGCGGACTTTGCGAAAAACTTTGCGAACTTTGCGGTTAAATAAAACACATGACTACAACAGAACTCACACAACAAATCCAACACAAAAAATCCTTTCTCTGCATTGGCCTCGACGTCGATTTGGCAAAAATTCCACAGCATTTATTGCAACTCGAAGACCCGATTTTCGAATTCAACAAAGCCATCATCGATGCCACACATGATCTCGCTGTAGCTTATAAACCCAACACTGCTTTCTATGAAGCCTACGGAATCAAAGGCTGGCAATCATTGCAAAAAACCATCAATTATCTTAACGAAAACTATCCCGAAATCTTCACGATCGCTGACGCCAAACGCGGGGATATCGGCAACACTTCATCAATGTACGCCAAAGCCTTTCTCGAAGATTTGAATTTTGATTCCGTAACCGTCGCGCCATACATGGGCAAAGATTCCGTCGAACCTTTTTTAGCTTTCGAAAACAAACACACCATTTTATTAGCTCTGACTTCCAACGAAGGTGCTTTCGATTTTCAAACCTTAAACACTAGCGAAAAACCATTATACCAGCAAGTTTTAGAAACCTCAAAAACATGGAAAAATGCTGAAAATTTGATGTATGTAGTAGGCGCCACCAAAGCAGAATACTTCAAAGAAATCCGAAAAATCGTTCCCGATAGCTTCTTATTGGTTCCGGGCGTCGGTGCTCAAGGCGGCAGTTTATCCGAAGTTTTTCAACACGGAATGAATAATTCTATAGGATTGATAATCAATTCTTCACGAGCGATTATCTATGCTTCTGATGGAGAAAATTTTGCAGCAAAGGCTAGGGAAGAAGCGCAGAAAATCCAAAGCGAAATGCAGCGAATTTTGCAAAACAGATAATAACTCAGAACCTTAGTGCCTCAGTTCCTTAGTACCTCAAATGAAAACACTCACAGATCAAATCGGAACGCAACACAACTTAGAATCTTCGCCAAAAAAAATCGTTTCGCTCGTTCCATCACAAACCGAATTGCTTTACGAACTTGGTCTGGAAGATCGCATCATTGGCATCACCAAATTCTGCGTGCATCCGTATCATTTCAAATCCACCAAGAAAGTTGTCGGTGGCACCAAGAAAGTGCATGTAGAGAAAATCAGATTGCTAAACCCTGACATCATCATCTGCAACAAAGAAGAAAACACCTTAGAAATCGTCGAACAATTAAAAGAAATTTGTCCGGTTTGGGTTACTGATATCCGCACTATTGAAGATAATTTCCAAATGATTATCGATTTCGGACAATTGTTCAACTGCCGCACTGAAGCCCAAAAATGGAACGACAAACTTGCTTTTGCTTTAACGGATTTCAAGAAGTTCATTCAAGAAAAACCAATTCAGAAAGTAGCCTATTTTATTTGGAAAGATCCTTACATGGTGGCAGGTTCCGACAATTACATCAATGAGGTTTTAAAGCTCAACCATTTCCAAAACATCTATATTGACAAAGGCCGTTATCCCGAAGTTGAAATCCGGAAAATGCGTCTCGAAGGCGATCCAGATTTGCTTTTCTTATCCTCGGAACCTTTTCCGTTCAAAGACGAAGACGCCTTCGAAATCGGCCGTTTCACGCACCACGCCAAAACCATTTTCGTTGACGGCGAAATGTTCTCATGGTATGGCAGCAGGTTGTTAAAAGCGTTTCCATACTTCAAAATGTTGCACAGCAAACTTTAATTTCTTCCAAAACGACTACATTTACAAAAAAAATAAATTGATCCATTATACCCTATATCCAAACCAAGCCAGCAATCAGTGGGTTACTTTTGTTCACGGTGCCGGTGGCAGTTCTTCTATTTGGTACAAACAGATCCGCGATTTCCAAAAGCACTATAATGTTTTGTTGTTAGACTTGCGCGGCCACGGAAATTCGGCTCCGACGCTCAAAGAAGCATTCCAAAAAAAGTATACGTTTTCTGCTTTAGCCAATGATATATTGGACGTTTTGGATCATTTGAAAATCGAAAAATCACATTTCGTAGGCATTTCGCTGGGCACGATTTTAATCCGGCAACTGGCGGAAATGTATCCAAGTCGTGTGCAAAGCATGATTTTGGGCGGTGCCATTCTCAAAATGAATTTCCGATCACAAATCCTGATGAAGCTTGGAAACGTCTTCAAATACGTTTTGCCTTATCTAGTGCTCTATCGTTTTTTTGCTTTTGTGATTATGCCTAAGAAAAACCACAAACAATCGAGGTTGCTGTTCATCAACGAAGCCAAGAAATTATACCAGAAAGAATTCATCAAGTGGTTTAAGCTTACCGCCGAAATCAATCCTGTTTTAAAATGGTTCCGCCAAGTAGAATTGCACATCCCAACGCTTTACGTGATGGGCAATGAAGATTATATGTTTTTGCCTTCGGTCAGGAAAGTGGTCGAGAAGCATTATAAATCCTCAAAGTTGTTTGTCATCGAACACTGCGGTCATGTCGTCAATGTGGAGCAACCAGCAATCTTCAATAAAAACGTAATCGCGTTCCTTCAAACCGTCACATAAAAAAAACCGCGTCGTGAAACGCGGCTTCCTTATTAAACTAACTCTAAACCAAAATAATAAAAACCTTTTTTTTATTACATTACAAATGTCAGACACTTAGCGGACTATCGTAGTTAAAGCTTTGTTATATATTTGTTTGGGTTGTGTTAAGTTTTAAAAAAAGGTTATTCGTGGATTTGGTTATTCGGTTATTTGTAACTCCGAATAACCAAATCACAAATCTACTTTTTGTCTTGCATCGCAAACACTTTTTTGAGCAGATCCGAAGTTCGCGATTTCAAATTGGTCCGAATATCTTTTTCTTCGACCGAAATCATTTTGAAAACGCCATCCATCGATTTGTTCGTCACATAGTCCGTAATATCAGGATTGACTTTAGAAACCATCGGAATCGTATTGTATTTTTTGATGATCGACGCCCAGATCTTATCCGCGCCGACTTTCCCAATCGATTGCTGCACCACCGGACTGAACTTCGCATACAAAGCGCTCGAAGTCGTGCCTTTCAGATAATCCGTCGCCGCAGTTTCCTTGCCTAAAAGAATCGATTTCGCGTCGGTGAACGACATATTCTTAATCGCGTCCACAAAAATCGGAGTCGCTTCCTTCACGGCATCTTCAGCGGCACGGTTCAACGATTTGATGCCGCTGTCGGCGAGTTTGCTCATGCCCATTTTACGCAAAGTTTTATCGACTTTCTGCAATTCGGCTGGCAACAGAATCTTGACCATCTCGTTCTTATAAAAACCATCGGTCGCGGTCAGTTTCGTCACTTGTTTCGTGATTCCGTTGTTCAAAGCTTCTTTCAAACCACCAGCAATATCAACCGTTCCCGAAGCATTCACTCCGTTGAGTTTGTCTTTCACTTGGTTCAGAATATCCTGCCAATCCTGCGCCATACCAACACACGGAATCAGAAGAAAGAGGAATACGATTTTTTTCATAGTTATATTTTTTAGGAGCCGGGAACCTGCTGTACGCTCATATCTTTTGTGTCGAACGCCGCCACAAAAGGATAACCGCAACATCAGGGCTAGGGTTTTCGTTTACATTAACGCCCAAATCTAAAATTAATTTCCCCGAAAAAACAGACTTTATTATAATTTTATGTTTTAGCTTATTTAATAGGCAAATTTTTGAAAATTCTGTAAATTGCACGCTCTAAAAAGCGAATCTTTTAAACATGGAACAAGCCCTACCGTATATTCCCGTACACAAAGTCCGAATCGTAACCGCAGCCTCACTTTTCGACGGCCACGATGCCGCGATCAATATCATGCGCCGCATCATCCAATCCACCGGTGTTGAAGTCATTCATCTCGGGCACGACAGAAGTGTCGAAGAAGTTGTCAATACTGCAATCCAGGAAGACGCGAACGCGATTGCAATGACATCCTACCAAGGCGGACACAACGAATATTTCAAATACATGTACGACCTGCTTAAAGAAAAAGGAGCAGGGCATATCAAGATATTCGGCGGTGGCGGTGGTGTGATTTTACCGTCTGAAATTGCGGAGCTCCACGAATACGGCATCACGAGAATCTATTCGCCAGATGATGGTCGCGCCATGGGTTTGCAAGGCATGATCAACGATTTGGTGAAGCGATCCGATTTTGCAGTCGGCGATGTGCTCAACGGCGAAGTCAACCATCTTGAAGAGAAAAACCCAACGGCGATTGCACGCGTGATTTCATCAGCGGAAAATTTTCCTGAAGTCGCCAAAGGAACGTTAGACATCATCCACACTAAAAATAAAGATTGTAAAACGCCTGTGTTAGGAATAACAGGAACTGGCGGCGCAGGAAAATCATCCTTGGTCGATGAACTCGTTCGTCGTTTCCTAATCGATTTTCCAGAAAAAACAATCGGTTTGATTTCTGTCGATCCGTCAAAAAGAAAAACCGGCGGCGCTTTGTTAGGCGACAGAATCCGGATGAATGCGATCAACAATCCCAGGGTTTATATGCGTTCGCTCGCTACCCGTCAATCTAACTTAGCCTTATCAAAATATGTAGCTGAAGCCATTCAGGTTTTGAAAGCTGCCAGATATGATATCATCATTTTAGAAACTTCAGGAATCGGACAATCTGACACTGAAATCATGGACCATTCGGATGTTTCGCTTTACGTGATGACACCAGAATTCGGAGCGGCAACCCAACTCGAAAAAATCGATATGTTGGATTTCGCAGATTTAGTCGCAATCAACAAATTCGACAAACGCGGTTCGCTTGACGCCTTGCGCGATGTGAAAAAACAATACCAAAGAAACCACCAGTTGTGGGATGCGGATTTAGATACTTTACCGGTTTTCGGCACGATTGCCTCGCAGTTCAACGATCCGGGAATGAACACGCTTTACAAAGCGATCATGGACAAAATCCATGAGAAAACACAATCCGACCTAAAATCGACGTTCCAGATTACGCGCGAAATGAGCGAGAAAATCTTCGTGATTCCGCCCCACAGAACGCGTTACCTTTCTGAGATTGCCGAAAACAACCGCAAGTATGACGAAATCGCTTTAAGTCAGGAACAAGTGGCTCAGAAATTATACGGAATTTTCAAAACCACAGAAACCGTTTCGAGAAAATTACCGCTTCTGAACAAAGCCGGAATCGTGGAAGAATCTTTAAACATCAACGAACAGAACAAAGATTTTCTTTCGTTACTGACCAAAGAATTCGACCGCGTCAAAATGGATCTCGATCCGTACAACTGGGAAATCATCCTAACCTGGGACGAAAAAGTCAATAAATATAAAAATCCTGTTTATTCGTTTAAAGTACGTGACAAAGAAATCAGGATTGCCACGCATACTGAATCGCTTTCGCATTCACAGATTCCAAAAGTCGCTTTGCCGAAGTATCAGGCTTGGGGCGATATTTTGCGTTGGTGTCTGCAGGAAAACGTTCCGGGCGAATTTCCTTTTACATCGGGATTGTATCCGTTCAAGCGAGAAGGCGAAGATCCGTCGAGAATGTTTGCCGGAGAAGGCGGACCAGAAAGGACGAACAAACGTTTTCATTACGTAAGCGCCGGATTGCCCGCAAAAAGACTTTCGACCGCTTTCGACAGTGTTACTTTATATGGAAATGATCCGCACATCCGCCCTGATATTTATGGAAAAATCGGTAATGCCGGTGTTTCGATCTGTTGTCTTGACGATGCTAAAAAATTGTATTCCGGTTTCGATCTGGTGCATGCGATGACTTCTGTAAGTATGACCATCAACGGTCCGGCGCCGATGTTGCTTGGTTTTTTTATGAATGCCGCGATCGATCAACAATGCGAACATTACATCAAAGCCAACAATTTAGAAGCAGAAGTTGAAGAAAAAATCAATGAGATTTATAAAAAGAAAGGCACCAAACGTCCGCAATACCAAGGCGAATTGCCGCAAGGAAACAACGGATTAGGCTTGATGTTACTCGGCGTTACCGGCGATTTGGTCTTGCCAGCCGCGGTTTACAATGACATCAAAGCCAAAACACTTTCTCAGGTTCGAGGAACCGTTCAGGCTGATATTTTGAAAGAAGACCAGGCTCAGAATACTTGTATTTTCTCCACAGAATTTGCGTTAAGATTGATGGGCGATGTGCAGGAATATTTCATCGAAAAAAACGTGCGCAACTTCTATTCAGTTTCAATTTCGGGTTATCACATTGCCGAAGCAGGAGCGAACCCAATCACACAATTGGCGTTTACGTTGGCTAACGGATTCACTTACGTGGAATATTATTTAAGCCGTGGCATGAACATCAATGATTTCGGGCCGAACTTATCGTTTTTCTTCTCGAACGGAATCGATCCAGAATATGCCGTAATTGGACGTGTAGCGCGTAAAATCTGGGCGAAAGCTTTGAAAAACAAATACGGAGCAAACGAAAGAGCGCAAATGCTCAAATACCATATTCAAACTTCTGGTCGTTCGTTGCATGCGCAGGAAATCGATTTTAATGATATCCGTACGACTTTGCAGGCTTTGTATGCGATTTATGACAACTGTAATTCGTTGCACACGAATGCTTACGATGAAGCGATTACGACACCAACGGAAGAATCTGTCCGTCGAGCGATGGCCATCCAGTTAATCATCAACAAAGAATTGGGATTGGCGAAAAACGAAAATCCGATCCAAGGTTCGTTCATCATAGAAGAATTGACGGATTTGGTTGAAGATGCCGTGTTGCAGGAATTCGACCGCATTACCGAAAGAGGCGGCGTATTGGGCGCGATGGAAACGATGTACCAACGTTCTAAAATTCAAGAGGAAAGTTTGTATTATGAAACGTTGAAGCATACCGGAGAATTCCCGATTATCGGTGTGAACACATTCTTAAGTTCGAAAGGTTCGCCAACAGTGATTCCGATGGAAGTGATTCGTGCGACCGAAGAAGAAAAACAGTATCAAATAGAAATGCTCAACGAATTGCACCAATCAAATCAGCACCAAGTGGAAGAACAGCTCAACATCATTCAGGAAGCCGCAATCAACAACCAGAATATCTTCGAACGTTTGATGGAAGCGACGAAAGTTTGTTCGTTAGGGCAAATCACCAGCGCTTTGTTTGAAGTCGGCGGGCAGTACAGAAGAAATATGTAGCAATTTTGCTGTAGTCAAATAGAAAACCGGTAATCTAATCATTATCGGTTTTTTTAGTTATTGAAATACTTCCGATCCCAAATCGCAGTATTAAAATTTTTGCCCATCATAAAAAAGGCATACATCAAAACCGCTACGATCGATTTGAAAGCAAATAAGAAGATAATGATACTCGCCATAGGTACCGATTTACTCAAATTATTCTCTGGAGTCAAAAAAGTGATTGCCAAACTGATTACCAAGCAAAAAACAACAAAATTGAATAAGTTTTTAAACGGCTTTACTTTCCATTTTCGAATAGGATTGATGTCATTGCCCCATTGATGAATCAGATAGTAATAATCATTTCCAATGGGTGCAAAAAGCAACGGATCGTCATAACTTAACAAATCAAAAGCCTTGGTGGGCGCCATAATTTTGAATCCTTGTAAGGTCGTTTGATGTTTTTTCTCTAAAGCATGTATTTTTGATACGGCTTCTTCAGGAATAGCTTCTTTAAAAAAAGAACTGTCTAAAAAACGTAATCTATAGGAAACGCAAACCGAACGTATTTGCGTCAAATGAAAAATCTTATCGGATTCTAAAAGATCAAAGTTAAAATCATTAAAATCTGTTGAACTTTTTTCCCGAATAGCGTTTTTGATGGTTTGCCTCGCCACTTCGTTTGCTTGCAGAAGCGACGAAATTTCTTCTAATAATTCAGATTCAGATTTAAATTTATTGCGTTCGACTAATAATTCCTTTTCCAATAAACCCTTATTTTGTAACATCTTAATAGTGATTAGCGGCCATTAAACATTTGATTAACATACTCCATGAAAGTAAGAAAAAAAGCGTTTCATAAAAACTATTTTACTGAAAATTAGCAGTATAACTATTGTTAAATTTTGGGTATAAAAAAACCGGCAATGGATTTACCGGTTTTTAACAGTTGTATGTTCTTAATTTATTTAAGGCTTCCCACCATTTCCTCAGGTTTCACCCAAGCATCGAAATCTTCAGCAGTTACATAACCCAAACGAACCGCTTCTTCTTTTAAAGTCGTTCCGTTTTTGTGTGCCGTTTGTGCGATTTCAGCCGATTTGTAGTAACCGATTTTCGTGTTTAAAGCCGTTACCAACATCAATGAATTATCAACCAATTCTTTGATGCGTTTGTAATTCGGTTCGATACCGATCGCGCAATGTTCTTCAAAAGAAAGACAAGCATCGCCGATCAGTCTTGCCGATTGCAAAAAGTTCGCAGCCATCACAGGTTTGAAAACATTGAGTTCGTAGTGGCCTTGCATGCCGCCAACTGAAATCGCTACATCGTTTCCAATCACTTGAGCACAAACCATAGTCAATGCTTCACATTGCGTCGGGTTTACTTTTCCGGGCATGATCGAAGATCCTGGTTCGTTTTCCGGAATTAAAATTTCGCCAATTCCAGAACGTGGGCCTGAAGCTAACATTCTGATATCGTTGGCAATTTTATTTAGAGAAACCGCCAATTGTTTCAAAGCGCCATGGCTTTCGACAATCGCGTCATGTGAGGCTAAAGCTTCGAATTTATTCGGCGCAGTTACGAAAGGATGACCTGTAAATTTAGCAATGTATTCCGCAACTTTTACGTCATAACCCTCAGGTGTGTTCAATCCGGTTCCGACTGCGGTTCCACCTAAAGCCAATTCGGATAAATGCGATAAAGTATTTTTAAGTGCTTTGATGCCGTAATTTAATTGGGCTACATAACCAGAGATTTCCTGTCCTAAAGTTAAAGGCGTCGCGTCCATCAAGTGGGTGCGGCCGATTTTTACGACCTGTTTGAATTCAGTGGCTTTGGCTTGTAAGGTATCGCGCAATTTTTCAACGCCTGGAATGGTGACTTCAACTGCGGCTTTGTAGGCTGCGATGTGCATTCCGGTGGGGAACGTATCGTTCGAAGATTGCGATTTGTTGACGTCGTCGTTGGCTTTAACGACTGGTTCGCCTTCGCCGATTTTGAAGCCTGCAAGCACTTGTGCGCGGTTCGCAATGACTTCATTGACGTTCATATTGCTTTGCGTTCCGGAACCTGTTTGCCAAATCACTAAAGGAAATTCACCTTCGAGTTTTCCGGCTAGGATTTCGTCACAAACGGCTGCAATGGCGTCGCGCTTTTCGGTTGATAATACGCCTAAGTCGCAGTTGGCATAAGCGGCCGCTTTCTTTAAATAGGCAAAACCTTCAATGATTTCTTTGGGCATAGAAGCCGATGGCCCGATTTTGAAGTTGTTTCTGGATCGTTCTGTTTGTGCACCCCAATATTTATCGGCCGGGACTTTTACTTCGCCCATGGTGTCTTTCTCAATTCTGTATTCCATTGTTTATTTGTGTATGTGGTTATTGTGTATTTGATTTTTGGGCGTTCCCCTGCGGGTCGGGCTTTCCGCAGTACACGGTACTGCTTCCAATCCCTAACGCGGTTCTGGGTTAACGAGAAGCCTTAGCCCCGATTGCAACGGTATCCTTTTTCTTGCTTCTTTAGCAAGGAAAAGATTTAGTGGAAAGCGGGAAACAGCTCCTAAAAAGCAGTACAAATTTAGGCATAAATACTATTTTATAAAAATTGATTTGGATTTAATTGGTCACAAAAAATAATACGCTTACATTTGCGTATAATTCAAAAAAATTCCGGAAAACATGTTTGAATTTTCACAGTACTTAGGCTTTTTACTTTTCTTGACCGTGCTTACTATAGGTTTCTGGTTGATGTTTTTCTTGGTGGCTTTCGTCCAGTATTGGGTGGGAGGCGCGCTTTGGGAAATGTATAAAGAAAGAAAAGCGAAAAAAGCAGAATCTAATTAATTTCAGATTCAAAAAAAAAGGGAGCCAAATCGGTTCCCTTTTTTTTTATGCTAATAATCTTCGCCGCCGTTGTCGGAATCTCCTTTTTTCGGCTGTTTGTCGCGGTCTGTTTTCTGCTTGTTGAATCGGTACGTAAATGACAGTGTAATCTGACGTTCGCGCCATTGCATCTCGCTGTAGGAATTGACGTTCGCCGTACTCAAATCGTTGATTCTTTTTCTGGAATTGAAGACGTCACTCACGTTGAACGCAATCGTTCCTTTGTCTTTCAAAACGTCTTTACTTAACGCTAAGTTCATGCTCGCATTGGCTTTATTGGTGCCTTGCGCGGTTTTCTGTGCGGCGTTATAAGTTCCGTTGGTTTGGAAATCAACTTTGTAAGGTAAGGTGATTTTAGAAGTAAGACGCGTAAACCATGTGGATGAAGTGTTGTAAAGATCGATGGTTGTGGCCGTGTTGTCTGTTTTGAGGTAAGTGTAACTTCCGTCGGTTTTGTTGCTGAAGTAATTGAAATTTCCGTTGAGTTTCCACCATTTGTAAGGTGTGAAATTGAGCGTGAATTCAAACCCGAGTTTGTTGTCGGTCGCGAGGTTGAAAGGCGTGTTGACAATCACTGGAATGTCATTGATTTTATCGCCACGTTCTTTTCGAATGACTTGAAATGAATTCTTCGTGTTGTTGATGTATAACGAAGTGCTTAACGTGACTTTAGTCCATTTTTTTAAGAAGCCTAAATCGTACGCATCGCTGAGCGCAGGATCTAAATCTGGATTTCCTACGAATAAGTTGACGTTGCTCGAATACGACGAAAACGGGTTGATGAAACGATCGCGCGGACGATTGATACGTTTGCTATAATTGAGCGAGATGTTCGTTTTGTCGTTGATTTCGTAGGTTAGGAAAGCACTCGGAAAAAAGTTGTCGTAATTTTTGGTATTAAAATCCTGCGTGGCAAGCTGGTTGATTTCGATGTTGGAATTCTCGTAGCGCAATCCAGTTAAAACTGAGAACTTTTTAATTTTGGTACCGAGTTGTGCGTAAGCGGAATTGATGTTTTCTTTATACTCGAAAGTGTTTGTGAATCTCGGATTTTTGGTGAAGTTATTGTTTCCTAAAAGATCTTCTTCTACTTTATAATCAGAAAGTAAGGTCAGATAACTTCCTTTGACGCCAAGCTCCAATTGGCTGTTTTTCTTGAAAGGCAAAACGTAATCGGATTGGATCAGATTTCTGCTTTGGGTTTGGTTGTTGATGGTTCTTTCCGATGTAATGAAAATCGGTGTTGGCAAGATTCCGTTGCCATAAATATTGGAATTTTCTTTGTCTTTATTCACGGAAAAGGCGCCATCGATGGTGAATTTATGCCCGTCGCGTTTGAACCTTTTGATGTAGTTCGTAGTGTATTCCACATCTTGACTCGAGCGAAATAAATCATTGTAACGCTGGCGTCGCTCGAAAGGATTGTTCGAATAAATTGAATAGATGACATCTTCAGGATTACCGCCTTTGTTTTTTCGCAATGAAAGTGTATTCGTCCAAGAGGAAGTCGCGTCTAAATAAAGTTCCATTCCAAAACTGCCGTTGAAACCTTCGCGCGATCTTTTATTATTCCTGCGTTCCTCGATATAGGAAACCAAATTGCCCGCGTCATCATAATTTTCCTGATTGATTTTGGTATTGCCCGGACCGTTACTTTTGCTGTAACCAAGCGAAGTAAAGAAATTGGATCCTTTATTTTTAGCATTGAAATTTCCCGAAACGCCCGTATTTTCAGGCGAACCCGCTGAAACAATCACGCTGCCGTTGATGCCTTGGTTTTTGCCTCTTTTGAGAATGATGTTCAGGATGCCGCCACCACCTTCAGCATCATAACGCGCAGAAGGGTTGGTAATCACTTCGACTTTGTCAATCGCATCGGCCGGAATCTGGCGCAAAGCATCGGCAATATTCACCGAATTCGACGGTTTCCCATCAATCAGAATGCGCACATTGCTGTTGCCTCGTAGACTAACCGCGCCATCCACATCAACGGTTACCGAAGGAATGTTATCAAGCACATCGCTGACGGTTCCGCCTTTGACCATCAAATCCTGTCCGACGCTGTAGACTTTTTTGTCAAGTTTGATTTCTATGCTTGTAGTTTGTGCGCGTACTTCGACGGCTTTGAGTTGTGTGGCGTCTTCATCGAGAGAAATCGTTCCGAGTGAAGTGTCTTGCTGATAGTCTTTGGCTGGGATTTCGAAAGCTTTGAACGAAATGAATTCGGCTTTGACAGTATAATTTCCTGCAGTAATTGAAACGTCGAATTCGCCTTTGGCATTGGTAATTCCACCGCCTATGATTTTCGGGTTTTTGGTATTGATGAAAGTGATCGTCGCGTATTCAAGCGGTTGCTGGCTCACTTTTTCTACAATCTTACCGGTAATTTTAATTTTTTTGGATTCGGGTCTGTTCTGGGCGATGATGATAACAGGAAGTAAGAATAGGAAAAGTTTGGATTTGATTGAGGTCATAGCGAATAAGTTAGTACTTATAGAACACAAAAATAAGTTTTGGTTTAGAGCGCCTTTCACAAAGCTTTGTTAAATGATGGATTTGGCTTTTTCGAAAGGACGTGCAATGACGGCTTTTTCACCATTGATGACAATAGGTCTTTCTATTAAAATTGGATGCGAAACCATAGCCTCGATGATTTTTTTGTCGGTCATTTTTTTGTCTTTATATTGTTCGATCCAGACGGATTCTTTTTGCCGGACAAGTTCAATGGGTTTGATATTGAGTTTGCGGATGATTTCAGAAAGTTCTTCAAAGGTCGGTGGCTGCTCTAAATATTTGACGATATGAAACTTGTGGTGTGAATCTTCCAAAAAAGCCAAACATTCTCTAGATTTTGTGCATCTCGTATTGTGGTATATCGTAATCATCGCTGTTGTTTTTTTACAAAGGAATTGATTTATTTTTTAAAAAATGAACTAAATTAGTCGAAAATCAAAGGCATGTTTATAGAACAAGGCATTCGCAAGGAAAATAAATTTTGGAAGTATATTGTAGGTTCATTGTTGATTATATTGGCTTCAACCATCGGTCAAATTCCTTTATTGGTCGCCGTTATGGCAAAATCGATGGCTTCCGGAAAAGTTTTCTCTGGCGATCAGGAAGTGATGATGAAAACGCTCGATTCGAATCTGACCCTTTTTCTGATTATGGCTTCGTTTGTCTTTGCCATTGGCGGCATTTACTTTGTGCTGCGGTTCCTGCACCAACAAACGTTGAAGGAAATCATCACAGCACGCCCAAAAATAGACTGGAACCGAATTGGATTTTCGTTCATGATTTGGGCCATGATCACTATAGCTTCAACGGTAATGGCTTATTATATGAGCCCGGAAGATTTTGTAGTCAATTTTAAACCAATGCCATTTCTGTATTTATTGATTATCGCCACCATTATGATTCCGATACAGACAACTTGTGAAGAATTGGTGTTCCGCGGTTATCTGATGCAAGGTTTTGCCAATCTTGGCATGACGAAATGGTTTCCATTGTTGATGACTTCGGTAATTTTTGGGACCATGCATATTTTTAATCCTGAAGTGAGCAAAATGGGTTACATCATTTTGGTGTATTATATCGGTACGGGATTGTTTATGGGCGTCATCACCTTAATGGACGATGGCATGGAACTTTCTCTCGGCTTCCACGCTGCAAATAACCTTATCGGCGCTTTATTGGTGACTACTGATTGGTCCGTTTTCCAAACCGATTCGATATGGAAAGACATCTCTCAACCTTCGGTGGTTGTTGATACTATCTTGCCTGTCTTCATCATATATCCCGTGCTTTTATTTATCTTTAGTAAAAAATACAATTGGTCTGATTGGCAGGAAAAACTAACAGGAAAAATTAACCCAGAAACCATAGAAAATCATGAATGAATTGACTTATCACAACGTACACAACAGTTTCAAACTCTATGGGTTTCATATGAATCGCGAGGATTTGTGCCGTGTGGCCTATAGTTTCATCAAGGAAGGTGAAGATTTCGAAAAACCGGTAGGTAGTTTTATCTTAGATTGGTTTGATGACCGTCCGTATCTTGAAATGAATACCTCAGGCACGACAGGAAAATCAAAAACCATCCGAATCGATAAACAGGCGATGGTGAATTCTGCTTTGGCGACGGGAGACTTTTTCGATATTCATCCCGGAAATAAAGCCTTGCAATGTCTTCCTGTTCAGTATATCGCCGGTAAAATGATGCTTGTGCGCGCTTTCATACTGGGTCTCGACATGGATTTGGTCGCACCCAATTCCGCGCCTCTATATAAAAACGACACGGATTATGATTTCGTAGCGATGGTTCCTTTGCAGGCGCAACATTCGTTAAAGGAACTCAAACGCGTGAAGAAAGTGATTATCGGTGGCGCCAAAATCAGCACCACGCTGGAAAAACAGCTCACAAAATTATCCACGATTGCCTATGAAACTTACGGCATGACCGAAACCATTACACATATTGCCGCGAAAAAGGTAGGGGAAAAGGCATTTACCGTGTTACCTAATGTGACGATCTCTTACAACGACAACAACTGTCTGGTGATTCATGCGCCGAGAATTTCAGATGAAGTCATCGTAACCAATGATATTGTGGAACTCGTCAATGAAAACCAGTTCGTGTTCCTTGGACGTTATGATAATGTAGTGAACAGTGGCGGTATCAAGCTGATGCCCGAGCAGATTGAAGAAAAACTTGGCAGTAAAATAGAAGCTAGGTATTTCGTTGCCGGAAAACCCGACCAGAAACTAGGAGAAAAACTGGTGCTGATCGTTGAAGGGGAAAAGCAAACCATTGATGAGGCTGTTTTTGATGTACTGGACAAATATGAAAAACCGAAAGAGATTTTGTTTGTACCCAAATTCAAGGAAACCGAAAACGGAAAAATCATCAGGAAAGAAACGCTGGATTTGGTCTAATAAATTAATTAAGTAAATCCTAAGGAAAGGTCAGTAATATATAAAAGTCAAATCCGTTTTATAGTCACCTACCAAATTCAGAAATATTATGAAAAGCCTGCTGTTGTCCTTATTGTTTTTACTTCCGATCCAATGGGAGTCGAATTTCGAAACCGCAAAGAAAACCGCCAAAGAAAAGCATCAGCTTATCCTGTTGAACTTTTCAGGTTCGGATTGGTGTGCGCCTTGCATTCTGCTCAGAAAAGACTATATCGAAAGCCAAGTGTTTACGGACTTCGCGAATGACCATCTTGTTTTGGTGAATGCTGATTTTCCGCGAAAGAAAAAAAATCAGGGTACACCGGAACAAATCAAAAGAAATGAAGCATTAGCGGAACAATACAATAAACAAGGTAATTTCCCCTTCACTTTGATTCTTAATGCCGACGGTAAAGTACTCAAAACATGGGTAGGCAAACCCGAAGTAAGTCCCGAGCAATGGACTGCCGAAATCAAAGCCGTATGTGATGCCAACCAATAGTATTGCCACCATGAAGATTTTTTCCGAGTCGCTAAAGTTGATGGGTAATAATTTTACCATCAGTGTCGTCGATGAAGAAGAAGCGGTCGCTAAGAAACACATCCATACCGCGATTGATGAAATCAGAAGAATTGAGCAACTGTTTACCACTTTTAAACCCGACAGCCAAACCAATCTCATCAATGATCATGCGGGAATTCAACCCATAATTGTCGATCAGGAAGTTTTTGAGTTGATTGAAAGAAGTATCGCTATCTCGAAAATCACGCAAGGTGCTTTTGATATTTCGTACGGAAGCATCGACAAAAGCCTTTGGAATTTTGACAAAACCATGACCAAATTGCCAAGCGCCGAAGCCGCCAGAAAAATGGTGCATCTGATTAATTATCAAAACATCGTTCTCGATGCGGCGAATCGTTCCGTCTTTTTGAAAGAGAAAGGCATGCGCATCGGTTTTGGCGGTATCGGAAAAGGATACGCAGCAGAAATGGCCAAAAAGCTATTGATTAAAAATGGCGTGCAAAGCGGCATCATCAATGCCAGCGGCGATTTGACGACTTGGGGAAACCAACCTGATGGAAAACCCTGGACGATTGGAATTGCAGATCCAGACCGGCCTCAAGCGGCTTTTTCGTACATCGAAATATCGAACAAAGCAGTTGCTACTTCAGGAAACTATGAGAAATACATTCTGATTGACGGGAAAAAATATTCGCACACGATTGACCCTAAAACAGGCTTACCGATTTCAGGCATCAAAAGTGTCACGGTCATTAGCAATAACGCTGAATTGGCTGATGCGATGGCCACACCGATTGCCGTAATGGGCATTAACGCCGGATTATTTCTGATCAACCAGCTGCCGGATTTGCACTGTATCATCATCGATGACCATAATAAAATTTACACTTCTAAAAACATCCACCTCAAATGAAAAAACGAACATCTAAATTGCTGTTGCTTTTGGGTATTGTCATCTCAGCTGTTTCATGCACTACAGTCAAGGAATATCAGAAAGGAAAACTCAACGATTCCGAAATGGTGCTTTCGAACCGAAAAATTGAAAAAACAGAAATGAGCTTCCAAACCTATCGCGAAGGTGCTTCGGGCGCCAATGCCGGAAAAGTAGGCGGTGGCTGCGGCTGTAATTAATCTCCAAATCAAGAAACAGTAATGAAAAGAATATTGATCACAGGATTGGCGTTGCTTGGCTTGTTTCAGGCTTATTCGCAATCAAAACCTACGGATTCTACGGGCTATAAAAGCCGCAAACTTAAAGTGGATGAAATCAATTTGGTATCGAGTTATTACAAGCAGGATGGAGACAATTCCGCTGTTACGGGTGGAATTGGCTCTGAAGAACTGACTGATATCGCCAACACGATTGACGTCAAATTGCTCAAATACAGCAAATCAGGAAAAAAACAGACTTTGGATGTTGAAGTCGGCATCGACCGTTATACTTCGGCTTCATCGGACAGAATTGATTTAAAAGCCAATTCCTCAGCTTCATCGGAAGATGTCCGTTTTTATCCGTCGCTTAGTTACACCGTCGAGAACGAAGAAAAAGGGAATACTATAGGTGTCGGTTTGTCATCGTCAACCGAATTCGACTACCAGTCTTTTGGTGGGAATGTCAGTTATTCCAAAAAAACTAAAGACAGAAACGGTGAATTTACAGCCAAATTTCAGGCATTTCTTGACCAGGTTAAAATTATAAAGCCTACAGAATTGCGACTTCCGGGAGAAGGTTATGGCACTGAAGGCAGAAATACTTTTGCAGCATCCTTGAGTTATTCACAAATCGTGAATCAGAATTTCCAGATTATGTTTTTGGCTGATGTAATCACCCAGCAAGGTTATTTGAGTCTTCCGTTTCATAGGGTTTATTTTAATGATGCGATAGATGTGTATGATTCACATCAAGAAAAGCTTCCGGATACGCGACTCAAGATTCCGCTGGCCGTGCGCGCGAGTTATTTCTTGGGCGACAATGTGATTATCCGAGCTTATTATCGTTATTACTCGGATGATTGGAAACTCACTTCGCACACTGCCAACCTTGAAGTTCCGGTAAAATTGACTCCGTTTTTCTCTTTGAGCCCGTTTTACCGATATTACACGCAAAGCAGTATCAAATATTTTAAAGGATATAAAGAACACACAGCTGCTGAGGAATTCTACACGAGCAATTACGATTTATCGCAATTCAACAGTAGTTTTTTGGGAATGGGAATGAAGTTCTCTCCACCAAAAGGTGTTTTTGGAATCAAGCATTTTCACACGCTTGAGATGCGCTACGGGCATTATACGAAAACCACGAATATGGTCTCGAACATTGTCAGCATCAACCTTAAATACAAATAATGTTTGATATCATTGAATAAAAAAAGCACACTACGATCATATCATAGTGCGCTTTTTCTTTGGATAAACTTTTTACTTTTCCATTTTGAAATAATAATCCGCGGAGTGTTTTCCGCCACCGTAGAAGAGGAAGAACACGCTGATTCCAAAAATGGCAGTCGCTAAAATGAGGTTGTTCGGACGCATTTCGCCCATAAAGTTAATCAGAATTGCACCTAATAGAATTGGAAGCTGCGCAATAATCGCCCAACGCGTCAGCAATCCGAACACAATCATAATGCCGCCCATGATATGCGCCGCAGCGATGTAATGAAAAGTAAGCATGCCGCCCATGAAGTTGCTCAGTGGTGCAATCAAGTCTTCAAATTCGCGGTTGTGTGTGATGAAGGAAGCGCCTTTGTAAATCAGGAAAACACCCAAAGCGATTCTTAGCGTGTCCAATCCGTAATTCGTGTGGGCGTTGGCCCATTTGTTCAAACCTTTTACTGAAGTATTCATAATAAATAAGTTTAGAATTTAATCTAAGTTACTATTTATTAATGACATACGTTTTGTTTTAATAAAACATTTGAACAATTTAATCCACAGGTTCTACCTGATAAAGGAATTTTTTGGTGTTGAAATTTTTGACGCCAAAGCCTTTTTTGACTTTATATTTGGTTTTAGCCCATTGAGTGGTTACAAGAATTCTAACTTTTTTTCCGTTGATGTCAATTTCTACAGGCATTTCGAAGTTGTTTTCCTGCGCAGACCATTGTAGTGAGAGGCGTTTTTTGCTATCGATTCTCATCTTCAGCACGGGAATTTCTTTGTGTTTCAAATATTGATTGAAAACAGGGGTAAGGTCCGAACCGCTTTCCTGATTGAAAAAAGCAACTACCGTTGGCGTATCAATGATTTGATGGCGGAAGGTTTGCGAATATTTCAAAAGTATGTCCCACCATTTTTGGTCGTTATTGACGATATGCCGGATTGTGTTGAGCATTAAAGCGCCTTTGTAATACATATCGCCCGAACCTTCATTGGCAACGCCGTATTGCCCGATAATCGGTTTGTCGTTCTGAATGTTGCGCTTGAGTCCGTTGATGTACAGCTGTGCTTTTTCATAACCATATAGGCATTCGAGATACACACTTTCGGTGTAACAAGTAAATCCTTCGTGAATCCACATATCGGCAACGTCTTTAGAAGTGATGCTGTTGCCGAACCATTCATGGCCACTTTCGTGAATGATGATGAAGTCAAATAATAAGCCAATTCCAGTGCCCGACAAATCGCCGCCGAGATAACCGGATTGGTATTTATTTCCGTATGCCACAGCGCTTTGGTGTTCCATACCTAAATAATGGGTTTCCACTAATTTGTAACCGTCTTCTGGAAACGGATAAGGGCCGAACTTGCTTTGGAAACAATCCATCATGGGTTTGACTTGCTCGAATTGTTTGCGCGCTTTGGATTCATTTTCACGCAAAACATAGTAATCCAAATCAAGGCCTTTGTATTTTTCGCCGAAATGAATATAATCGCCAATATTCACCGTAATATCGTAATTGTTGATCGGGTTTTTAACTTCCCAATCCCAACGTGTATAGCCATTTTTTAAATCTTGCTGACCAATCAATTGGCCGTTCGAAACATTCATCAAACCATTCGGAACAGCTACTTTTATAGTACTTCCGTGGTCAGGTTCGTCGGTTTGGGAATCTTTGCACGGAAACCACAAACTTGCTCCGGTGCCTTGCACCGCCACGCCAATCCAGTCTTTTCCATAGGAATCTTTATCGAAAACAAACCCGCCATCCCAAGGCGCATGCTTTGCAATCAGTGGATTTCCGGAATAATAAAACCGGATTTTTTGCAGGGAATCTTTGTTTAATGGTTTTTGAAAATCAATGAAAACGGCGTCGAATTCTCTTTTGTAGTTTAATTTTTTGGCATCGAGAACAATACTGTCGATGCGCATGTTTTCGAATAAATCAAGTTGGATTTTAGTCGTGTTTTCGATGACTTTGAAAGTAATATCGTTAAAACCAACAATCGATTTTTGCTGCGGATCGATTTTGATATTAAGATCATAACGCAATACATCGAAACAAGTTCGTTCCAAGCGCAAGCCACCGCGAAGGGAATCTTTTCGGGAGAAGGTTTCTTGTGAAAACCCTTGCTGGAATCCTATTAAAAACAACAATACAAAGCAGATTCTTTTCATAGTTTAAATAGTAAAGCACTGCTTGTAAAGTTACTCCTGATTTTGTTACCTCAAAAGAATAACTGCATTTTTTAAACTATAAGGGATAATTCTTCATTTTTCCCCGCCAACACAAACGATGATTAGTAGCACAACAGTAATAATAGAAAAGACGGTTCTGATGTTATTGAAAGTATTCCAGCGATTTTCGAAAAGAGCTCTTTGCATTTTTATGGCTTGTTTGGTTTGATGTACTGCATCAAAATTTTCCAAAGTGTCATTCAAAGAAACATTGCCGAAAACGGTCACGAAAAAAACACCAAGATAATAGCAAAATGTAGCGGTAATTAATAGTTTGAATTTAAAGGTTAAGGACGATTCGTAATTCAAATATACCGTTAACGGAAGTAAAATCAGCAACCCAAAAAAGCAACTGAAAAAAACAGGGTTTTGAATTTCCCTATTAATCGATTGCATCGCTTTGATATAATCAGTATCGCTCAGTTTTCCCAAACCTAAAGACACTGAACAGGAATAAGCGTAAAAAAGCCCGGCCATAAGTGCCGAAAAGGTAGTTGTAATTATGAGGATTCCGTCTGATGTTTTCATGAGGTAATGGTTTTAATGACGCAATAGTTTGATGTATTGGATGACCAGATCAATTTGATTTTGAGTCAATCTCTTACCCCAATTCGGCATAATGTTTTTTCCATTGGAGATAATCGAAAAATAGTCATGATCGGAAAGCTTGCTTTTTTGCAGGTTTTTGGCACCGAATAATCCTTTGGTTCCATCTTTTCCGTGGCATTTGGCGCACTTGTTTTCAAAGATGCTTTTGCTATTGCTGTTTTTGTCTTTTTGTTGCGAAAACCCAGTTGATGCTATGAAAAGCAAAATGATTAGGGATGTTGATTTTCTTTTTAGGATGGATGATGACTTCATAATATTAAAATTTAATACTGCAAAGTTGTAGCGTAGAATATTCAAAAAATAGAAAGAAACCGACAGTGTCAGTTGTTTTTTTGAAAAGTTTTGGGTGTTTTTCCTGTAAAGGCTTTGAACACTTTTATAAAATGCGATTGATCCGAAAACCCATTGGCGTAAACGATGTCGGTCAATTTGGTGTAATCTCTAATCGTCAACTGTTCTAAGGATTGTTGGAACTGAATGATTTTTGAAAATTGTTTCGCCGAAATGCCCACCTGACTGATGAATTTTCTTTCGAGTGTTCTTTCGTTCAAATCCAATTGATGACACAAATCAGTAATGCTTAATTGGCCTTGATGCTCATCGATGCATTGAATGGCTTGTCTTATGGTCAAATCGAGTTCGTTTTTTTTGATTTCAAAATAGCGATAAAGCAACGAAGTGATGATTTCGATGTTACTTTTAAAATCATCTGAATTTTGTAATTGCTCAATGGCAGTCGTTATTTCCGATTGGTTCAATTCCTGAAGATTAAAGCAATTGTCATTGATGTCTTTAGGATTGATATTAAAAAAACTCCTGAGGACAAACGGATAAAGTTGAAACACCATTAGTTTGTATTTCCCTTCCATGACAAGCTCAATCGGTTTGATGGTTTGACCGTAAAGAAAAAGAGCGGGCATTTCTTTTTCATGCGGATTGACGTGGAGCCCGTTGCTGGTTTGTTGAAACATCAAGCCCGGATAGCCGTCGGCAAAGAAAGGCAGTATTGTTTTTGGAACTTTTTCGCTTTCCTCAAAAACCAAAATGTTCTTGACAAACAATGCAATTTTTGCTTCTGGAATGCAAGAATAAAATTCCATCGCTTTTAAACGTTGATTTGTAGTTAAACCTGAATCACTCCAAGATTGAATTTTTTCTCAATAGGAGCGTGGTTCGCCGCTTCAATACCCATTGAAATCCAGGTTCTGGTATCTATCGGATCGATGATCGCATCTGTCCACAATCTTGAGGCCGCATAATAGGGAGAAACCTGCGCATCGTAACGTGCTTTTATTTTGTCGAACAGTTCTTTTTCTTTGACTTCATCGACGACTTCTCCTTTGGCTTTTAACGAAGAAGCTTCGATTTGTGCCAACACTTTCGCGGCTTGTGTTCCGCCCATCACAGCGAGTTCTGCACTTGGCCAGGCGAAAATCAATCTCGGATCGTATGCTTTTCCGCACATCGCGTAATTTCCGGCTCCGTAAGAATTGCCGACAATCACCGTAAACTTCGGCACCACAGAATTGGAAACGGCGTTGACCATTTTAGCGCCATCTTTAATGATTCCACCATGTTCACTTTTAGAACCGACCATAAAACCGGTAACGTCCTGCACAAACACCAACGGGATTTTCTTTTGGTTGCAATTCGCTATAAAACGCGTGGCTTTATCGGCAGAATCCGAATAAATCGCACCACCAAATTGCATTTCGCCTTTGGCAGTTTTGACTACTTTTCGTTGGTTCGCAACAATGCCTACGGCCCAACCGTCAATTCTGGTGTAAGCTGTGATTAAAGTTTTTCCGTAATCGGGTTTGTATTCGTCCCACTCGGAATTATCGACCAATCGTTTGATGATGTCATACATATCGTACTGATCGGCCCGCGATTTTGGAATGATGCCGTATATTTCTTTTTCGTCAGCAGCCGGTTTTTCAGCTTTTTCTCTGTTAAAACCTGCTTTATCGTAATCTCCAATTTTCCCGACGATACTTTTGATTCGGTCTAAAGCGTCTTTATCGTCTTTTGCTTTGTAATCCGTTACGCCTGAAATCGAGCAATGTGTTGTGGCGCCTCCGAGGGTTTCGTTGTCTATGGTTTCTCCGATTGCGGCTTTCACGAGATAACTTCCGGCTAAAAAGATGCTTCCGGTTTTATCCACGATCATCGCTTCATCGCTCATAATCGGAAGGTAAGCGCCACCGGCTACACAGCTTCCCATGACGGCGGCGATTTGGGTGATTCCCATACTCGACATCACGGCATTGTTTCGAAAAATTCTTCCGAAGTGTTCTTTATCTGGGAAAATTTCATCTTGCATAGGTAAATAAACACCGGCTGAATCGACTAGATAGATAATCGGCAAACGGTTTTCCATCGCGATTTCCTGTGCTCTTAAATTCTTTTTTCCGGTAATTGGAAACCAAGCGCCGGCTTTTACAGTAGCATCATTAGCGACCACAATACATTGCTTTCCTTTGATGTATCCGATTTTGACCACGACACCGCCCGAAGGACAACCGCCGTGTTCCGCATACATGCCATCGCCAACAAAAGCGCCAATCTCGATGCTTTTGGCTTTTGGGTCGAGCAAATAATCGATGCGTTCGCGCGCCGTCATTTTTCCTTCAGCATGCAGTTTTTCGATTCTTTTTTCACCGCCGCCCAAACGGACTTTGGCAAATCGTTGTTTTAAATCGGAAAGTAAAAGTTTGTTGTGATCTTCGTTTTTATTGAAGTTGATGTCCATAAAAGCTTCTGGTTTATTGATGCGCTAAAATACGAAATCGTTTGAATTATGCTGCGGCTTATTCAAAACTAATGTAAATTTATCTTTAAGAAAAGGTTAACTCGATAACAACTTCTTGTTGCTAACTTAATATTAAATTAACATTAACAGGTTACTTTTGCTTCAAAATTTTAAACCAACAGTCATGACATTAAATAATATTTTTCAGTTTTTAGTTCCGAAAGATAAAAAGTTCTTCCCTTTATTTGAACAGGCTTCTGCGAACTTAATTATTTTAGCAGAAACTTTGCATGAAGCTGTCAATGCGCCTAAAGAAGAAAGAGAAGAATATTTTAAGAAAATAGCGGATCTGGAAATCACGATTGAAGAAATTACGCACATGACACACTTGGAGCTCAGCAGAAATTTCATTACACCTTTTGACCGCGAAGATATTCATATGTTGATAAAATCCATCGACAACGTGGCGGATTTTATGCACGGTGCCGCGAGCAGAATGCGTTTGTATCAGGTAGAGAAAATCACAAAATCGATCAGGAAACTAACTGAAATCAACCTTGAAGCTTGTCAGCTCATTGGTGTTGGAATTAGAGAATTGAAAGTCATGAACAACAAAGCCATCAAAGAAACCTGCAAAAGAATCAATAAATTGGAAAGTAAAGCGGATGATGTTTTCGACAAGGCCGTCGCGGATATCTTTGAAAATGAAACCGATGCTAAAAATATCATTAAATATAAAGAAGTTTTGTCGGCATTAGAATCAGCATCAGATAAATGTAAAAGCGTATCGAACGTGATGGAACAAATTTCGGTGAAACATTCATAAAATCGCCAACTAAAATTTCATTTTATGGATTTTACACTTCTCATTATCATTATAGTCCTTTCTTTAATCTTTGACTATATTAATGGTTTTCACGATGCGGCGAACTCGATTGCCACGATTGTAGCCACAAAAGTATTGACGCCTTTTCAGGCCGTTTTGTGGGCTGCTTTTTTCAACTTTTTAGCGTATTGGGTTTTCGGATTTGGTGTTGCTGATACGGTTGCTAAAACGGCAAATACTAGCAATATCAATTTGATCGTGATTTTATCGGGTGTCATCGCGGCAATTATCTGGAATTTAATCACATGGTGGAAAGGAATTCCGTCTTCGTCCTCACATACTTTGATTGGTGGATTTGCGGGCGCAGCCATTGCTCATGGTTTCACAGGCGTGACCGATCCTGAACATGCGGGATTTAAAATCGTAAACTGGATTAATCAGGCCAAAGCGGGTGAATTATTGCCTTCAGGGGTATTGATTGTTATTTTGTTTATCGTATTTGCACCTTTACTCGGAATGATTATCGCCTATTTCATGTCGTTATGGCTGATGTATTCCTCTAAAAAAAATATTTACCCAAAAATTCTCACGGTCGTTTTAATGGTATTGGTAGCTTGGTTTTTAAGTAGCGTATTGGAATCCTATTCCGATATTAAAAAGCCAAGATTTGAAAGCCATACGCTTAGTTTCTTTTGTGAACCTGCGAATATCAAATGGTTTTTGGTGGGCGTAGTGTTTTATAGTCTGGCGATTTTCAATTTGTTCTTCAGTTCATTTTCAACCGCAAAAGCGGAAGCTGTCTTGAAGAAAATGCAGTTGTTGTCTTCTGCGGCATTCAGTTTAGGACACGGTGGAAACGATTCACAAAAAGTAATGGGAATCATCGCTGCAGCAGTTGCGGTGTATATCAAATCCAATCCGCATGTGGATATGTCTGTAGGTTGGTTAGATTTGAATGTTGTGCTGCCATCTGAAAAAGACGGCGTCAAGATCGATGGCGTGATGCCTGAATGGATTCCACTGACCTGTTATACCGTAATCGCTTTAGGAACACTCAGTGGTGGTTGGAAAATCGTAAAAACGATGGGCTCCAAAATCACAAAAGTAACCGCATTTGAAGGCGTGGTGGCGGAATCTGCAGGAGCATTGACATTGTTCTCTACAGAGCATTTCAAAATTCCGGTATCGACTACACATACTATTGCAGGTTCCATCATCGGGGTAGGAATCACCAAAAGGGTTTCTGCCGTGCGTTGGGGCATCACTGTAAAACTATTATGGGCGTGGTTATTGACGATTCCGGTTTCTGCTGTTCTGGCTGCTTTGGTTTATTTGCTGCTCAATTTATTTTTATAAGAAGATATAACATAAAAAAAACTGCCTTTTTTAAGGCAGTTTTTTTGTTCAGTAGTACAAGAATTTTTACTCTAAGACGCAAACCTCAATTTGTTCAGCATGATTCTTTAGTTTAAGTTCACTCAGATTATTGTTGGATTTTGGATAGGATTTTTATTTAATCAGTCGTTTTATCGCTGCCCATTGTTTTAAGGCATCACGAGCTTCAACGGCAGGATAACCCAAAACCGTTTTTCCGGCTTCAACATCGGCTGCTACTCCGGAACCGGCGCCTACGATAACGCCATCGCCAAGCGTAAGGTGGTCTTTAATTGATGCACTACCTCCGATGATTACACCGTTTCCGAGTGTCACTGATCCGGCCAAACCGCTGTTTCCGGCCATAATGCAGAATTTTCCAAGTTGGCTGTTGTGACCAATTTGAACCAGATTATCGATTTTGCAGCCGTCACCCAAAACGGTAGAACTGAATTTTCCGCGATCTACACTTGAGTTTGCGCCGATTTCAACATTGTTGCCAATGACTACATTGCCGATTTGCGGAATCTTCACCAAACCTCTTTCAGCACAAGGCCTGAATCCAAATCCGTCTGCACCAATGGTAGCGTTCGGGTGTATGATGCAATAATTTCCAATATGACAACGCTCGCGAACAACGGCTCCAGACCAGATTACGGTGTTTTTGCCAATCGTACATTCATCAAATATGGTAACATTAGGATAGATTATGGTGTTTTCGCCAAGCGTTACTTTCGGTCCTATATAACAATTGGCACCGATTTTCGAACCTTGTCCAATCACGGCTGAAGCATCGATCACGGCTGTTGGGTGAATGTCAGTGTCAAATACCGGTGGAGCAGGAGCGAACATTTCCAATACCTGCGACATTGCTAAATCGGCATTCTTAACTTTGATGAACGCGCGATTTTCACCCGGTTCTATAGAAATGTCTTCGTTAACTACCGCAACACAAGCTTTAGAGGTTTCCCAAAACTTCTCATATTTCTTGTTCCCAATGAATGAAATCTCAGAATCGCTGGCGAGGCTTAATTGTTCTGGAGCCGTAATTTTTTTAGTGGTTGATCCGGATATAACGCCTTTAAGGACTTCGTTGATTTCGAGCAAAGAATACGATTTCATGTTTAGACTTGGGTTTTTGTTGGTTATAATTTCCCAAATAAAAACAATAAGAATGAAAATACCTAATTCTTAAAGAAATTCCGGAAACGCAATGACATTAATAACGCACTAATGACTTTATTATTTTTCGGCCAGCGCAATGAGTTTCAAAATCGTTTTCCAATTGCGCGAAGTGGCTTGCAATCGGAGCTTTTTTTCGATGACTACATTATTGAGTTTGGTGTTTGCGGCAGAATCGGCATACCATAAATAAAGCGCACGGTTTTTATTTATGAAGCGGTCGTTGGCGAAATCTATCGCTTGTAATTGATTGAAATTATCAGCAAGCGGAATATCAGAGAGAAATGCCACATAAGGTTGTGTGGGATCCAAAAGATTTTCGGCAACAAAAGGATTTTCGGAAACGATGGTTTTTAATTCTTCTAAAGTCGTAACGCGCACCGGAACCAGAAAACCAAAATGTTCTTCAATTTTCTGAGCAATCATTTCTTCCAAAATGGCAACGTCCGAAATCGCACTGTCAAAAATAATATTGCCGCTTTGGATGTAAGTGGTAATGTTCTCAAAATCGAGTTCACTCAAAACCTGACGCAATGTTTCCATCTTAATGATCTTATGACCGCTAACATTGATGCCGCGCAATAAAGCAATATAAGTCGCCATACCTTATGTTCTAAAATCTCAATTTAGTGTTCTTCTTTTTGTCCCATCATCATCAGAAACGCTTTTAGAAACGCATCAATCTCGCCATTCATTACGCCGTCGACATCGCTGGTTTCGTAACCCGTGCGGACATCTTTCACCAATTTGTAGGGATGCATCACATAATTCCGGATTTGCGAACCCCATTCGATTTTCATCTTTTCGGCCTCGATATCGTTGCGCTGTTCCTGTTGTTTCTTGAGTTCAATTTCGTACAACTGCGATTTCAGCATCTGCATCGCGCGTTGTCGGTTGTCCTGCTGCGAACGCGTTTCCGAACACTGAATCTGGATTCCCGTAGGCTTGTGAAACAACTGCACTTTAGTCTCCACTTTATTGACATTCTGACCACCGGCACCACTCGAACGCGAGGTGATGATGTCAATATCGGCAGGGTTGATGTCGATTTCAATCGTATCATCCACCAACGGATAAACATAAACCGAAACAAAAGAAGTATGCCGTTTCGCATTGCTGTCGAACGGGGAAATCCGCACCAAACGATGCACACCGTTTTCACCTTTGAGATAACCGAACGCAAAATCGCCTTCAATTTCCAAAGTCACGGTTTTTATTCCTGCGGCATCACCTTTCTGGAAGTTGAGTTCCTTGATCTTATAACCTGATTTTTCGGCCCACATCATATACATGCGCATGAGCATTTCGGCCCAATCGCAGCTTTCGGTTCCGCCAGCTCCGGCTGTAATCTGCAGTACGGCACTAAGCGAATCGCCTTCGTCGGAAAGCATATTTTTAAACTCGATATCTTCTATAAACGTATTGGCTACATCAAACTGCGCATCGAGTTCATCTACAGTGAGTTCACCTTCTTTATAAAACTCAAAAGCAAGCTGTAACTCATCGGTGAGAATGATGGCTTTTTCGTAATCTTCAACCCACTTTTTCTTAGAGCGCAGGTTCTTTACGAGGATCTCGGCTTCCTTGGCGTTATCCCAAAAATTCGGGGCGAAAGTCTTTTCCTCTTCGTTGGCAATTTCTACAAGCTTGGCATCGATGTCAAAGATACCTCCTCAACGCACCAAGGCGTTCTACAATACCTTTTATTTGTTCGGTAGTTGTCATAAATTATATTTAATTTTGGCGATCGTTATTTGGATGCTGATTTCTAGCCCCGATGGAAGTGGTTATCCTTTTGTGCCGGGGTTCGGCGCAAAAGATAGTAACGGACAGCGGGAATATGCTCCTGAACAAAATCGAAAACAAAAGTAAACTTTCTGCCACAGATATGGAAATAAATTTAATCAGCGATACCGTCACCAAACCGTCACCAGAAATGCTGCAGGCGATGTTCAACGCCAAAGTAGGCGATGATGTGTTCAAGCAAGACCCGACCGTCAACGACTTTGAAAGTAAAGTGGCGGAACTGTTCGGCATGGAAGCGGCGCTCTTTTTTCCTTCGGGAACGATGGCCAACCAAACCGCAATCAAGCTTAACACCAATCCCGGAGATCAGATCATTTGCGATAAATGGTCGCACATTCATTTATATGAAGCGGGTGGCGCTTCGTTCAACAGCGGCGTCAATTTCAACTTACTCGACGGGCATCGCGGGATGATTACGGCGGAACAAGTGAAGAATGGCATCAACGATCCGGAGTTTTATCATGCGCCTTTATCGAAAATGGTCGGCATCGAAAACACGACCAATAAAGGTGGCGGTGCTTGTTATGACATCGAGACTTTACAAGAAATCAAACAGGTTTGTGTAGATAACAACCTCAAATACCATCTCGATGGCGCGCGTTTGTGGAACGCGATGATCGCCAAAAAACAACATCCGAAACAGTTCGGCGCCTTGTTCGATACGATTTCGGTTTGCTTTTCTAAAGGTTTGGGAGCTCCTATTGGCTCTGTGTTGCTTTCCGATGCAGCCACCATGAAAAGAGCCTTGCGCATCCGAAAAATATTTGGTGGTAATTTGCGTCAGTCTGGTTATTTAGCCGCTGCAGGGATTTATGCATTGCAGAACAACATCAACAGATTGGAAGACGACCATCGACGCGCCAAAGAATTAGGATCGAAGTTGCAACAATTGTCTTGGGTCGCCAAAGTAGAACCTGTTGAAACGAACATTATCATATTTTCCGTACAATCTCATATTGCCGACAAAGAAATCATCGACAAACTCGCGCAAAAAGGCATTGCGATCAGTCTGATGGCTAAAGGCACTTTAAGAATGGTCACACATCTCGATTATAAAGAAGTGATGCACACGTATGTCTTGGAAGCTTTGGAGAAAATGACTTTTTAATTATTTAAACAAGCCGTCCATTCCGGGAATATTCGGCATACCGTCTTTGGCTGCGATGGCGAGTTCGTTTTCGTTGATGGTTGTCGCGCATTCGATGGCTTTGTTCATAACGAGGACAAGATAGTCTTCGAGTTGTTCTTTGTCCTCAAGTAAAGTATCGTCAATTGTTATGGATTTTATTTTACGGTTGGCCGTCAAAGTGACTTTAAGCAAGCCATCGTTGCTTTGTTCGTCTATTAAAACGGTGTCCAATCTTTTTTTAGTGGCTTCCACTTTTTGCTGGGCTTCCTTTAATTTGCCCATCATGCCCATGATATCTCCAAACATGTTGATAATTTTTACGGTTTTGAAGCGTTAAAATTACTAAATTGCCCTTTCACAATCAATACACAAAAGATGAAAAAACGCCTTATTTTGAATTGTCTTTGTCTTATTTTTGCAGCTTCATATTCTCAAAACAAAACGAAATCAATGTCAGATCAAAACCAACCACCTGTTGCAACAATAAAACCCAAAACATTAGAAAAGCACGGAGACGTCAGAACCGACAACTATTTCTGGCTCAATGACCGCGAAAACCCCGAAGTCATTGACTATCTCAACAAAGAAAACGATTACTACAACAAAGCCACAGCGCATACTAAGGATTTCCAGACCGCCTTGTTTGCCGAAATGAAAGGCCGCATCAAGGAAGATGACGAGTCAGTTCCTTATTTATATAATGGTTATTATTACATCACACGTTTTGAAAAAGGGCAGGATTATCCGATCTATTCCAGAAAAAAAGGCAGTTTGAGTGCGCCTGAGGAAATCATGTTCAATGGCAATGAAATGGCGAAAGGGCATAAATTCTTCCAGTTGAGCGGCATCAGCATCAGCAATGACAACCAGTTTGCGGTTTTTGCTTTGGATGTTGTCGGTCGCAGGATTTACACTTTGCAAATCAAGAACTTAATGACCGGCGAAATCCTGACCGATAAAATGGAGAATTGCACCGGAAATGTCGCTTGGGCCAATGACAACAAAACCATTTTCTATACACGCCAGGACGAGAAAACGTTGCGTTCGGATAAGGTTTTCAAACACAAATTAGGAGATGAGACTGCAAAAGATGTGTTGGTTTATTTCGAAAAAGACGATACGTTCAACGTTTCTGTGGCTAAAGGGAAATCGAAAAAATACATTTCAATTAGTTCGTCAAGTACTTTGACGGATGAATACAGAACGATTTTAGCGGATGAGCCCGACAGCGAATTCAAAGTGTTTCAGGAAAGGGTTCGCGGCTTGGAATACAGCATTTCACATTACGGCGACAGCTTTTACATCGTAACCAATAAAGACAAGGCGACCAATTTCAAATTGATGAAAACGCCTGAAAATACCACATCAAAAGAAAACTGGAAAGATTTGATTCCGCATCGCGACGATGTTTTGATTGAAGGTATTGATATTTTCAAGGATTATCTCGTGGTTTCAGAAAGAAGCAATGGGCTCAACAAAATCCGCATCATGCCGTGGAGTGGGAAAGGGGAATATTATTTGCCTTTCGATATAGAAACATACACCGCTTACACGACCACCAATGTCGATTTCGATACCGATGTTTTGCGTTATGGTTACCAATCGATGGCGACGCCTTCTTCGGTGATTGATTTCAATATGAAAACGAAAACTAAGGAAATCAAGAAAGAACAGCAGGTGCTCGGAGGAAAATTCGACAAGAACAATTACATCGAAGAACGCATTTGGGCGACTGCGACCGACGGAACAAAAGTACCGATGTCAATCGTTTATCGCAAAGGTTTGAAGAAAGATGGCAAAAATCCTGTATTGCAATATGCTTACGGCTCTTACGGGATTTCAATGGATCCTTATTTTTCGTCAACACGTCTGTCACTTTTAGACCGCGGATTTGTTTATGCGATTGCGCACATTCGAGGTGGTGAAGATTTGGGGCGTCAATGGTATGAAGATGGCAAATTGTTGAAAAAGAAAAACACTTTTACGGATTTCATCGATTGTTCGAAATATCTTATTGCCGAAAAATGGACTTCCCCGGAACATTTGTATGCCGAAGGTGGTTCTGCTGGCGGATTATTGATGGGTGCCGTGGCCAATATGGCGCCACAACTTTATAACGGGATGATTGCACAAGTTCCTTTCGTGGATGTTATGACGACGATGCTTGATGATTCAATTCCATTGACTACAGGAGAATATGACGAATGGGGTAATCCGAATGATAAAAAATATTACGATTATATGCGTTCGTATTCGCCTTATGATAATGTGGTCGCTCAGGCATATCCTAACATGTATGTTTCTACCGGTTTACACGATTCTCAGGTGCAGTATTGGGAACCGGCCAAATGGGTCGCTAAATTGCGAGTAACTAAAACCAACAACAAACAATTGTTTCTCGATACTAATATGGATGCCGGTCATGGCGGGGCTTCAGGAAGATTTGAAGCCTTGAAAGAGCTCGCTAAAGAATTTACATTTTTATTAGATTTGGAAAAAATTCAAAAGTAATTCGATTTTTTTTGTTAGATTTGCAAGGATTTGAGGTTGCCCGTTATTGATACAAAATCTCGATTAACCATTTTTTTATGAAAGAAAAAATAAAAGCCTACAATAATGTCTTGGAATTAATAGGAAACACACCTCTTATTAAGCTCAACAAGCTTACCGAGAATTTAGAAGGTAATTTTTATGCTAAGGTAGAAGCTTTTAATCCCGGTCATTCCACTAAAGACAGAATCGCTTTATACATTATTGAAGAAGCTGAAAAGCGAGGCATTCTTTCTCCGGGTGATACCATTATAGAAACTACATCAGGCAATACTGGTTTCAGTCTGGCGATGGTCAGCATCATCAAAGGTTACAGTTGTATTTTGGCCGTGAGTTCAAAATCTTCTAAAGATAAAATTGATATGCTCCGCAGTTTAGGAGCCAAAGTATATGTCTGCCCAGCGCACGTTTCAGCAGATGACGAGCGTTCTTACTATAGTGTAGCCAAGCGTTTGCATGAAGAAACCAAAGGCTCGGTATACATCAACCAATATTTCAACCAACTCAACATCGACGCGCATTACCAAACAACTGGTCCTGAGATCTGGGAACAGACACAAGGAAAAATCACGCATTTGGTAGCTTGCAGCGGAACCGGCGGAACCATTTCAGGAACTGCTAAATATCTAAAAGAGCAAAATCCGGACATCCGTATTTTAGGCGTTGATGCTTTTGGTTCTGTTTTGAAGAAATACCACGAAACTAAAGAGTTTGACAATAGCGAAATTTATCCCTACAGAATTGAAGGCTTAGGAAAAAATCTGATTCCAACGGCTACTGATTTTGATATGATTGATAAATTCATGAAAGTAACCGATGAGGAAAGCGCACACGTCACACGTGAAATCGCCAAAAAAGAAGGATTGTTCGTAGGCTATACTTCCGGAGCGGTAATGCAAGCTATAAGACAATACGCCGAAGAAGGAGAATTTACAGCTGACAGCAATGTGATTGCTATTTTCCCAGATCATGGTTCGCGTTACATGAGCAAAGTTTTCAGTGACGAATGGATGAATGATCAGGGTTTCTTCGATAGCGTGAATGCAGAGGAAGTGCAGAAGATTGAATTTATAAAATAGACACGGCTGCGCCTTTGGACACGCTTCGCTCCAGACTCGCTGCGCTTAAGACATAAAAAAACTCCGAATGATATTTCGGAGTTTTTTTATACAATTCTTTCTGTCTCAAAGCCGAAGGCGCGTCTAAAGCGTAGCGTGTCTTAAGCCCGCAGGGCGTGTCCTGAGCGCAGCGTGTCTATTCCTCCATCGTATGATATACATTCTGCACATCATCATCTTCCTCAATCTTTTCCAATAATTTTTCTACATCAGCGACTTGAGCTTCAGTAAGCGCTTTAGTCACTTGCGGGATTCTCTCAAAACCTGAAGATAAGATTTCAAGTTTACGGTTTTCAAGTTCTTTCTGGATCGCACCAAAGCTTTCGAAAGGCGCATAAATCAAAATACCGTCTTCGTCTTCAAACACTTCTTCAGCACCGAAATCAATCAATTCCAACTCGAGTTCTTCAGGATCTAAACCAGCTGAAGGAATGCGGAAATTGCAAGTATGATCGAACATAAATTCCACAGAACCTTGCGTTCCCATCGTTCCGTTGCATTTGTTGAAATAGCTTCTGATGTTCGCCACGGTTCTGTTGTTGTTGTCAGTAGCAGTTTCAATCAGGATTGCGATTCCGTGCGGTGCGTAACCTTCAAACAATACTTCCTTATAATTCGCGGTGTCTTTATCGGTAGCTTTTTTTATGGCTCTTTCTACATTCTCTTTCGGCATGTTTGCCGCCTTCGCATTCTGAATCACGGCACGCAATCTCGAATTCGCATCCGGATTCGGTCCGCCTTCTTTCACCGCCATGACGATGTCTTTTCCGATTCTTGTAAATGCCTTAGCCATTGCTGACCAACGCTTCATTTTTCTTCCTTTGCGGAATTCAAACGCTCTTCCCATTTCTAATGTTTTTTACTGCCTATTGTTCGGCAAAAATATAATTATTCTTTGTTTTTTCAAATGTTTTTATGGCACGCCGATGAAGCTAATGACGCGGATTTTCTCGGATAAAAAATCAATTAAAATCTGCGCCAATCCGCCAAATCCTTGTTATCCGCGTTCCATTTACTTTTTATAAAAAGGCAACTTCACGACTTTAGCAGGAACGTCATTCTTACGAATCCTAATATAAATATCGCTACCCACAGCGCTGTGTTCCGTAGTTACATAACCCAAACCGATTCCGATTCCTAAAGTAGGCGACATTGTTCCCGAAGTCACAACACCAATCACATTTTCACTAGCATCCACAATTTCGTAGTCATGGCGCGGCACCGAACGTTCCTGCATTTCAAAACCCACGAGTTTGCGTTTCACACCGGCTTCTTTCTGTTTTTTCAAATTCTCGGAATTCACAAAATCCTTGTTGAATTTCGTAATCCATCCCAAACCGGCTTCCAAAGGCGAAGTCGTATCATTGATGTCATTCCCGTACAAACAAAATCCCATTTCCAAACGCAACGTATCGCGCGCCGCCAAACCGATCGGCTTGATTCCAAAAGCGGCACCGGCTTCAAAAGCTTTGTTCCAGATGGTTTCCACTTCTGAATTTTTGCAATAGATTTCAAATCCGCCAGAACCTGTATAACCAGTTGCCGAAATGATGACATGCGGAAAACCGGCAAAATCACCGACTTCAAAATGATAATAAGCAATCGAACTCAAATCAACCGAAGTCAACGATTGCATCGCTTCCACTGCTTTCGGCCCCTGAATCGCAAGCAAAGAATACTCATCCGAAAGGTTGCGCATTTCGACGTTCATATCATTGAAACTGGAAATCCATTCCCAATCTTTCTCAATATTTGAAGCATTCACCACAAGCAAATACTGATCTTCCTTCATTCTGTACACAATCAAATCGTCTACAATCCCGCCATCTTTATTCGGCAAACACGAATATTGTGCACGCCCAATCGTCAAAGTTGAGGCATCGTTCGAAGTCACTTTCTGAATCAACGCCAAAGCATTATCGCCCGTCAACAAAAATTCGCCCATATGAGACACGTCGAAAACGCCCACGCCATTGCGTACGGTTTCGTGTTCCGCATTGACGCCTTCATACAAAATAGGCATATTATAACCGGCAAAAGGAAGCATTTTGGCTCCGAGACTTTCGTGAAGATGCGTAAGCGCTGTGTTTTTCATCAGGATGTGGAATTAAATTTAAAGCCGCTAATTTATTCAAAAATTCCCAATTTTTAGGAGCGATAATTGTAAAATGTCTAATATTTTTTAGGAGCTTTTTCCCGCTCTACAATACAATCTTTGCCGCCGAACACCGTCGTCAAAGGATTTCCATTACGATCGGGGCTAGGGCAGTACGTTCCCAACAAAAAATAATGTATTTTTACCAATACCATTCAAACACAACGACATGAACCTTCCGTTTCCCATCAACCTCAAAGAAGTCGTCAAACGATACCAACCGATCCAACCCAAAACGCACAAAGGCATTCAAGGGCACGCGCTGATTATTGGCGGAAGTTATGGGAAAATCGGAGCCGTAAGCCTTGCTTCAAAAGCAGCACTCAAAACCGGTTGCGGATTGGTCACGGCTTTCATACCCAAATGCGGTTATGAAATCATCCAGACTTCGATTCCAGAAGTGATGGTGCTTACAGATGCTGACGAAATAAACATTTCCAAAATTGATTTCGAAATCAAGCCACAAGCGATAGGAATTGGAATAGGCATGGGGCAGGAACCCAAAACCCAAAAGGCGCTGCACGAATTTCTTAACACGAACGAAATTCCTTTAGTAATCGATGCCGACGCTTTGAATTGTTTGGCGCTAAACCCCGATTGGTTTTCGTTGCTCCAACCCGGAACGATACTGACACCGCATCCCAAAGAACTCGAGCGACTTGTAGGAACTTGGGAAACCGAAAACCAGAAAATGCAGAAAACCGTAGATTTTGCCGTCAAATACAACATTATTATCGTGGTCAAAGGCGCTCCGACTCGCATCGTAGACCGCGAATCGATTTATGACAATATTTCGGGAAATGCAGCTTTGGCTACAGCAGGAAGCGGCGACGTGTTGACCGGAATGATTACAAGTTTATTGGCGCAATCTTATGCTCCGATTGATGCGGCGATTCTGGGCGTTTACCTTCATGGCAAAACTGCCGATATTGCGTTGCCGGAAACCGGTTACCAATCGTTCATCGCTTCGGATATTATTGAGAATATAGGAAAAGCTTACCTGACTTTAGGAACTTTGTAGAAACGCTTTGAGCTCGTCGTAAGTTTTAATCTTCACGCTAATTTTCTCTTGATTCAAAACACTTTCAATCTGTGCCGGAATCGGAAGTTTTATTCCCAAAACAGGTTCAACGACATCAAGAAATTTGATCGGATGCGCCGTTTCAAGAAAAATTCCAATAGCACCGCTGTGTTTTTGCATTTCCTTTTTCAATCCCAAATAACCAACCGCACCATGAGGTTCGGCAATGTATCCGGAATTTTTATAAATGTCTTTTAAAACTTGCCTTGTAGTTTCATCGTCATAGGAAAACGAAGTGAAATCTTTTTCAAATTTTTTCAGATCGTTGTTGTACAATTCCTGGATGCGGATGAAATTACTCGGATTCCCAACGTCCATAGCATTAGAAATTGTTGCTTTGGAAGGTTTCGGTTCGTATTTTCCGGTTGCCAAAAATTGAGGAACCGTATCATTCACATTGGTGGCAGCTACAAAATGTTCAATTGGTAAACCTAATTTCTTAGCCATAATTCCAGCACAAATGTTCCCGAAATTACCACTTGGGCATGAAAACACCATTGGTTTGTTCTGCGATTTCAATTGCTTGTACGCAAAGAAAAAGTAAAACATCTGCGGCAACCAGCGTGCAATGTTAATGGAGTTTGCAGATGTGAGGTTCTTATATTCAAGGTTTTCATCCAAAAAAGCTTTCTTAACCATATCCTGGCAATCGTCGAAAACGCCATCAACTTCAAGTGCTTTGATGTTTTGGCCTAAAGTGGTCAGTTGACGCTCCTGAATATCGCTGACTTTTCCTGACGGATATAAAATAACGACATCGACACCAGCAACACCAAGAAATCCGCTGGCCACGGCGCCGCCGGTATCGCCTGAAGTAGCGACCAAAACGGTATTTTTATTGTCTTTTTTATCTTTATTGAAATAAGCCAGGCAACGCGACATGAATCTAGCGCCGACGTCTTTAAACGCCATGGTTGGGCCGTGATATAATTCTAAAGAATATATCCCATCTTCAACTTGAATTGTCGGAAAATCAAAACACAAAGTTTCTGCTATGATTTGCTTGAGATTGGTTTCGGGAATTTCGTCGCCGACAAATTGTCTGATGGCTTCAAAAGCGATTTCCTCGTTACTTAAATTTTCAATATTCTTGAAGAAATCTGCTGAAAGTGGCGTAATGTTTTCGGGAAAATACAAACCTCTATCAGGCGCTAAACCTTGAATTACGGCTTCCTGAAACGAAACTTTGGGAGCATTATGATTTAAACTGTAGTATTCCATTTTTTTCATGCTTTATGCTTTACGCTATCGGCAATAAGCTTAAAGCCTACTGCTTACAGCTTTTAAATTATTTTTACGCCTTCCGCATTGATTTTAGAAACATGAATTTCATAAGGAATTTCAGTTCCGTTAAATATGTTACGCATCGCTTCTGCTACTTTATTCGCATTTTCAATGCCTCTGCTCAAGGCAAATATCGATGGGCCTGAACCGGAAATTCCTGAACCTAACGCACCGCTGTTTAAAGCCGCTTGTTTTACCTGGTCAAAATGGGGAATGAATTTTCCACGCAAAGGCTCTACAATGTCATCATGCAAAGAACGGCCAATCAAATCATAATCGCTCGTATACAAACCGGCAACCAATCCGCCGACATTGCCCCATTGTGTAATGGCGCTTTTTAGCGAAACCATTGGCTGCAAAACCGCACGCATTTCTGATGTCTTCAATTCGATTTGCGGATGAATGACCGTTGCGTATAATTCGTTAGGACTTTCAATCCTGATGATATCCAATGAGTTTGAACTTCTCACAATCGTAAATCCGCCGCAAAGGGCAGGAGCCACGTTGTCCGCATGAGCGCTTCCGCTGGCCAATACTTCGCCTTGCATCGCAAATTGGACGAGTTCTTTTCTTGTGAAAGGTTTGCCTGCTAGTTCGTTGATTCCGAAAACGGCTCCGGCTGCACTTGCGGAACTACTTCCGATGCCGCTTCCGGCTTTAATTTTTTTGTAGATTTCAATTTCAAAACCGAAGTCTAAATCGAGTTCATTCAATAAAGCCAAACCGGCGACGCCTGCTACATTCTTTTCCGTTTCCAAAGGCAAATCCGCGCCTTCGATTTTGGTAATGCGGATGCCTTTCAAATCTGATTTTCTAATAATCATTTCGTCGCCGACGCCATCAAGGCACAAACCCATGACGTCGAAACCGCAGGACAGGTTGGCTATTGTGGCTGGGCAGAAGAGTTTTATTTCCATGTTAGTGGCTGAGTTGCTGAGTGCCTAAGTTGCTGAGTTTTGGACAGGGAAACAAGGAACTTAGCGTTCATTATAATTAATATTTTAGTGTGTTACAGTATTTTCAATTTAACGAATATTAACTCAGTCACTCAGTCACTTAATGACTTAGTAACTTTTTAAACATTTCCGATGCGCACGACATCCGCAAAAATTCCCGAAGCCGTAACCGCAGCTCCCGCACCGGCACCTTTAATCAATAAAGGTTGGTCAACATAACGGTCGGTGTAGAACTGAACGATATTATCTTTTCCTTCAAGATTATAAAACGGGCTGTCGGATGGAATGAATTGCAATCCTACGCTGGCTTTTCCGTTCTCGAAAGAAGCTACGAATTTGAGTCGGCTGTTCTTTTGTTTGGCTTCCGCTAATAAGTTTTTAAAATGGCTTGAGTGCTTGATTAACGATTTGAAGAAATCCTCATTGTTGGTCGTGTTCATACATTCTGCCGGAAGGAACGAATTGTTTTGGATATCTTCCATTTCCATTTCGTAACCGCTCTCACGAATCAGAATTAAAATCTTGCGCGCCACATCAACGCCACTTAAATCGATTTTCGGGTCAGGTTCTGTAAAACCCTGAACACCTGCTTCCTTAACAACATCGTGAAAGCTATACGTTTCGCTGAAATTGTTGAAAATGAAATTCAAACTGCCCGATAAAACCGCATTAATTCTATTGATCTTATCACCTGAAGCGATTAGATGTTTCAACGTATCGATGATCGGCAAACCGGCGCCGACATTGGTTTCGAATAAAAACGGCGCATTGTATTTTCGAGATAATTGTTTCAAATGGCTGTAATTGTCATAAGCTGACGAACACGCGATTTTATTACAAGTCACTACTGCGATATTCTTTTCTAAGTATTGATCGTAAGTATTCGCAATCGTTTCGTTGGCCGTAATATCGACGAAAATGCTGTTGCGCAAATTGAGTGCTTTCACTTTGGTGATGAATTCGTCTTTGTTGGCTGTTTCGCCGTTTTCAATTAAGGTGGCCCAGTCTTTCAAAGCGATGCCTTCTTCATCGAAATGCATTTTTCTCGAATTCGAAATCGCAATCACACGCACGTTGATTTTGAGGTTGTCTTTCAAAAATTTCTTCTGTTGATGGATTTGGTCGATGAATTTCTCGCCGACATTTCCAACGCCCATCACGAACAGATTCAACTGTTTGGTGTTGTCTTCAAAGAAACGTTCGTGTAAAGTATTCAAAGCTTTTTTGACGTCACGCTCATTGATGACGACAGAAATATTCCTTTCGGAAGCGCCTTGTGCAATCGCGCGGATATTGACGTTATTTTTCCCTAAGGTGCTGAACATTTTGCCGCTCAGACCTTGGTGGTTTTTCATACTTTCGCCAACAAGAGCAACGATACACAAATCTTTTTCTACGATACATGGATCGATTTTATTCTGCGCGATTTCTAGTTCAAATGCTTTATTGATCGAAACTTCCGCTTTATCGGCATCGGCATTCAAAATTCCAATACAAATGGAATGTTCTGAAGAAGCCTGCGTAATGAAAATCACGTTGATGCTTTCGTGCGACAACACTTCAAACAAACGCTTCGACGAACCGGAAACACCAATCATTCCAGAGCCTTCGAGTGTGAGCAAGGCAATTTTATCAATGTGCGAAATTCCTTTGATCGGATTTTCTTTTCCGCTTACGGTTGATGTAATTAAAGTTCCGGCGGCTTCGGGTTCGAAAGTATTTTTGATTAAGATTGGAATATTTTTCTTCAGAACCGGCTGGATCGTCGGCGGATACAAAACCTTCGCTCCGAAATGCGACAATTCCATCGCTTCCTGATACGAAATGGTTTCAATCGGTTGCGCTTGTTTTACGATTTTTGGATTGGCCGTAAACATACCATTGACATCCGTCCAGATTTCCAATTGGGAAGAATTCAACGCGCCTGCTACAATTGCTGCGGTATAATCGGAACCGCCACGGCCTAATGTAGTTGTGTTACCATCTTCTGAAGAAGCAATAAAACCAGGCATGACCGTCACCGTATTGGAAGTTGTTTTGAAGAAATCGGCAATCAATTTGTTGGTTACCTCAAAATTAACCACGGCTTTTCCGAAGTGGCTGTTGGTTTTGATGACTTCACGGCTGTCTTTATAATCCGCATTTTTGATCTTTTGTTGCAAGGCTTTAGCGATGATCTGCGACGACAGTAATTCGCCGAAACTTAATATGGTATCGGAAGTACGGTTTGACAATTCGCCCAAAAGGTAACAACCGTCGAGTAAGGTTTTGAGATGGTTGATGTTGCTGTTGATGGCGTCGATCAATTCGCTTTGCTCGGACAACGGAATCAGCTCCTCAATCGCGTCTTTGTGTTTCTTTTCGATCTGGCTGACGATTTCCTTATAGTTTTTGTCTTTCGCTGCTGCATTGGCGGCCGCTAAAACCAGCATATCGGTGACGCCGCTGAAGGCTGAAACCACCACAACAAGTTGGTCTTTTTTTGAATATTCGTTGACGATATCAAGGACAAGATTTATATTCTGTGCATTGGCTACTGAAGTTCCGCCAAATTTTAATACGTTCATTTTCAATTTAATTTAGGTAAGGTATTTACAAGACAAGTTTAACTTTTTCTAATGAAGAAAAAAAACAAAGGATGATATGTGATTAGTTTAACCCCAAGGGGTCATAGTGGTTGATGTAACAGTAGTCACAACCAAAGTTTTGGTTGTTGTGTTGAAGCCTGTGTTAGAACTGTTATAAGCCATCGTTTTAGTATTCAAAAATCCAAATGTAATGTAATTTGGTTGAGTATAAAAAATCAAAAAACATTTTTGCGAATTTTTCATTTTGAGTTGTTTACATATTCATAAGATTGACATTTGCTGAAAAGAAGTCCGGAAAAATGGCAAATCTTTAATTATTTCGAGAATATTATCAACAACCCTTGTTTTTTAACAACCGTTTATGGAATTTTGAAAACTCAATCAGACAGCCACATGGACAACATACATTACATCACTTCCGATGTACTTTCACTAGAAAACATTCAGCAGATTATCAGTCAGAATTTCACTTTGTCACTTTCTGAGGAAGCGAAAATCAACATCCAGAAATGCCGCGAATATCTCGACCAGAAAATGCAATCGCATGAAGAACCGATTTATGGCATCAACACGGGTTTTGGCTCGTTGTGCAATGTGAAGATTTCTAACGAAAATTTGTCACAGCTTCAGGAGAATCTTGTGAAATCACATGCTTGTGGTACTGGTGATTATGTGCCCCAGGAAATTGTCAAACTGATGCTGTTGTTGAAAATCCAGTCGTTGGCTTATGGTTATTCCGGTGTTCAATTAGTAACTGTCGAGCGTTTGGTTGATTTTTACAACCACGATGTTTTGCCGGTGGTATATGAGCAAGGTTCATTGGGCGCTTCGGGCGATTTGGCTCCGTTGGCGCATTTGTGTCTGCCGCTTTTGGGCGAAGGCGAAGTTTGGTTTCAGGGCGAAAAAGTTCATGCGAGTAAAGTGTTGAAACAATTCGGCTGGGAAGCCATCACGTTACAATCCAAAGAAGGTTTGGCGTTGCTCAACGGCACGCAATTCATGAGTGCTTACGGCGTTCATATTTTAATAAAAGCATTGAAATTCTCTTGGCTTGCCGATTTGATTGCGACGATTTCACTCGAAGGTTTCGATGGCAGAAAAGAACCGTTCAACGAACTGATTCATTATATCCGTCCGCACAAAGGGCAAATTGTAACAGCAAAACGTATTCTGGAATTTCTAGAAGGCAGCCAAATCATTGCGCAGGACAAAGTACAAGTGCAAGATCCTTATTCGTTCCGTTGTATTCCGCAAGTGCACGGCGCTTCAAAAGACGCATTGGATTATGCTAAGAAAGTATTCAAGACCGAAGTCAATTCAGTAACCGACAACCCAAATGTTTTCATTGAAAGCGATGTGATCATTTCGGGTGGTAATTTTCACGGACAACCTTTAGCTTTGGCGTTGGATTTCCTTGGAATCGCTTTAGCCGAATTGGGAAGCATTTCAGAAAGAAGAACTTACCAGTTGATTTCTGGATTGCGCGGATTGCCAGCATTTTTGGTCGATAATCCTGGATTGAATTCAGGGTTTATGATTCCACAATATACGGCCGCGAGCATCGTCAGTCAAAACAAACAATTGGCTACGCCGGCGAGTGTCGATAGTATTGTTTCTTCCAATGGACAAGAAGATCACGTAAGCATGGGCGCCAATGCCGCTACGAAATGTTTGCGCATCATGAACAATCTTGAACGTGTCTTAGCGATAGAACTCATGAATGCCTCACAAGCGATTGCGTTCAGAAATCCACTAAAATCAAGTGAGTTTATAGAGTTGTTTTTGAAATCGTATCGAAGCGAAGTACCGTTGGTCAAAGAAGACAGAATTTTACATTATGATATTGAAAACTCCGTAGCGTTTTTGAACAGTTTTATCCTCGACGAAAGTATCTTCGAATAATTAATTATTCAAATTTCCCAATGTTTTGTGAACTTTCCTTTTATGATGGGATTGTTTTAGATTGTCATTTCCTGAAATCACACTGATGTTGCCATCAATTTCAAACATCGCCAATCTTACGTCGCGATAATGGTCCACGCCGTGTTCGCGCACCGCTTCTTCGAGTTCTTCAGAAGAAATACCCAACCTCGCCAAAGTCTTAAAATCAATAATGCCATCGTGGATGAGGATTTCAGGTTTGTCCTGAACCAGGCTTTTGATAAAATTTGATTTGAGCATCACCCTTTTAAAAATCAAATTGATCACAAAAAGGGCAGAAGCCGCTATAATGCCGCTGGTTAATGAAGTATTGCTGCCGACCATCGCATTCTGAACGGAATTACTGATCAGTAAAATCAAAATAATGTCAGCAGTGTTGAGTTGCGAAAGTTCTTTTTTGCCAAAAATCCGTAGCGCAATAATCATAAAGAAGTAAACCGCGACGCTCCGCAACATCACGTCAAAGTAAGGATTTTCTATGACAGGGAAGAAGTCCATTATATTTTGCGGAGTAACATCGTCACGTGCATGCAGGAATAGATTTCCTTGAGTTGTGTGATGCCCCAATCTTTTTCAACCATTTTGGCAATCACTCTCGATTTGTAAGCGTCGTTCAAAGGCAATAAATTGAGCAGCACGCCGTATTTGCTTTGGCCCAAAACGCCGCGGATCTGTTCGATCTTAAAGTTGTTGTCGATTTTAGTCAGCACCGATTTTGTAAACGGCCATTCCCAGTCTTTATCGGTTTGGAATGGGCGATAAATCGCGCGTAGCACTTTAATCGGAAAACTCGTCTCGAGCGGATCGTAAGCAATGATGATTCCGTTCGGACTTAATTTTTCTTGTAGTCTGGAAACCAACAAATCGAAATTTTCAAAATGATGCAACACCCCGTAAGCGTATATGATATCGAAGTTGGTGTGGTGGAATTCCGGAGAAAAGAAGTCGACGGCTATGGCTTGAGCGTTTTTGCAGTTTTGCTTTTCGATGCGTTGTTGAAGGCTTGCAATCGCCACATCGCTCAAATCAATTCCTATGTATTCTTTGGCGTTTTCAGCCATATACAGTGATAAAGCATTGCCACGTAGGCAACCCAAATCAAGTATTTTCTTATCGCTCATGTCGCCGAGCCATATTTTATGCTCGTCATAAACGCGGTCTTTGATGTCGAATTTTTTTCTGAAATCACTCAAGGCGCCGTTGCGGAATTTAGACCAAAGCGTAGAAATAAAATTGGTTTTGCCAGCTTCATTGGAATTGTAGAATTCCTTTTGTTTCTTATTGATTTCTAATATTTCCTCGGTGCTTTTCATGGAGTTTGTATGCTGATATTGATTGCAAATATAGTGAGTTTCAGTTTTTATTGAGTTTAAAATTTTTCTCAATGGCTTTAATCATTTCCCCGGCAATGTCTTTGTTGGTGGCATTTTCGATTCCTTCCAAACCGGGTGAAGAATTCACTTCGAGCAATAATGGCCCTTTCGAAGATCGTATGATATCGACGCCGGCCACTTTTAAATCCATTGCTTTGGCGGCTTTGATGGCAATCCTTTTCTCTTCAGCTGTAGGTTTGATGATTGAGGCCGTTCCACCCAAATGAATGTTGGCTCTAAACTCACCAGGCAAAGCTTCACGCTGAATCGCAGCAACGACTTTACCATCAATCACAAAACAACGGATGTCTTTTCCGTTGGCTTCTTTGATAAATTCTTGTACGAGAATATTAGCATTGAGGCTTTTAAAAGCATTGATGACGCTTTCTGCCGCTTTTTTGGTTTCGGCGATAACCACGCCTTTACCTTGCGTTCCTTCGAGTAATTTTACAATCAGCGGCGGACCGCCAACCATTTTAATCAGATCATCGGTATCCAATGGGGAATTGGCGAAACCGGTTGTAGGGATTTCTATGCCGTGATTTAATAGCAATTGTAAAGAAAATAGTTTGTCTCTCGATTGGGTAATGGCTGTAGACGAATTCAAACAATACACCTTTAATGCTTCAAACTGGCGCGTCAAAGCACAGCCATAAAAAGTGATACTCGGCCTGATTCTAGGAATTATAGCATCAAATTCGTTGAGGATTTTTCCGCCGCGATAGTGAATCTGCGGTTTCGTCGCATCTAGTTTCATGTAGCATTCCTTGATGCTCAAAAAATGCATTTCATGGCCGCGCATTTCACCGGCTTCCATAATGCGTTTGTTGCTGTATAGTTCAGGGTTACTGGCTAAAACTCCGATCCTTAATCCTGAATCCGCTTTTTCAGCATCCTTATATATTTCTTTGAGATTGTCAGTAGTGGATTGGCCTAACATATAAATCTGCTCCGGATCGACCAACACACGGCCACTCATGGCTTCACGGCCCAACAGCATTCTGAAACCCATCGAATCGCGGTTGGTTAAGGTCATTTCAATAGGCCAGCTGTCCGTGCCGATATCTAAAGTGGTTTGTATTACATAACGCTGTTCTCTGAAACCACTCGAGCTTTTGACTATGCGTTTGTCAACAAGTGGTGCTTCGCAATGCAATACGGTTTTTAAATTGTTCTGAATCGGATTGATGTCAAACTTCACCCAATTCGCGCCATCTTTGAGGAAAGGAGTGATGTTGATCGCATGCAATGCTGATGTTTTGGCTCCGGAATCAACACGCGCTTTGATGGTTGGGATGCCTAAATCCGGGAAAGAAAACCATTCTTCACTTCCGAAGATGAATTTGTTTTGTGACATGAATTAAAAATTTTAGCCACGAGAATTCGAATCTTATTTTGCAATGAAATTCGAAATGTCGTGGCTAATAAAAAATATTACTTAGCAGGTTTCTCTGCTTTTTGGACTTTCACGGTAAGTTCTTGCGCGCCTTCTTCGATATCCATGAAAATCTCGTCGCCAGCACCAATTTTTGAAGTGATGATTTCTTCGGCTAGAGTATCTTCAACATATTTCTGGATCGCTCTTTTCAGAGGTCTTGCGCCGAATTGACGGTCGAAACCTTTCTCTGCGATAAACGCTTTGGCTTTGTCGGAAAGGTTCAATTGATAGCCTAATTCAGCTACTCGGGCATATAGTTTTTTCAGTTCGATTTCGATGATTAAATCGATGTGTTCTTTTTCAAGTGCGTTGAACACGATGACGTCGTCAATTCTGTTTAAGAATTCTGGCGCGAAGGTTTTCTTCAAGGCGTTTTCAATGATGCTTTTTGAATTTTCATCCGCCTGAGCAGTTTTCGCAGCGGTTCCGAAACCAACACCCTGACCGAAATCTTTGAGTTGACGGGCTCCGACATTCGAAGTCATAATCACAATCGTATTCTTGAAATCGATTTTACGGCCTAAACTATCGGTTAAATAACCGTCATCCAAGACCTGCAATAACATATTGAAAACATCAGGATGCGCTTTTTCGATCTCATCTAATAATACGACACAGTAAGGTTTTCTTCTGACTTTTTCAGTAAGTTGTCCGCCTTCTTCATAACCTACGTATCCTGGAGGTGCGCCGACTAATCTTGAAATTGAGAATTTCTCCATGTATTCGCTCATGTCGATACGGATTAAAGCATCTTCAGAATCGAATAGTTCTTTGGCTAAAACTTTCGCCAATTGTGTTTTACCAACTCCGGTTTGACCTAAGAATATAAACGAACCAATCGGCTTGTTCGGATCTTTCAATCCGGCGCGGTTTCTTTGGATGGAACGTGCGATTTTTAACACGGCATCTTTTTGCCCAATAACTTTACCTTCAATAAGTTCCGGAAGTTTAGCTAATTTATTGCTTTCCGTTTGCGCAATACGATTTACAGGAATTCCGGTCATCATTGAAACCACGTCAGCAACATTGTCTTCTGTTACCACAATACGGTTGCTTTTGGAATCTTCTTCCCATTGTTCCTGAGCGATGGCCAAATCTTTTTCGATGCGTTTTTCATCATCGCGAAGTTTGGCGGCTTCCTCGTATTTCTGTTTTTTGACGACTGAATTTTTAGATTCACGCACTTCTTCCAACTGACGTTCCAATTCTAAAATCTGTTTCGGAACTTCAATGTTGGTGATGTGAACACGTGATCCGGCTTCGTCTAAAGCATCAATCGCTTTGTCCGGAAGGAATCGTTCCGACATATAACGGTTCGTCAATTTCACGCAAGCTTCAATTGCTTCCTGTGTATAAGTGACATTATGATGGTCTTCGTATTTGTTTTTGATGTTGTTCAGAATCGTAATGGTTTCTTCAACGGAAGTAGGCTCCACGATGATTTTTTGGAAACGTCTTTCTAGCGCACCATCTTTTTCAATGTATTGACGGTATTCATCCAAAGTCGTTGCTCCGATACATTGTATTTCACCACGCGCTAACGCCGGTTTAAACATATTTGATGCATCTAGTGAACCTGTTGCGCCACCAGCACCCACAATCGTATGAATCTCGTCAATGAAAAGGATGATGTCGTCGTTTTTCTCGAGTTCGTTCATGACCGCTTTCATACGTTCTTCAAACTGTCCTCTGTATTTGGTTCCGGCAACAAGGCTAGCCAAATCAAGCGTCACCACTCTTTTGTTGAATAGGATTCTTGAAACTTTTTTCTGCGTAATACGCAAAGCCAAACCTTCAGCGATGGCAGATTTACCAACACCAGGTTCTCCAATCAATAAAGGATTGTTTTTTTTACGTCGGCTTAAGATTTGGGAAACCCTTTCGATTTCTTTTTCACGACCTACGACAGGGTCTAATTTTCCTTCTTCGGCCATTTCGGTCAAATCCCTGCCGAAATTATCCAAAACCGGAGTTTTAGATTTCTTATTCGATTTGTTGGCAGGATTGTTAAAGTTGCTTTCCTTTAAACTGTCATCTTGTCCTGAATCGTCATTGAACGACTCGTTTTTAGGCAAGTTTTCTAAAAAATTATCTTCGTTTGGTGTCATATTGAGGTACTGTTCTTTAGCTACATCATAATCAATTTTGAGCTTATTCAATAGCTTGGTTGTTGGGTCGTTTTCGTTTCTTAAAATGCAAAGCAGCAAGTGTGCAGTACTGATTGAAGTGCTTTGGAATACTTTCGCTTCCAGAAATGTAGTTTTTAAAGCGCGTTCAGCCTGTCTTGTAAGGTGCAGGTTCTTCTTTTCGTTGCTCACGACAACGTTTGGATTGGCGGGGCTTAGTATCTCTACTTTTCTGCGCAAATGGTCTAAATCTATCGACAGATTGTTTAAAATCGTAATCGCTTTGCCGTTCCCATCTCTTAAAATCCCCAGCATAAGATGTTCTGTACCAATAAAGTCGTGGCCTAAACGCAAGGCTTCTTCTTTACTATAGGTAATTACATCTTTGACTCTTGGTGAAAAATTATCATCCATATTTATTAAGGTTTGGTAGTGTAAATTTAATGAATCTCCGTCGCTATTTCAAAAACTATTCCTCGTCAATCTACTGTCAGCTAATAGACAAAAAATATTTAAAAAAAAACAGGCTCCTGAAATTAACTTATCAACTGAAAATCGCGCTCATTTTGTTAATAAATCGGGGAAATTTCCGCTTATTTATGTACGAAAAATATCCGAGAAAGGTTATATTAGCAGGATTTTTTTAAACAAAATAATTTTTAAAATAACTAGTATATGTCTGACGGAGAAAAGTTAATCCCTATTAACATCGAAGATGAAATGAAATCAGCGTACATCGACTATTCGATGTCGGTAATCGTATCAAGAGCACTTCCCGATGTTAGAGACGGCTTGAAACCTGTACATCGTAGAGTACTTTATGGAATGTATGATTTAGGAGTTTTTTCAAATAGAGCTCACAAAAAATCCGCGAGAATTGTCGGAGAAGTTTTAGGTAAATACCACCCACACGGCGATACGTCTGTGTATGATGCCATGGTCCGTATGGCGCAGGAGTGGAGTTTACGTTATTTATTGATTGACGGACAAGGAAACTTCGGTTCGGTCGATGGCGACAGCCCGGCTGCAATGCGTTACACCGAAGCGAGAATGAAAAAGATGTCGGAAGACATAATGGCAGACATAGACAAAGAAACCGTCGATTTCCAATTGAATTTTGACGATACTTTATACGAGCCTAAAGTAATGCCGACGCGTGTGCCTAACTTGCTGATCAACGGGGCTTCCGGAATTGCAGTAGGTATGGCGACCAATATGGCGCCGCACAACCTGACGGAAGTCATCAACGGAACTTTAGCTTACATAGATAATAATGACATTGAAATTGATGAATTAATCAACCATATCAAAGCACCGGATTTCCCAACAGGAGGTGTGATCTATGGTTACGAAGGCGTCAAAGAAGCTTTCAAAACCGGTCGTGGAAGAATCGTGATGCGTGCTAAAATTAGCTTCGAAGAAGTTGATGGCAGAGAATCGATCATCGTGACTGAAATTCCATACCAAGTCAATAAAGCGGAAATGATTAAGAAAACCGCTGATTTGGTCAATGACAAAAAAATAGACGGTATCGCGAACATCCGTGACGAATCAGACAGAAACGGTATGCGTATCGTTTACATCCTAAAACGTGACGCGGTTGCGAATGTCGTTTTAAATACGTTATACAAATTCACACAATTGCAATCGTCTTTCAGTGTCAACAACATTGCACTGGTTAAAGGCCGTCCGCAAATGTTGAATTTGAAAGATTTGATTCACTATTTTGTAGAGCACCGTCATGATGTTGTGGTTCGCAGAACGCAATTTGATTTACGTAAAGCAGAAGAAAGAGCGCACATCTTAGAAGGTCTGATCATCGCTTCTGATAATATCGATGAAGTGATTGCTTTGATTCGTGGCTCGAAAAATACAGAAGAAGCCCGTGAAAAATTGATGGAGCGCTTCAAACTTTCTGACATCCAGTCAAGAGCGATTGTTGAAATGCGTCTGCGTCAATTGACCGGTCTGGAGCAAGACAAGTTAAGAGCCGAGTATGAAGAGATCATGAAATTGATTGAAGAATTGAAAGCCTTGTTGGCCAGCAAAGAACTTCGTATGGAACTCATCAAAACTGAATTGATTGAAATCAAAGACAAATACGGCGATGAGCGTCGTTCTACGATTGAATATTCAGGCGGCGACGTCAGCATCGAAGATTTGATTGCCGATGAGAATGTAGTCATTACAGTTTCCCACGCAGGTTACATCAAACGTACCAATCTTACGGAATACAAAACTCAAAACAGAGGCGGAGTAGGACAGAAGAGCGCCGGAACGCGCGATCAGGATTTCCTTGAACACATGTTCGTAGCGACGAATCACCAATATATGATGTTCTTCACGCAAAAAGGAAAATGTTTCTGGATGCGCGTCTACGAAATCCCGGAAGGCAGCAAAACCGCCAAAGGAAGAGCGTTGCAGAACTTAATCAATATCGAAAGTGACGATAAAGTCAAAGCTTTCATCTGCACCCAAGACCTCAAAGATCAGGAATACATCAATTCTCATAATTTGGTCATGGTGACTAAAAAAGGACAGGTGAAGAAAACTTCGTTAGCGAAATATTCCAAACCTCGTGTCAACGGTGTCGCCGCTATTACCATCAGAGAAGATGACGAATTGTTAGGCGCACAATTAACCAACGGTGAAAGCCAAATCATCATGGCCGTGAAGTCAGGTAAGTTAGTACGTTTTGAAGAAACCAAAACCCGTCCAATGGGAAGAACTGCTTCAGGTGTTCGAGGCATCACTTTAAAAGACGAAACCGATGAAGTTATCGGAATGGTGACCGTCAACGACATGAGCAGCGAAATCCTGGTTGTTGCTGAAAACGGTTATGGAAAACGTTCGAGCCTTGATGAATACAGAATTACGAATCGTGGCGGAAAAGGAGTCAAAACCCTTAACATCACTGAGAAAACCGGTAAGCTTATTTCAATCAATGCTGTTACAGACAATGATGATTTGATGATCATCAACAAATCCGGATTAACGATCAGAATGGCGGTGGAAGATTTACGTGTTATGGGTAGAGCGACTCAAGGCGTAAAACTGATCAACATCAAAGGAAATGATTCGATTGCTGCGGTTGCCAAAGTAATGAAGGACGATGTTACTGAAGAAGAACCAATGTTAGACGAAAATGGTGAAATCATCCCGGCTGCAAATATCGAAAGGGTAAAACCAGTACTCGAAGTGCTTGAAGATGATGGCGCAGATGACGAGGACGATGAGGATGACCTGGAAATAGAAGATGAGGAAATCGATGAAGATTCCGACGACGATAACGAAGAATAAACCATTAAAAATAATTTCAATGAAAAGTAAATATGTAATACTCGCATCAGCCTTACTGATATCAGTTAGCAATTTTGCTCAAAAAGATCAGATTAAGGCTGCTGAAAAATCCATGAAAAACGGAAATTCCGCTGAAGCTGTCGCAACTTTAAATCAAGCGGAATCTACGATTGGAAGCGCTACAGATGCCGAAAAAGCCCAATACTATTTTGTAAAAGGGAATGCTTTGGCTGATTTGGCCAACAAAAAAGTGGATGAATCCAAAAACCTTTCTGCCGCTGCAAAAGCTTATCAGGAAGTTTTGAATGTTGAGAAAGCTTCGGGCAAATCTAAATATACTGCTGATGCCAAAACGGCCTTAGTCGATATGAAAAATAAGCTAATTAATGCTGCGGTCGATGCAGGAACTGCCAAAAATTATAAGGTAGCTTCCGATTTGCTTTACCAGGCTTACGAACTTGACAAAACCGATGTTGAAAAACTGTATTATGCAGCCAATTATTCAGTAAATGCTCAGGATTTTGATAGAGCATTAGCATTATATGATGACTTGAAGAAACAGAATTATTCAGGAGAAGGTACAAGTTATTATGCTAAAAATGCCATAAATGATCAGGAAGAGTTTTTTGGTTCGAATGCATCGGCCAAAACAGACCGTGACACTAAAGTCCGTTTGAAATTGTACACCAATCCAAGAGATGAGAAAGTTCCTTCCAAAAGAGGTGAAATCTATAAAAACGTCGCTTTGATTTTAGTGCAACAAGGCAAAATTGAAGAAGCTAAAAAAGCGTTAGCGGAAGCCAGAGAAGCCAATCCAGACGATACTTCCATTACCTTAACGGAAGCCAATGTCTATTTGGAGCTGAATGATTATGCGACCTACAAAAAATTAATCACTGATGTGTTGGCAAAAAATCCTAATGATGCGGATTTGGTCTACAATCTTGGGGTAATTGCAGGAAAGACAGATGCTGTAGAAGCCGAAAAATATTATAAAAGAGCCATTGAAATCAAACCTGATTACACGAGTGCGTATCTCAATTTAGCCATATTAAAACTCGATGCAGACAAAAAAATCATCGAGGAGATGAACAAATTGGGCACTTCTGAAAAAGATAACAAGCGCTATGAAGTATTGAAAAAACAAAGAACCGATATGTTCAATGGTGCGCTTCCTTATTTAGAAAAAGCTTACGAACTTGATTCTAAGAATGAAGACGTAGCCACCACGCTACTCAACGTATACGGTGCGTTAGAAATGACTGACAAGAAAAAAGCACTAAAAGCCAAAATGGGAAAATAAATTCCCCAATAGCTTATAAAGAAAAAGCCTGTCCATCATGACAGGCTTTTTTATTTAAATCATCTTCTTAATTACTCGAAGTTTGTGCGTATGCCTGTTGGTCTCGGCGTTGTAAATTCCCAAATGATCCAAACGGTCAATCCTCACTTTGCCACTCGAATGGATGATGTAATTGTCGTCCATGATGATTCCAACATGAATGATTTTCCCTTCTTCATTGTCAAAAAACGCCAAATCACCGGGTTCGCTTTCTTCAATAAAACTTAAAGCTTCGCCTTCCGTAGCCTGTTGAGAAGCATCGCGCAACAAATGATAACCATTGAGTTTATAAACCATCTGTGTAAAACCAGAACAGTCAATCCCAAAAGGCGTTTTTCCTCCCCACAAATACGGCGCGTTTAAATACATAAACGACGTATTGATCAGGTTTGATTTAGGTTTCACACCACTGATGCGCATGCCTTCAAAATCAAATCCCGACACATTAATATCCGAATGATTCAAGAATGACAAAGATGCGCCGAGCGGAATCGGCATCAACAAATTGTTAGGAGAAGTAATGTATTCAACCAAATCAGAATTCAAGATAATCGCATCGGCACTAAGTTGATCGTATTGGTCTTTGGTAATCGGTTGAAACTGTTTGGAGTCAATCCAGCCTTCATAACCATCATACTGCAACCGTATTTTAGCCCATTGTTTGAAAGCTTCCAGCACCTCGAAATGCTCCCCAAATAAAACTTGGGAAACAATCTCACTCCGGTCATTAGACTCGGCGCGCAAAGGAATAATGGCTAAATTACAGATTCCAAACATCTATACTATTTTAAATTTTGAATGATGAATTTTGATTCTTTAGGAGCCGGGAACCTGCTATCCGCTATAGTCCTCACTACGTTCCGGGCTGTCGCTGCTATCAGGGCTAGGGCATAACGTTTTACACAAATACCCATTTAAAATTCAAAATTTATAACTCAAAATAACTTTTTAATTTCTTTCAATCACAATCGCCGAAGCACCGCCGCCACCATTACAAATCGCCGCCGCACCAATTTTTGCATTGTTTTGTTCCAATACATTAATCAAAGTAATGATGATTCTCACACCCGAACAACCCAGTGGATGCCCTAAAGAAACTGCGCCACCATTTACATTCACCTTATCATTGTCCAATCCTAAGATTTGTGCATTCGCCAAACCAACTACTGCAAACGCTTCATTGAATTCAAAGAAATCAACATCGCTCAATTTCAATCCTGCTTTGTCTAAAGCTTTTGGTAAAGCTTTTGCCGGAGCTGTCGTAAACCATTTAGGTTCCTGAGCAGCATCAGCATAACTTACTATAGTCGCTAATGGTTTTAATCCCATAGCTTGGGCTTTTTCTTCACTCATCAAAATCACCGCGCCCGCACCATCATTAATAGTTGAAGCATTCGCCGCGGTAACGGTTCCTTCTTTCGTAAACACAGCACTCAAAGCTGGAATTTTATCGAGTTTTACATTCGTGTATTCTTCATCTTTAGTAATCATAATCGGTTCACCACGACGTTGAGGCACGGCAACAGGAACGACTTCGTTGTCAAATTTTCCGGCTTCCCAGGCTTTTGCTGAACGTTCATACGATTGAATCGCGAACGCATCCTGTTGTTCTCTTGTGATTTTATATTCCGCAGCACATAAGTCCGCAGAAACGCCCATAGCATTATTGTCATAAGCGTCTTGCAAGCCATCGCGTTGCATTCCGTCAACCATAGTGGTCGGTCCGAATTTCACGCCGTTTCTCAATTGCGTATAATGTGGGATCATGCTCATATTTTCCATACCGCCAGCCACTACGATTTCAGCATCACCGGACATAATCGCTTGAGCGCCTTGCATCACCGCTTTCATTCCTGAAGCACAAACTTTGTTTACGGTAGTAGCAATCACAGTATTAGGCAATCCTGCATATAAAGCAGCTTGACGCGCTGGTGCTTGTCCGACACCCGCTTGCACTACATTACCCATAATCACTTCATCGACCAGATTCGGATCCAGATTGATTTTTGCCAATGCGCCTTTAATGGCAGCGGCACCCAAATGCGGCGCTGATACTGTTGATAAGGAACCCATAAAACTTCCAATCGGAGTTCTTGCTGCTGAAACGATAACTACTTTTTTATTCATGACGAGGTATGGTTTATTTATTTGGTTGCGAATTTAATCATTTTCAAGAAATAGTAAATTACATTTTTGATATTATTATGCCGAAACGTGGTGAAAAGCCCTAAAAAATTTCGTTTTTAAAATAGATTTAGATTCTTTATTTTAAAAAATTAACCTTTCATGAATCATTTGAAAAGGCTATACATTTGATTGTTAACGATTTTAATTTTACCTCAAAAAAAACGTGCGGAATAATTTGTAAAATATAGAATAGAAAGTTACATTTGCAACCGCTTAAATGATCACACGTTCTTTAAGTTTGGAGAGTTGCCTGAGTGGCCGAAAGGACATGTTTGCTAAACATGCGTATGGGAAACTGTACCAAGGGTTCGAATCCCTTACTCTCCGCACAATGCCTCGGGGTGTAGCGTAGCCCGGTTATCGCGCCTGCTTTGGGAGCAGGAGGCCGCAGGTTCGAATCCTGCCACCCCGACAAACAAATTCCTTCTGCGCAGTGGAAGGGGGTTTTAAGATTTTTGAAAGCCGATTCATTCTAGCTTTCAAAAATCTTAAAAAGACCGCTAAGCCTGCAAGGCTTTGGGATTTGTTTAGCACCGACCCTACTACAGGATCACGCGAGTAATCTTGTCATAAAAAATAAACTTTTCCATTAAGTTTTAAAAGAAAAATGGGTGCATAGCTCAGCTGGATAGAGCACCTGCCTTCTAAGCAGGCGGTCGAAGGTTCGAATCCTTCTGCGCTCACGAATGAATCGAAAACCCGGATAAAAATAAATTGAAAGCGAGCTTTCAATTTATTTTTATCCGGGTTTTGATTTTCAAAGCGGAGCTTTGATGGATGCACGCAGTGAATCCTTCTCGTTACATTATGATAAGATGAAATTCATTTCAATTTATCTATGGGTTTTCAAATTAGTACTATGATTGATGTACTTAGTAAATCCTTCTGCGCTTACAAAAAGCCTCCCTTTGGGAAGGCTTTTTGTTTAGACTTGGCTTTAAAATAAAAAGGCTGTGATTTTGTATCACAGCCTTTTCAATCAAGTCTTATTTAAATTTATTTTTTGCTGACAATAAACTTATTTTGGAAAGGTTTGCCGTCGACAAGAATGTCTAAAATATACATCCCATTGGATAGATTAGAAATATCTATTTTGTTTGTCATCTTTGATAAATTTAAAATTTCTCTTCCGCTAACATCTGTAATTCTTCCTGAAGTAGCATTGAAAGAAAATGGAATAGCAATATTAAGTTCTTCAGAAGCGGGATTAGGATAAACGGAAATATTAGAAGTAGCAAAGTTTTCAATAGCCAAAGGTAACAAAGGCAACGGAATCAATTCGCCGCCTGTAGCCAAAGCCACCCATAATCCGAAAGCCGGCCCGTTGCTATTGTTTGCGGGATTTAAAAAACCACTGGCCACCACTGTCAGAGCTTGTCCTTGTAAGGACAAAGTAGCTAATGGAGCGCCATAAGTTGCTACGACTACAGTTCCGGTAGCATCTCTAACATCTAAAGTGTAATCGGCTGTTGGCAACTCTAAATAATTCGAAGAGAAGTTAGGAAACGAAATATCGTCAATAATAGTTCCCGCCGGAACGTTGGTCTCAACAACATCAACCGTTGGCGCATCAGTGGATCCGTGATTTACCAATACATCAGTGTTTGCAGGATTTGAAGCAGTTTCTCTTCCTTGAGCAAAAACAGACAATCCAAAAGGCTGACTAGGTGAATAACCTGTCGGACTTACAATTCCGTTTGCAATCACTACATAAGTTTCTCCTTCTGTGAGCGTCGGTGCGATGTTATAAATACTTTGAGCCACCGAAGTACTGGCACTAGGCGCAATGTCAATCTGAATAGGAACTCCCGCCGGTGCATCGATAAATGGCGTAGCGGTTCTGAATTTGAAATCGTCAAGCAACAGCGTACCATTTAAATACACATCAACAAATTCTGCAGCGGCATCGGCTGAGTTGTGAATGACCTGAACTCGAGCGGTTGGAGCTGGGGTTATCAAAGGCAACGGAATCAAATCGCCACCGGAAGCCAAAGCTACCCACAATCCAAAGGCTGGCCCGTTGCTATTGTTTGCTGGATTCAAGAATCCACTAGCGACTACTGTCAAAGCTTGGCCTTGTAATGATAAAGTAGCTAACGGAGCAGCATAAGTTGCTACGACTACCGTTCCAGTTGCATCTCTGACATCTAAAGTGTAATTGGCTGTTGGCAGCTCTAAATAGTTGGAAGCGAAATCCGGAAACGAAATATCATCAACGATAGTTCCTGCCGGAACGCTGGTTTCAACAACATCAACCGTTGGCGCATCTGTAGAGCCATGATTTACCAACACATCGGTGTTCGCAACATTCGAAGCAGTTTCTCTTCCTTGAGCAAAAACAGACAATCCAAAAGGTTGGCTTGGTGTATAACCTGTCGGACTTACAATTCCGTTGGCAATAACTACATAAGTTTCTCCAGCGGTAAGCGTAGGGGCGATGTTGTAAATACTTTGAGCCACCGAAGTACTAGTGCTGGGCGCAATGTCAATCTGAATAGGAATTCCTGCAGGCGCATCAATAAATGGCGTGGCGGTTCTGAATTTGAAATTGTCAAGCAATAGTGTACCATTTAAATAGACATCAACAAATGCTGCAGCGGCATCGGCTGAATTGTGAATGACCTGAACTCGAGCGGTTGGAGCTGGAGTTACCAAAGGCAGCGGAAGCAAATCACCACCGGAAGCCGAAGCAACCCACAATCCAAAGGCTGGCCCGTTGCTATTGTTTGCTGGATTCAAGAATCCACTGGCAACTATTGTCAAGGCTTTTCCTTGCAAAGATAAAGTCGCTATTGGAGCAGCATAAGTTGCTACGACTACCGTTCCGGTTGCATCTCTAACTTCCAAGGTATAATTGGCTGGTGGCAACTCCAAATAATTTGAAGAGAAGTTCGGAAACGAAATATCATCAACGATGGTTCCTGCCGGAACACTGGTTTCAACAACATCGACCGTTGGCGCATCTGTAGAGCCATGATTTACCAAGACATCGGTGTTCGCAACATTCGAAGCGCTTTCTCTTCCTTGAGCAAAAACAGACAATCCAAAAGGCTGACTAGGTGAATAACCTGTTGAACTTACAATTCCGTTGGCAATGACTACATAAGTTTCTCCTTCTGTGAGCGTCGGTGCGATGTTGTAAATACTTTGAGCCACCGAAGTACTGTTACTAGGCGCAATGTCAATTTGAATAGGATCTCCTGCAGGCGCATCGATAAATGGCGTTGCGGTTCTGAATTTGAAATTGTCAAGCAACAGCGCACCATTTAAGTACACATCAACAAATTCTGCAGCGGCATCGGCTGAGTTGTGAATGACCTGAACACGGGCAGTCTGCGAAAAAGCAATGTTACTAAAGAGTAATAAAAGCCCAAATCTAAGATAGTTTGTAATTTTTTTCATGATAGTGTTTTTTAGTTGAAGTCTAAAATTAGTTTAAACTTTTCAGCAAAAGATTAAACAATAATAAATTTTATATTTTTTTAACTACTGTCATATGATCAAATGAAATGACGCTATGCAGCAATATTCAGAATTCTAATTTTTAAAGCTATTCTATTATAAATGAAAGTATTACTATTAATAAATTGGGTGGTTTGCTATTAAACAATTATTAAAGAAGAGCTGAAGCCAACCTTAGCAAGGCAAAGTTTATTTAATCAATAATATTCTGTTACTTTGTTTTCTAATCTTCATAAAAATGAATTTCAAATTTTTTATAACATACACCTTCAGTTTCTTTTTATGTTCTTCATGCATAAGTCAAATATCATTATCCCAAAAAGAAACCAAACAGGAAGTCAGCGAAACGTTAATCAATGAAAAAGCAATCACCAATCAAAAAGATGAATTTGTCAGTGATACAACCTTCGTAAATCTTAAAGATTATAGCGCGGATTTCGTATTCAATATGAAATACGCCACAGCCGATAATTTCCTAAAAACCAAAGTGTACGATTGTGAAGCCTGTTACTTGCGCTATAAAACGGTCAAAGCGCTGCTTAAAGCCAATGAGAAATTCATGAAGAAAGGTTATAAAATCATGCTTTTTGATTGCTATCGCCCGCTTGATGTTCAGAAGAAGATGTGGGAAATCGTATCCAATCCTAATTACGTGGCCGATCCTAAGAAAGGTTCGATTCACAATAGAGGCGGAGCGGTTGATATGTCATTGGTTGATGCCAACGGAAAAGAACTCGACATGGGAACGCCTTTTGATTTTTTTGGCCCTGAAGCAAGCCATGATTTTGAAAACCTATCGGAAGAAGTCAAAGAAAACCGCAAGACGTTGCGTAAAATCATGACACGTTCCGGTTTCAGGATTTTTGATAGCGAATGGTGGCATTACAACCTAAAAAATGCCAGAAAAGAGAATCTCTCCAATTTCAAATGGACATGTGATTAGTTCTTGTCTTCGTAGCAATGAAGAAAGTTCATAAAATAAGTGTCGGGTTCATACAATGATCCGTCCAATTCTGATTTCAAAGCTTTACGGATGATAAAATCAGTCGTATCGGTGGCATATTTGACACGGACAAATGATACTGGCGACATCCTCAGATCTTCATAATCATCTTTGCGGAACATAAAATATCCGGTCAGTATGCGGTTGTTCTTACCTTGATCATCACGCACCATCGAACCACAACTTTCCTGGTCAATATGCACCAAAGTCACAATCTTATTATTATCGAGCTGAATGTATAACCTCGAAGTTTTGTCGAGGCATTTCGCTTTGATGAAATCATTGCTTTTCTCGAGAAACTGAACATTCAAAATGGGCATTCCGTCAGCTATAGCCATCGAATAAAAGACGTAACTCGAATTCCCTGCAAAGTTTTTCTCATACATCAAATATTCTTTCGTGGCTTTATAACTTCCGATAGAATCCGTGACATTTGTAGTAAATTCACACGGTTTCTGAGCAAAAATAAGGTTCGAAAATAAAAAGACGATGCTAAAAAAAAGGTATTTCATGCTAGTTTTCAATTTTGGCGCAAAGTAAAACTATTTTGCGGTTATTCATATCGGTTGTGAAAAAACAATAGCGGTTTCCGCCTTCTTTGATTTTCCATTTTTTACGAATTTCTTCAACTGTATCTGGGAAATTCCTAGTCGTGATATTGGATTTGGTATTTTCAAGCCACGTTTTCATTTCGCTTTTTTGATACGGAATACATTGTTCGATTTTAAAAATCCTTCCAGGAAAATCAATAATCATATCGGAAGTGTAAAGTTGTGAATGCTGGTGCAGTTTTTCGAGATTGAATTGAAAACCAACTTCATTGAAACCGCCCGATTTCATGATAGCTGCATTCGGTTCGTATAAATAGGTTTTCGGCAAACTATAGTTGATGTTTTCGGTACTTTCGGATACGCTAAACAGAAAATATTCAGCACTGTTTTTCTTCAGGTTAACAGTACTGATTTCAACAGTTCCATCGTAACCTTTAACGATTTCCCAAAGCAATTCCTTGACTTCATTTTCAATCGCAACAATATGGATTTTCTTGACGTTGTTCAATTCACTCAAACCTGCAGTAATGTCAAGAATAGGAGCGGTCTTGATTAAAATGTTGTTGGAATATTGGAAATAAAAATCCATCAATTCCACCACATTCGGCAGACAATCTTTGAGCATAAATACTTTACCTTTGCTGTCATTTCTCCGCGAAGGATCGATATAAATCCAGTCAAAATTTTCATTGATTTTTTCTAAAACATCGTAACTGTCGCCTACAAAAAACGAGCAATTTTCAACCTTAAGTTTTCGATAGTTGTGCGCTACGATTTCCGATAACGTTGCATTCATCTCACAATGAACGACACTTTTGAAAGTTTTTGAAAAGTAATAATCATCAACGCCAAAACCACCAGTCAGATCAATAATAGAATTTCCTGAAATTAAAGACGCTTTATAAGCTGCTGTTTTTTCAGAAGAAGTTTGTTCCATGGAAACCTTAGCCGGATAGATAATATCGTCTGTAGCAAACCATGTTGGCAATTTGTCTTTTGCTTTTTGTCTGCAGGCAATTTGTTCGAGAAGAAGATTCCAGCTGATTTCAGGAAACGGATTCTTTTGCAACGCCAATTGTACGACAACCGCATCAACATGGTCTTTTATAAATTTTTGAACAGGCAGTTGAAGTAATCTAGAATCCAACACTAGATGTTTTTGGTGAGCAATTGAATGACGATGTTTTCAGGGAAAAACTCTTTGCCAATCACTTTGAGAATAGTATAAAACGGAACCGCGATGATCATGCCCAAAATACCAAAAAGGAAACCGGCGATGAGTATCACAAGGAAAATTTCGAGCGGATGGGAACTCACACTTTTGGAAAAAATCAGCGGCTGCGAAAGATTATTGTCAATGATCTGAACAAGACAAAATCCAATCAGGACATAAATAGTAGTTGGTAAGGTTTCGGTTTGAAAATCGCTTCCTAAATGATTAATCATCGTGAGTATCGCCGCTAAAACTGTCGCGATGATAGGTCCGATGTAAGGCACAATATTGAGAACGCCGCAAAGGAATGCGATCACGATGGCGTTATCGACACCAAAAATCAGCAAGACGATTAAGTATAAAACAAATACGATAAATAATTGGATCAGCAAACCAATGAAATAGCGTGACAATAAATGATTGATTTTATCAAGAGAATTTAAAATCTGGTCTTCGTGACTGTCCGGAATCAGTTTTTTTGCGCCATTGATAAACAGCCTGCGGTCTTTCAGGAAAAAGAAAGTAATGAACAAAACCGAAGCGAGTCCAATGCCGAAACTGCTGATGGTGGATACTAAAGTGTTCAAAAAGTCTGGGATAAAATCGATATTGAAGCCTGAAATTGTTTTCTGGTCTTTGATGATCGCTTTGGCATCAATGTGATGGCTTTCCAAAAATTTGGTCACCTGATCCATCAAGGCCAAGATGTTGCTCTCTATTTGCCTTGTATTCAAAAGCGATAAATTCTGCCCTTGATTGATCAGCAAAGGAATGAACAACAACATGAATCCTACGATAATCAATACGAAGAAAAGCACCGTAAATACTGTTGCCAAAGTATGCTTGAATCGCAATCGGTTCTTTAAAAAGTCTAAAATCGGATTTCCAATCAAAGTCAATATCAGCGCGACGATCAAATAAAGAATCACGGTTTGCACTTCATACAGCAAGTAAAGCGCCACTGCAATAGCCACAGTAATTCCTAGGGCTCTGAGTATTCCGTGCGCTATGATTTTTGAGGTCATCTGTTTTAAATTAATTGTTGAAAATATAATTCAAAATATTAGCACCCATTTTTAAGGCTTTCAAACGGACTTCAGCAGGATCGTGATGCACTTCGGCGTCTTCCCAACCATCGCCCAAATCGGTTTCGTAAGTGTATAAAAGGACCAAACGCTGTTCTACAAAAATCCCGAAAGCCTGAGGCCGTTTGCCGTCGTGCTCGTGGATTTTAGGAATCCCGCCCGGAAACGGATACGGTTTCTGGAATATCGGATGGCTTGCCGGAAGCTCGACCAAATCTGCATTGGGCATGATTTTTTTGATTTCTTTACGAATGAATTCGTCCATACCGTAATTGTCATCAATGTGCAGGAAACCACCTGAAGTGAGGTAGTTCCGCAGATTAATTACATCCGAATCGCTGAAAACCACATTGCCGTGTCCGGTCATATGCACAAACGGATACGACAACAAATCCGGACTGCTGGGTTCTACAACACCGGGTTTCATTTTGATTCTGGTGTTGATGTTCTGGTTGCTGAACTTAATCAGGTTGGGCAAAGAAGTCGGATTCGCATACCAGTCACCGCCACCGCTGTATTTGAGCAAGGCTATTTCCTGTGCAGGGCAAAAACTGTAGATCAATAATAGGAGCATCCAACTTTTTTTCATAGCGTTTTTGTTCCTTAGTTTTTAATGATTTTTATCGTGCGGCTTTCTTTTTCAGTATGGAGTTTTAAGAAGTAAACGCCATTGTTGAATGAAGCTGTAAGGATCTGTATTTCTTTTTGGGCAGGATTCAAATGAATTATTTCCTGACCAATTGCATTATACACGATGGCAGATTTAATATTCTCTTTCGCTGCCACGGTAAGTTTTTCGCCTACAGGATTAGGATAAACTGAAAACGCATTAATATCAAATGATTCGTTGCTCAACACTAAATTTGTAGTAACAGCAAAACGGTTGGAATTAGCGCTTCTGTTGCTTTCGCATCCGCTGACGGTTTGAGTGGCGTAATAAGTGGTGTTGTCCTGCAATAAGGTGTTGCTCGGAAGCATATTACCTCCTGTTGGAGCATCATACCAAGTCAGGTTGTCGCCGCTGACAATCAGATCGGCTAAAGTCTGTCCGGCGGTGAAATTTTGGGTAGGCGCACCTGTTGGTGGTGTCACGACAGGAATGATACTGATATCAAAGGATTTGATATAAACGCAACCATAGAGAAGACTTTCAATCCTCATGTAAATCGTTTTATTTTCAGTAAAGGTGTAAATGATCGGATTTGCAATAAAGTTTGGCATACCATTCTCCGCATCAGCCAAGTTTTCGTAGTAAAGTATTTCATAATACTCAGGATTAGGGATTGCTGATAAAACCAGAACAGTATTGGATTCCAAATTAACGGTATATACAAATGGAGATTGCGTACAAACACTCAAATTGGCAGGTAATCCCAATCCCGGATCAGGCAACAATAAATCAGAAACGGAGTTCGATTGTAGCACTGTAGGAGGGTTACAGTTGGCGACGGACATGCTGACACTGTATGATTCGTTGCCAATCGGACAAGCTATTAGAGTGTCTGAAGTTTCGCTCGGAAGCGGCACACCATTCACAGACCATGCAAAAGCAACAGGCACATCAGCACCATTTGGAGTAATGCGCCATTGTTCATTAGTTGCAGTCCAGATTCCTGTATTTCTTCCCGGAGGTGTTAAAGCTTGCGTTCCTGCTTGATTTTGTATTCCAATAAGGCCTGAACCGGAGTTCCATGTACTACACACACTTCTGTTTTTGACTAGAATATCTATGATATTGGTCGTTTCATGAAGCACGATTTGAGAAGTTTGATATCCGACATTATTGTTGCATTGGTATTGTGGCAATTCATTAAAATTGATCACAAAAACCCTGTTTGGTGCAGCATTTACACCAGTATCCAATACGTAATAATTTACGTTTTGCAACGCAGGATTGGTCACTGGAGGCGTTCTGATATCGGAATCCTGGTAGACGCCATAAACGGCATTTCGGATCGGAAAATTACTATTTGGAATTGGTTGAGTAAAGGCCCATTGGCAAGTTCCAAACGGTTGGTTATTGGTTAAATCAAAAGTAATCAAGCCGTTTGTTCCTATTAAAACAGAATTGTAACAATTGCCATAAAAATTGAATGAAAACGGCAAGACAAATTCTGGAGACCAATAGTCGTCACCTGAAGGCGGAATCACAGTGCCTCCAAAAAAAGGAAATGTCGGATTAAACGGAACTGCTGCAATCGCATAATCTGAAGTACCTTTGATTGTAGTGTGATTGGTTGCCAAAGTTATACATTGGCCCGGTCCACAGGCTAAAGATGGTGATTCAATATTAATTTGAGCTAAAGGCGTTTGGGCAGTAGTGAGCAAACTGATTCCTAATAACTGAAGGGTGAAGTATAATTTTTTCATATATTTTTTTATGGCTTGTTTGAAAAAGTAATATTACAATTATTTTACGAATTCTCATTAATAAAAACAACGCTGTGACACGCAACGATGGCAGCGGTTTCTGTTCTTAGTCTTGTATTTCCCAAAGAAACCGGAACGAATTTATGGTCGATTGCCAGTTCGATTTCCTTATTCGAAAAATCACCTTCCGGGCCAATCAGGACGGTGATATCCTGTTTGGGTTGCAACAAATCTTTTAGCAGTTTCTTGTTGGTTTCCTCACAATGGGCGATGAATAAAGTGCCATCGTGTTGTTTTTTGATGAAATCTTTAAAAGTAATCGGTTCGTTGAGTTTTGGCAAATAATACTGATTCGATTGTTTCATCGCAGAAGCCACAATTTTATCAAAACGGTCAATCTTGATTTGTTTGCGTTCCGAATGATCGCAGATGATTGGCGTGATTTCGGAAATCCCGATTTCGGTCGCTTTCTCTAAAAACCACTCAAAACGGTCGTTCATTTTGGTCGGAGCCACAACAAGGTGCAAACGAAATTTTGGCGTATCAGCTTTTTCAAACCCTACGATTTTTACGGTACATTTCGTATCAATCGCTAATACAATTTCAGTTTTAAATAAAAAACCTAAACCATTAGTAACAAACAATATATCGCCGTCTTTTTTTCTGAGTACTTTAACGATGTGTTTGCTTTCTTCACGGTCAAAAGTGAAGTCAGTTGAAGTTTCGTTGATCTGCGGATTGTAGAATAATTGCATGGTTAAAAAGTGGTTCTTGCTTTCGAAACAACAGCTGAAGTCTCAAAATTCTCGATTAGGTATTTCTGATAACCCACAATGCCGATCATGGCTGCGTTATCAGTCGTGTATTCAAATTTTGGGATGTAGGTTTTCCAGCCGTATTTTGTTTCGGCTTCTTTCAATGTAGTCCTGATTCCTGAATTCGCAGAAACGCCGCCACCAATCGCAATTTGCGTGATGCCAGTTTGCTTAACAGCAAGTTTCAATTTATCCATCAAAATCTCGATGATCGTATGCTGGATTGAAGCGCAGATATCAGCAGTATTTTCCTCAATAAATTTAGGATTTTCAGCCATTTGTTTCTGGATGAAATACAAAATCGCCGTCTTTAAACCTGAAAAACTGAAGTCAAGATTAGGTGCTTTAGGTTTCGTGAAGGCAAAAGCTTTTGGATTTCCTTGTTGTGCATATTTGTCGACCAAAGGCCCGCCGGGATAGGGTAATCCTAGTATTTTAGCGCTTTTGTCAAAAGCTTCACCGACTGCATCATCAGTGGTTTCTCCAATGATTTCCATATCGAAATAATCCTTGACTTTCACGATTTGTGTATGCCCGCCGGAAATGGTCAAAGCCAGAAACGGAAACGTTGGTTTGTCAAAATCCGGTTCGTCGATGAAATGTGCCAGGATGTGCGCCTGCATGTGATTCACGGCAATTAGCGGAATCTCCAGCGCAATAGCCATTGATTTGGCAAACGAACTTCCTACCAACAACGAACCCATCAAACCCGGACCTTGCGTAAAAGCTATGGCCGACAGGTGTTCTTTGGTGATATTGGCTTTTTTGAGCGCAGCATCAATCACAGGAACGATGTTCAGTTGGTGCGCCCGCGAGGCCAATTCCGGAACTACGCCGCCATATTCGTTGTGAATCAGCTGGTTTGCCACAACATTCGACAGCACTTTGTCGTTTTGGAGTACAGCCGCTGCAGTATCGTCACAGGAGCTTTCAATCGCTAAAATAAAAACATCGTTTCGATGCATAAACACAAGCAAATTTTTGATTTATATTTGAACAAATGCCCTAAAAATATTCTATTTTTACAGCGCTGCCAAAATTAGCCTTTTTTTAGCAATGGAATTGATTTCCATAAGTTAAATAAATCGATTTTAAAATTTAATAAAAGCCCATTCTCATAAAACGAGCTCGGAAAATAATACTTCGCTTATTACTGCTACTAATACTATTGATACTAGTGCTTGGTATTGCTTTAACGTTGCCGGTCGTGCAAACCAAGATTGCGCAATACGTTACCGAAAGGCTTAACAAGGAATACAAAACCGACATCCAGATTGGCCAGATTGCCATTACTTCGTTTGGTGTCGTGAAGCTCAAAAAAGTATTAATTCGCGATCATCATAAAGACACCCTGATTTACGCCAACCGCATCAACACCAACATTCTGGATTTAAAGAAAATGACCGCCGGTGATTTGATTTTCGGAAACATCCGCGTCAATGAGATGCTTGTCAACATGAAAACCTACAAAGGCGAAAGCGACACCAACATTGATAAGTTTATAGCTGCGTTTGATAACGGAAAACCTTCGACACACAAATTCCTGCTTACAGCCCAAAAAGTATATCTTGAAAAAAGTCATTTCATTCTGACCGATGAAAACCGTGAAGTGCCTAAAGATGTTGATTTCACAAGGCTAAATGCCATGGTCAGCAATTTCAAAATTCACGGTCCGGATGTGACGACTGTCATTGAAAAAATGTCATTTCAGGACCATCGCGGACTTTACATCAAGAATCTCATGGCGAAATTCGCCTACACTAAAAAGCACATTCTGCTCGATGATCTTGATTTCATTACAAGTCACTCAAAGTTTAAAGGCAAGGCAGCGCTGCATTACAAACGCGAAGATTTTCACGATTTCAACAACAAAGTGCATTTTGATATTCAGGTCGATAAGGCCAGTTTGTCATCGAATGATGTCCGCTATTTCTACAAGGAAATGGGGAAGGACCAGAATTTCACTTTGCGGGCGCATGTCACCGGAACGCTCAACGATTTGACGGCGCGCAAGATGAGCCTCATCGACAGCAAGAATACGCAGATTGTGGGCGATGTCAATTTTAAAAACCTTTTCGGCGACAGTCAGCAGTTTTTTTACATGAACGGAACTTTTAAGAAAGTATCGTCGAATTATGACAATCTGGTGAAACTGCTTCCGAATGTGCTGGGCACGAAATTACCGACTTCGCTCAAGAAAATCGGACAGTTTGATATCCGCGGTAAAGCAGAAATTACTGTCAAGTCAATCGTTGCGGATTTTTATATGACCACCGCGCTGGGCAACATCCAGTCGAAACTCGATATGAGCAATATCGACCATATCGATGACGCGCAATATAAAGGCAACATCATTCTTGAGGAATTCAATGTCGGTGCTTTTCTAGGTCGCAAAGATGTCGAGAAAGTCACGATGAACATTGACGTCGATGGTAAAGGATTCAAACAGAAAAACCTCAATACGATATTTTCGGGCGATGTTTATAAATTGAAATACAACGGTTATACATACACCAAAGTAATCGTCGACGGGAAATTCAAGAATCCCGTTTTTGAAGGCAAAGTATTCATCAACGATCCAAATTTATTCCTCGATTTCAACGGATTGATCAATTTGGGCAAAAAGGAAATCGCTTATAATTTCGAGACCAAGATCGATTACGCCAATTTACACAAGCTCAATTTCGTGAAGAAGGATTCGATTTCAGTTTTTAAAGGCGACATCAAAGTCAACGTTTCTGGCAATACGCTTGATGATCTCAAAGGCGACGTGCATTTCGCGGCAACTTCCTACCACAACAACAAAGACAATTATTATTTTGAGGATTTCACGCTGCATTCGAGCTTCGACGCGGATAATGAAAGAACCATCGCCATCGAATCGCCTGATATCATCCAAGGGAAAGTGGTTGGTAAATTTGAAATCAATTCACTCAAGAAAATGCTAGAGAATTCCGCGGGAAGTTTGTACGCCAACTATTCCCGGAATCCTGTCAAAAAGGGGCAATACCTCAAGTTTGATTTTACGATCTACAACAAAATCGTTGAAGTCTTTTATCCCGGAATCGAAATCGGCTCTAACACGCGCTTCCGAGGCAACATTGATTCGGATACCGATGATTTCAAGTTCAATTTTTCGTCGCCCAATATTTCGGCTTATGATTATGGCTTTGACAACATCAAAGTGGATATCGACAATAAGAATCCGCTTTACAATGCTTACATTTCTTTGGACAGCATCAAGACGAAACATTATAAAATCCGAGATTTTAGCTTAATCAACATCACTACGCAAGATACTTTGTTTTTGCGCACCGAATTCAAAGGTGGCGATGCCGGGCAAGATGCGTACAGCCTGAATCTTTATCATACTATCGACGCGCAAAGGCAAAACGTAGTCGGCATTCAGAAATCTGAATTGAAGTTCAACGATTTTCTTTGGTATCTGAATGAAAAAGATGCGAATGATAATAAAATCGTGTTCGACAAGAAATTCAAGAACTTCAACATTGAAGATATTATTCTTTCGCACGACAACCAACAAGCGCGATTGTATGGCGTGATTAAAGACAAAACGTTTAAGGATTTGAATCTGAGTTTCAATCAGGTGCAGCTAGAACGATTATTGCCACGGATGGACCATCGATTCAAAACTACCGGAAGTCTTAATGGTGAAATCAATCTCAAACAGAACAATTCGATCTACCAACCGACTTCATCACTCAGGATCGACAATCTTAAGCTCAACGATATTGCTTTGGGCGTGATGAATCTGAATATCACTGGTGACGCCGCTTTCGAGAAGTTCTATCTGAATTCAACGATAGAGAATGAAAATGTGGCTGCTTTTGAAGCCGAGGGAACCATTGAAGTGGTAGATAAGAAAACAAACTTAGATTTAGATCTTAGTTTTGAAAAGTTCAATTTGGGTGTTTTGGGATCGTTGGGCGCCGGTGTCATTTCTAACATTCGTGGATTTGCTTCAGGACGCGCCAATGTTGGTGGCGACGTGGACGATTTGGATATCAACGGGCGGCTTTTTGTAGATCAGGCTGGTTTGGGAATTCCTTACTTAAATGTAGATTATAAAGTTGAAGACCAAACGGTTGTGGATGTCACGGAAAAGAAATTCATCATCCGGAACGCCAACATGATCGATACGAAATACAACACCAAAGCCAAGCTTTACGGAAGCATCGGCCACAACAATTTCTCAGAATGGCGCCTCGATTTAGGGCTTGAATCTAAAAGACTGCTCGCGCTCGACACCAAAGACAGCGAAGATGCGGCTTATTTCGGCACGGCATTCATGGATGGCGAAGCGACAATCACCGGACCAATCAGCAACCTATTCATTAAAGTCGATGGAAAATCGGAGCAGGGCACAAGCATCAAAATTCCAATCAACGATGCGGAAAGTACCGGCGACAGCAATTACATTCATTTCACGACGCCTAACGAGAAATTCAACATCAAGAAAGGTATTGCACAAACAGTGAAGAATGACAACGGAGTGGAACTCGAATTCAATTTTGACATTACGCCCGACGCCGAAGTGGAGATTATTCTCGACAGGAATTCCGGTCACGGCATGAAAGGTAAAGGTTTCGGTTCGTTGCTGTTCAAAATCAATACGCTTGGTAAGTTTAATATGTGGGGCGATTTTCAAGCTTATGAAGGAACCTACAACTTCAAATATGGCGGTATCATCAACAAGTTGTTTACCATTAAAAAAGGAGGTTCCGTGACTTGGGAAGGCGATCCGATGCGCGCGAATCTGAATCTTGAAGCCGTTTATAAAACTTCTGCAAATCCGGCCGTTCTGATAGAAAATCCATCGTTCAATAAGAAAGTCGATGTAGAAGTCGTCATTGGATTAAAAGGAAATTTGAGCAATCCACAACCTGATTTCAACATCAATTTTCCGACAGTAAGTTCCGTACTGAAATCCGAAATCCAGACCAAACTTGATGATAAAGATGTGCGCCAGAAGCAAGCATTAGTTTTGCTTTCCACAGGTAGTTTCCTTAGTGTTGACGGATTGAACCAGACTTCAATTACAAATAATCTTTACGAAAAAGTAGGCGATATCTTTGGGTCGATATTGAACGACAATGAAGACAAGATTCAAGTCGGTGTCGATTTGGTTTCGGCTGACAGAAATCCGGGTCGTGAAACCGATGGTCGTGTAGGATTGACGGTTTCCACCAAAATCAGCGACCGCATCAGCATCAACGGGAAATTTGGAGTTCCGGTCGGTGGCGTCAGCGAATCAACGATTGTAGGTGATGTCGAAGTGCAATACCGCGTTAACGAAGATGGAACGCTGAACCTTCGCATGTTCAACAAGGAAAATGATATTAATTATATCGGGCAGGGCATTGGTTACACGCAAGGAATCGGTTTGACGTATCAGGTCGATTTCACGACATTCAAGCAATTGCTCGGAAAGATTTTCAAGAATCAGAAAATAGAAATCGTTCCAAAGCCTGTGAAGGAAGTCCCGGATTCTCAGATGGTTCCCGATTACATCCAATTTGTGGATAAGAAAGAGGACAAAAAGGAAAAGAAAGCGCAACCTGAAAAACACAATCAGGAAGCGGTTCCTAATGATGATTAATTTTTGAATTTCTTTCCGTAAATCACTTCAAAATTATTCAAACGGTAAAAACTTATTAACGAAATCGTTTGAAATTTACGAAATCCATTAAACTAATAAAAAGCTTCATCATTTTATAGCAGATGTTTGCTAATTTTACATTTTAAATGTAAAAAAATGATTAAAACCATAAAAAAGATTGGCGTGCTGACTTCAGGTGGAGATTCTCCGGGAATGAATGCCGCGATTCGTTCGGTTGTCAGAACCTGCGCTTACCATAATGTGGAATGTATCGGAATCTACAGAGGTTACCAAGGCATGATTGAAGGCGACTTCAAAGAAATGGGCCCGCGTAGTGTCAACAACATCGTCAATAAAGGCGGGACAATTTTAAAATCAGCGCGCTCGAAAGAATTCATGACCGTGGAAGGCCGCAAAAAAGCCTATGATCATTTAGTAGCTGCGGGCGTTGATGCTCTAGTAGTCATTGGTGGAGACGGAAGTTTCACCGGTGCGGAAATCTTCAACAATGAATACAATTTTCCAGTGATGGGAATTCCCGGAACCATTGACAACGACATTTTCGGAACCAGCCATACTTTAGGTTACGATACCGCGCTCAACACCGTCGTGGAAGTCATCGATAAAATCAGGGATACCGCCAGTTCGCACAACCGTTTGTTTTTCGTAGAGGTTATGGGACGTGATGCGGGTCATATTGCATTAAATGCCGGAATTGGAGCAGGAGCTGAAGAAATCCTGATTCCAGAAGAAGATCTCGGATTAGATCGATTACTCGATTCCTTAAAGAAAAGTAAGGCATCCGGAAAATCCTCAAGTATTGTTGTCATTGCCGAAGGTGATAAAATTGGGAAAAACGTATTCGAACTCAAAGACTACGTCGATGCCAATTTACCAGAATACGACGTGCGTGTTTCCGTTTTAGGACACATGCAACGCGGTGGTGCACCTTCTTGTTTCGACAGGGTTTTGGCTAGCCGATTGGGTGTGAAAGCCGTCGAATCGTTGCTCGAAGGAAAATCAAACTACATGGTCGGGCTCAACAGCGACAAAGTCATATTAACGCCTTTAGAACAAGCCATCAAAGGTCACACGGAAATCGATCGCGAATTGCTGCGTGTTTCCGATATCATGTCTACTTAAGCTGTAGGCAATAGGCTATAAGCTTTAAGCAAAAAAAAGAACTAGAAATTAACAAATATTTAATCGGCATACTGCACGTAGCATACTGCTTACTGCTTATTGCCTAAAGCAAAAAAAAAAATGTCAAAAGTAAAATTAGGAATCAACGGTTTTGGAAGAATAGGTAGAATTGTTTTCAGGGAAACATTCAACAGAGATAACGTAGAAGTAGTAGCCATCAACGATTTATTAGAAGTAGATCACCTGGCTTACTTATTAAAATACGATTCAGTACACGGCCGTTTCAACGGAAAAGTGGAAGTCAAAGAAGGCAAATTATACGTCAACGATAAATACATCAGAGTTACTGCGGAAAGAGATCCAAAACTCATCAAATGGGATGACAAAGAAGTCGATGTTGATGTCGTAGCAGAATGTACCGGAATTTTCACCACTATCGAAACTGCCCACGCGCACATCGATGGCGGAGCGAAAAAAGTTGTTATTTCAGCACCATCAGCAGACGCTCCAATGTTTGTAATGGGTGTCAACCATACTGAAGCCAAAGCTACTGATTTAGTGGTTTCAAACGCTTCTTGTACTACGAACTGTTTAGCGCCTTTGGCCAAAGTAATCAATGACAACTTCGGAATTGTAGAAGCTTTAATGACCACCGTTCACGCTACAACATCTACACAAATGACCGCTGACGGACCTTCTAAAAAAGACTGGCGTGGCGGACGTGCTGCAAGCGTCAACATTATTCCATCTTCAACCGGAGCGGCAAAAGCAGTAGGAAAAGTAATTCCTTCATTGAACGGAAAACTAACAGGAATGTCTTTCCGCGTGCCAACCGTTGACGTTTCCGTAGTCGATATGACCGTAAAAGTAGCAAAAGAAACTACTTACGAAGAAATCATGAAAGTATTGAAAAACGCTTCAGAAACCAGCATGAAAGGCATTTTAGGATACACCGAAGACGACGTCGTTTCGCAAGATTTCGTATCCGATTCAAGAACCTCCATCATCGATGCTAAAGCCGGAATCGGTCTGAACTCCACGTTCTTCAAAATCGTTTCATGGTATGATAACGAATATGGTTATTCCAGCAAACTCATCGATTTGTCCGTGCATATTGCGGGATTAAAATAAAATGATATCTTTAAGTCCCGTTATTCGTAGCGGGACTTTTATTTTTAGGAGCTACTTCCCGCTATCCGTTCAATCTTTTGTGCCGAACACCGTCACAAAAGGATTTCCACTGCTATCGGGGCTAGGGCACTAAACCAACCAGAACGAATAGATTAAAAACAAGTTACTCAGTTACTCAGGCACTCAGGCACTCAGCAACTCAGGCACTCAGCAACTCTAAAAAATGAAATTACTCGTAGACAGCGGTTCCACCAAAGCCGATTGGATTGCCATTGACGACAACGGCAAAGTGTTGTTCACCACACAAACCCTCGGGCTCAATCCTGAAGTCCTTTCCAAAGAAGAAATCATCAGCCGACTCGATGACAAATTCGACATCTCACACAACAAAGACAAGGCGAGCCATCTGTTTTTCTACGGCGCGGGTTGCGGTACGGATCGTATGAAAAATTTCCTGACCAAAGTGTTCGAGGACTATTTCACCAAAGCCGCCGTCACCGTACATGAAGATACTTATGCCGCGGTTTATGCGACAACACCAAAAGACGAAGAAGCCATAGTGTGCATCCTCGGAACCGGTTCCAATTGCAGCTATTTCGATGGTAAAGTGTTGCACCAGAAAGTACAATCCTTAGGCTACATCGCGATGGACGATTGTTCAGGAAACCGTTTCGGTCGTCATTTGTTGAGAGGTTATTATTTCAATAAAATGCCTTCCGATTTGGCGAAGGAATTCGAGGAAGAATACAACATCGAACCCGATTACGTCAAAAATAATTTATATAAAGAACCGAACCCGAATGCTTATTTGGCGACGTTCGCGAAGTTTCTGATCAAACATAAAGACAGCGCTTTCTGCAGAAAATACATCTTATCAGAAATGGAAGATTTCGTAGAGAACTACATCAAACAGTTTGACAATTGCACTGAAATTCCGGTACATTTTGTAGGCTCGATTGCTTTTTATCTCAAAGAGGAACTCGAGGAAGTACTGACCAAACACCACATCAAAATCGGAAACGTATTGCGCCGTCCGATTGATGGTTTGATCGCTTATCATATTTTGAACAAATAATCATGGAAATTGCCATCATAGCCCACGACGGAAAGAAAGCCGATATGGTTCAGTTCATCAACAAGAACAAACACTTGCTGGAACTCGAGAATATCAAACTCATCGCAACCGGAACTACGGGAAGCAAAGTAGAAGCTGTGGGCATTAAAGTAAAAAAGATGCTTTCGGGCCCGATGGGTGGCGATGCGCAGATTGCGGCAAGAGTAGCGGAAGGGAAAACGAAAATGGTCTTATTTTTTAAAGACCCGAATTCGAGCCATCCGCACGAACCTGATATCAATATGCTCATCAGGATTTGCGATGTACACAACATTCCTTTGGCGACTAATGAAGCCACCGCGCAATTGTTATTGAATGCTATAGCATTGCAACCATAGAAATTTCAATATTGACGTTTTTAGGCAAACCAGCCACTTCAACCGTTTCTCTAGCAGGAGCGGTTTTTTCGTTGAAGTAACTTCCGTACACCGCATTCACTTCAGCGAAATCGCCCATGTCAGTTAGGAAAATGGTGGTTTTGATGACGTTCTCAAAAGTCAATCCTGCGGCTTCCAAAACAGCTTTGAGGTTTTCCATGACTTGCTTGGTTTCGACTTCGATGTTATCGATTACCAGTTCCATCGTTACGGGATTCAAAGCGACTTGCCCTGAAGTATACAACATATTTCCGGCAAAAACTGCCTGGCTATAAGGTCCGATAGGTGCCGGTGCTTTTTCGGTATAGATTATTTTTTTCATTTTGTAAATTATTTTTTGATGATTTTCGAGCTACCGGTTTTTTGATTGTTATGGTCGTAAAATTCAATATAGTACAAACCATTTTGAAGTTGCCCTATCGAATAGTTATTGTCTGGCGACTTATTTAAACCAGCAACGATTTGTCCAAGCGTATTGGTAATAAAAGCTTTCTCAAAATTGATACTGCCCGAAATATGGAAAACTTCCGCAGTAGGATTTGGCGCTAAAGAAATCTTAACATCAGTTAGTACTTCATTGGTCGACAAATTATTGAGATCAATAATCCGGTAATACACGTCTGGCACTGTAATTAAATTATAGGGTGGATTATCGTTATAAGTAATGACATTTGTCGACATTTTTATATAACGTACGGTTTCGGGAATGGGAGCATTATAGACAACTGTATTACTAGCCGAACAAAAAAAAGCCTGCCATACTCCGGTGATATCATAGAAACCCTTAACATGCATCGTATCGCCATCAATCGTGATTTCACTGCTGGTGAAAGTATTGTCGCAATTACCTGAACCAAACGAAAAATTAGTCTGAAAAAGGAAATTGGTTTCATTCGAACTGACCGGCTGATAGGTAAAATTACAGCTCAGCACGGTGTTGAGCGACATCTGTGCGTTGGCTTTTATTCCTAAAATGAGGCTACAGATTATGATTGTTTTTGTAATGATCTTCATGTCTTTGGATTTTAAGAATCTAAAGTTACGCAATATTTTAACATGAAAGCTATCGTAAAACCCTGTCTGGTACTGTTCGTTTTTCCCATTTGATATCGCTGAGTACACTTGATTTGATTCCGATAAAGAAACTCCAAAACGCATTTGTGCCGAAAGGCGTCCAGCTGAAATCCATGCGCCAGCTCATCAGGTCGCGTTCAAAACGAAACTGTGTAAAAGTCACTCCGTCCTGAACAAAATCATATCCTGACGAAACGCCGACTTTCCAGTTTTTTGACAATTCGGTGTTGAGCGACATCATCAGCGAGTTGCCCGAAATTTCTTTTTCCCTTTTGATGTTAGAATAGGTAAGCTGGTAGGCAAAATTCACATCCCAAGGCAGGTCAGCTTTGAAGAATCCTTTAAAACCATCATCATCTTCAGCGTCCTCATCCCCAAACTGGCTCTGTCGGCGATCGCTGAAATCGGTATTGGTTCCGAAAAGATCGTCTTCACGTCCACCATTTCGGAGTCCTTGTTGGTTCTTGTTTTTGTTCTTATTTTCTTCTCCGTCACGGCTTGACAAAGAATAATTCAAGGTCATGTTGGCGCTGGTCATTCTGAATAAACTGCCGCCGTTATCGATATTGTATTTTTCATACATACGCCCGGAATTATCAATCGCATACGGATTCAGTGTCATTCCAAAATTGACATTCATCTTATTATTAAATAAGGCGGTACCGCCGCTGACACGCAAAGGCGCCCAACGCAAAGAGTCTGCGGTGATATCGTAACTGGTCGAGAAATTCAAATTATTGAGTAACATGATTTTTTTAGGTTCCGTTTTTGTACTGTCTTTATCAGTCACTTTGGCTTCAAAAGTATTGCTTAGGCTAAAACCGACACTGCTCGATAATTGTTTTCCCGGTGCACCAAAAATCCCTTGCTCAAAACGCGTATATTCTTTAACCATCGTCCCGCTCCCGTCAGCCGCATAAGTATCATAATATTGTTTGAAGCTGGGCGTGTAGCTATAAGAGACCGACGGACGCATCACATGTCGGATAGCTTGTATTTTTTTGGTGTCGCCGAATTTGAACGTACCATAAATTGTAGTTCCCAAACTGGACGAAAAAGAATAGGTGCGGAAAGCGTCAAATTTGTTAACTTCAGTTACTACATCCTGATTGGTTAAGGCGTCAAAGCTTTTACGAATGGTTTTAAGATACCAGACTTCTTCATAATTCATCGAAGTGGTGGCGCTGAAATATTTGAAGACTTTGAAGTTAGTGCTTAATGGAATACTGTGCTGGAAACCTACTTTGGCATCCTTAAACATCTCAGATTTAAAAAACAGAGAATCGGTAGTAGCTATCCTGTTTTCGCCTCTCAGGTTATATTGCAGGTTGATGTTCTTAAAGAAACCCTTTTTGATTCCTTCTTTAGGAGCGAAAGGAAAAACGCGGTCAACACTTAGTTGTAGCGTCGGCAAAGTCATATTGATTTGTTCGGTATTCGTATTTTGCGAATGGGTTGCCGTCAGCGAAAGGTTCACCTGCGGAACGGTATTGAATGTTCTGGAATAGGAAACCGACGAACTCAAAGTATTGTTCAGGTTTGAGCCTACATTGATTTGGCTTGCGGATTGTCTGAAATATTTACTGCTTCCAAAATTGACGGATGCCGAAAAACGTGAGTTTGGATTCGATTTTCCATCTTGTCCATGAGACCACTGGATGTTATAAATATTCGTTTTAGAATAATCCGGAAAACCCCGTTCGCTGTTGATTAGGTTTTCAAAACGAACATTAAAATTACCTTTGAATTTATAACGCTGTGCGTAGCTTGATTCGAAACGGGTGGCATAACTTCCGTTGGTGTAATAATCACCTAATATGGCCAAGTCATAATAATCACTCAACGCGAGATAATAACCGCCATTTTGTAAAGAATAACCACGTTCATTATTGTCATTAAAAGTAGGTATGATCAGCCCGGATTGACTCGTTTCTGTCATGGGAAAAAAGGCGAACGGTAAGGCGAGAGGCGTCGGAACATTGGCGATTACCATATTGGTCAGGCCGGTCACGACTTTTTTGCCTGGTACGAATTTCAACCTGCTGGTTCTGAAATAATATTCGGGATCTTCAATGTCTATGGCAGTAGTGAAACGCGCGTTTTTGAGAAAGTAAACCGAATCGTTGACGCGTTTTGAAACTTCTGCTTTGACTTTAAATTCTCCTTGCTCAGTTCTTGAATTCCAGATTAATGCCTTTTTCGTTTTATAATTGAATCGAATCGAATCGGGTTCAACAACATTCGAACCTTGCTTGAAATTGGGATACTGGATGTAAGCGCCTGTCGAATCTTTGATCCTTCCCGCATAAACTTCACTTTTATCGTAATTGAAGACAATGATGCCGGCTTTGAGTTCGATATCCTGATAATACAATTCGGCTTTATCGTAAAGTGTAATCAGCTTTTTCTTGTTGTCGATCTTCGCGTATTTTTCGGCTTTATACTTTATCTTGCTTTCAAGGATCGGCTTTTTAGGTTTGACGCTGTCATTCTTGATGGTATCGCCAATTTTCGAGAGGTCATTGATGTTGATTGTGGTGCTGTCGATGCTCTTTTTTGCAGGTACGGCTATCGACTTATTATTTAATTCCTGTGCATAATTTTTGGAGATTCCCATTGTTAGGAAAAATGCTGAAAAAACGATATGAAATAAGTTTGTATGCAAAGGTTTTAATGCTATTTTTGTAAAAATATGGCTTAATTTTTGACGTGCCAAACTTAATGATTATTTTTCGTCAAAAATAGGTAAATATCAAAATTAAACCCTCAGGGTTTTCATAAAAATTAACTTTATTTCTTACCATGAGTAAATTGCATAAAATCAAACATTTATTACTTTTTTTGACGTTTATTTCTTCTTTTTCGGCTTTAAGCCAATCCAATTCAAAATTCAAAGTTACCCTCGATGCCGGTCATGGCGCTCATGATTTTGGTGCCGTTTATCACGGTCATATTGAGAAAAACATCACATTAGCCATCGTTTTAAAAGTAGGGAAAATCCTCGAAGCCAACCCAAACATCGATGTCAATTATACACGTAAAAACGACACTTTTATCGAATTGGTGGAACGTTCTAGCATCGCCAACCGAGCAGATGCGCACATTTTTGTTTCGATCCATTGTAATGCCAATAAAAATACTTCGGCCTGCGGAAGTGAGACTTACGTAATGGGTTTGAATAAAAACGCTTCGAATCTGGCCGTTGCTAAAAGTGAGAATGCCGTAATCACGCTGGAGAAAGATTACAAACAAAAATATGAAGGTTTTGACCCCAACAATCCGAGTTCCATGATTGGTCTGACTTTGATGCAAGAAGAATATCTTGAGAACAGTATTTCACTGGCCAGTAAAATTCAGGATCAGTTTAGCGGCATCAACAGAAAAACCCGTGGTGTGAAACAAGCGCCATTTATGGTTTTACACAAAGCTTATATGCCAAGAGTACTGATTGAAACCGGTTTTATCTCAAACCCTGAAGAAGGCGCCATGCTGGATTCCGAGGAAGGCCAACAGGAATTAGCGCAAGCTATTGCCAATGCGATCGTGAGCTACAAAAAGGAATATTTCGGAAGCAACGGCAATGATGTCATCGAAAAACCATCCAAAAAAATGGCTCAGGAACCTGTTGTCAAAGAAACACCAGCTGTCGTGAAAAACGAATCCGTTGTTGAAAAAGAGCAACCCAATCCAAACCCGGAAATTCCGATGGTCGTTTTTAAAGTTCAGATTGCTGCCGCCAATAAAAAACTCGATCTTATTCCGTCAAACTTTAAAGGATTGAGCAACGTAAAATCTACTACTGATGACGGGCAATTATACAAATACACTTATGGAGAAACTTCTGATTACCAAGCTGCAAAGAAATATTTGGAAGAGGCCAAAGCCAGAGGCTATACTTCAGCATACCTCATAGCATTCAAGGACGGAAAAAAAATTAGCGTGCAGGAAGCCCTCAAATAAAGCTGAAGAAGTAAATATTTTATTTTAAATTTGCCTAAATATCAAGATTTTGAAAATTACCAGAGAAATTAAAACTGCCATATTGGTTATTGCGTCCATTCTGTTATTCATTTGGGGCTATAGCTTTTTAAAAGGACGCGATTTGCTGACTTCTTATAAAATCCTTTATGCTGAATACGATAACGTGGAAGGCCTTGGTGCTTCGGCTCCGATTACCCTAAACGGGCTCGTCATCGGTAAAGTCACTGAAATCAAATTTTCGGATCGTTCTGGAAAACTAATCGTCGAGATGCAAATCAAATCCGATTTCCCGATTTCAAAATCAAGTGTCGCAACCATCTACGAATCCGGACTTATCGGAGGAAAACAAATCATGATCATTCCCAATCTTAAAGATCAGGAAATGACCGTCACTGGTGATCATTTGCAAAGCAGTATCAAATTAGGGCTTACCGATTTAGCCGCTGAAAAACTCGCACCTTTGCAGGTAAAACTTGATAAGATTTTAATTGGTGCTGACCAAATGATCACTGGAATCAACAATGTGCTCGATAAAAAAGGGCAACAGGATTTAAAAGATGCTTTGTCGGAACTCACGCAAACCATCGCACAATTTCACAAAGCTTCGGAAAGCGTCAACGGAATGCTCGCAGATAACAAAACGAACATCAAGGGCATCGTTACTGATTTTCATAAAGTTTCGTCGAATTTTGCTTCGGTTTCAGATTCGTTAAAACAAGCCAATCTGGGCAAAACTGCTAAAGATTTACAAGTAACATTGAAAAGAGTCGATGAAATTATGGCTGGTCTGAATTCAGGAAAAGGCACCGCCGGAAAACTGCTTAAAGATGATGCGTTATACAGCAACCTTACTCAAACTTCAAAAGAATTGGAATTGTTGCTTCAAGATTTACGACTCAATCCGACGCGATATGTCAATGTTTCGCTGTTTGGAAAGAAAAACAAACCGTACGTGGCGCCCGCGGAAACGGCTGATAAAAAATAAATTTCTTCGATGATGAACTATTTAGACAATATACTCTTCGCGATTCTTCTGGCTGCAGGTGTCGGATATTTTGTAACGAATGTCAAAAAAATCATTCGCAACATCAATTTAGGCCGAGACATCAATCGTTCAGATCGCTCTTCAGAACGTTGGGCGAATATGGCTTTAATCGCGTTAGGGCAATCTAAAATGGTGAAGCGCCCGATTGCCGGAGTATTACATATCATTGTTTATGCTGGTTTTATCATCATCAATCTTGAAGTGCTTGAAATCATTATTGACGGATTGATTGGAACGCACCGCGTATTTTCATTTCTGGGAATGTTCTACGATGCATTGATTGGTTCGTTTGAAATCCTGGCTTTGTTGGTTTTGATCGCAGTTATTATTTTTCTTGCGAGAAGAAACGTCATCAAGCTCAAACGTTTCGTAAGTTCCGATCTTAAAGGCTGGCCGAAAAGCGATGCGAATTACATCCTATATTTTGAAGTCGTATTGATGTCTTTATTTCTTTTGATGAATGCGGCCGATTATCACTTACAGAATGTTTCGGGTGGTTTTGGGCATTACATTCAAGCCGGATCGTTTCCCGTTTCGCAATATCTTGCGCCATTATTTGATGGCATGAACAATGCTCTCGTAGCTTTATTGGAACGCGCTTTCTGGTGGATTCACGTCACCGGAATTTTGGTATTCCTGAATTATTTGTATTTCTCGAAACACTTACACATTTTATTGGCTTTCCCGAATACTTATTACGCGGATTTGAACCCAAAAGGCCAATTTGATAATCTTGCCTCGGTAACCGCCGAAGTAAAACTGATGATGGATCCGAACGCCGATCCTTACGCTGTGCCAGCTGTAGATGAAAATGCAGTTCCAAGCAAATTCGGAGCGAGCGATGTTCAGGATTTGAATTGGGTGCAATTGCTCAACGCTTATACCTGCACCGAATGCGGACGTTGTACTTCATCATGTCCGGCGAACCAAACCGGAAAGAAACTGTCGCCTCGTAAAATCATGATGGATACACGCGACCGTTTGCAGGAAGTAGGAAAAAATATCGACGCCAACAAAGGCGTTTTTATACCTGACAACAAAGCATTGCTTAACGATTACATTACGCCTGAAGAGTTGTGGGCCTGTACTTCGTGTAATGCCTGTGTCGAAGAATGTCCGGTCAATATCAGCCCGCTGTCAATCATCATGGACATGCGCCGTTATTTAGTGATGGAACAAAGTGCCGCGCCGATGTCGTTGAATGCGATGATGACCAATATCGAAAACAACGGAGCGCCTTGGCAATACAACCAGCAAGACCGTTTGAACTGGAAAAACGAAAATTAATAATTAGCTTTAAAATAAAAATTCTCTTATAGGTGAGTTTAAGGGTGTTTTTAATCAAATTGAAAAAATTAAATTAGAAACAAAACGAAAATGAAAAAAGAAGACATTGACAAGCAGTTGATTGCTGCTTCAGAGAACGGGCACCACATCAGTCCGATTTTGCCAGAGGGAATTAAGAATTATTTGATTGACATTGACGGAACGATTTGCGATGACATTCCCAACGAAGAGCCTGAAAGAATGTTGACTGCGGATGTTTATCCTGATGCATTAGTCACCTTGAACAAATGGTACGACGAAGGCCATGTGATTTTCTTCTTCACGTCAAGAACCGAAGCGCACCGTGAATATACTGAAATCTGGTTGAAGAAACACGGCTTCAAATACCACGGAATATTGTTCGGAAAACCAAGAGGCGGAAACTACCACTGGATTGACAATCACTTGGTGAAAGCTACACGATACAGAGGAAAATTTACAGACCTGATCGAAAAAGAAGTCACGATTCAGGTATTCGATGACGGAAAACATGAGTAGGTGGATTTGGTTATTTGTTGATTTGGTTATATGTAAACCGACTCTTCGAATAACCGAATAACCAAATAACCGCATAAACAACAATTTATGGAGCAATTAATCGTACCAACCATGGCCGAAATGTTAGCCCAAGGCAAGCAACCTGAAGTTTTATTTTGGGTCGGTTGTGCCGGAAGTTTTGACGACAGGGCTAAAAAAATCACCAAAGCGTTTGTTCGCATCCTAAATCGCGCTAACGTCGAATTTGCGGTATTGGGAACCGAAGAAAGTTGTACCGGCGATCCCGCAAAAAGGGCAGGGAATGAGTTCCTGTTTCAGATGCAGGCCATGATGAATATTGAAGTGCTCAATGCTTATGAAGCTAAAAAAATTGTGACGGCTTGCCCGCATTGCTTCAATACTTTGAAAAATGAATATCCGGAATTGGGTGGGAAATATGAAGTGATTCATCACACCGAATTCTTGAAATCATTATTGGATTCTGGTCGTTTGACTATTGAAGGCGGACAATTCAAAGGAAAAAAAATAACATTCCACGATCCGTGTTATTTGGGTCGTGCGAACAACATCTATGAAGCGCCACGAGATCTGATACAAAAACTCGATGCCGAACTCGTAGAAATGAAACGGTCCAAAGCCAACGGTTTGTGCTGTGGTGCCGGCGGAGCGCAAATGTTTAAAGATGCCGAACCCGGAAATAAAGAAGTCAATATCGAACGCACAGAAGACGCCTTAGAGACACAACCACAGATTATTGCCGCAGGTTGTCCGTTTTGCAATACGATGTTAACGGACGGTGTCAAAAATAAAGAACGCGAAGCTGACGTTAAGGTATTAGACATCGCCGAATTGATTGCCAATGCCCATGATCTTTAATTGATAATTGATAATTAACAATTGATAATTATTGATTGACATTCAAATTTTAAATTCATAATCCCAAATTTACATGTACGTTCCTTTTGAAAATTTACCGCCCGAATCCAAAGTCTGGATTTACCAGTCGAACCGAAAATTTACGGAAGAAGAATGGACCGCCATCGAAACCGACTTGAGAACCTTTGTCGATTCGTGGGTCGCGCATGGAACAAGCCTTGAAGCTTCGTATTTGTTGAAATACAATCGTTTCATCATACTGGCTGTGAATCAGGAAGTGCAGATGGCCACGGGTTGCTCGATTGATAAATCTGTCGAATTCATCCAAAGTTTAGAGCAAAAATACGCCGTCGATTTGTTGGATAAGATGAATGTGACTTTCAAATTAGGAGAACACATCGCCCACAAACCTTTAATCGAATTTAAAAAAATGGCCAAAGACAAAGCCGTTTCCGAAAATACGATTGTTTTCAATAATCTTGTGAACACCATCGAAGAATGGAACGACAGCTGGGAAGTTCCCGCCGGAGAAAGCTGGCACAGCCGTTTCTTTTAACCTGAAATCCATTGATGAAAAAATCCCGTTTGAAAATATGCTTCTGGAGTAGTCTCCTATTATTTGGAGTCAGTTGTGCGACAAAAAAAGCACCGCTTGTTGTGAAACCTGAAGTTAAAATTCCTGAACCCAAAGTTGTTGTTAATGATTTTGATGATAATTTTGATTCTGAAATCCAAAAAAAATGGGTTGATAGTATCTACAATACTTTGAGTTTTGACGAACGTGTTGGCCAGTTGTTTATGGTTTCCGCGTACTCGAACAAAGATTCCGTACATGTCAAAGCCATTGACAAACTGATTCAGGAAAACAAAGTCGGCGGATTGATTTTTTTCCAAGGCGGACCGGTGCGTCAAGCCAAACTTACGAATCGTTTCCAATCAAAATCAAGAATACCATTACTCATCGGAATTGATGCAGAATGGGGTTTAAGCATGCGACTTGATTCGACTTACCGTTACCCGTTCAACATGACTTTGGGCGCCATTCAGGACAAAAAACTGATTGAGCGAATCGGCATCCAAATGGGCGAGCAGAACAAAAGAATTGGGGTTCACTTCAATTTTGCGCCGGTTTTAGACATCAACACCAATCCCAAAAATCCTATTATCGGCTTCCGTTCGTTTGGCGAGAACAAAGAAAACGTGGCTGAAAGTGCTTTGGCACTGATGAAAGGCTATCAAAGTCAAGGCTTACTGGCGACAGGAAAACATTTTCCCGGTCATGGCGATACTGAAATCGATTCACATAATGCTTTGCCTACGATCACTTTTTCGAAAGAACGCCTCGATGATATCGAATTCTATCCTTACAAAAAACTATTTGCTGAAGGTCTGGCTTCGGTCATGGTCGCGCATCTCAATGTGCCGAGTTTAGAGCCACGCCCGAATATTCCTTCGTCAGTTTCTCACAATATCATTACCGATGTTTTGAAAAATCAACTCGGTTTCAAAGGTTTGATTTTTACCGATGCGTTGAATATGAAAGCCGCAAAGAATTTCCGTGAACCAGGCGAAATCGACCTTGAAGCCTTCCAAGCCGGAAACGATATTTTGCTTTGTGCTGAAAATGTTCCTGTGGCTGCAGAAAAAATCTGTATGGCTTATCAGGATTCGTTGATCAGTGAAGAAAGACTGGCTTATTCGGTAAAGAAAATTCTAAAATTCAAATACAAAACAGGATTGAATGCCTTTAAACCAGTTGCCATTCCTGACATTTACACCGACATCAATCCTATTAAAAATGATGCGCTGCAATACGAACTTTATGAAAATGCGGTGACGGTTCTCAAAAATAAAAATGAAATCTTACCCTTATCGAATCTTGAAAATGAAAAAATCGCTTACGTCAAATTGGGCGATGATGCCAACACCACTTTCGTATCGACTTTAAAAAAATATACTGAAGTCACTGAGATTACGGATGAAGACTTAGAATGCGTCAAAGATACGCTACAGCATTTCACCAAAGTCATTCTGGGTTTCCACAAATCGGATAAAGCCTGGAAAAGCCACGCGATGAGCGAAAAAGATTTGACCTGGCTCACCGAAATTTCCAAAAATAATATTGTGATTCTGGATGCGTTTACCAAACCTTACGCATTAATTCCAGTAACCGCTTTCGATGAAATAGAAGGCGTCGTAGTTTCATACCAAAACAGCGATATCGCACAAATTGTTTCGGCGGAATTGCTTTTCGGAGCGATTGATGCCAAAGGGAAATTGCCGGTTTCAATCAATGAACAGTTTAGGGTCAATGATGGTTTATCGACTGCAAAGCTCAACCGTTTGGGCTTTACCATTCCTGAAAACGTAGGTATGAATTCCGCGACCTTGACTAAAATTGAAAACTTCGCCAATTACGCTATTACCAAAAAAATGACACCGGGCATTGAAGTTTTGGTGGCGCGCAAAGGCAAAGTCGTATATCAGAAATCATTCGGTTACCATACTTATGAAAATAAAACCAAAGTCAACAATGCGACGGTTTATGATATCGCTTCACTTACGAAAATCGTGGCGACTTTGCCCAATGTGATGCAGCAATACGACCAGCAAAAAATTACTATGGAAACGCCGTTGAAGGAATTGCTGCCGATGTTCACCAATTCCGACAAACAGGATATTCCGTTCAAGGATTTGTTGTCGCATTATGCAAGACTTCAGGCGTGGATTCCGTTTTACAAAGCCACTTTAGACAGCGCGAAAATGCCACTTCCGAAATATTACAGTAAAGTGGCCAATGCACAGTTTTCAAAGCAAGTTGCCGATAGTTTGTTTATGCGCAATGATTATCATGATTCGATTATGAAGATGATCGTCGATAGTAAATTGCTGCCTAAAAAAGAATACAAATACAGCGATTTTACGTTCATCATCCTTAAGGATTACCTTGAAAAAGTGACCGGGAAAAAGCTCGATGTTTTAGTGCAGGAACAATTCTACAAATCGCTTGGGATGAACAACACGCTTTTCAATCCTTTGCAGAAATTTCCTAAAGACAGCATTCCGCCGACTGAAAACGACACTTATTTCCGCCACCAACAGATTCAGGGTTACGTGCATGATATGGAAGCCGCAATGGAAGGCGGTGTCGGAGGCCATGCAGGAATTTTCTCGAATGCGATGGATGTCGGCAAGATGATGCAATTGTATCTTCAAAAAGGGAATTATGGCGCACGTCAGTATTTCTCAGAAAAGACATTCACGGATTTCAACACTTGTTATTTCTGCGCCGAAGGCAACCGACGCGGTATAGGTTTCGACAAACCGCAACTTCCCGGAACCAGCGGCCCAACTTGTGGGTGTGTTTCGCTGACGAGTTTTGGGCATACCGGATTTACCGGCACAATGGCATGGGCCGATCCAGAAACGGATTTGGTATACATCTTTTTATCGAACAGGACATTCCCGGATTCGACGGTTAATACTTTATCAAAGGAAAACATCCGCGAAGACATTCAGAAAGTCATTTACGAATCGATTGTTAAATAAACCGAAAGATATTTTACGGTATAAGACGATTTTAATTTACACAAAATCAATTACATTTGTGAAAATTTAAATCCCTTTTATGAAAAAGTATTTTGTATCCTGTATTTGTTTTTTAGCCTTGGCCAATTTTATTGTCTTGTCGTGTACCACTAATGATAGCTCACCGGATTCGAACGTCGTGGTTTTGCCAAGTATTCAGACAACTCCGGCTACCATCATCAATCAGACTACTGCAACCTGTGGAGGCAATCTGCTTTCAAGTGGTAACGGAACGATTCTTTCTCGTGGGCTTTGTTATTCTACATTACCGAATCCAACGACAGCGGATAGTAAAATACCAAAGCCTGGAACATTGGGTACATTCACCTGCTCATTCACAGGACTCACCGCAGCAACAACATATTATGTAAGGGCTTATGCTTCAAATAGTGCCGGAACCGCTTATGGGGAAGAGATTAATTTCACCACAACCACAACGCCCGTTGCTTTTCCTACGGTCACTACTACAGATGCTGCCGCTATTGCAGAAACAAGTGCGTTAAGTGGTGGAACGGTTACTGCAGCGGGAGGTACTGCACTCACCGCCAGAGGAATCTGTTGGGCAACAACACCGAATCCGTCAACAACCGATAACGTCATTACAGATACGGCTGCTACCTTAGGAACTTATACAAGTTCGCTTGTTGGTTTGACTCCGAATACAAACTATTACGTAAGAGCTTTTGCCACCAACAGCGGAGGAACAGGCTATGGTGCGCAGATTACTTTTACCACTACCGGAAATAGTAGCGGAACTTTACCCGTTGTCACGACAACCGATGTAACTTCTATAACAAATACTTCTGCACTAAGCGGAGGAAATGTAACTTCTGCAGGTTCTTCAGCGATTACTACAAGAGGATTATGCTGGGCAACACATGATATGCCAACAACGACTGACAACTTATTACCGGTTTCGGGAACAACTGGTTCTTTTGGAAGTACACTTTCGGGACTTACGCCAGGAACAACCTATTTTGTGAGGGCTTATGCAACGAACAATTCAGGAACTGCTTATGGTGCACAAATCTCATTTACTACTACGGGCGGCGGATCTTCTTCAGGGCCAACAGGTGGAAATGCTATATGCAATGGATCGCAACCAACAGCCGTGGTAACTGTTACGTCATTAACAGGAAAAATCTGGATGGACAGGAATCTTGGAGCCAGCCGCGCAGCCACATCTGCGAAAGATTTTAATGCTTACGGATGTTTATACCAATGGGGAAGAGGTAATGACGACCATGCTAGTATCACATGGATTGGCGGTGAGGAAAATCAAGGTGTTCCGGCGGGAACTGCTGTGAATGGCGTTACCGATGTACATTCCTCAAGTGACACTCCAGGTAATGCTCTATTCATAAGAGATGAAGTAGGTGTTTATGATTGGAGAAGCCCCAAAAATGATAATTTATGGCAAGGTGTCAATGGAATCAATAACCCTTGTCCAGCAGGATACAGGCTTCCAACACAGGCTGAATTCGAAGCGGAACTCGATGCCTATTCAATAACAGGACCCAATTCAGCTTACCTTTCTGCTTTGAAACTCCCATTAGCCGGAGACCGCGCTTTTGATTCGGGTATGGTCAGAGGTCAGGGTGTTGACGCTTTCTTCTGGACATCAACCATTGATGGGAATGATTCTATTGATGTGTCGATAACATCAAACGGAGTGTATTCTGACGTAGGAAATGGCAGAGCAGGCGGCTATTCTGTTCGCTGCATTAAAAACTAAATTTCAATAACATTTTTATAAAGAAACTTCTCGCTCCATCACGGGAAGTTTTTTTATGATTTTTTTTAAAACATATTGCAGCGATGAATTCTTTAAAATACATTTTACTCTTTTTAACCTCGGTCACCATGGCTCAGGCGAAATATACCCTAAAAGGTCATTTCAATGCTGCAACCAATAAAGCCATTACGCTCAAAGGATTTTCGGCACTAGAAGAACTGCCCTTGGATAAAAGCACCACCGATGCTAATGGGAATTTCACATTGACCTATCCGGCAGATTATGTTGGTGCGGCGGTAGTCGAAATCAACAAAGGAAAAAAGGTTATCGTGCTTCTGAACCACGAGAATTTTGAAATCCAATGGGATGATTTGAGTACCACCAAAAGTTTAAAATTCATCAACTCCACCGAAAATGCCACATTTGATAGTGGTTTGTCGTTGTACCAGAACACGCAGGAGAAAAAAAACGGGATTTCTTATTTGGTGCCGCTTTATGCTACTGAGCCTCAAAAGAGTTTTTTTAAAAACGAACTTGACCAACTCAATCTTGTCATGCCGGATTATTTGAAAAAAATATCTGATCAAACCTATGCCAGTTATTATCTGAAAGTCAAAATGCTGATTGCCGATTTACAGTTGAGTCTGAAACGTTATCCCGAACGCACCGCTGCACTTCAAAAAGAATGGAATGCTTTAGATTTTAGTGATGTACGGTTGATGCATTCCGGTTTGTATGACGAACTGCTGCAAACCAACGTGACGGTCATCATGAATCGTGAAAAAAAATACGAACAACTCAACCATAGCACTGACCTTATTCTCAAAAGCCTCCAATCAAAACCTGAGGTCAAACAGTCAGTCGCGGAATATTTGTTTAACCTTTTTGAAAAGAAAAGTCTGTTCGATGCATCCGAACACCTCGCCTTGGGAATGCTTAACGACGGAACCTGTCAGCTCGATGACAAGCATAAAGCGCTTTTCGAACAATACAGAAAAATGGCCAATGGCAATCTCGCACCCAATATTGAATGCTCAAATGGGCAGAAATCAAAGTTGTACGATCTCAAGAATCAATACAAATTGGTCGTATTTGGCGCCAGCTGGTGTCCGAAATGTGTGGACGAAATGCCCAAGCTCAAGACATTTTATGATTCGTGGAAAAAGGATCATGGCCTTGAAATCGTATTCATCTCCCTGGATACTCAAAAAATTGATTATGAAAATTTCGTAAAGGATTTTCCGTGGATTTCCAGTTGCGATTTTAAAGGATGGGAATCTAAGCCAGTCGTAGATTATTGCATTTTTGGTAGCCCGACGATGTACCTGCTTGATGCTAATAATGTCATTAAACTGAAACCGATTTCAGCAGCCCAAATAAATGCTTGGTTCGAAATTCACCCATAAAATCCTCCCTTGCAAATCAGCCATCGATAATTAAATATTCCTTACTACATTTATAGTATTCAAAAAAAACGAATGCTATGAAACAATACCAAATCTTCGCACTGATTTCGATGCTCTTTGCAGGACTGACCGCAGTAGTAGCCAAAGCCGGACTAAAGAATGTTGCTGCCGATACCGGAAATGCCGTAAGAACATCGTTTGTTTTTATACTGATTTGGATCAATATTTTTGCCTTCAGTAGCCTCAAGGATTTTTCCAACCTTACCAAAAAAGATATTGCAATGCTCGGAATATCAGCTTTTACAACAAGTGTTTCATGGATATTTTATTACAAGGCCATGAAAATGGGAAACGTTTCTGAAGTGGCGTTGATTGATAAAGGCAGCATCATCGTTACTTTGGTACTTTCTTTTCTTTTCCTGAATGAAACCTTTACCTGGAAAATAGCCCTCGGAGGTTTGATGATTATAGGCGGTCTTTTGATTTTGACGATGAAATAAAAGCTGATTTATTTAACTTAATTTTTTCAAAAAACAGTAGCGCTATTCACTAAATTCGTGGCTCTAATTATTGCTTATGAAAATTGCTATTGTATGTTATCCAACTTTTGGCGGAAGTGGCGTAGTGGCTACAGAATTGGGTCTCGAATTAGCACGCCGCGGACACGAAATCCATTTCATCACTTACAGCCAGCCTGTGCGTTTGGCGCTGTTGAATGCCAATGTGCATTACCACGAAGTCAACGTTCCTGAATATCCGTTGTTCCATTATCAACCCTATGAATTGGCACTGTCGAGCAAACTCGTCGATATGGTCAAGCTTTATAAAATCGAATTGCTTCATGTTCATTATGCGATTCCACACGCTTATGCAGGTTACATGGCGAAACAAATGCTCAAGGAAGAAGGTATCGATATCCCAATGGTGACGACACTTCACGGGACTGATATCACTTTGGTGGGAAATCATCCGTTTTATAAACCGGCCGTAACCTTCAGCATCAACAAATCGGACATCGTGACTTCAGTATCGCAAAGCCTTAAAGACGAAACCTTGAAGTTATTCAAGATCAGCAACGAGATTGAAGTGATTCCGAATTTCATTGAACTTAATAAAAATATTGATGATAAAAGCATCCCATGTTATCGTTCGGTGATCGCAAAAGAACACGAACGTGTGATTACGCACATTAGTAATTTCCGCAAAGTGAAGCGCATTCCTGATGTCATTAAAATATTTAATAAAATTCAACAACAAATTCCTGCGAAGCTTATGATGGTAGGCGATGGGCCGGAAAAAGAAAAAGCAGAAAGATTGTGTTACGAACTGGGCATTCAGGACAAAGTCATTTTCTTTGGAAACAGCAATGAGATTGACCGCATCTTAAGTTATTCTGATCTGTTCCTGTTGCCTTCTGAAACAGAAAGCTTCGGACTCGCTGCTTTAGAAGCCATGGCGTTAAGCGTTCCTGTAATTTCGAGCAATTCCGGTGGTTTGCCTGAAGTGAATTTTGATGGGATTTCGGGTTACCTAAGCAATGTTGGCGATATTGATGCGATGGCAGAAAACGCTTTAAAGATAATCCGCGACGATGCCACTTTGAAACAATTCAAAGACAAAGCATTGACAACCGCCAAGCAGTTTGATATTCAGAATATCCTGCCACTTTATGAAGAATTGTATCTGCGCGCTTTAAGTATTTATGCTTAATTTGCTTGCTGAAAAATATCATTATTATGATTAAAAAAGGATTTTCAATATTTTTAATTTTATGTTTAATCGGTTGTGCAACAAAGCGTTATTCAACAGAATTTAAACCATTATACGAGATTTTGACGCAACAGGAAGACGGGGGCGCTACCATACGTTTTTTTGAAATTCTGACGGAAGACAAGGAAATTAAGATGCTTCAGAACGATGCGCTTTTAAAAAACAAAATCACCGCCGAAGATATCAAAACTTCCAATTTTGTGATTCTAAACATGGGCGAAAAAACCACGCCGGGCTATACCATTGACATAAAAAGTGTAGAAGAAACCGCTGATAAAATCATCATCAAAGTCCGCGATGTAGAACCTAAAATTGCCGGAGTTGCCGAAAATGAAGTATTCTATTATCCGTATTCGATTCTCAAAGTCAATTCGAAAAAGGAAATCATCATACAGTAATACAGATTTAATATTTGAAAACATTATTCCATAAAAAAAATCCATTAACAACTAATGGATTTTTCTTTTAAATATTGATTCTTATTTAGAACTGATAACGCAAACCTAACGCAATATCAGAACCGTAATTGTTTTCATAATAACCGTGTCCACCAAATTCTGGACGGAAATCCAACGAAATCAACAAAGGAATATCAAAATCGTATTCAATACCGATATCACCGGCTATAAAGGCAAAGGTTCCATTGTCATTCTCACCTTTATAATCATAACGCCAAGATCCCAAACCGCCACCGACGCCTGCATACCAGTTGAAACCGCCGTCAATGTTCCATACCCATTGGTATAAACCAGCCAATTTGACGGCATCGACATGCTTACTGTTTCTCCAGCCCAAATCAGCTTCCAATCGGTTCGAACCTCCTAAAGCCCTTTGATAAGAAACCTCAGCTCCGAAACCGTCATTGTCGCCCAATCGCAATCCTAAAGCGTTCTCCGAAATTTTCTGTGCCTGACCGTTCCATGCGAAACCTAAGGCCAAGACTGCTGCAAAAATTAATTTTTTCATAATAGTAGATTTTGTTTGATGCAAACTTAAACTTTATTACTTGTAAAATATTGCAAAAAAGTTATAAAATACCTTACTATTATGGGCTTAAAAGGAGTTAATCTGTTTTGAAAATACTATGGAAGCAATCAATTGTTCGCCCATTAAATGTTCCATTTCGAACATATCTTCTTCGTCTTCAGTATAATTGCAATCCGCATATCTGAAGAGTTTCCAGCGTTTTCTGTTGTATTCTAAGGCGGTCAGGTTTTCTACCCAATCGCCCGAATTCAAATAAACCGTTGTTCCATTCTTATTTGATTTTTCAATAATTCTGGGTTCATGAATATGACCACAGATCACATAATCATATTGTTTTTCAATAGCCAAATCGGTTGCGGTAGTTTCAAAATCAGAGATATACTTTACGGCTTTTTTAACGCTGCCTTTTATTTTTTTGGAAAAAGAATAAGGTTCTTTGCCCATTTTATGGAGGCACCAATTCACAAATCGGTTCAAAAGAATCAGGTAGTCATACCCCAATCCGCCTAATTTTGCAATCCATTTTGAATGCTGAACCGAAAGATCGAAGACATCGCCATGAAAAATCCAGGCTTTCTTATCATCGATATCGAGCACCAACTTATCAATGATGGAGAAATTTCCCATCTTTGTATCGCTGAATTTCCGTAACAGTTCGTCATGGTTTCCCGTAATATAGTATACTTTCGTTCCTTTACTCGCCATCGAAAGAATCTTTTGAATGACTTTCAAATGGATTTTAGGAAAGTATGATTTTCTGAATTGCCAGATGTCGATGATGTCGCCATTGAGCACTAAAATTTTGGGTTTGATGCTCGATAAATAATTCAATAATTCTTTCGCGTGACATCCAAAAGTTCCTAAATGCACGTCTGAAATGACGACCAGTTCTACTTTTCGCTTTTTCAAAGTATTTGATTTGAAGTTTTACAAATGAAAGGAGGGCATATTAATTGAACACTTTTAAAATATTAAGAAACTGCATTCATTTAAGGCTTAAAATTAAATTAACTTAAACCTTGTGTCGATTTCCTGAGAAGAATTGCCTCGAAGGTTTCCAAACTTTCATCTAAAATCTTACATTTGTTTAAAACAACATCTATGGCCGGAAATAGCTACGGAACACTTTTCAGAATCACCACATTCGGAGAATCGCATGGCGAAGCTTTAGGCGGCATCATTGACGGTTGCCCGCCGAACATTAACCTGGATTTTGAAGCCATCCAAAACGAAATGGCGCGCAGAAAACCCGGACAATCCGCCATCGTTACCCAGCGTAAGGAAGCCGACGAAGTCCAATTCCTCTCAGGCATCTTCGAAGGCAAAACCACCGGAACCCCAATAGGATTCATCATTCCGAACCAAAACCAGAAATCAGACGATTATTCGCATATCAAAGATTCGTACCGTCCGAGCCACGCCGATTATGTTTACGAAAAGAAATACGGCATCCGTGATTATCGTGGCGGCGGCAGAAGTTCCGCAAGGGAAACCGCGAGTCGGGTAGTGGCTGGCGCGATTGCCAAACAAATGTTGCCCGATATCAAAATCAACGCTTTCGTTTCGTCGGTTGGTGACATTTTCATTGACAAACCATACCAAACTTTAGATTTCACCAAAACCGAAACCAATGCTGTGCGATGTCCGGACGAAGCTACAGCCACAAAAATGGAAGAGTACATCAAAGAAATTCGCAAACAAGGCGATACCGTTGGTGGCACGATTACTTGTGTAATCCAAAATGTGCCGCTGGGTTTGGGCGAACCCGTTTTCGACAAACTCCACGCCGAATTGGGCAAAGCGATGTTGTCGATCAACGCGGTCAAAGGATTCGAATACGGCAGCGGATTCTGCGGCTCGAAAATGAAAGGCAGCGAACACAACGATTTATATTGGCCCGACGGAACGACCAAAACCAATTTGTCCGGCGGCATTCAGGGCGGCATTTCCAATGGCATGGACATTTATTTCCGCGTCGCTTTCAAGCCAGTCGCCACGTTGATGCAGAAACAGGAAACACTCGATAATCAAGGTAATATTTCCGAAACGCAAGGCAAAGGCCGTCACGATCCGTGTGTCGTTCCGCGCGCAGTGCCGATTGTGGAAGCCATGGCCGCGATGGTGTTGGCCGATTTTTATTTATTAAATAAGATTTATCAAACTCATGTTTAGAAGCTTGATCCTGCTGTCCGCTTTATCTTTTGTTCTGAACCCCAGAACAAAAGGATGCTCGCTGCCATCAGGGCTAGGGCAATCGATTATCTAACAAATCCCCGTAAACATTAATCATTCGCGGTAAAACTAAAGCTTATGACCAAAAACAAACCTTCGATCCTTTCAAACCTTACGGCTCAAATCCTCATCGCGATGTTGGTCGGAATCTTTCTTGGCATCATCATCCATAACAATTGTTCAGAAGACAGCGCCAAGGAATTCAGCGGTTACATTAAAATGCTCGCAACGGTATTCATCCGATTGGTGCAGATGATCATTTCGCCATTGGTTTTTACCACACTCGTGGTCGGAATTGCAAAACTCGGCGACATCAAAGCCGTCGGCAGAATCGGAGGCAAAGCATTGGGTTGGTTTTTCACGGCTTCATTCATCTCGTTACTTATTGGAATGTTCTGGGTCAATATTCTGCAACCAGGCGTAGGTTTGAACCTGTCTGACATCGATTTGGCAACTGCCTCAGAAGTCACTGAAAAAACACAAAGTTTCTCTGCGCAGAATTTCGTCGAACATATCATCCCGAAAAGTATCGTTGAAGCAATGGCCACCAACGAGATTTTACAAATCGTAATCTTCTCCATATTCTTCGGCTTGGCTGCAGCTTCCATTGGCGACAACGCAAAACCCGTCGTGAATGCTTTGGATAAAACTTCACACATCGTTTTGAAAATGGTCAACTATGTCATGAAGTTCGCTCCAGTCGGTGTCTTCGGAGCCATTGCAGGTGTATTTGCCGTTCGTGATTTCGGTGATCTCGCATTAACTTACGCCAAATTCTTCGGGTCGTTTTTGGTGGGCATCACTTCATTGTGGGCTATACTTTTACTTATAGGTTACATTTTCCTCAAATCCAGAATGTCGAAGTTGCTCAAGCATATCGTAAGCCCGTTAATTATAGCTTTCGGAACAACGAGCAGCGAAGCCGTTTTTCCTAAACTCACCGAAGAACTCGAACGTTTCGGCATCAAGGATAAAATCGTTTCGTTTATGTTGCCTTTGGGCTATTCGTTCAACCTCGATGGCAGTATGATGTATATGACATTCGCGAGCATTTTCATCGCACAAGCTTACGGAATCGATTTAAGTCTCGGAACTCAAATGACGATGCTTTTGGTTTTAATGTTGACCAGTAAAGGAATTGCAGGCGTTCCAAGAGCCAGTTTAGTTGTTGTCGCCGCTACTTGCGGGATGTTTAAAATTCCGATTGAAGGCATCGCTTTAATTTTACCAATCGATCATTTTTGCGATATGTTCAGAAGCGCCACGAATGTTTTAGGCAATGCGCTGGCAACTTCCGTAGTAGGAAAATGGGAAAAGGAAGACTAATGTTTAAATTCATGAATCATGGCAGAAAACAAAACCAAAGAAACCCAAGACAGCGTTCCGGATTTTATCAATACTGTTGAAGATGTGACCAAACGTTCGGACTGTTTTCAAATCATCGAATTGTTCAGAAGTCAAACCGGTTTGGAACCTAAAATGTGGGGCCCGGCCATCATAGGTTTTGGCAGTTATCATTACAAATACGAAAGCGGCCGCGAAGGCGATGCGCCACTGACCGGATTTTCACCCAGAAAAAACAACATCGCTTTTTATTTTGCTTCAGCCTTTGAAAATAGGGAAGAACTACTCGGAAAGTTAGGCAAGCATACCACTGCAAAAAGCTGCGTATACATCAAAAAACTTTCAGACATCGATACTGAGGTTTTAAAAGCAATGATTGCGGCTTCCATGATACATATTAAAACAAAATATGCTTAAATTGCATTGATTAATCTTTAAAACTAAAAATATGAAAAAACTTTTACTCAGCTTTATAGTGCTCGCTACCGCCCAAAATATGGTATCGCAGACTATTATTTCAGAAAATTTTGATGGGCTTCCGGTGGGAAATATCGGTACTGATATTACAGGAACCACACCTACCAATAATTTTTACACCTTATCTACAAACTATGATTTGGATCCGCTGGCTACAACCACTGGAACCAATGCCTCGAATGCTAACTTTCAAATCGTTGCCAGTACGGCAGATCACGGTAATGTATTCCAGATTGAAGGCACCAATGGCGATAAAGGCAGAAGGAATTTCTGGCTCGACGGTTTTCCTGACCAATGGTCATTCCGCGACACAGGCAGCGATATTGTTGAAGTAGAATTTGATTTGTATACCGGCAATACTTCAGGAACAAGTGTGAATACCAAAGGCGTTTATATTTATGACCAAACGGCAGGTAAAGTACTCGGAGGATTTGTGTTCAACACTAAAACATTAGTGATTTCAGGAATTGCTTATTTTACCAATGCCACCGCTCCCGTTGGAAATTATTTGTTTTATTTGGCCACTGGCGCCACCAATGTAGTTTTGCCAGCGGATTCTTGGGTTCGTTTAGGAGTAAGTTTTAATAAAACTACAGGAGCCGTTAAATGGAAAGGACCTAACATCAACGGTCAGGTTACAGGCGCTGCGATCGGAACAGAACCCAACAGAGTGGCCATTGTTTCCAGAAGCGGTTCTACAGCTGCGACTGCAACGGCTCCGGCAGTCACGAATACTGCAGCAGCAGTTGGTTTGTTTGACAATTTGGTTGTTCGTGCAAGCGCAACGGATTCTTTGTTAGCGGTTGATGAAGTTACATTGGTTCAAAATACTGATTTCGTAGTAGCTCCAAATCCAGCAAACAACTTCATAACGATTTCAGGTAATGAAACTGTTGCTATTACTTCAATTTCAGTAACCGATATCAACGGACGAATCGTCAAAAATCAAAGTTTTGAAAACGTTTCGGAAGCAGAGATGAATGTTTCTGATTTGGCTCAAGGCTTATACCTCATGAACATCACTTCAAAAGATGGAAACACCGCTCAGAAATTTATCAAAAACTAGATAAAATTGAATCACAAAAAAACTCCTCGGTAATGAGGAGTTTTTTTTTTACTTTTTGTTTCCGGAATTCATCATCAGGAGTACAGCACCAACAATGGCTACAATCACGAGTCCGAAAACTACAATCATAATAAAGGAACCATTTTCCCAGGAATAGAGTGGCAGCGTTTTCATAGTGTTTAGTTTAAAAGGATGTTTAAAAGTAGCATACCTTCAGGCAACAAACCATGATAAATATCATAACGCCAATTTATTCCAAAAATTTAGCTTTCAATTCCGGCGTCGGCAACAGGCAACTTTCTTTTTTGCCATACCATTGATACCGATTAGCCGCTACATAATCATATAAAACATTGCGCAAACCGGTTGGAATGATTTTGAAGAGCGTCCCGAAATGAAAAAAGCCGCCCAAATGTCTCGCAATCTGTAAGGCCGCATTCGATTTGTAATAATAGGCTACTCCGGGTTCGTACAAAACCACAGAATCTATATTTTTAGCATTGATGCCGATGTGCGCTAAAATCTTCTGGCCCAATTCCGACTGCAATGAAACAAAGCGGAACTGGTCTTTCGTATCATGCTTGATGACAAACTGCACTGAAGCTTCGCACAAATTGCAAACGCCATCAAAAAGGATTATTTTCTTGCCTGTGGGAAGTTCCAACATATTATTTTTTTGGGGTTTCAACATATTCCAGAACCTCTAAACTGACTGTCGAGGTAAAGACGCCGTAATTGACCACGGCTTTATTTTTCTCAATCTTATCGATGCTTCCGATGGCTTTTCCGTCAAACATGCGCACGCGATCGCCTACTTTGAGTACTGGTTTTGGTTTTTCGACAATGATACTGGCTTTGAGTTTCTTTTCCTTTTTCTCGGTCCTGATTTTCTCGACCTGAACGGTTACTTCCTTGATAATTTCCTTTTTCTGGACTTCTTTGGCTTTGGTTTCTTTGACAGTCGCTTTCTTTCTTTTGGAATTTTCGATTTCCACGATCTTCAAAAATTCGCCGATGAGTTCCTTTTTGTTCTTGTTGTTGAAATATTTATCGGCAATATCATCAATCTTTTGTCCCATGTAAATCAGACGCTGGTTGCTGTCGTAGAGTTCCTGATAGCTTTCGAGTTTCTGTTTGATCTTGACATTGATCGATTCCATTTTTTTGCTTTCCTCACGCGCTTTGGTTTCTTCTTCTTTGAGCGTTTGCGAGGTTTTCTCCATTTTGGAACGCTCTTTTTGAAGGTTCGCAATGGTTTTGTCAAAACGGACTTTGCCCACTTCAATCTTCTTCTTCGCACGATTGATCAACCCGAATGGGATGCCGTTCTTCTGCGCGACTTCAAACGTGAACGAACTTCCGGCCTGACCGACGACCAATTTATAAATCGGTTCGAGCGATTTCTCATCGAAAAGCATGTTCGCATTCGTTGCAAAAGGCAATTCATTCGCGAGTATTTTTAAGTTGGAGTAATGCGTGGTGATGATTCCGAAAGCTTCACGATGGTAGAATTCCTCGAGAAAAATCTCTGCCAAAGCACCGCCGAGTTCAGGATCGGAACCGGTTCCAAATTCATCAATCAGGAACATCGTTTTCTTATTGCATTTCTTGAGGAAATAATTCATGTTCTTTAAACGGTAGCTGTAAGTACTCAGATGATTTTCAATGGATTGATTATCTCCGATGTCAGTCAGAATCCTGTCGAATAAGAAGGTTTCACTGCGTTCGTGTACCGGAATCAGCATACCCGATTGCAGCATCAATTGCAACAAGCCGACGGTTTTCAACGAAATGGTTTTTCCGCCAGCATTTGGTCCGGAAATTACAATAATGCGACGTTCCTGTTGCAGTTCAAAAGTCTGCGGATAAGTGATTTCGTTCTTCTGGTTGTTGTTCAAAAGCAGGATAGGATGGAAGGCATCTCGGAAATACAACTTTCGTTTGTCATTGATTTTAGGCAAAATCCCGTTGATGCGTTGTGCGTATTTGGCTTTGGCGGCAATCACATCGATATCGCTTAAAAACTCCTGATACTGAATCAGCAAAGGCAAATAAGGTCGGATATCATTGGTCAACTGCTTTAATATTCTGGTGATTTCTTCCTTTTCTTCGTATTCGAGATTGGCGAGTTCACGAGAATATTGCAAGGTTGTTTCAGGTTCGATGTACGCAATGCTTCCCGTTTTGGAACTGCCTAAAATCGAGCCTTTCACTTTGCGTCGGTACATCGCTAAAACTGCCAAAACACGGCGGTTCTGCACAAAGCTTTCCCTGATTTCATCGAGATAACCCAAACTATTGTAATGCGTGAGCGACGCACCGAAACTTTGATTCACTTTACCTCGAACCGTATTCATACTGCGACGGATATTCAACAAATCGGGCGAAGCGTTGTCTTTGATTTCGCCATACTTATCGACGACATTATCAATGCTGTTAATAATGGCTTTAGTCAGTTCAATCGACGAAGATTTGGCATGCAGCTTTGGGTAATATTCTTCAAATTTCTTTAGAAATTGCAACAATACATTGGTCGTTTCCGACATCGTGGCTATTTTCCTGAAACTGCCGACTTCGAGAAAACTGTCTTCAATGCCAAGGAATTTGATTTCATTCGTGATCGCATCAAAACCATGGTTTGGAATCGCGTTGTTATTTTGGAACGAAGCCAAATATTCTGAAGTTTGCAGCAAGGCATCCATCAAAATCGTTTCTTCTTTAAACGGTATGATTTGTAAGGCTTTCTGTTTCCCGATTTCCGTATTACAGATCGAAGAAATGGTTTCTAAGACGGTCGGGAATTGTAAATCCTGTAAAGTTTTTTCGGTAATGCTGATCATTTTCTCTTTCGGTTGCAAGGATTCAAAGTTACAAAGCAGAAAGTTAAAAACCATTATTTCTTAGCGCTGTTTGCGAAAAACTTTGCGAACTTTACGCGAAAATACGGCTATGGAACTTCCTTCAGATTGGCAAACGGTTTTAGTGGATGAAATTAAAAAAACTTATTATCACGAATTGATGCAAGCGGTTGAAAATGAGTATCAAAATACGATTTGCTATCCACCAAAAGATTTAATTTTTGCCGCTTTTGAAAAGTGTTCTTTTGAAAACCTCAAAGTTGTTATTATCGGACAAGATCCGTATCATGGAACTGGTGAGGCGAACGGCTTGTGTTTTTCAGTGAATGATGGCGTGGCGATTCCACCTTCGTTGCGCAATATTTTTCGGGAAATCAATGCTGACTTTGATACGATATTCATCCCGAATTCCGGCAATCTCGAACATTGGGCAAGGCAAGGCGTATTACTTCTGAATGCCTCGTTGACGGTCAGAAAAGACCAACCGAACAGCCATAAGCATTTGTCATGGCAGACTTTTACTGATGCCGTCATCCAGAAAATATCGGAAGAAAAGCAGCAAGTCGTGTTCCTGTTATGGGGAAGTTTTGCTCAAAAAAAAGGTTTGAAAATTGACAGAACCAAACATCTGGTGCTGACTTCAGGACATCCGTCGCCGATGAGCGCCAATCAAGGCAAATGGTTCGGTAATAAACACTTCAGCCAGACCAATGCTTATCTGGAATCAATTGATAAAAAACCAATAGAATGGTTTCTATAACACCGTAAAATGGAAATAACCTGTTCCGTCCAAATCCGTAGTGTTTGGGGAATTCAAATTCAAAAAGAGGTTGTTGCCGACACTTTCAGAGCGCATTTCCACAATGTTGTTGGCGTTGCTGTTGTAGCCGAAACTCAAGCGGTAGTTGCCAGCAGGTAAATTCTTGATGCCGGCAAGATATTCATAAGATTCCGTCACCGTATTGTAGACTGACTTCGCCAAAACGAAAGAACCTGTTTCAGATTGTCCTTTTATATTCTGAACTTGATTGTTTTCAATGTCAATGTAAACAAAGCCTCCATCTATTTCTCGCTCCAATTCGTACGAAAAATTGAGTTTTGCAGCTCCGCCAGTAGTTTTGTAGATATCCAACGGATGTGCCATATTAGGAACCGTTAACAAACGGGGAATATTCGCTTGCACAAAAATGGTTTGATCACCAGGAACATCGGAACTTGCCACAACCACCAAATTATCGGACGTCACAAAAACGTCGTTATAAAATTCGTTGTCTTTATTAGAACAATCAGCAGCCATTAAAATCGTTGCCAAACTGACGAAAAAGAAATATTGTATAGTTTTCATAGTCAAAATTTAAAATCGATAACTAACCCCTAAACCCACGCGCGATAAGATGTCCGGGCTTTTGTCTTTATTGAACAGATTCGATCCGAAACCCACGAGGAACTCAATCCCGAATTGGTCTTTGATGTAATATTTATAACCGACAGCGGCACCTAAACCCAAATCGTTGTATTTGCTTTTCTCGATGGCGTAATAATTATTATTGGTAGCATCACTCAAGAGCACGATTTCTCTAAAATCACCGCCATTGGCATCTGCAAAAATTTCTGCAAAATAGAAACTGCGTGCCCCTTGCGACAAATTGTAGCGCACAAAAGGAATCAGTTCATATTTGGAGAAAAAATCCACATTGCCTTCGTCAAAATCGTCCTTATTTTTTTTGTTGTTTGAGTAAATACCGCTCACACCGACGGAGAAATTCTTGTTCAGAAAACGTTCGTAAGTGATATTCAGCCTTGAAGTTGCCAAGGCCAGCACATCAACGCGCACTTCATTTCGCTTGCTTAATAAAGGAGATTTTGGAATAGTATCTTGCGCATGAATCCATTGGGAACCGAGCCATAAAAGCAGGATGAGTTTCTTCATAAAAAAGAATTTGTAATGATTGAGCTAAGATATAAAAAGAATCGGATTTCAGGACTGCGATAAATTAATAAAGTGTCAGCGCTCCTAATATTTCCTCTGACATGAACGGCCCGCCCGGATAAGTCGCCGTATAATCGAGGTTGAGCCAAATCTGACCGCGCTCGTCAATATGATAATGGATTTTATTGCCTTTGCTTTCCTTTACAAAAAGGACTTTTTTAATCAGATAATTGACCGTTTCCAAATCGGTTTTGTTACCGATCAGGATTTCAGGATAGATATGACCGCCGGTGTGAATAAGCCTTGGTGTTCCGCCGATGGATTTGATGCAGGCCGCCATGAGCACGGAATGATCGTCGCAATCGCCAGAAAAATAGCGCAAGGATTCTGTGGCTTTGGCGATGTAATCTTTCCCTTTGGGATCGCTGACATAATTCCAGCGCGAGTTAATTTCCTTGAATACGGCAAAACATTGAATAATCGTTCTGTAATTTGAATAACCTCGAATATCCTTAAAATCTTTGGTGGTCGCCATGAGGGCAAAATCACGCACTCTCGGATTTTCAAATTCAATCGCATTGAGGATTTTGGTCTTATTCGGAAAAGGCAGCAATTTGGAAATAATAATATCCTGCGGATTCGGGCTGTCGCTCATCGAATAAACCATATACTGATAATCATCGGCAACGCTGCTGAATCCGTATCTTCCGGAAATACTACCCACTAACAGGGCGACCAAATACAACGCAATACAGACAATAATAATGGTGCGCATCAACCGCAAAACGAGTTGAATGACCGCTAAAATAAGTAGGAATAAAAGAATCCTGTCGAGTTGAAAATACCAATTAGGATCGATTAGATTTTGGTGAATGATGATGAAAACAGGAATCGCAACCAGCACGTTCAACGCAAAAATAATGACATTGTCCCAAGGTTTTTTGACCTGAAGTTTCTGTTTTATTTTCTGAATAGCATAAATCGATTTTCTTATCATGACCACCTAAAACGTAAAACTAGAAGGTTTTAACAATTTCAGCAAAAGTACCTTTTTTATCGATAAGAGCGAGCTGCGAAAGTTGATTTTGTACGTTGTTTAACACATCGGCTTGCAACGTTTTTTGCGACCATTCCGTAAGCGATAACCATTCACGAATGTCTTCTTTTTTTTGATGGTAACGCGAAGCTAAAGTATTGTCGATGCTCGGAATGTCTTTAAATTCGGAGGTGGTTTGGTTGATGATTTCGAGGATTTTCTGAATCGCTTGGGGATGCTTTTCGAGAATCACATCACGTACTGCAATCACGAAACAGGGCCAAGGCGTCGGGCAATCTCCGAGGTTTCTGAAGATTCCTTTGTCGACGAGCGGTTTGGTCATGAAATGTTCCCACATGAAATAATCGGCAGTTCCGTTGGTCAAAGCTTCGACGGCGCCATCGATGGTATTGACGATTTCAAACTGGAGGTTTTCGGTGTTCCAGCCTTGTTGGTGCGCGTTGACATAAGCCATGAGTTGCGAACCCGAACCCAATCTGGAAATAGCAACTTTGGTATTTTCTAAATCAGCAATGGTTTGGAATTTTGATTTTGCCGCAACGTGAATGCCCCACAATAAAGGCGATTCGACATAAACCTGAACGATCTTAGATGGATTTCCCGCGACGATATCCTTAACGATGCCTTCGGTTAAGATCACGGCGATATCCGTTTCCCCGGAGCGCAGCATTTGGCAGAGCTTTCCGGTTCCTTCAGGAACGTCGGTCCATTCGAGGTTGATGTTTTCGTTTTCGAATTCGTTATTCTCGATACACAAGTGCCAAGGCAAATTGAAATGTTCGGGAACGCCGGCTATCTTTAGTGTTGTCATTTCTTAAGGTTTGAGTTCGTACCAGTTGCACAACATATTGTAATGCAGGTATTGGCCGTTTTGTTTTAAGCCGATTTTCTGGAGGATTTTGTTGGAACCGACATTATCAATATGAGCGGACGCATACACGGCTGGAATTTTCATTTCGTTGAAACCGTAGTCCAGCCAAGCTTTAGCGGCTTCATAACCGTAACCTTTTCCCCAATACGCTTCAGCGAAACGGTAACCGATGTCATAGAAATTGACGTGGTTGTTTTCGGGTTCGGTGATCAGTTTCAGTCCGGCCCAACCGATGATTTCCTGGGTTTCTTTTAAGATCACTACATAACGTCCGATGCCGTTTTCGAGATATTGCTTTTGGATGCTTTTGATATAGGCATCGCATTCTTCGATTTTGATGAGCGGTTGGTTTCCTAAGTAACGGTGCACGTTCGGATTAGTATCCATGGCGAACAACGCTTCGTTGTCTGAAGCGCGGAATTCCCGCATGAGAAGTCGTTCGGTTTCGAGTACAAAAGACATGATGCTGAAATTAAGGTTTGTGATTTACGAATTGCCCTAGCCCCGATAGTAACGATATCCTTTTGTGCCGGCGTTCGGCATAAAAGATTTAGTGAATAGCGGGAATTAGCTACTAATTACTCGCTAACTTATCTAAAGTGTAAGCAATCAACGCATCGACAGCCTTGTATGGATCTTCGCTGAACGTTCCGGTAGCGCGGTTCGCAATGATGGCATTGAGCGACAGACACTGGTGCCCGAGCAGTTTTCCTAAGCCGTAGATGGCGCCGGTTTCCATTTCGAGGTTCGTGATTCTGGTGCCATTGGTTTTGAAATTGTCCATCTTTCCATTAAGGTTTTCGTCCTGGATGTTGAGGCGCAACACGCGGCCTTGTGGTCCGTAAAATCCTCCGGCGGTGGCGGTGATTCCTTTGTGCATTTGCGGACTTTCGATGATTTTTTCGAGTTTCTCACTGCACGCGATTACGTAAGGTCTTCCTTTTTTGGCATCCCAATTCGTGTGTGCGATGAAAGCGTCTTCTATATTTTTATCGGAGATTTCGTCAATCAGGTAGGAGCGGAGCATATTGTCTAAGCCGAGCCCGAACGTGGACATCACGAAACTATCGACGGGAATGTCGGCTTGCAAAGAACCTGAAGTTCCGATGCGGATGATGTTTAACGAAGTCAAGTTTTCTTTTGGTTTTCTGGTGTTTATATCTATATTGACTAAAGCGTCGAGTTCGTTCATCACGATGTCAATGTTGTCCGGTCCGATTCCGGTGGACATGACGGTCAAACGTTTGCCTTTGTAGGTTCCGGTTTGCGTTTTGAATTCTCTTTTTTGGGTCGAGAATTCTACGTTGTCAAAGAATTGTGTGATTTTCTCCACGCGGTTTTGGTCGCCTACGAAAATAATGTCGTGTGCGATGTGTTCCGGTTTAAGGTTTAAATGGTAGACGCTGCCGTCGGGGTTGAGTATTAATTCTGAGGATTGTATCATTTTTATTTTTTTTACAGCAAAGAGCGCAATGTTATTTTAATTTAAGGCGATAAAAGTACGACGAATTTAATTATCAATTATCAATTGTTAATTATCCACCGACACGTTTGACTTTGAAGCCTTTGTTCTTAAGCATTTCCATAATCTTATCACGGTAATCACCTTGAATAATGATGGAATCGTCTTTGAAGGTGCCGCCCACGCTGAGTTTGGTTTTGAGTTCTTTGGCTAATAGTTTAAAATCTTCGTCAGTTCCAGTGTAGCCTTCGATGATGGTAGTGGGTTTTCCTTTTCGTTTCTCGAATTTGCAGATCATGGGTTCGGCTTGAATCCAGAGTGTTTTGTCTTCGGTTGGAAGTTCGGGTTCGTTGGCGGGAACGTGATCGGGGAAAAGGTTTTTGAGTTGGTCTTGTAAATCCATGGTTTTATGGGACGCGGAATACGCTGATCGCGCTGATTTTCGCTGATTTATTTTTTATGGTTTTCGAATACTTTTCTAATGAATTCGGGCTTCTTTCCAAAATTTAGAAGTAGTCCGACTTCATAATCTGTTGCTTTTAGATAGTTAATGAGTTGGGCATGATGTTCTTTTGAGATGGATTCTATTGATTTTAGTTCTAAAATTAAAGTGTCATTGACAACGATATCGGCAAAGTATTCCCCAACTTCAATTCCTTTGTAACCGACTTTAATTCTTTTTTGAACTTCAACTTCAAAATGATTGGATTTAAGTTCATGGCATAAAGCATTCTGATAAACCCTTTCAAGAAAACCATAACCTAATTCATTATAAACTTCATAAAACAATTTCAAAACATCGCTTGTCAAATCCTTATGAAGCAATTCAAAAGTTTCCATTGTATAAAATTTAATTGGCGTGTATAAATTCGCGAAAATCCGTTTGATCGGAGTCATCCGCGTTCCATTAAAAAAACAAAGACATCAAGCGAACTCAATGTCTTTGTTGCATATAAAAATTGGGTTTTATTTCTTAATTAGTCCTAAATCTACGAGGCGTTCGTTGAGGAATTCCCCTGCGGAAATATCATCGTATAATTTTGGATTCTCGGCATCGATACAGCTTTCAAGGCAATCCAGACGCATGTCGCTGACCGGGTGCATGAAAAACGGAATCGAATATCTTGAAGTGCCCCACAATTCCCTCGGCGGATTGACTACCTGGTGAATCGTTGACTTGAGTTTGTTGTTCGTGTGACGCGATAACATATCGCCTACATTGATCACCAATTGATCGGGTTCTGCAACAGCATCAATCCAGTCGCCATTGTGGTTTTGAACCTGCAATCCTTTTCCTTGAGCACCCATTAGTAAGGTAATCAAATTGATGTCTCCGTGAGCTGCGGCGCGAATCGCGTTTTCGGGCTCGGAAGTAATCGGAGGATAATGGATTGGTCTCAGGATTGAATTTCCTTCATAACCGTATTGGTCGAAATAAAATTCATCAAGACCCAAATGCAAAGCCAAAGCGCGTAATACATAAATACCGGTTTTCTCAAGCATTTTATAGGCTTCTTTTCCGGCGGCATTGAAACGTGGCAATTCTTTCACTTCCACATTATCGGGGTATTCGGAAGCGTATTTGGAATTTTTGTCAACGTATTGACCGAAATGCCAAAATTCTTTCAAATCGCCTTCTTTTCTGCCTTTGGCGTGTTCTTTACCAAAAGAGACATAACCTCTTTGTCCGCCGATGCCGGGGATTTCATAACTATATTTGGTTTCTAAAGGCAAAGCGAAGAAATTTCTGATTTCGCCGTACAATTCCTCTACCAACTGGTCATCTAAAAAATGACCTTTGAGTGCCACAAAGCCAATATCTTCAAAAGCACTACCGATTTCATTTACAAATTTTTGTTTACGTTCCGGGTCACCCGAAAGGAAATCACGCAAGTCCACACTTGGAATGTTTTGCATACTAAAAAGTTTTTGTTAATAACTAAAAGGTTGCGAACCCTTATAACAACAAATGTAAATAATAATTTTAAAAACAAATTTTAAAAGTTATCAACATTCCAAAAAAAAAATACATTTCACGGTCATCCTGTTATTTTTTTATACTTTTGAGCAGTTTTAATACAACCGATACTTGATAATGAATTTTGAAAGAAGACATTTAAGCGACGAAACATTACTCGATTTATATAAAAGATTGCTCAAGCCACGCCTCATCGAGGAAAAAATGCTGATCCTGATCCGTCAGGGAAAAGTATCCAAATGGTTTTCAGGCATCGGACAGGAGGCGATTTCGGTTGGCGTTACCGCAGTGTTAGACCAAGACGAATACATTTTGCCGATGCACCGCAACTTAGGTGTTTTTACAGGCAGAGACATTCCGTTATACCGATTATTTTCACAATGGCAAGGCAAGGCGAGTGGCTTTACCAAAGGCCGTGATCGCAGTTTCCATTTCGGAACGCAGGAATATAAGATTATCGGGATGATCTCGCATTTGGGCCCGCAATTAGGCGTTGCCGATGGGATTGCCTTAGCGAACAAACTCAAAAAAAACGGTAAAGTCACTGCGGTTTTTACTGGCGAAGGAGCTACCAGTGAAGGTGATTTCCACGAAGCTTTGAATATAGCATCGGTTTGGGATTTACCGGTTTTGTTTGTAATAGAAAACAATGGCTACGGATTATCCACGCCGACCAATGAACAATATCGTTGTGAAAACCTTGCTGACAAAGGCATTGGTTACGGAATGGAAAGCCACATTATTGATGGGAATAATATTCTTGAAGTCTATATTGAACTTTCTGAAATTGTAGATTCGATGAAAGTCAATCCACGTCCGGTTCTATTGGAATTCAAAACCTTCAGAATGCGTGGACACGAAGAAGCGAGTGGCACCAAATATGTTCCGCAAGAACTCATGGATCTGTGGGCAGAGAAAGATCCTGTTGAAACTTACAGAAGATACCTGATCAAACAGAACATCATGACGCCGACTCAAGATGAAGAATGGCGCAACGACATCAAAAAAGAAATCGATGACAATCTGGTCATTGCCAACGCGGAAGCAGAGATTGAGGCTGACTACGATGAAGAATTGAACGATGTATACAAACCTTATGATTTTGAAGAAGTTACTCCGTCTCATGAAATAGAGAACATTAGATTTGTAGATGCGATTTCGCAAGGATTGAAACAGTCTTTCGAACGTCACGACAATTTAGTAATCATGGGACAAGACATAGCAGAATATGGCGGTGCTTTTAAAATCACCGATGGTTTTGTAGAACAATTCGGCAAGTCACGTGTGATTAATACGCCAATTTGCGAAAGTGCAGTAGTTTCTGCAGGAATGGGATTGTCCATCAACGGCTATAAAGCGATTGTAGAAATGCAATTTGCTGATTTTGTTTCTACAGGATTCAATCCGATTGTGAATTATCTCGCGAAAGTCCATTACCGCTGGCAAGAAAATGCCGATGTAGTAGTACGGATGCCTTGTGGTGGTGGCACTCAGGCGGGACCGTTTCATTCGCAGACCAATGAAGCTTGGTTTACCAAAACTCCAGGATTGAAAGTGGTTTACCCAGCATTTCCGTATGATGCCAAAGGACTTTTGGCTACAGCGATAAATGATCCGAATCCGGTTTTGTTTTTTGAACACAAGCAATTGTATCGCAGCGTTTATCAAGATGTTCCTAAAGATTATTACACTTTGCCTTTCGGAAAAGCTTCTTTACTAAAAGAAGGTAATGACATCACGATCATTGCTTTTGGAGCAGCTGTGCATTGGGCTTTGGAAGTATTGGAGAAAAATCCTGAAATTTCTGCCGATCTGATTGACCTCAGAACTTTACAACCTTTAGACAAGGAAACCGTTTATGCTTCGGTCAAAAAGACCAACAAAGCGATTATTTTGCAGGAAGACAGTATGTTTGGCGGAATTGCCAGCGACATTTCAGCAATGATCATGGAAGATTGTTTTGAATATCTTGATGGCCCGGTCAAAAGAGTCGCGAGTTTAGACAGTCCGATTCCGTTTACCAAAGCACTGGAAGATCAATATTTACCGAAAGAGCGCTTTGAAATTGCCTTGTTGAAATTGCTAAAGTATTAAGTCAAAAAATAAAAAGAATTCAAAAGAGTATCTCAACAGGATGCTCTTTTTTTTTATGCTATATTTTTGTATTTTTAAGCCTTGATATTTTTACCGTTTTCCTGATAATTACTATCTTGTACCACGATTTTTTTATATAAAAACCTACCGATGATTCATAAGATTACAAAGTCTCTTTTTTTATTTGTTGCAGCATTGACGGCTGTCGCGGGTTATTCACAAAATCTGATCACCAATGGCGATTTTGAAAGCGGTGGTGCAGGTAACGGTTTTCAGACCAATTACAACTTAGTGTCTTCCAACAGCGGAGCGAGGGATTATGCTATAGTTAGCAATCCGGGGCCTATCAATATGAATTTTAGCAATGCCTGCGTAGATCATAGTGCTACCGGAAACAAGATGATGGTTGTAGATGGAGCGACTTCCGGTCCCAACAACGATAAGGTATGGGAAGCTTTGACTTCTACCGGTGGTGGTGGTGGTATTCCAGTGACTCCAGGGGTTACTTATACATTTAGTTATTGGATTCAATCGATTTCAACAACCAATGCGCCCTCTAATTCAGCGATTATTCAAGTAAAAATCAATAATGTTGATATTCTTCCAACAACAGGAAGTGCTACATGTCCGACGGCAATTTGCACATGGACACCGGTTACCTATACTTGGGTAGCGACTTCAGGATATGCCCAGATTTGGATTTATGACCGCCAGACTTCTAGCACCGGAAATGATTTCGCTTTGGATGATATTTCACTCACTGCTGCTCCGGCACCATTGTCATCAACCTATTCACTGACCAACCTGACTTGTATCAACGCCAACGACGGAACCATCTTTGCCTATGGAATAGGAGGCACCCCGCCTTACAGTTACACCTTATCAGGCCCTTCATTTCCCGCAACTACGAATACCAATGGATTTTTTACAGGATTAGCACCACTAGTAACCCCTGGATCATATACTTTAGCAGTAACTGACAATGCCGGAGCCGGTACGACCGTTACCAAAACAGGAATCAATTTTCCTACACCTACAGGGCTTACACTAACGCCGGCCAATCCAACCATTTGCATTGGAGAATCTGTAGCATTGACTGTTAGTGGCGGTAGTACTTATACTTGGAGTGTTTCACCCAATACAGAAACGGTTCCTACAGGTTCAAACCCTACAGTTACTCCGACTGGAACGGCTACTTATACCGTTAATTCGACTACAGTAACGCCAGATAATTTAATTTATAACGGAGATTTTCCCTTAGGGAATGTCGGTTTTACAAGTGATTATACTTATTACAATCCTAATAACCCAACCAATGCGCAAAAAGCATATGGCGTTGTGAATGTAGCCAATACTTGGGAAGTTGGTTTCGCAGCTGCTACTGACCATACGAATCTTACTGCTCCCGGAACCGGAAAGATGATGGTGGTGGATGGTTCCACATCAAACGGAGGGAATGATAAAGTTTGGTGTCAGACAGTTCCAGTTGTTCCCGGACAAACCTACTCGTTAAAATATTGGATTCAATCTTTAGCTTTAGTTAATCCTTTTCCGGCTAAGATTGAAGTGACGATCAACGGCGTTTCACAAGGACCATCAATAATGGCACCCAACGCACCATTATCCTGGGACCAACATTCTTATTCATGGACAGCAGGCGCAGGCGTTACTACCGCGCAGATTTGTTTTTACGACCGAGAAGTACAACCCAACGGGAATGATTTTGCTTTAGATGATATTGTTTTTTCCAGAATCAACACTTGTGTGCTTCCTCCAAAATCAGTTACGGTTACAATCAATAACACTTTAGTATTAAACATCACGCAACCTGCAACAGTTTGTGCTCCGACTACAGTGAATCTGACTTCAGCTATAGCGGCTGGAAGTACAGCTGCCGCAACCATAACCTATTGGACAGATGCTGCCGCTACGACCAATCAAATAACAGCGCTTGCCGCGGCCACTATTTCAACGAGTGGCATCTATTATATCAGAAGTACTCTTGGAACTTGCACAGTTGTAAAACCTGTAACGGTTACGATTACTACAAGTGGAGGAACGCCGGTACCAACTGTAGTTCAGCCTGTGTATTATTGTAATGGAAGTCCGGCAGTACCGCTTACAGCTACACCATTAGCAGGTGCAACGCTGAATTGGTATGCTTCAGCTACGACGACAACAGCACTGCCAGGTCCGCCTACGCCATCAACTGCAGTAGATATGTTGCTTTCGTGGTGGGTAAGCCAAACGGTAGGTACTTGTGAAAGTCCACGTGCGCGAATTAATGTCTGGATTAATTCCTACAATGCGCCGCTTGTCATCAATTGTGATGGTTCGAATATCACTACTAATCCTGCTACTTCAGTTCTTTTTAATTGGGACAACATACCTCCGAATCCTCCTGAAAATTATTATTATACTTACAGTATTAATGGAGGTGCGCCGGTCAGTGGTACAACCCGAAATTCATCGCTCGAAGTATTTGGTGTATTGCCAGGCCAAAGTGCTACGATAACACTTACCAACGCTCTGGGATATCCATGTATTGCATCGCAATTTCCTATAAGTTTTACTTGTAATAATTGCATCAGCAGAACCACACCAACATTTACGCTTCCAACATCGATATGTACTGGTTCGTCGGTTCCAACTTTGCCTACGACTTCTAACAACGGAATCAGCGGAACTTGGTCGCCCGCTATTGTCAGTAATACAGCAGGTAATAATTATGTGTTTACTCCTGATCCGGTTTTATTTCCTTGCGCTGATCCAGTTACGAAAGCCATAGCAGTAGCGAATCCACCCGTTGCGGGAACCATCAGCGGAACTTCTGCTATTTGTGTCGGAGGAACAGCAACACTTGCGACAACGGGTTCTGCAGGAGGTACGTGGAGTTCTTCAAATTCATCCACAGCTACCGTAAATACTTCTGGTGCAGTAACCGGCGTTGTCAGTGGTGCAGTTGATATCACTTATAACGTGGCGGGAACCGGTGGCTGCAGTGCTGTGAGTAGTTCTCCATTTACAGTAACGGTTAGTAATCCTCCAATTGCCGGGACTTTAAGTGGCAATCAAGCGATTTGTGTAGGCGATACCGTTACGTTTATACCAACGGTTTCAGGCGGAACTTGGACATCGCAACAACCTGCTTTTGCGACTGTAAACGCGTCGGGAGTTATAACTGGCGTGGCAGCAGGTATAGCTACCATAAGATATACCATATCCGGAACAGGTGGTTGTGCTGCAGTGTTTGTGGATAGAACTGTTACGGTATCAGCGATTCCCAGCCCTGGCGTTCTGAGTGGTGGCACCACAAATATCTGTATTAGTTCAACAACAACTTACGTTTCGACAATACCCGGAGGTACTTGGACTAGTAATGCGCCAGGAATAGCCACAGTTTCAAATGCTGGTGTCATTACAGGAGTTACTGCAGGAGCTGCTGTCATAAGTTACATTGTCAACGGAACCGGTGGCTGTCCTGCAAGTCCGGCGGCTACCATAAATGTCACTGTTTCGGCGCCATTAAGTCCGGGAATCTTAAACGGAGGACAGACAATTTGTGTCGGTGGTACAACTACCTTTGGATCGAGTGTTTCAGGTGGCTCTTGGACCTCACAAAATCCGGCTGTTGCGACTGTAATCTCATCTACAGGAGTCATTACTGGCGTCTCAGGTGGTTCGGCAAACATGGAATATACTTTACCCGGAGCGGGAGGTTGCGCAAGTACTAGCGTCACAAGAAGTGTGAATGTCAATCCTAATATCGTTCCGACTTTCAATCCCGTACCAGCAGTTTGTGAAGGAAATACTATCCCTGCATTACCGCTGACATCAAATAACGGAATTACCGGAACCTGGAGTCCTGCTTTAAACAATACCTCCGATACGGAATACACATTTACACCCACGGGCAGTTCATGTGCTACCATTGCGAAGTTAACCATCAACATCAAACAGAGAATCGTTCCTTTATTTGCTGCCGGATTAGGAAATTTGTGTCAGGGATCTATACCGCCAACTTTGCCTGCAAGTTCTGATAATGCAATTACCGGAACTTGGAATCCGCCAACAGTAAGCACTACCAATTTAGGAACTACACAATATACTTTTAACCCAACGCCAGGACAATGCACCTCGAATACTTTAACGCAGTTGTCCTTAACTGTTGTTCCAGTCTTGACGCCAAACTTCGTGTTGATTCCACCGCCTCCTTATTGCGATGGTAAGCCGGTGCCTACATTATCGAATACTTCTCCGAATGGAGTGGAAGGTATTTGGACGCCTTCAATTATCAGCAATACGCTTTCAGGGAATTATTCATTTATGCCCAATTCAAATCAGTGTGCGGTGCAACAGACTTTGAATGTAGGCATTACACCAAGAACAGTTCCCGATTTTGCAATAGTTCCGCCGTTTTGTAAAGACAGCACGGCTCCGATTTTGCCTCTGACTTCACCCAACGGAATTACAGGAACCTGGAATCAACCAACTGTTGATAATACGGTAAGCGGAATTTTTCAATATGATTTCACCCCAGCAGCAAACGAATGTGCTACGGCCGCTAGCTTATACATCAATGTTAAAGAACCTGTTTCACCCGGATTCCCGGATCTTGCGTTTTGTACGGGAAGCATCACACCGCCATTGCCAACAATATCACCTATTGGAATTTCAGGATCTTGGTTACCAAATACAATTGATAATATTATTGGCAAACCTTATGTTTTTACACCAGATGCCGGAGAGTGCGCGATACCACAAACAATCAATGTGACCATCAACCAATATACTCTAATCGCTATCGATGGCATCGTCACTAATTATTTTGACGAGAACCAAATTATCACCGTTTTGGCTACGGATCCGGGCAATTATTTGTATCAGTTGGATTATGGCCCGTTGCAGCAAAGTAACGTATTTCAGTATGTAGGTTCCGGAACACACGTCATCAAAGTGGTTGATGCCAATGGATGTTCGAGTCCTTTGACAAGAGATGTCTTGGTGATCAATTATCCGAAATTCTTTACTCCGAATGAAGATGGCTATAACAATACCTGGAACATTTCAGGATTGCAAGAACAACTGAATGCTAAAATATTCATCTTCGACCGTTACGGAAAATTGCTCAAACAAATCAATCCGTCGGGCGATGGCTGGAACGGAACTTTCAACGGACGCCCATTACCGGCAGACGATTATTGGTTCAGCGTTGACTACGAAGAAAACGGCCAACCTAAAAACTTCAAAGCGCACTTTGCACTTAAGCGATAAACAAAAAAGCTTCCCATTACGGAAGCTTTTTTTATTGAAAATCTATTCTATTTTTTTTGCTCGTTTTCTGTTACTCTAAATTTAACGATACGTTCAATTAAATCATATGGGATAGGTTCGTGAAGCGGAAATTGAACCGAGCCTTTTCCTTGTTTGTATTTAGAAAGCGCCTCCGCAAACGCTTCATGCCCAGAAGGCGTTGCGTAAAAACCTATGTGATTTTTAAACGCTGCGAAATAGACCAACGGCTTTCCATTGGTTTTATAAGCAGGCATTCCGTAGGAAATGCTTTCAGTCGCTTTAGGGGCATTTTTTAGGATTGTTTCGCGAACCTTAACCAACAGCAATTTAGTTTCGTTTGGGAAAGTCTCGAGATAGTCATCAACAGATTTAAAATCAACTTTCATAAGTTTATTTTTCTTTGGCTTCAGAAAATGTCTTCACGCTAATCATCACTTTCTACATGTTTTTTGAAATTGTCGAGGATGCTTTGCCAACCCGTTTTTTGCATTTTCAAGGGATTTTGGTTTTCAGCCTCAAATGTTTCCACAATCCTGATCTGGCCATCGATGGGAGCAAACAAGATGAAAACCTTCCTGCCGCCCACAATCGCATAACTGATTTTCTCATGCAGCTTGACATCGATGTAAGTGCCTTCAAAATCAAAACTTGCACTGCCGTCTTTGGCTGCCATAGTGTAAGTGAAATGCGCGCCGACTTTCACATGGTTGGTCGCTTTGGGTGTATGCCAATCGTCAGAAGCATGGTTCCATTGGACGATATGTTTTGGGTCAATCCAGTAATTCCAGACTTTTTCGATATCCGCATGCACCGAAGTCATGACCGTGATGTAATTCTTTTCGGAAAGTTCTTTTACAATCGCTAATGCTTTCGGAAAGGTTTCTTTGAAATAAGCTTCCATTTCATTTGGAAAATCAACACTCACGGTGATTTTAGTCTGTCCATCACTTTCTGTCAGCGTATAACTTTCTTTCGATCCAGACCATGAAGCACTGGTTTCAATCGGTTGCTCCTGATAATCTTTGATTTCACTTAGATGCTTGAACACCATTTTTTTCTCAGGCTCCAACAATTCAATCTCGCTATACATGCCATTACCGCCAGGCCCGAGAAACTGGATTTTACTCCCTTGTTTCCAATCCGACTTGGCGTAAGAGCCTGCATGAAAAACGCTCGTCCATTGCATATACGAGCCGTCGTCCCATAAGGTCTGCCATACTTTTGAAGCCGAAGCCTTAACCGTCACTTCAAAATGATTTTGATTCCTGTTATAATGTATCAGCATTGGGTGTCGTATTTAAAAAAAAAGCACCGGAGTGCTTTAGTTATTTTTTGTAAAATTAAAATTTAGTTCAATTGATATTCTACTGAAATCTCAGTATTCAACAACTGTGAAATCGGGCAGTTTTTCTCAGCATCTTTAACCAGATCAGCAAATTCCTGTTCCGAAATGTTACTGACTTTTGCTTTCAAAGTCAAGTGTGATTTTGTAATCTTGCCGTCCTCGAAAGTGATGTCGCATCTGGTTTCGAGTTCTTCAGGGGTATATCCGGCACCGCTCAGATTGAAACTCAGTTTCATCGTAAAACATCCGGAATGCGCTGCGGCGATAAGTTCTTCAGGATTGGTTCCGACCCCATCTTCAAAGCGTGAACCGAACGAATATTGGGTTTTGTTGAGTACGGTACTCTGCGTCGTCAGATGTCCTTTGCCTTCTTTTCCTGTGCCGTTCCAAACGGCGGTAGCATTTCTTTTCATAGTGGTTGTTTATTTAATTGTTAGAAAAAAGTGGCTCTAATTTACGAAAAAATAGCATCGGATTAGTATTTTCCACTCAACAATTCGCCGCCTATAGCTGACTTGGCTTCGATACCCAACTTTTTCATCATTTCGTAGGTCGTACAAACTGCGGCAGAAGTCACGGGAATGCCGACTTCTTTTTGAATCAAATCAATAGCAGCTAACGAAGGCATCTGCACGCAGGCCGAAGCTACGATGACATCGACATCTTTTAGATTCAACCGTTTGTAGATTTCCAATAAGTTCATCGGATTCTGAGCGGCGACTTCCAAGTTGTCCGGAATTTCCAATGCAATCGAATCGACGACTTCAAAACCCTGATGTTCGATATAATCAACGACCATATCGGTCAACGGTCGCATATAAGGTGTAATGATCGCGACTTTTTTGGCGCCTAGAACTTTTAATCCGTTAATCAATGCACCGGCACTCGTTACAATAGGCGTAGGGAAATCATTCGCAACAGTTTCCTGATGCAGATTGACTTCCGAAACGCAATGATAGCCGCGTCCCATGCTCATAATCGCCACAAGGCAAGCGTAACCCATCACGTCAACATGTGCATCGGAGAGTTCCTGAGCGCATTTCAAACTCATCGCATCCATCGCTTCGAGTTCTTCTTTGGTGACTTTTTTCATGCGCATCCTACTCGAATGAAACGTAAAACGTTCTGGAAAAATGGTTTCTCTCGAATGGAAAATAGCCGGGATTTCGGTTTCCATCGTCACATTCGATGAAGGCACAATCTGGCCGATTCTATATGTTTTCATATTTTTTAGTTTATCGGTTTCCAAATGTCTGGTCTGACAGGTCTCTTAAAATTCTTTGCAATAACGGCAAGTATCAGTTGCGTTTCTGTTTTCTGCTGTTCCTCAGCCATCATGTGCAACTTTTTGTCCGCATCGGAATAAATTGCAGCCAGGTTAATCTTCCAATCATTTTCTTTAAAAAAGCTGAGAAAAAAATTCTGTGGCTTACTAAAGACGACCAGTTCGGCTTTGGCTGTATGGTTTTGTACTTGAATATTAGTAATGGTACTGCCTGCGATCGGTGCCTTTCCCACCAGTCCGGAACTGATGCAATGCGCCATCAGGGTTTCCCCATTGAATGATGCGATAGCCTCTTTGGAAGCCTGTTGGCGAACGACCAAGGTCAATAGTCTTTCGTACGGTGATTTGGTGGCCAGTTGAGTCGAATCAGCGGATTTAACATAATCCAAAATGTTGCTGAAATAAGCAATGGTTTGGGTGTCAACGAATTTCACCGCTTCTGTTCCTTTGCTATCGGTCAAGGCTTGTCGGTAATTTTCAAAAACGGTATTGACTATTTTTTGCTCGCCTGTGTATTTGACGGGTTTCTTTTGGGCATTTGCTATACAGAAGACTAACAAAAATCCGATCTGTAAAAGTTGTTTTGTATGCATCATATTTCCTTGACCGTATTCACAATAGTTCCGATACCTTCTACAGTAGCTTCCACGACGTCGCCGTTCCAAAGCCATTCCTGCGGACTTCTTCCTGCGCCAACACCCGCTGGTGTTCCTGTAGCTATGATATCGCCGGGTTCTAGCGTGAAAACGGTACTTAAATCTTCAATTAGTTCGTGGATGTTGAATAGCATGAATTTCGTATTAGAATTCTGTTTCTCAACGCCATTGACTTTTAGCGAAAGATTGAGGTTGTGCGGATCAGCGATTTCATCTTTAGTAACGAGAATTGGTCCCATCGGAGCGAAAGTATCTTGCCCTTTGGAAACAATCCATTGTCCGGCGCGGCGGCAATCACGGGCTGAAATGTCGTTGATTACAGTATAACCGAAAACATAATCGAGCGCGTCTTTCTTGTCAACGTATTTTCCGGGTTTGCCAATGACAACAGCCAATTCAACTTCCCAATCAAGTTGTTGAGTGAGTTTTGGGTTGAGCAAAATTTCAGTATTGGTTCCGGTTACTGCCGTCGGTGGTTTGGAAAAGATGATGGGTTGTTGCGGCAATTCTTTTGAAGTATCTAAAGTTCTGGCGCTTTCTGCTACGTGTTCGGTGAAGTTCAATCCGATGCCGATGATGTTTTTTCGCGGTTTTGGAATCGGCGCGAGGATTTTGATTTCATTCATCGCAAAAGAGATTGCGATCAAATCGGCCGGGTCGCAGCGCTGCATCAGCGAATGGATTTCCGGAATGATCAGATCGCCCATATCGATGAATCCGAGCATGGTGGATGGCAACGGAAATTGCATCACATCGCCGAAATTGGCCATATCGATGACTTTGTCGTTATGGATGAATCCTAGGCGCGGTTCTGAATTTTGGGTCTGGTAGGTGAGTAGTTTCATTTTTTTTTAAGGTTCTAAGGTGCTGAGGAACTAAGGCTCTGAGGGTTTAAGCGCAAAGATCGCAATGTTGTGTTATTTGAGTGTTACTAATTTACTGTGATATTTTATATGATTCGATGCCTAGCCCCGATCGTAATGGAAATCCTTTGGCGACGGTGTTCGGCGGCAAAGATTGCATTGGAGAGCGGGAACCGGCTCCTAAGTTAAAATCTGGTAACCATTATTTTCTTCGTAAGCTTTTTCCTGATACAAGCCCAGTTTTTCGATCGTCGGCAAATCGTTGAACGAGAACAGGCAGGCGTCTTCGGTATCCGAAAGATTCACATGTTCGTGCCAAGCCCACGAAGGTACGCAGAAAATATCGCGTTCCTTCCAATCGAAGCGCTGACCGTTGATGATCGAGTAGCCTTGTCCTTTGGCGCATTGGTAGACGAACGAACCCGTATGTTTGTGCGCTTTGGTGTGTTCGCCTGCACGAAGCAATTGCATCGAAGCGCCCATGGTTTGCATCACGTGACCGCCAGTTAACGGATTGGTGTAATTCATGATGATGCCGTCGTAAGGCGAACCTTCATTGACCATCGCGGCTTGAAGTAAAGCAGGATAAACCAGTTTCCAGGAATATTTGAACAAAGGCGAATACGGTTTGTCCCAAGTAATATCTGGTGAAATCATACCTGCAGCACTAAATGACATCGGCAAATGATTAACTGGCGCCACAAGCGGTTGTTTTCCGTCATAGACTGCGTAATCATTAGCTTCTAAAGCGTTGACGAGCGGAATATCAAGTCCGTCTTGCCAGATGCAGGTTTGTCCGTCAGCTTCCACGCCGTGTTCGTGCCAAGTAGAATTAGGTGTGATCACAAAATCATTGACTTCAAGCATGATTTTATTGCCATCGACTACGGTGTAACCTTTTGAGCCTTCCATGATGAAACGCAATGCGGAAGCTTTGTGTCGGTGGGCTGAAGTGCTTTCGCCTGGGCGTGTAACTTGTATTCCTGTATATAGCCAACCGACTGCGGCGCTAACATCTTTGCGTTTGTCATTGACTAAATAAACTACGCGACGTCCGGCTTGTTCTGGCGTGACGAGTTCGGATGATTTTAGAACCAAATCCCGTAAATCTTCGTATTTCCAAAGCATCGGAACGGAAGAGGAGCGGGGTTCCCAAGGTTCGATGTCGTTGGCGACCGTCCATAAGGCGCCGGCTCCAAGTGCTTCGAGTTCTTTATAATAAGCTTCTAGTTCTGGTGTGTCCTGAACCCGGGCGCGGCCTATGACGTCGTCGGAATGTTTTGTATCCATTTTATTTTATTTTAAATCCGTGCGAATCTGCTAAATCAGCGTCATCAGCGTTCCATTTATTTCTTATTGAATTCCTCGTGATTGTCTATGAATGTTATTTTCCTTGTAGGAGCGACATTCACTCTCAAATCAAAAATGTCAAACCGGTTATAATGCCCGAGAATATCGTGCATTTGTTTAGGTTGTATGCATTTCTCCAAATCGATGTCAGCGTAAACCATGCCTTCATCATCAATCAACGGTTCGCCAATTACGGCTCCGTTCGGGCCAATAAATCCTGAAAATGCGGAATTTTTTCTGGTCAAAAGTTCTTCCACATTAGGAACATCGTTTTTCAAAGCGTCCATGATTTCTTTTGAAATGGTCGAACAAGAAACGATCGTAAACAGTTTCCCTTCAAACGAATGCGCGGCTGCGCGGATTTTAATTGCTTCGGCCATATTGTAATCGGGAGGCGCCACAGGCAATGAAATGTAATTCGCGATATGGATCAATTCTCCTTGCGATAACAATGTAAAACGCGCCAAAGTATTAGTGTTTTCGCCGCAAGCCAAAGTGCCAATCGGGCCGATTTCGGTTTTGTATACTTTTAATGAAGAACCATCGCCTGAAGTCCAGGTGAGTTTTTCCGCCCAAGTTGGGACGAGTTTTCGGTGTTTTCCTGTAAGATTTCCTTGGTTGTCGATAATCAGATTGGTGTTATAGATTTCGCCGTAACTATCACCGCGTTCGTTGATTCCAATGACGATATGAATGTTGTGGTCTTTGGCGGCTTGAAACAATCGTTTCATATCGGCATCCTCGACGGTTACGGAATTTTTATACAATTCTTCGTACCATTTGCTGCCCTGAACCGGCGTCATAATCCAGTTCCAATAAGGATAACCGGCGATAAACACTTCAGGAAAAGCAATGAGTTGCGCGCCGTTTTGACTGGCTTCTTTGATGAATGAGATGGCTTTATCAACTGTTTTTGATACGTTGAGAAAAACGGGGGAAGTCTGAACTGTGGCGGCTTTAAATTTTGGAAACTCCATTATGAAATTTTGAATTTTAAATTTTGAATTTTGAATGAGATTACGCTGCAATATATTTTGAAATTCTTGATTTCATTTCTTCTGAAAAAGGTTCGGCTTTGATGTCATTTCGTTCTTCATTGAAAGCTACGTTGACTAAAGTAACTTCGCCTGAAAGTGTCGTTTTACCGGATTCATCGACAAATTCAAATCCGCATAAAACGGAAGCGAAGCCTAAATTTTTGACCCATAATTTCTTCATCAATACTTGTCCTAAACGCGCCGGGTTTTTGAATTGTACTTTCAAATCGACCGTTGGAATGCCATTGGTTTCATGCATTTTATGAAACGGGCGGCCGAGTGCTTCTTCGAACCAGTCTTCGACCAAATCGTTGAGCATTTCAAGAAACCTCGGATAAAATACGATGCCGGCGTAGTCTACGTGTTTGAATTTAATTTTTTCGGTTTTGAGGAAAATTTCGTTCATTATTGTTCGATGATTTGGGGTTAAAATTTGGCTGCGGAAGCTTTCTTCCAAAAGTACAAAAATTCCTTAGGAACCGTGCTTTCATACAACAAACATCCTTTGTCTAATTCGGGATAAATTTCATAAAACGTCTGCACTTTAGTTCTGTCGACACGCGTACTTACAACAGTTCTGTCGACATCGTCGGGGTGTTTGATTCCTGCCGATGCCATTAAATCCATGGCGCTTTTTACCGTTTCATGCTGATATCGTGCGACACGGACGCTTTTTTCTTCGGGTACCAATCCTTTCATAAGTTCTGGATCTTGCGTTGCCACACCAGTCGGGCAAGTGTTGGCGTGACATTCCAAAGCCTGAATGCAACCGAGTGCGAACATCATCCCGCGTGCGGAATTGCACAAATCGGCACCTAGCGATAAGTTTCTGATGATGTCAAAGCCAGTAATAACTTTTCCGCTGCAAATGATTTTAATCTGGTCTTTGAGATCGAATCCGTTCAAAGCATCATACACGAAAGCGAGCGCATCGCGTAATGGCATTCCTACGTGATCGGAATATTCTTGTGGCGCCGCACCGGTTCCGCCTTCACCGCCATCAACCGTTATAAAATCGAGGTAGGTTTTGGTTTCGACCATCGCTTTGCATATCGAGAGGAATTCTGATTTGTTGCCGATGCAGATTTTCATTCCGATGGGTTTTCCGCCTGAACCTTTACGCAATAGTTTTACAAAATCCATTAATTCTAAAGGCGTTGTGAATGCCGAATGGCTTGGCGGTGAAAGAATATCGTGGCCTTTGGAAACCAAACGTATTTCGGCGATTTCATCCGTGACCTTTTCTTTGGGTAGTATACCGCCGTGACCTGGTTTCGCGCCTTGTGAGAACTTGATTTCAATCATTTTTACAGCGTCATAATTTGCTCTAATCGTAAAAGCATCATACGAAAATGTCCCGTCTTCATTGCGACAGCTGAAATAACCGGTTCCGATATTCCAGACGACATCGCCGCCGGTTAAATGGTATTTTGACAAACCGCCTTCACCAGTGTTGTGGTAAAATCCGCCTTGTTGCGCACCAGCATTCAAAGCCAGAATCGCATTTTTGCTCAACGAACCATAACTCATTGCGCTGATGTTGAACAGGCTCGCTTCATAAGGTTTTTCACATTGTGAGGAACCGATCCTGACTCTCGGGTTTTCATCGACTTCTACAAAAGGAATCGCGCGGATGCTGTGGTTGATCCATTCGTAACCTTCCTTATAAACATCGAGTTGCGTCCCGAAAGGATTGGTGTCGTTTTCTTTTTTGCTGCGTTGGTAGACGATGTTGCGTTGCAGGCGGTTGAACGGTTTTCCCTCGAGATCGGTTTCTATAAAATACTGTCGCATCTCCGGGCCCATAGATTCAAGCAAATAACGCAATCTGCCTAATAACGGAAAGTTTCTGCGGATGGTTCGTTTGGATTGAAACATATCGTAAATTCCCAATAGAATCAACGGAACCAAAATCAATAAAAGGAACAGAAATTTCCAATTGACGTAATAAAGCAATCCGACAATGGCCAGCGAAGTGATTGTAAAAACTAGGAATGCTTTTCTCATGGAATGCTATTGTTTTAACTTGAACCTTTGGATTTTTCCGGTTTCTGTTTTGGGTAAATGTTCTACGAAATAAATCACTCTTGGATATTTGTATGGTGCTGCTACTTCTTTAAACCACAGCTGTATAGATTTTACTAAATCATCTGATGCTTTACTTTTTTCTTTGAGTACGATGTGCGCGCAAACGACCATGCCGCGTTCTTGATGAGGCAATCCGACGACCGCACATTCGAGCACTTCATCGTGCGTCAACAGCACACTTTCAACTTCAATAGCACCAATGTTATAACCTGACGAAATGATCATATCATCGCCGCGCGCTACGAACCAGAAATAACCGTCTTCGTCCTGGCGGAAAATATCACCGGTAACATTCCAGCCGTTTTCGACATATTCCATTTGTTTTTCGATGCGATTGAGGTATTTACAACCGGTAATGCCTCTGACAACAAGGCGTCCAGGCTCATTTCTGGGCAATTCATTTCCGTCGCTGTCGATGATTTTAGCTTCGTAACCTGTAATGGCAATACCAGTAGCGCCGGGTTTCATATTGGATTCGTTAGAAGAAATGAAAATATGCAGCATTTCCGTAGCACCGATACCGTCGATGATCTTCAATCCTGTAGCGTCATACCAATCCTGCCAGACTTTCAGCGGTAAAGTTTCACCAGCGGAAACACATCGTCTTAGGCTTGAAATATCGTAATCATTGACTTTAGTAGTGATAATTCTCCAAGCCGTTGGCGCTGTAAAACAAATCGTGATTTTGTGATTTTGAATCGCTTCGAGCAACAAATCGGGCGACGGTTTTTCAATCAGAAAGGTCGATGCGCCGAAATACATCGGAAACAAAACCAAGCCGCCAAGTCCGAAAGTGAATCCTATTGGTGGACTTCCTGTAAAAATATCATCGGCTGTCGGTTGCAAAGAATAGTTCGGAAATGACTCGCAAATATTGAGAATGTCCTTGTGGTAATGCGCCGTCATCTTAGGCAAACCGGTCGTTCCTGAAGTGAAACCTATTAAGGCAATGCTGTCAGATTTTGAATGAAAATTAGAAAACAATTTCGGTTTGCTTTCGATCAGATTTTCTAATTCTGAAGGATTTGTTTCTGAACCGTCAAAGTAGCAACTCGTTTTTAGAAAAGTACTTTCTACATGTTTCATTTCTTCCTCCAAAGCGCTGTCGCAAAGCGCGTGTGATATTTCGGCACAATCAATGAAAGTCGTAATCTCTTTAGCACGCAACAACGGCATCGTGGCTACGACAATACCGCCAGCTTTAATGACTGCGTACCAACAAGCAACCATCATCGGATTGTTTGCTGAACGGATTAGGACGCGGTTGCCCGATTTCAATCCTAAATCATCAATTAAAACATGTGCGATTTGATTGGTTTTTTCGAAAAGTTCCTGATATGTCCATGTGGTTTCAGCGGTGCGCAGGCAAATAGCATTTCCGCGACCCGATGCGATGTGATAGTCAAGCAGCCGTTCGACACAATTCAACATTTCAGGTTGCTGGAACTGCAGTAAATCGTATATGTAATCGGGTTGCAATTCCAACGCAGGCAAATGATCATGGGCGAAATTATCTTCGTAATGCTTCATGATTTAACTATTTAAAAAACTTTTGATGTTGGAGAAATAGACTTCAGGCGCATCGAGCCAACCATAATGCCCGCAATTTTTCATCAGTACCAGTTTAGAATTCGGGAAAGCTTTTTCAATTTCCATAGCGGTTTCAACAGTGATGATATCGTTTTCCCCTTGAAAGATTAAAACAGGCTTCGTAAAATCTTTGAACTTTTTGGAACAATCGTATTTCAATTTAAACAAATTCTGAATCACCAAAGTATTGATTTCAGGGCTGAATTGCAATAATCGCTCAGCAATGATTGGTGCTTTCGATTTATCAAAAACATAAGCAAAAGCGAGATATTTTGCTCTTCCTTTTCTGATTTCAAACGAAGTATCGCCGTTGTTTTGTTTCTTTTCGAAATACGCAAGACTGTCTTTTTGGATTTCAGTCAGATTCGCACGTTGACGGCTATAGACATAGGATGTGAAATCCATATTGATGCCGCCAGAGCTCGACATAATCAGCCGATCAACATGTTCGGGATGTTTCAAAGCGTAATAACTAGCGAGAATGCCGCCGAAAGAATGGCCGAGAATTGCCCATTGATCGATCTCAAGGTGCGTCCTCAGATTTTCGATGTCCTGAACCATCAAATCCATCGTGATGGTTTTGGTATTTAATGCTTCGACTTGAGATTTTCCGGTGCCGCGTTGGTCGTAAGTAATCGTTTGGTAATGGTATTTTGAAAGTGCTTCGGCGATATAGGTGAATCCGTTGCTGTTCATGCCCGGCCCGCCATTGATAATCAGCATGGGTTTCCCTTCACCAAAAGTTCGGTAATGTAATTTTGAATTTCCGCTGTTGATGGTTTGCTCTGTTTGGGAGAACATCAAAGCGTGTAGCATCAAGAATAAGCAACTCCAATATTTCATACTATTTATGGCTTTCAGGTTTCAATGCTTTTTTCATGCCTTCAACCTGCTTTCTTTCAGAATGCATCAACGGATAGAGGTGTGAAATCCCCGCTTTGTATTGATTAGGAATATCAGAAGGTTCATATTGTTCGTATGCCTGAGCATGACGCACAAAATTCGGATCTAACAATAACGGTCGGCCTAAAGCAACAAGATCAGCCCTGCCATTCAACAAAATCGTATTGATCTGATCGATGTCTTGGATATAACCTGTGGTAATTGTCGGAACATGAATCGTATTTCGAATCAAATCAGAAAAAGGCGTTTGCCACATCCTGCCGGTTTGAGGTTTTTGGTCTGCAACAGTATTTCCTGTGGAAACATTGATGATATCAGCGCCTGCATTTTTGAAAGCTTCGCAAATGAATAAGACCTCTTGTTCTGAAATCCCGTTTTCAGCCCAATCTGAAGCCGAAATCCTCACGGACATCGGTTTATTTTCTGGGAAAACTTCGCGCATGGCTTCAAATACCTTCAATGGGAATTTGATCCTGTTTTGGATCGAGCCTCCAAATTCGTCTTTTCTGATGTTGGTCAACGGAGAAAGGAATGAAGCCAATAGGAATCCGTGATGTGCTTGCAATTCAATCATATCGAAACCGGCTTCTTCAGCAAAAATGGTCGCATTGACGAATTCTGAGATGATATTGTCCATGTCAGAAACAGTCATTTCTTTTGGAATGGCCATCGCTTCATTAAATGGAATCGGCGAGGCTGAAATCAAATCCCAACCATGTTTTGCCAATGGAATATTGTTGCCGACCGAAGGCACATTCACCGAACCTTTTCGCCCCGAATGCCCAAGTTGAATGCCTATTTTAGACTTACTATATTTGTGAACGTAATTCACGATTTTTTTCCACTTAAGCATTTGTTCTTCAGACCAGATTCCGGCACAACCTAAAGTGATGCGACCTGTTTTTGAAACCGCGGTCATTTCGGTTAGGATCAATCCGACGCCACCAGTTGCTCTGGCGCCATAATGCACCAAATGCCAGTTGGAAACCAATCCGTTTTCTGCGGCATATTGTCCCATAGGCGACATGACGATCCTGTTTTTAAGTTGCATATCGCGAAGCGAAAATTCTGTAAATGCAGCAGGTGTTTTTACTTTAAAATTCCCAATGCTACAATTGAATTCCGTCAGCACTTTATCCGTGAAAGTAGCGTCGCGCAAAGCCAAATTCTCATAAGTGACTTTCTTGGATCTGGTCATCACGCCAAAAGCAAACTGCATGTAATCGTGCTGCATGTGGCGTTCGATGTTTTCAAACCAATCCAACGAAACATTGGCCGCATGCTGAATCATTTCAACGCGGTTGCGACGCAATTGGTTGTATTTTTCAAAAGCTTTTTTAGTGTTGGTTTTGTGTTCTATAATAGAATCGGCTAAAGCAATCGCACATTCCATGGCGAGTTTGGTTCCGGAACCGATAGAGTAGTGGGCGGTCGCTTTTGCATCGCCTAACAATACGATGTTTTTGTAATCCCATTTCTCGTTGGTAATGTGCGGGAATTGACGCCAATGCGATTTGTTGGAAATTAAAGCATGACCATCGAGTTCTTCGGCGAAAATCTCAGTCAGTTTTTTAATGGTGTCTTTCTCATCGGTCGTCTCAAAATCGGCGTTGTTCCAAGTGTTTTCGGTACATTCGAAAATCCAGGTGCTCATGCCTTTTTCGTATTGGTAAGTATGTGCGATGAAAGTGCCGTGAATGGTCGTTTTGAAAAAATAAGTGAACGCATCCAGAGGTTTTGTCGAACCCAACCAGACAAATTTGTTCTTCTTAAGAGTGATGTTCGTGCCGAATTGTTTAGAGAATTCCTCGCGAATCGGGCTATTGATTCCGTCACAAGCAACAATATAAGTTGAATCTTTGAACTGTGATAAGTCTTCTACATTGTGTTCAAAATGAAGATTGACACCTTCTTCTTTACAACGCTGCTGCAACAACTGCAAAAGTGTTTTTCGCGAACAGCCGCAAAATCCGTTGCCTGAAATGCGCACCGCTTCTCCATCACGGACGATATCGAGGTCATCCCAATAGGCGAATTTGCTGCGGATCAGTTCGTATGACTTAGGATCACGCGATAAAAATTCACTCAAAGTCTCATCAGAAAAAACGACGCCGAAACCAAAACTGTCATCAGGTTTGTTGCGTTCGTAAAGGTCGATCTGACAATCGGGTAGGGCTTTTTTCAACAGAATAGAAAAATACAAACCACCGGGACCACCTCCAATAACTGTTACTTTCATCACTTATCTTTTAATGGAGAAAATTTCCCCTAATTTTGCATAATTAGAACCTGCGAGCCTAGACACAGGCTTGTAAACTTCCAAGTTGATTTTGGTGTCATCAAGCAAAATGGCATCATCAATATGAAACATCACGACCCTTCCGACAAGAATTGTTGAGCCTCCGTTCTTGTGATTTTCTAAAGTATAATGATGCACAAGCTCACATTCCATAGCGACTGGACTGCCTTTTACTCTTGGAGGTTTTACTTTTATGGATGGGATTGGGGTCAGTTTTGCAAAATCGAATTCGCTTTCATGCGGCGGAATCGGATGTGCGGTTTCATTCATCTGATCGGCCAAATCTTCCGTAACCATATTCACTACAAATTGTTTCGTTGCTAGGACATTGTTGAGCGTGTCTTTAATGTTATTGTTGCTTCGCGAAGCTGAAAACATCACATGCGGCGGATCGTCACCAACGGCGTTGAAATAAGAAAAAGGTGCCAGATTGTATATACCGTCTTCACTGATGGATGAAATCCAGCCGATAGGGCGTGGAATAATCGTACCGGTAAGTAATTTATAGATGGATTTTTGGTCCATTTCGTGAGGATCGAGTTGCATATCAGTTTGGTGTTGACTCCCACAAATAACGTGAAATAATACGTATTTATAAAATGTATCTTTTTTAAATTTCTGAGGTTTGGTATTTTTCTAAACACAACCTGCTCAAAACCGTTTATTTTTCTAAATTCACGTGTTTTATATTCAGAATGTAATTATCATGCGATAAAAATAGGGAGTCGGAAATTATTTCCTGAAATTTTTGCATGATGCATTTTAATATAATTGCTAAATTAGTATATTTATGCAAAATTTATATATATGGAAGTTCTAGCCTGTCCGAAATGTAAAAACAATGCAGTCGTAAAAAGCGGTGTCATCAAAGACAGGCAAAGGTATTTGTGCAAAAAATGCAAGTATTATTTCACGGTCAATAAATTAGGGAAAAAGATTGATGATTACTATGTCACCAAGGCTTTGCAACTGTATCTTGAAGGTCTAAGTTTTCGTGAAATAGAGCGCATTATCGGGGTTTCGCACGTAACGGTAAGCAACTGGGTTAAGGAGTATAAAATCAAAAAGCCATCGCATGCCGATTATCATCCTACTTATAAGATTTTTAACCATTTAGAACTGGTAGAATATCTAAAAAACAAAGAATTATTATCGGGTGCCGGCATGATCATCACCGAGTTAGGCGATAAATTTATGCTTATAAAATGGGAACGTTTCAAAGATTAGCTATAGTAGTTTACAAAAAGATATACCATAATTTTTTTCTGGTGCAATAAATTAGAATTTGGTTCCAACAAAACCAAAAACCAATTTATTATGAAAAAAAACTATGTACTTCTTTTGCTGGGTTTGACGATAGGCAAAGGATTCTCTCAAACCGCAACAGTGGCGCCGGTTCCGGTTGAGAAAGAATGGGACGTGAGTCTCTACGGTTTCATCAGAACCGATTATATTTGGGACACCCGCAAGTCGTTTCAGGTTCGTGAAGACAACCTCAATCTTTATCCGTTGGATGAAGCTTTGGATGTAAATGGTAATGATATCAATAAGGCGCCACAGTCGAATTTTTTAGCGGTTACTTCCAGATTGGGTGTAAAAGTGAAAGGTCCGAATGTTTGGGGAGCCAAAACAACAGGCGTGATCGAAGGCGATTTCTTCGGAAATTTTGAAGGCTCAACGGTAGGTTTGTTTCGTTTGCGACACGGTTACGTGAATCTCGATTGGGCCAAAACCTCGCTGACGATGGGGCAAACCTGGTATCCGCAATTCATTCCTGAAGTGTTTCCGGGCGTGGCGAATTTCAACACCGGAATCATGTTCAACCCATTTGGTTGGGCAACACAAGTTAAAGTAAAACAAATGCTAACAAAAGACATTTCATTCACGGCAGTAGCTTACAAAGAAAGGGAATTCACGACACAGACTGCAGCGACGGGTAGCCAGAATTCAGCCTCATTGAATTCAGTTTTACCAACACTTCACGGTCAATTTCAGTATAAAAACAAAAGCGTTATTCTTGGCGTTGGCGGTGAATTCAAATCGCTTCAGCCTTTAACTTCTAATGGCAGCACCACTAATTTATTAGTCTCTAAAGAGAAAGTAAACAGCACATCCTTTTTCGGATACGGTAAATATTCCAATGAAAAAATCTCGATAAAAGCCTACGCCATCACAGGTGGCAACTTAGCCAATTTGGTAATGCTCGGCGGATTCACCGGAAAAACAGAAACTGGCAAAGTCGAAACTTATGACCCAATCAAAACCACGGCTTTCTGGTTCGATATCGCGAGTAATGGGAAAAAGATTGCGCCTGGCGTTTTCTTCGGTTACACCAAAAACAATGGTTCAAGTGACGATAACTCGACCGCTACTTTCGCAAACTATTCGCGCGGTGTAAGCGGAAACAGAGTCGTCGATAAAGTATGGCGCGCTTCCGGTAGAGTCGATTTCAAACAAAACAAATTCAGGATTTCTCCGGAAATCGAATATACTGTGGCCACTTGGGGCGATTTGGTAAAAAGTAACGCCACCGCCGACACCAATAAAAAAGATTTAGGTAATTTTAGAACCATGATTTCATGTTCTTATTCCTTTTAACAAACTAACTTAAAACCAAAATTTATGACAAACAGATCTACAAAAGGAATTTGGAAAGTGATTTCCGCTTCTTCGATGGGAACGATGATCGAATGGTACGACTTCTACATTTTCGGAAGTTTGGCCGTGGTCATCTCCACAAAATTTTTCCCTTCTGACAACCCGACGGCAGCGTTTTTATCAACACTGGCAACCTTTGCCGCAGGATTCGTAGTGCGTCCGTTTGGCGCATTGTTCTTCGGAAGATTGGGCGATTTGATTGGAAGAAAATATACGTTCATGGTGACGCTTTTACTCATGGGTGGCGCAACATTCTTAATCGGATGCATTCCTAGTTACGAAACCATCGGATTCATGGCACCGCTTTTAGTGTTAGTGCTTCGTTTGCTGCAAGGTTTAGCACTTGGTGGTGAATACGGCGGAGCTGCAACTTATGTAGCCGAACACGCACCGGTAGGACAACGCGGTTACTGGACTTCATGGATTCAAACGACAGCAACTGTCGGATTGTTCATTTCCTTGATGGTGATTTTAGCGACCAAAAACATTTTATCTGCTGAAGAATTCGACGCGTGGGGATGGAGGGTTCCATTTTGGGTTTCGATTATCATGGTCGGTGTTTCGTACCTGATCCGTAAAAACATGTCGGAATCTCCTGTGTTTGCCAAAGCGAAATCGGAAGGAAATACAAGTACCAATCCGTTAAAAGAAAGTTTCGGTCACCGTTATAATTTGAAATTTGTCTTGCTCGCATTGTTCGGAGCGACCATGGGACAAGGTGTCGTTTGGTATACGGGTCAATTCTACGCGATGAGTTTTATGAAAACCGTGATGTCCATCGATTCGTCACAAGTGGATACTTTACTTGGAATCGCGTTGATTATGGGAACACCGTTCTTCATTGTCTTCGGTTGGCTCAGCGATAAAGTCGGTAGAAAATACATCATGATGGGCGGGATGCTATTGGCGATTTTGCTTTACAGACCTATCTACAAAACCATGTATCAGACGACCGACGTCAAAACCAAAACGGAACTCACGGACAAAACCACACTTTTAGCCGAGCTCAAAGAAAACAAGAAGCAAACGATGGACTCGATTTACACGACCAACAAATCGTATACTGACGGAACGACTTTTCTTGAAGTCAAAACCGTATCTTTAGAGAACGGAAAAGCAATGGTGGTTGACGGAAAACCAAAAGTGGAAACCAAAACGACCGTAACCATCAATGATCATGACCGATGGATGCTGATCTTCCTGATTTTCATCCAGGTGATTTTTGTAACGATGGTGTATGGCCCGATTGCGGCGTTCCTTGTGGAAATGTTCCCGGCGAAAATCCGTTACACTTCGATGTCGCTGCCTTATCACGTCGGAAATGGTATCTTCGGTGGCTTGCTTCCGGCGATTTCAACCTATTTTGTGACGCATGCCAAAGATGCCGGCGATCCGGAATTCTATCTTGAGGGCTTATGGTATCCGATTGTGATTGCTTCGGTCTGTTTCGTCATCGGGATGATCTACATCCAGAATAAAAATAAAAATACTCACGTCTAAATAAATTAATTATGGACCAGTTAAAAAGAGCTTTAGGGATGGTATGGTTGGCCTTGGCATTGGCGGCCGCTTACTTTTGTATATTTCAGTTCGGGTTGCCGAAATTCATGTCGGGCAAACAGGATGATTTGGTTTTCGGGATCATCATTCTTTTCGTCCTCACGCCGCTAATCGTCATGGGATTAGGAACCTTCGGGTATTATGCCTTAATGGGCGAATACGACAAATCGAAACGATAAATTTGATTTAAACTTGCAATCTCTGTGGCGCCACAGGGATTGCATTTTTTAATACCACTCATGAAAAAGAGACACATCCAGAAATTACTGCTGTTAAGTTTGTTCCTGCTGATCGCGTTCAACATTCCGATCTTGTTGCTGTTCAATTCAGCGCAGGCGGTTTTTGGAATTCCCGTGATTCTTTTTTATGTGTTTTCAGTATGGTTGGCTTCTGCGTTAATTTCGTTCCTCATCTTCAAAAAATACAATGAGTAGTTTAGGATTGCTTTTGCTTTTGCTGCTCTATTTGGGCTCGCTTTTTTTCGTCGCGCAATGGGCTGAGAAAAAGGGAAATTCCAAATGGACAAACAATCCGTATGTGTATTCATTATCATTGGCGGTCTATTGCACTACTTGGACGTATTACGGAAGCATTGGCGTGGCGGCAAATTCGGGACTCAATTACATTCCGATTTATTTAGGACCGGTCCTTGCTTTCCCAGCGTGGATTATGATTCTCAAGAAAATCATCCGCATTTCACGTGTGAATAAGATTTCGAGTATCGCCGATTTCATTTCGTTGCGTTATGGCAACAGCAGGTTTTTAGGCGCATTGGTGACCGTGATTTCGATTATTGCGATTCTGCCTTACATCGGTTTACAGTTGAAAGCGATTTCAGAAACCTTTCACGTCGTCACTAAAACGACCAACAGCCACAACGTATTTCTGGATTCTTCGACTTATGTCGCTTTGGTTTTGGCTTTGTTTGCGTCATTTTATGGAACGCGATACGTCGATGCGACCGAAAAAAGGAAAGGAATCGTCACCGCAGTAGCTTTAGAATCCGCGATCAAATTGTTTTTCTTTTTGCTACTCGGGATTTATGTGACGTATTTTGTTTTCGACGGATTTCAGGATATATACAACCAAGCTTCGCTCATCGAAGGTTTCAAAGAAAAAAACACCGTACACGGACTTGAAGGCGGCATGAATTGGCTAATGTATTGCGTGCTTTCGTTGTTCGCCATTTTCCTTTTGCCGAGACAATTCCATATGTCGGTCGTGGAAAATAACCGTGAAAGACACGTGCGCACGGCCATTTGGTTGTTTCCATTGTATTTATTGCTGTTCAATATTTTCGTTTATCCGATTGCTTGGGGCGGTAATATTTTGTTTCAGGGAAAAGGTTTCAATTCGGATATGTATTCGCTGTTGATTCCGCAATTCTTCAACAACAATGCGATGACGGTTTTGGTATTCTTTGGCGGATTTTCAGCCGCGATTTCTATGATTATCGTGTCGTCGATTGCGCTAGCGACCATGCTGAGCAACAACTTATTGATTCCGTACGGATTTTTGGGTTCGTTACAAACGGAAAATCAAATCAAGAACAATGACCGCATCGTTCGCATCAGAAGGATTGGGATATTCTTGACAATCATCTTTGCGTATATCTATTACCGTTTTTTCATTTTAGACTTCTCTTTGGTTTCCGTCGGAATGATTTCCTTTGTCATTATCGCACAACTTGGCCCTGCATTTTTTGGCGCTATTTTCTGGAAAAGAGGTTCGCTCAATGGCGCATTGGCAGGAATTATTACAGGAATGGTGGTGTGTTTTTATACTTTGGTGTTACCGTTTTTGATGAGTTCGATCAACCCGAACAGTCATTTCTTTAAGGAAGGGATTTTCGGGATCGATCTGTTGAAACCCTTCCAGTTGTTCGGATTGGATTATCTCGAACCAGTGCCGCACGCTTTGTTTTGGAGTTTACTTTTTAATTTCATGGCTTACTTAATTGTTTCCGTGAGTTTTAAAGGGAATTACCGCGAGCGGAACTACGCCGAAATGTACGTCGACATCAACCGTTACATCACCAACCACGAGAATGCTTTCGTATGGAAAGGAACGGCGTACATCAAAGACATCGAGAAAGTGTTGAACCGCTTTTTAGGCGTTGAAAGAACCAACCGTGCGATGAAAATCTTCAAGCTCAAATACAATATCGATAAAGATACTACAATGGCTGATGCACGATTGATCAAGTTTGCTGAGAATTTATTGACTGGTCATATCGGTACGGCTTCCGCTAAAATTTTAATTGAAGGCGTGACCAAAGAAGACAAGATCAGTTTGCCCGAAGTGCTTCGTATTCTTGAGGAATCTAAGGAAAACATTGTCATCAACAAGAAACTCATCGCCACCTCGAACGAACTGAAATTGATCTCGAACCAACTCAAAAACGCCAACGAAGCCTTGATGATGAAGGACAAACAGAAAGACGAATTCCTCGATACCGTGACACATGAATTGAGAACGCCCATCACCGCAATCCGTGCCGCGAGTGAAATTCTGCACGACGATGACGAAATTCCCGAAGAACTCCGAAAGCAGTTTTTACAGAACATCATTTCAGAATCGGACCGACTCAACCGTTTGATTGATAAGATTTTGGATTTGGAAAAACTCGAAACCGGAAAGCAGAAAATCTACGTTACTGAACGCAACATCGTACAAACCATACAGAACGCGGTAAATCCGTTGCAACAATTGTTATCGAATAAAAATATTTCTTTTACTTTTATCGGTAATGAACAAAAGGTAAAATGCCTTTACGATGAAGAACGGATTATTCAGGTCGTCACCAATCTGGTGTCGAATGCGATTAAGTTTTGTGACGGAATCATCAGCATCAAAGTTGAAGAAAAACCAGAACAGGTGAGCATTCACGTCTACAACAACGGAAAAAATGTAGCCGCGGAAGATTTGGAAACTATCTTTGACAAGTTCTACCAATCGCAAAACCAGAACATCAAAAAACCGATCGGAAGTGGTTTAGGTTTAGCGATTTCAAGACAAATTGTCGAGCTGCACCAAGGCAAGATCTGGGCGACGAACCATAACACTGAAGGCGTGACATTTACTTTTACCTTACCAAAATCATAATATCATGAAGAAAATTTTAATTGTAGATGATGAACCCAATATCGTCATGTCATTGGAATACACGTTCAAGAAAAACAACTTCGAAGTGTTCATCGCCCGCGACGGAAAAGAAGCCCTGGATATCCTTCAGGTCGAAACGCCGAATGTGATCATCCTCGATATTATGATGCCCAACGTGGATGGTTACGCCACCATCGAATTCATTAAAAAAGAACCCCAATTGCAAACCTGCAAAGTCATTTTCCTATCGGCAAAAAACAAGGAAAGCGATATCGAAAAAGGAATGAACCTTGGCGCGGACGCGTATATGACCAAACCGTTTTCGGTCAAAAAACTCGTCGAACAAGTCCAGGTTTTTATGCAGGAAGCGATTTAAAAAAGACACCAAATTATGAACTATAACGAATTTTACACCCAAAGCATCAACGAACCGGAGCGCTTTTGGGAACAGCAATCGCATGCCATCGAATGGTATAACCAACCCGAAATCATCTTGTCAAAAGATCAAAACGGTTATCCTTTGTGGTTTGAGGATGGCGAACTCAACGTTTGCTATTTGGCTTTAGACAAGCACATTCAGGATGGTTTCGGAGACAACATCGCATTGATTTACGATTCTCCGGTAACGCAAAATGTAAAAAAATACACTTTCAATGAAGTCAAATCTGAAGTCGCAAGATTGGCTGGCGGGATGATTTCATTGGGACTGAAAAAAGGCGACACGGCGGTAATTTACATGCCGATGATTCCCCAAGCGGCTTTTGCTATGTTGGCCTGCGCGAGAATAGGTGTAACGCACGCGGTTGTTTTTGGAGGTTTTGCGCCACACGAACTTGCCATCCGAATTGATGATTGCAAACCAAGAGCCATCATCACAGCTTCTTCCGGAATTGAAATCGACCGACTCATCGCATACAAACCTTTAGTTGATGAAGCGATTGAACTGTCGGCACACAAACCTAAAAAAGTCATCGTTTTCAACAGAAAATTGGGCGCCAGAGTGCCTTTCAAAAAATACGACGTTGATTACGATGCGCTAGTTTATGGCTCTGAAGAAACAACTTGTGTTCCGGTCAATGCGACGCATCCACTTTATGTATTACACACTTCGGGAACAACAGGAAAACCTAAAGGAATCGTTCGCGATACGGGCGGTTATGCGACGGCTTTGAAGTTCTCGATGACTTACATTTACGGCGTCAAACCCGATGAAGTATTTTGGGCGGCTTCCGATGTCGGCTGGGTTGTCGGTCATAGTTTTATTGTTTATGGACCTTTAATCAACAGAAATACCACGATTATTTTTGAAGGTAAACCAATAAGAACGCCCGATGCTTCAACGTTTTGGCGTGTGATTAATGAACACAAAGTGAATGTGATGTTTACCGCGCCAACAGCAATCCGAGCGATTAAGAAAGAAGATCCTAACGGGAATTTCATCAAGCAATATGATTTGAGTTCATTACGCACCCAATTCTTAGCCGGCGAACGCTGCGATGTAGCGACTTTAGAATGGTATCGAGAACATATTCCGATTCCTGCCATAGACCATTGGTGGCAGACTGAATCCGGTTGGCCGATGATCTCGAATATGATGGGCGTTGAAGAACCAAGAATAAAACCGGGTTCGGTAGGAAAATCAGTTTGTGGTTTTAACATCAAGATTTTTGGTGAAGACGGAAGTGAGCTCCAAGCCAATGAAGAAGGTTACGTAGTCGTACAGTTGCCATTACCTCCGGGAACTTTACTCGATTTGTGGCAGGAAAACCAACGCTTCAAAGCAGATTATCTCAATAAATTCGCAGGATATTACTTTTCAGGCGACGGTGGATTCATCGATGAAGATGGATTTGTATACATCACAGGTAGAGTAGACGATGTAATCAATGTAGCTGGACATCGCTTATCTACGGCAGAAATGGAGGAGATTGTTGCGTCACATCATTCTGTAGCAGAATGTGCCGTGATTGGTGTGAATGACGAACTCAAGGGACAAGCGCCGTTAGCTTTAGTGGTAACGAAATCAGGAGAAACTATTGAGCATTTTCAATTGGAACAAGAAGTTGTGCAATTGGTACGTCAACAAATTGGTGCCGTGGCGGCGATGCGAAACGTGGTCATCGTTAATCGATTGCCTAAAACACGTTCAGGTAAAACGCTAAGAAAGTTGTTGAGAAGCATAGCTGACGGCATTGCTTTCCAGATTCCATCTACCATTGATGACGAGACAATCATTGATGAAATCAAAGAAACACTTGAAAAATACGCAATGGGAAAAGCGAAATAGCGTCTATATTATTTTTGCATATATACATGAAATCGTTTATGTATGTTGTTTATATTTACATTACAAAACATTTAAATACCGATTATGAGTTACTATAAAATTGACAATTTGGAGCAATACTTCAAACACTATAACAAATCGATTCGCGAGCCTAGAAAATTCTGGGGGAAAATCGCTGAGGAAAACTTCACCTGGTACCAACATTGGGACAAAGTCATGGATTTCAACATGGCCGAAGCCGAAATCAAATGGTTTACCGAAGCTAAAGTCAACATCGTCAAGAACTGCATCGACCGTCATTTAGCGCGCCGTGGCAATAAAACTGCGATTATTTTCGAACCGAATGATCCGAAAGAGGAAGCACAACACATCACTTACAATGATTTGCACCAACGCGTTTCCAAACTCGCGAATGTTTTACGTGAGCAAGGCATCAAAAAAGGCGATCGCGTCTGTATTTATTTACCAATGATTCCCGAATTGGCGGTTTCTGTTTTGGCCTGCGCAAGAATAGGAGCGATTCATTCCGTAATTTTTGCGGGGTTTTCAGCTTCAGCAGTCGCTTCTAGAATCAATGACAGCGAATGTAAAATGGTCATTACTTCCGACGGCGGTTATCGCGGCAACAAATCCATCGACTTAAAAGGAATTGTTGATGAAGCTTTAGAGAAATGCCCTTCTGTCGAGAATGTTCTTGTCGTCAAAAGAACCAACACCAACGTCAATATGAAAACCGGACGCGACCAATGGCTGCAACCGCTTGTTGACGAAGCTTCAGACAACAACATCGCGGAAATCATGGATGCTGAAGATCCGTTATTCATCCTTTACACTTCAGGTTCGACCGGAAAACCAAAAGGTATGGTGCATACAACAGCAGGTTATATGGTTTACACGGCGTATACTTTCAAAAACGTGTTCAATTATGAAGAGAACGATATTTTCTGGTGTACGGCCGATATCGGTTGGATTACCGGACATTCTTACATTCTTTATGGCCCGTTATTGAATGGCGCAACCACAGTCATTTTCGAAGGTGTTCCTTCATATCCTGATTTCAGCCGTTTTTGGGAAGTCATCGAGAAACATAACGTTACCCAATTTTATACTGCACCAACTGCCATTCGTGCCTTAGCCAAAGAAAGTTTAGATTATGTGCAACGCTTTCCTTTGAGTTCTTTGAAAGTCATTGGATCTGTGGGTGAACCGATTAATGAGGAAGCCTGGCACTGGTATAATGACCACGTAGGAGGGAAACGCTGCCCGCTCGTAGATACTTGGTGGCAAACCGAAACCGGAGGCATTTTGATTTCGCCGATAGCCTTTGTTACACCTACAAAACCAACCTATGCTTCATTGCCATTACCGGGAATTCAGCCCGTTTTGATGGATGAAAAACGCAACGAAATTGAAGGGAATCAGGTTACCGGAAGTTTGTGCATCAAATTTCCTTGGCCGTCCATTGCGAGAACGATTTGGGGTGATCACCAACGATATAAGGATACTTATTTTTCTACTTTTCCGGGCAAGTATTTCACTGGCGACGGTGCTTTACGCGATGAAGTCGGGTACTATAGAATTACAGGCCGCGTTGATGATGTTGTCATTGTTTCAGGACATAACTTAGGAACCGCTCCGATTGAAGATGCCATTAACGAACATCCGGCTGTGGCGGAAAGTGCGATTGTTGGTTTCCCTCACGACATTAAAGGCAATGCGCTTTACGGCTATATCATTTTGAAAGAAAGTGGAGAAGGCCGTGACAGAAACAACCTTTCGGTCGAGATCAACCAATTGATTTCTGACCAGATCGGCCCGATTGCCAAACTCGATAAAATCCAATTCGTATCGGGCTTGCCCAAAACACGTTCGGGTAAAATCATGCGGCGTATTTTAAGGAAAATCGCTGAAGGTGACTTCTCGAATTTTGGCGACATTACCACACTGCTAAATCCTGAAATTGTCGAGGAAATTAAAGAAGGGAAATTATAAACCCAGAAGCCGTTTCAATTTGAAGCGGCTTTTTTTTTAACCTGTGAATTATATAAATTTTTAACGGTTGATTAGTCTTTCACTGAACGTAAATTGTATAGATTTACTTCTCTATGAAAACAAACACAAAAATAGTTATTGTTGGTGCTGGCTTGGCTGGCTTAACAGCAGCTATTCACTTGTCGAAATTGGGTTATTCGATCATCATCATCGAGAAAAACAGTTTTCCAAAACATAAAGTTTGCGGCGAATATATTTCGAATGAAGTGTTGCCTTATCTTGATTGGCTTGACATTAATCCCAGTTTATTGAAGTCGACTTCTATTGATTCGGTAGTTTTTTCGACAGCAAAAGGAAAAACCATAAGCGCTCCATTGCCTATGGGCGGATTTGGTGTCAGCCGCTATGCACTTGATTTCTACTTATATCAAAAAGCGATGGACCAACAATGCAAAGTCATTCATGAAACGGTTTCTTATCTTCATTATGAAAATGATGCTTTCACCATCAACCTGACCAATAATGAAACCATTACGGCTGATATTGTCATCGGCGCCTTTGGCAAACGTTCTAATCTCGATCAGCAATTGGAAAGAAGTTTCATGCAAAAAAAATCGCCTTGGCTTGCCGTAAAAGCGCATTACAAAGGCGATTATCCCAATAATTTGGTGGGATTGTACAATTTTAAAGGCGGCTATTGTGGCGTTTCAAAAGTGGAAAACAATACCATCAACATCTGTTATTTGGCGGATTATGAAACTTTCAAGCAATACAAAAATATTGAGGAATACCAAACCAAGGTCGTCTGTCAAAACCCATTCTTGCAATCTATCTTCAAGAATGTGACACCCGTTTTTGAAAAGCCATTGACCATCAGCCAGATCAGTTTCGATGAAAAGAAACCTGTTGACAACCACGTCCTGATGATTGGCGACAGCGCAGGACTCATCCATCCGTTATGCGGCAATGGCATGGCTATGGCCATCCGAAGTGCTAAAATCGTTTCGGAATTGGTCGACGATTATTCGAAAGGCATGATCAAAACCAGAAAAGAACTTGAAATAGCATACACCAACCATTGGAACCGGAATTTTAAAAACCGATTGCGTACCGGAAGAATTTTAGGTGCCATTTTACAGCGGCAAAACCTTTCAGAGTATTTAATCCGTATCTTGATGATGTTTCCTTCGTTGTTTTCAGGAATTATCCGCCGAACGCATGGAAAAAATATAGTAGTAACAACATGAGTCTAAACACAAAGCAAAGAACAGACGCGCCCGAAATTATGGATGATTTTTCTTTGGAAGGTCAGCAGTTATCGGACGCTTTGGATAAAATTGCCAAAATCAACCAATGGCTTGGCGGCAATGCGTTGACTTTAAAAGGCGTCGAAACATTGATTCGGCATATTCCAAAAGAAACGCAAATTTGTATTGTCGATTTGGGCTGCGGGAATGGCGATATGCTCAGAAGTCTTGCAGATTATGCCAAGAAAAACCAAAGAAACTTTCGATTAATAGGTATTGACGCCAATCCGTTTACCGTGAATTATGCAAAAGAATCTTCGAAAAACGATCCCGATATCGAGTATCTTACCGAAGATATTTTTAGCTTTGATTATAAAAAGGATCCGATTGATATTGTTTTGTGTACGTTGACTTTGCATCATTTTAAAGACCAAGAAATCCTGCAACTGATGCAAACCCTGAATCAAAATGCGAAAATCGGAATTGTTGTCAATGATTTGCATCGCAGCAAAATAGCTTACCGGCTGTTTCAACTGATTTGCTTTTTATTCCGACTCAATCCGATGTCCAAAGAAGACGGATTGACTTCCATTTTAAGAGGTTTCAAAAAAGAAGAATTGGTCGCGTTTTCAAAACAATTAAATCTAACCCACTATACCATCGATTGGAAATGGGCCTTCCGCTACCAATGGATCATTTACAAACCATGAGCGTAAAAATTATTACTGTTGCTAAGCAATTGCCGAAATATTCGAGGGAAACCGCTGAGATCATTCCGTTTTTAGACCAATGGCTCCTCGGGCAGGACGAGCGTTTCATCCGAAAAGTGAAAAAAATTTTCGAAGGTGCGGCGGTTGATAAACGTTACTCGATTATGGATCCTATTGAAGTTTTTACCGCGACTTCGTTTCAGGATAAGAATGATATTTATGTTCGTGAAGTCATAGATTTGGGTGAAAAAGTGTTGCAAAAAGCACTTGATAAAGCCCATTGGAAACCTGAAAATCTGGATTATATTATTACGGTAAGCTGCACAGGTATTATGATTCCGTCGCTTGATGCTTATCTGATTAATAAATTGAAACTTAGACAAGATATCGTGAGGTTGCCAGTCACTGAAATGGGTTGTGCCGCGGGAATTTCAGGAATTATTTACGCCAGAAATTTTCTAAAAGCGAATCCCGGAAAACGCGCCGCCGTGATTGCCGTAGAAGCACCAACAGCTACGTTTCAGCTTGACGATTTCTCAATGGCGAATATCGTGAGTGCCGCTATTTTTGGCGATGGTGCCGCATGTATTTTGGTTTCATCAGTCGATGTGGATCATGGACCAAAAATCATTGATGATGAAATGTATCACTTTTATGACAACGAGCATATGATGGGTTTCAAACTGACCAATTCGGGATTGCAAATGATTCTTGACATTGAAGTTCCTAATACGATTGCGGCGCATTTTCCCGATATCATCCATCCTTTTTTGGCGAAGAATAATTTGAATATCGAAGCGATTGACCATCTGATTTTTCATCCCGGTGGAAAAAAAATCATACAAACCGTGGAAGCACTTTTTTCAGGATTGGGCAAAAACATTGATGCGACCAAAGAGGTTTTGCGATCTTACGGCAATATGTCGAGCGCGACGGTGTTATACGTACTTGAAGCCATTATGGATAACAAGCCGAAACCCGGAGAAAAAGGATTGATGCTGAGTTTCGGGCCGGGATTTTCAGCGCAGCGGATATTGTTGGAATTTTAATGGCACGCGGATTTGACAGATTTCGCGGATAAATTATATAAATTAAGGTTTGTTTTTTTATGGATAAGAATGACATTTTAGCAAAATTGCCTTATTCCAAACCGTTTCTGTTTGTCGATGAACTCATTTATATCGATGAAGATGGGGTGGAAGGCCACTTTACCTTTGATGAGAATTTAGATTTTTATCAAGGCCATTTCAAAGACAATCCAATGACGCCCGGAGTAATTTTGACGGAAGTTATGGCGCAGATTGGTTTGGTTTGTTTGGGTGTTTATTTAATGAATGATACATTGACTTCAAATAGTTTAATTAGCTTAACGTCAACGGATATAGAATTTACAAAACCTGTTTTTCCTAACGAAAAAGTAACCGTAATTTCAGAGAAAATCTACTTCAGATTTGGTAAATTAAAATGTAAAGTGATGATGAAAAACCAGTGCAATGAAATAGTTTGCAGCGGCACAATAGCAGGAATGATTTTGAATAAGTAGCATGAAAAAAAGAGTCGTCATTACCGGATTAGGCGTTGTTGCTCCGAATGGAGTAGGAGTTGCCGCTTTTTTGAATGCGATACGAAACGGGATTTCGGGAATCAAATTCAATCCGGAACTCGAACGATTGCAATTTTCGTGTCAGATATCCGGAACGCCTGAGATTTCCGAGTTGATGAAGGAAGAGTATTTTACACCTCTGGAATTGCGAAATTTCAATTCGACAGGAATTTTATACGGCGTCATGGCCGGAATGGAAGCCTGGAAAGACGCAGGATTATCAATAGAAAACAATAACGAACCCGATTGGGATTCAGGAACCATATTCGGAACCGGCACTTCGGGCATCGAAAAATTCCGCGAAAGCATTTATAAGATTGACGATTTTCAGACTAGGAAACTTGGCAGTACCGCTGTGGCACAGACCATGAACAGTGGCGTGAGCGCTTATTTGGGCGGCAAACTCGGACTGGGCAATCAGGTCACAACCAATTCATCAGCCTGCACTACAGGAGCAGAGAGCATTCTTATGGCTTATGACCGTATTGTTTCAGGCCAAGCCAAACGAATATTGGCCGGAAGTACAAGCGATTCCGGACCTTACATCTGGGGCGGATTCGACGCGATGAAAGTCTGTACGTTCAGACATAACGAGCAACCCGAAAAAGGCTCGAGACCCATGAGTGCAAGTGCTTCTGGATTCGTTCCCGGAAGTGGGGCAGGAGCATTGTTGCTAGAAGATTTGGAAACAGCCTTAGGTCGAAATGCTACAATTTATGCGGAAGTTTTGGGCGGAAACTGCAATTCCGGTGGGCAAAGAGGCGAGGGCACGATGACCGCTCCGAATTCCATTGCGGTGCAGAAATGTATTCAGGATGCGCTCAAAAATGCAGGAATATCGGCTTCGGAAATCGATGTTATCAATGGGCATTTGACAGCAACGGCAAAAGACGGATTGGAAATCTCAAACTGGACGAAGGCTTTGGGCAGAAAAGAGAAAGACTTTCCTTATATCAATTCGCTGAAATCGATGGTTGGGCATTGTTTGTCAGGAGCAGGAAGTATTGAAAGTGTGGCGTCAGTACTGCAGCTGCATCATGGATTTATATTCCCGAACATCAATTGCGAAGACCTTCATCCTGAGATCGCTTCGTTGGTTGACATCCATAAAATTCCGCAAAAATTGATTGAAAAAGAACTCAACATTATAGCGAAAGCCAGTTTTGGTTTTGGCGATGTCAACGGTTGCATCATTTTAAAAAAATACAAGTAAAATATGGAAAATACTGAAATTACTGAAAAGCTCAAACGCATCATCAAACCTTATGTGAATGATGCCGATGCGATGGAAAACCTAAACGAAAACACGGATTTCATCAATGATCTCAAAATCAATTCGGCCAATCTTGTGGATATTGTGCTTGATGTTGAAGAGGAATTTAAAATCGATATAGACAACGAATCAATGGCTAAAATGCTGACTGTAGAAGCTACATTGAACATCATCAAAGACAAACTGCAGCAGCAATGATAGGCAATGACATCATCGACTTGGCTTTGGCAAGAAAGGAAAGCAACTGGAAACGCAAAGGTTTTCTGGAAAAACTCTTTACGCCTTTAGAGCAAAAATTCATTTGGCAAGCTGATGATGCTGAAATCATGATTTGGAATTTATGGAGCAGAAAAGAAGCCGCTTATAAAATTTACAACCGCCAGACCAAGATCAGGGCATTTATTCCGAAACAACTCGAATGCTTAGGCTGCTCAACTATCGATGGTTATGGAAAAGTGACGGTCTATGGAAATGTATATTACACCAAAACAGAGGTTACTTCGGAATATATTTATAGTACGGCTGTAGTTTATCCAGAGGATTTCAATCACATTCAAACTGTAAATGCTATCGATGTTGCAAAGGATATCAATGGATTTCCATTTCATCATCAGAATAATAATCCGGTTTCAAAAACCCATCACGGACGTTTTGAAAAATACATCCAGATTAAATGTTGATGTTGAGTCTGGATTTCAATTTGAGGAATAGCAGTGCAATTGTGTACGCATCTTCAGACGAGGCATGACGGTCGCTTTTGGTGACTTTGAATATTTTACACAAATCATCGACAGAGAATTGTTTGTCGGTGATATCGTTGAGTTTACGGTACATAATTTCGATATCGAGCGCTTCATTTTTAAGCCGGCTGCAACCCATTTTATACAACGCTTCATTGATCATCTCTACATCAAAATGAATGCGGTGACCGACCAAAATCGCATTGCCTATAAAATCTATGAACGCTTGCATGGCTTCAGGTTCGCCAAGTTTCGGAAGGCTACTTTCGATGATGAATTCGTTGGATAATCCGTTGTCGTGAAGGTATTTGTATTGCAATAAAACGACTTCAAAATAATCCTGAACGACGATGCTGTTGTTCTCGACCGCCAGGGCACCAATCGACAAAATCACGTCTTTAGATGGGTTTAAACCCGTAGTTTCTGTACTGATGACGACAAAGCGCGAGGTTCTTTTCTCGAACTTTGAAACATAATTTTTCCAAAATTCGGGATATTCCTTATTGATATTTTTAATCCAATCGAACATAATCTAAGAAAATTGGGTCAGTTGAAAAGTATCTTTGATGAGTTCCTCAAGATCTCTGAACGGATTCAAGGCATTTTTAAGGATTTCTCGGTCGGCTTTAGATAATTCCTCAATGTTAATGTATTGTCCGGAGTTGTCGTTCTTCAAACCTTCCATGACGCGGAATTTACTCAGTACGAGAAAGGCTTCGGCACAATTCAAAAACACTTCCGAATGCTTGGGGTCGACCATCGCCAATTGCTTAAAGCGTAGGTAAGTATTATTAATCCCTTTGATATTATTGCTCATCGTGAATAATCTTGCGCCATCGATTAAGGGCATCAGTGCACGCGTCTTGATATCGAATTTATCCTTGTTAATCCCATCTTCCTCAAGGTTGAATTTTTTAAAGAAACTCAATGGCGGCGGTTTTCTTAAAGCATCGTTTCCTAAATAATCGAAAAACAAATTGTTCTTTTTGACATTTTTGAAGATGACATTGGTAATGGCTTCCTCAATTTTAGATTCCCCAAAAGCAATTTCGTAATCAAAGAAAATACTGCTGATTTCGTTGCTGACTTCCCCTGGCGTGTTCATCCAGTTTTCGTATTGTTTGGTCCAGTCGGTCAGTGATTTACACCAAAGCATGTTACTGGCGATGTGCCCGTTTGGACAAGGCAAATAACCTACCTTTTCAAGATTATTGATGGTTTTCTTAGCCAGTTTCAGGAAATAATCTTTGACTTCACGGTATTTTTCGGTGGCGACATCTTCAAAGACCAATATGCTGTCCTGATCCGTGAGCAATAATTGTTCTTTTCTTCCCTGACTGCCTATGGATAACCAGGCAAAGCGGGCAGGAGGCGAACCCAACTCGAGTATCGATAACTCCACGGAACGTTTGATAATAGCGAGATTGATTTCCCCTGCGATATTGTTGATATGCGTCAAGGGGATATTTTTAGCCATCGAAGTCTGAATCATATCAGCCAGCTTTGTCCTGACTTTCTTTAAATCCTTAGCATCCTGAGAACGTTTGATCTCCTTAATCAAAATGCCGGGATTACTTGCTTGGGCTACAATCAGGTCGTGTTCTGCAATAACGCCTTTAATATCCGATTTTTCAGAACCATCCTGAGTGACACAAAGATGGCTGACGTTTCCTTTGAGCATCAATAATTGCGCTTCGGCGAGTGAAACGTTTTCTGGAACTGTAATGACCGGCGTGGCCATAATTTTATCTATTGTCGAGGAAAGCGGGAAGCGGCCCGTGGCGATTTTGGAGCGCATATCGGTATCGGTCACAATACCAATAGGAAAGTTATTTTCAGTAATGATGACGCTATTGGTAAGATTGTCAGTCATCATTTGAGCGACATCTTTAACAAGGCTTGCAGGAGCTGCTTTTAGCGGCGTTTTATTATATGATAAGGATTGAAAATACTGAATTTCAGATTGTTGCCCTGTGTAAACAACATTATCTGACAATAATTTCCCACGATTCTGATCATTTGGATTGTTTGAATTGTTGGCAAAACTTTCCAATAAGAAATTCAAAACTTCCGGATTTTGGACCACAAATGGGCGAAAAGTAGCGATCGGAATAGCATAGATTACGCATTCTTCGCGGGCTTTGGCGGTCATCATGTAATTGTTCTTGGCAAAAAATGGTCGCAAACCAAAAACGTCGCCTTCAACACATTTGTTGAGTAAAGTTTCCTCGGCATCGGAAATGACCGATAAGTTTATGACACCGGAAGCTACCATATAGAAGCTATCATGCAACGGATCGTCAATCTTGAACAATACTTTATGTTTTTCCAGATTAATGACGCGAATGCTTGTGGCTACAATTTTCAATTCATCAATCGACAGATTGTTGAAAGGCGGATATTCTTTAAGGAATTCGGCAATACGTTCTGCGATAACATTCATAATAATATGGTTTTAAGCTTAACTGTCTATAAAGTATTGCAAAAATAAGAAACGTATTGTTGCAGACTGTTACGTTTGCAGTAAAAATTAAATCTTTTATTGCGATTATAAATTCAGGAAATATGATGCGTTCATTTTAATCTTCGCGAATTTTCTATTTTACATAATATAAATTATAGTTCTAATAATATAATTGGGTTTGTATTAAAATAAACCATTCAACACCATCGATAAATGGTTCTAAATATAATATCTAAAAACAAAATAAGGATTAAGATTGCCGTAATTATTATAGTTATAAACATCTAAAATGCAGATTGTTAAAAAGTTTATTTTACTAAAAATACACTTAATCGTACAAATACATATAATTTAAACTAAATTTTCTTACAAAAAAAGCCTATTAATGCATTTCGTCGATGAAATTACTTAATTTAACATTTTAAACGGTGTTTTGTGTCGTTTATCTATATAAATTTGCGATGTTCGTGTCAAGACCCAAAACTAAACATCTTTAAAAACTCAAAAGAAATTAAAAAAAGCATAACCTACAAAACTATGAAGAAATATATAACATTATTGGGATTACTTCTTTATGTATATGCAAGTGCCCAAACGACAACCATTAGTTATACAGCTTCGAGTGCTGTAATCTCTAATCCGGAAAGAGGATTTTACAAGCATACTTCCACAAGTTCTACACTAAATCAGACGGAGCTCACCAATTATCGACTTAATAACAATATTACGTTGATTTACAGAAACTTCAAATTGGATGATTTTAAAACCGGTCCGATTTCAGCCGCATATCTGTCAAACATGCAAAGTGATTTCGACAAAATGAGAAATGCGGGAATAAAATGTATCATTCGTTTCACCTATTCTAATAATACTGGGGATTCTCCAAAAGATGCTTCCAAAGCCATTATATTAGGCCATATCTCACAACTAAAACCTCTTTTCACGCTCAACGCTGATGTTATTGCGGCGGCTCAAGCTGGTTTTATCGGAACCTGGGGAGAATGGTTTTATACGGATCAGGAGGAATTTGGTGGATGGGGTTACAATCAAACCAATTTGACCGCAACCAATCTTAACAACCGAAAAGAAGTGGTCAATGCTTTTTTGGCAGCTTTGCCAGCAAACAGAACCATTCAGCTCAGAAAACCCGCCTTCAAACAGGATTTATATGGTACTACGGCCTTGACAAGTTCACAAGCATTTAGTCAGTCTAATTTAGCACGACTTGGTCATCATAATGACTGTTTTCTTGCGACAACAGATGATAATGGTACTTATGACAATGTCACTACTGAATATCCATACTTGGCTCAGGAAACCAAATATTTGCCTATGGGTGGAGAAACCTGCGACATTAATGCGCCAAGAACAGATTGTACGACCGCCTTGTTTGAAATGAATAAATTTCACTGGTCGTATATGAATCTTGATTACTATCCGGATGTTATTAATGGTTTCCAAACCCAAAATTGCTTTGTAGATATTCAAAAAAAACTAGGTTATCGCTTCGAATTGAAAACCGCTACTCTACCAACTTCGGTAGCCTTGGGAAGTACATTACTGGTTACTTTAAAAATTGTAAATCAAGGTTTTGCAGCTCCTTTTAATCAAAGAAAAGCCTATATCGTTTTGAAAAACCTCGCCACCAATCAGGTATATCCAATCCTGATGAGCACTGATCCGAGATTATGGCTTGGTCCTAATGAAATTACGATTACAGAGAACCTCACATTGCCGGCAAACCTTACAACAGGAAATTATAAAATGTATTTGCATTTACCGGATAGCGCTCCAACGTTAGCAGGAAGACCGGATTATGCCATTCGTTTTGCCAACGAAAGTGTATGGGAAAACATCACCGGATATAACAGTTTAAACCATACACTCAATGTAACAACAGCTGCTTTGGCTACTGTTGAAAATGCAAAATTAAATATGTCCATTTTTCCTGTTCCGGCCAATGACGAATTGAATATCGAATTGGATAATATTGACGACTATCAAATTACGCTTTATAATGCTATCGGGCAAAAGATTAAAGTTGCTGCTGTTTCAAAAGAATTTAATAAAGTTTCTTTCAACACAAGCACTTTAAGCGACGGACTTTATTTCGTAGATTTCACAAAAGGTCCGGTTAAAGACACCCGTAAATTTCTTGTGAGACATTAATCTTAGCATGTATTAATATAAAAACGGGATATTGAATTTTCAATATCCCGTTTTGTTTTAAGTAAACCTTTGATAATTTTCGTTTATCACCTTCACTTGAAATAAACAATCTTGATTGAATTCCTAAATAAAAAATGGATGCTGAAATTCAACATCCATTTTTATTGGGTTTATTTTCTTTTGATATATTTCTTTTTGAAATTGTGTTTGATGCCAAACTGAATAGAATTCGAATAAAACTTCGATTGTTCAAACATTTCTAAATTCAGGGTCAATGCCGTAAAGTCAAACAATTGGTACGAAAGTTCCGCATTCACACGTTCAAAATGGCCACTGAAATCATCGAGGAACGCACCAGCTTCAATCCTGGTATTGAAAATTGGCGTGTTAAATTGCCAGGCAAGTCCTCCACCACCGTATAATCGATGACGGATAATCCAGTACGGATATCCAACCGATAAATCATGTGAACCATAGGAAATCTGGGATTCGACAAAAGGAATGAATTTCGATTTTTTTATGTCACCTTTATCAAGCATCAATCGCAATGTTAGTGCTACATCATAGGCATCGTCTATATCGTCAACCTGCAAAGTGCCATTGGCGAGTTCCGTATATACGGTTCGCGCCATTCGATTAGGGTTGATATCCGGCCCAATGGTATCGCGCGAAAGGAAACCTTCTGTGTAATAACTGCCCTCAATCGAAACGCTCGAATTGATCCTTTTAGTGATGCGGTAATCCTGATAAAGATTCGTCTTCAATCGGTAAATACCCTGATTCAGACCCGGAGCAGTTTCTACAGGATATAAGTTGATGGCAGCGGATCTGAAATTTTTCTCATTCGAACGACTCATACCGATACCAAACTGATAATAAGGATTGTTGACTTTGTCAAGCTCTACCCTTGCCCTACTCCAATATTGCGGTTTGTTTTCTTTGGCTGGTGAAGTAATTTTATATTCCAATCCAAAGGTATAATTGTCAGCATTGTCTTTATAAGCTTTATTGGTTGTTTCAAGTTCATAATACTTAGAAAAAGTAAAGCCAATACCATGAATAAAACCTTTCTTATCGAATAGATTATAAGATACTTCATTTTTCTGAAAGGCCGGATTTTTCTGGTTGGTTTCAAGATAGGTTTTGAAATCGATGAAATCACCAATCGCCAAACGAATGTCTTTCTTCAATTTTGCAAGCACATCCGGATAGAACAATTCGGAATGGTTTGCAATCAGATCCTGCTGCAGATCAATACTTTCATAAAGCACATCGCGGTTGAGGGTTTTTCTGAGTTCTTCTTTTTCATAGATGTTGCTCAGCGAATTCGCCAATACCCATGAATCCTTAAATCTTCCCTGTTCGTGATAAACATTACTCATGAGCACCGTGGCGATTTCATCTTCCGGGTGTTCGGCGATATACTTTTTATAAACTACTTCGAGTTCTTGCGACTGACCGGATTCAATATACCAGTTCATTTTAGTCACAAAATCGATTTCAGTGCTGTAATCTGACCATTCAATGGCTTTCTTATAATCGGCGTTATCGGCAAACAGCCAAACGATTGAAGTGGCGATATCGGCAAGATCTTTTGTCGGTTTTTTGTCTTTCAGTTCCACCAACGCTTCCTCGGGGAAATACTGAATCAGGTGCTTGATGTAATTTTTATAGTTCTGAACCGAAGGATCGATTTCATACAGCGTTTTGAGCACGTTCTTGATTTTGTCTTTGTATTCTTCAGAATCGAAATTCTTGTAATAACTTGTCAACAATGCCTTGTCTTTTGGGGAAACACGGATTTGTTCGCTCATCCATTTTTCCTTTTCGCCGTCATCCAGATAACCGATCATGCGGTCTAACTCTTTAGAATACATGATGTTGTTCTTTGTGTTGTATTTGGCAACATGCGCTTCGTACATTTTCCACAATTCGGCGACTTTGTCTTCCGATTCCATGTACTTGGCGTATCTGTTCCAATCTTCAGGATTGATTTCTGCCGTGGTGAGCAATTTGTTTTTCAGAACTTCCATTTCTTTTCTGAACTTTACATCCGGATCTTCAGTCGGAATGCCTCCTTTAAGAAAATTCTGAACATCAATTTTAAATTTAGCGAAATCCGCTCTGACCAAATTAGTGATGGCGGCCTGTTGGGCTCTTTCTTTGGGTGATTTATAGTTCAAATCGATGACCGTCAGTTTTGGTTTGCTCGAATAAACAGAATAGAGATATCCGTCAATGAAAGGCGTTTTGGAAAACAACACCATTTGGCTTCTCAATTGAGCTTCTATCCTATCCGCATTGGCGGCGCTGCCATACATGAACCAATATTTCTTGCCGTCGTTTGATGGATTAATTTCACTTACGGTATACAATCCTTTTTCCGCTTTGTGGTTGTAACGCGAGGCGCGCCAATTCATAACAATATTGCCGCCGACATCACCATTTACAAAACGCATTTGCGGATATGCAGTAGTAAACTGTTTGACAAAGTTTCTAAAATCGGGAAACATGGCTTTGCTAGAATTGGTTGATTTCCTCCAACCTAAGCCCAATTCGTTTCTCAAATGATAATCACCTGCAGTTTTTCCACCCGTAGTTGGAATTTGGTAAACGTCATCGGGGTGTACGAAATGCGTCCAGATTCCGGTGTATAAATACAGCGATTGGATGGCGTATTTATCATTATCGCTCAAACTAAATCCGCTGGAAATTCTAGGGTAATCGAAAAAGTTCTTCTCAAAAGGATCGTAATCGAATTCGCGGTCTCCACCATCTTCCAACTGTCCTAAATACAAACTACAGATGTATTTGATCGAAGGCATCGCTTGTTGCAATTCTCTGAGCCCCATTCTATCGATATCATTCGATGGCGGAACATAAGTAACCGGCAATTTCCCATAGTTGCTGATTTCCCATTTCTTCTTAATGGTGTTCATCGAAGTGCTGATAAACTTAGGATTTTTCCATAATCCTTTGAGAAGGGAAACGTGATTGTAGCCATGAAAAGCCAACTCATGCCCATTTTTACGGACATCTTCCACCAACCAATCCGGCATCGGCATTACTTTATCTTTGAATTTTATTTTTTTGGAATTCCATTGGTCTAACGTAAACGGAGGAATGATTTTGTTGCGATAATCAAAAGTCAACATCGCCGCGTATGGGATTTTAAATTCCTTAGCCAGCTCGCGCATATCGGGCCACCAATACTTTTGAACAAACTCAGCCGTGGTGATGTTCATTTCGGTTTTGATAGGTTCTGCTACGATATCATACTGCGGTGACGGAAAGTCATCGAGGAAAATCGTAGCCGTGTTGGCGATCGGATAAGGGATTCCTTCCAATCCTTTTAAGATGCCCGAGAAAAGAAATCCGCGGTCCATTTTGGTGAAATCTCCGGAGGTGTTGTACAACAGCACTTTTCCGTTTCCTATAGGGTTTTCAATAATTGACGGATAATTAGGATTGTTGGAAGCGGTCGCAAATACTCTAATTTTATTGGTGAAATTCTGGGCGGCAAATCCGAAGAATTTTATTTTCAGGGAATAAGCGTTTCCTTTAAAATTAGGAATTACTGGCTTATTAAAATACCATCCGATAGATTTAGAATCCGTAGCATATTCCGCTTCAGGTTTAAACCCATATAAAAACCCCATTCTTTTGTCTTCGTTGGCAAATGGAATAAAAATGGTTCCGCCTTTGGATGCGAAATCTATTAAAACTTCTATCGATGCATCGTTTAGTTTTGTGGTGTCATAAAGCATCAACACTCTTGTGGAAGGGGCAATTTTTAAAGTTGCATTCCAAGTGGTGACGGTCATACAGTAGAAAGGCAACTTCGTGTAATCGCATACTTTTCTGATTTCGGCATTGTATAGCTTGCTAAATTTTGAATTAGGATCATAAACCGATTGCACAATAGGCTGCGAACTCATCGTAGGCGTTTCATAGCGTTTGAAACCTTTGAGTTTTGAAGCGTCGTCTTTGTTGTTGAATAAATCGATACTTTTTAAATCAGACCAATCGTCCAAACCTTCACAACTCAATAGGAAGCATGAAAGGACTATTGCCAATCCATAGTATATATATCTGGATGTCTGTATCATTTTCATACTTAGAATATTAGATCAGAAACTTTACTTTCTCTTGGGTTGTTAACGATTTCATAGACTTTAAGAACACTGGTGTCATAAAACAGATTGACTTTTCGCCCTCTTTTTCTGAAGAGTTTAATTTTCTTTACCAAATCTTTCTGATAATGCTTATTTTCTGCAAAAATATTGTTTTCCACCGGACCATCGTCTTTTAGAACAAAAATCAGAACACTTTTAGAAATAGAGTATTGCGGGTTTTTGACCAGGAAATTCGGATCTTTGAGATGCTTGGTATTGATAGAATCAATTTTTGGATATTCATTGATGAAAAAATCATAATTCATAAAAAAATGCGAATTGTTACTGATGACCTGAGTTGCCGGATCGTTCACGACACAATAAGAATGGCGGAAAAAGGTTTGCGAGATTTTATCGTACGCATTGAGAATGTGTTTTGGCGTCTGATCTGAAACCGTCAGCGAATTGATGCTTTTCTGTTGGTAATAAATCGAAGCGTAAATCATCGCTATGAACAAAACAGATACACTAACCGGGCTAAATCTCTCGAATCTGTGCAATCCGAAATTTAAGATCCGCATCACAATCGCCGCATTCAATCCAATAATGATGGGTAAAAATACAGAAATGGAATTGTTGAGCATATCGATATCAAGCCATTCGCTTTTTACGAAAGTCAGCAGAATCAGAAAGTTGAAATAAGTAAAGAAAATGATGGTCGCACGCCAGTTCTCTTTTTTGAAAATCAATAAGAGCATGACCAATATAAAACCAACTCCTGTAGAAATTTGAGCATAACGGATAATTTCGCTGTAAGGCAACACCAATTGCGGCACATAAGTATAAGAACTTACTGAAAGCAAATTGTTCTGCATATACTCTAGCAAATCGGCCCTTTGGTAATAACAGGCATAACTATAAATTGCGTATAATATGGCTAGAGCCAGCAAATAAGACAAAATGAACGACAGGTTTTGCTTTTTGTACTTCATTTTTGTAAACACGAAAGCGATGATCAAAAATGGCGGAATCAGCACGCAAAGTGTAAACAAATCGGTGAGCCCAATCGTCACGAAAATGAATAAAAAACTAAAAAAGTAACTGGTCTTATTAAGCTTCAAAATCGTTGGCTTGATGAAAAAAGCAAAAGCAGGCAACGCGAAAGTCAAGGCCAGAAAAGTAGGATTTCCTTTGAGTAGAAAATACACATTCAAAGGCGTCAGCACGTATACCAAACTAAAAAAGAGTGCCGCAATCGTGGGCGCAATAAATTTGGATGGTGTGAGTTTGTTGATGACCCAGAAAATGATAATGGCCAGCAAGGTCGATTCTAAAATCGCGATTACCTGGAGTGCAATTTCCGGACTCACATCGGTTATTTTTCCGTAGAAATTGACAATGGCCAATTCGGCATCAGTCGCCAATTCAATTGTAAACCAATATTGATTGTCGAATTGAATCACTTTATTGAGGTCATTAATCCAAGCATCAGATAACGAATAATTGTCATAAATGATGAAATAATAACGGCTCAAAAACGTGATTCCTCCAAGGATAACCGTAAGCAACAAGATAAAAGTATTGTTTTTTTTCTTTTTGTTTTTCTTGCTTCGGTCTAACGAAAACCAGAACCAGAATGATTTTTTATTTTCAATATTTCTCAAAAAATTCAACAGGCTCGCGCGGATATGCGTCCTGAAATATTCTTTTGGTCTTTTAAGGTTGTCAATGCCAATCACATCAATCCCAATGAGTATGGTGAAGATGAAAAAACAGTTGAACAGGTTGTAAGTATCGGATTCGACCAAAGCGAAAATAACCACGACCAAAACGCCCGCATAACGGAACCAATTGGTGACAATGAAATCCAGGAAATTGACATGATTGGATACATTGATGAATTTTCTATTCAAGTAGAATAAAAACAGCAATATAACGCATAGCCTTATAAAACCTAATAATATTGAACTTGTTAAAAACATCATAATCGGTACTAATTAAATTGCGGTACGGTTTGTAAGTTGATATTGCCGATAAAATAATCAAACTTCGAACTGTCGATTCTTTTTTCAATCTGATCTACCAATGCTTTTGAATCGGCATACTCCACCAGTAGAAAAGGAATGGAATAAGTATCACTGATCGTGTGGATGCGCTCCATATAGGAATCATAATCTTTTTTGTCTCTTAAACTGTACTTTTTATCTTTAAAGCTATAGGAAGAAGCCACCGATTCGACAGCAATGACATCTACATATTTTGAGGTTTCTTCGGCCATCTCAAGCCCGGCATTCTGAATGAACATCTTTTTAGGATATTTTTCCTTAATCATCTGTATGAGCTCAACCACTTTTTCCTTTTGCTCTTTTTGCGGGCCGAAACTGGTGAAATTATCGATGTTGTCTAAAAACAAACCGTCGTATCCGTGTGTAAAGATCTCATCAACCATTTCAACAACCAATGTTTTGGTTTTCTTCGAGGTCAAATCCAGATAGTGGCTGTTCCAAATGTCATTTTTACCCAAAGTATGTTTTTTAAAATCTTTAAAATGAATGGAAGTCTCATTGATTTCGCCAAGGCTAATATAGGCAAATACCTTCTCGTTTTGCGATTTTAAAGCTCGAACGTCTTTTGCTGTATAATGCTTTGATTCGACAATGACATACTTATAACCTTTTATTTGTGCCGGGTTGGTTTTTCCATAGCAAAATAACACGGTACTTTTTTTCATATCGCCTTGAAAAGAATTAAACAGTAAAATGAGTGGGAGAATTATAAACAGTATTTTAATACGCTGCATAATAATAGTAATCTAGGTTTTTAAAATAGTTGATGTTCGCTTTCAGAGTCAGCGCTACAAAAAGAGCTGCCCCGAAAAGCATTCCCACTACGCTGTATTCGTAAGCAAAAAACCTACTTAAAATAAAACCTAAAAATATATTCAGCAAACAAGCATATATAATGGCTTTCAAAGGTTTTTTAGCTTGGCCCAAAGTAAACAAATACAATGAGTTGAGCATTCCCCAGGCTAATAAAACATAACCTATTCCGCCGATTACACAAACTTTAATACTCAATTGAACTAATGTTTGGTTGAACTGACCTTCAAATCCCCAGGACGCATTGATGATATAATAGATCAATACGAATGCGAATGCACTGGTAACAAACAGTAATAAAACCTGTTGCCAATACATCTTACGGAGTTGATTGTTAAACACTTCGGGTGTTTTATGGTCGGTAATTTTTTGTCCAATATCAATAAATCTTGTAAACGATGCTATACTATATTCCAGGACTCCAGCGAGCAATAAAAAAACTAAAATAGCTAAATCCATCCCTAATTCATAATTTTTTTCAAAATAAACTAAAAAAGGCAGGTTTTTATCAATTCCTGAAGACCACGCCAGAATTCTATCGATGAAGATAAAAACGTAGATGAATATCCCGTAAAAGAAATACTGGTAGTTGTGGTAAAGCAATACCGGAACCTTGATGTTGTTGCCACTAATCGACTTTTTGTTTTTGGTCAGTCGCCAAAAGTACGCTACTAAAAATAGTTTAGCGATGATAATGGCAACGGCAATTCCGATCCAGTGTGTTACGAATATGAGTAAAGGTGTAGTTTCTTTGAGATAAATCGCTACAGCAGTTCCTAAAAATATAGAAAAAGTGATGACCCAACGTTGTTTGATGGTGTGTAAAGGCGCCAGCATCAATAAAAGCATTCCTACCAAAAAGGCGTAGGCAAATACTACAAAAAGAATTTCATAAGGATAAATGTGAAAAAAGAAATTCACCAAAAAGATTGTAGTCAGTACAAAGAAGATCGACAACATTCCCACTTTGTGTAGATAGTTTATCGTTTTGTTGGTCATTCTGTAATCTTCGTAGTTCCAATAAAACGAGGCTTGTTTTCCGATGACTTGTACAAAGCCGCCCGTAGAAACCAGACCAATGACAACGCCCAAAACGACAGCGGTTGACTGGATTTCATTAAAACCGACAAACGTCCATAAGGAGTATCCGAAAACAACAATCGCTGCGATTTGTATCAGTACGGGAAGTAAGTGAAAAATACCCAAAGAATAGTATTGGAAGAAAATCTGAGTCTTCACCCGCAAATAATCCTTAAGCTGAATAATTTTAGGCTGGGTTCTTTCGACCTCGATTTCTTTTTCGTTTTTAGCGCCGATATAATATTTGTCGGTGGTTAGTTCGTAGAACACGAGTTCCGCTAAATCTTTGATAGAGTTAAAACCGAAATCGTCTTTGGTGTCCTTTTCACGGATGCCTAAAGATTCGATGGTCGCCTCGACAACTTCACTGCTGACGGGCTTTCCGATTTTGTCCTTGGTCTTTTCAATTAAGGACTTGATGTTGGTAAAGTGATTTTCCATTGTAGATTGGGGGTCTATTTTTGGTTAAGTAAAGAACATTTATGATGCTTCCATAGCTTCCTGTTCCATATGTGAATTCAAATATATAGGATCCTGGGCTTTTTTGTTCATGATAAACTCATAAGCCATTTCGTATTCCTTGATAAATTTGTCAATCGTAAAATTGTCGATGACTTTCTTTCTGGCATTCGCTCCCATTCTGGCTCTCATGGCGTCGTCCTGCAGTAGGGTTACAACACTACGTCCGAGAGATTCAAAATCTTTGGGTTTGCAAATAAAACCACAAGTATTGTCTAGTGCTTCGGTCACACCACCAACATCGGTAGCTACCACCGGAACACCACAACTCATAGATTCCAATACGGTATACGGGAAACCTTCAGAGATCGAAGTCAGTATCGAGATATCACCTTCACAGAACAACTGGTGTGGTTTGTCATGATAACCGGCTAAGAAGAAATTGTTTTCCAATTTCAATTCCTTGATCAAATCCATACATTCTTTGGTATAAGTAGGTACGGCTTTGTTATCGCCATATACTAAATAACGTACGTTAGGAATACTTCTTTTGGCCACTTCGCATGATTTAATCATCGTAATGACATCTTTCAATTCAAAGATTCTTGCGGCTGCCACTACGGTTGGGATGTTTTCTAAATGCTCAGGTTTTTTACCCGGAACAAATAAATCAGCATCGATACCGTTGTAGATCACATCAATTTTATTAGGATGTGCGCCGTATTTCTTTTCCCATGACATGTTGAATTTGTTTACCGATAAAATCAAATCTGATTTGTAGTAAACCAATTTCGTGATACATTCTGAGAATTTAATCAAAAGGTTTTTAAGGAAAAACGAATATTCCGACGAATTGATCGCAATGAGTCTTTCTCTGATGAAAACACCGTGCTCAGTAGCAATGATCGGCGTTCCGTATTTGTATTTCAAAACCAACGCAGGAATCACGGGGAAACCTGAAAGTGTCAGATGCGAAACATCTACTTTAGGAACATCGATAGAAATCGGAATTAAAAAACGATAAATCCAACGCATACCTACTGTAAAATCATATAACGTAGCTTCGTAGTGGTTGTCTTTTTTGATGACTTCGGAAACGGTTTCACAGAAACATTTCCAAACCACAAGGCTTTTCATCGTTTTTTTGTAGTCATGGTTTTGAAAAAACTGCCACATGTCGAAAATGACATCATCAATTTCTTCAATGTCCATGCTTGAATCGTATATGCTGTTCAACAATCTTTTGAAAATAGGAATGAATTCCTCAGCGATTACTGATTCGTCTTCCTGCTCTTTCCTGTTGACCGTTTTGTAATATCTTTTTCCGTAACTCAATAATTCCTTCGGTTCTAAAGGCGACCATAAAGGAACCTGAATTACGTTCTTAACGTTATCGCTTAATTCGTATTTTGATTTTTCTTCAAAATCAGCGTTGATAGAATACAATGTGTAATTCACATTCTTCACTTTGTTGCAAAGCATATGCGCCCAAGTTGATACGCCTCCGCCATTGAATGGGTACGTACCTTCTAAAATAAGCATTACATCGTATTTGTTCATCATAATCTTTTAAGGTTTAAGCTTTGGGAGCTATTAAACAACATTAACTTTTTAACATTTGTTCGAAGCAAAGATATTTTCTCTTTGTTTAATAAAAAAAAAAAACGCCTGAAATCAGTTGTAGACACTCATAAAGTCGATAAAGTGCAACTTTTTAACCGATATCGGACGGGCAAAAAAAAATGTTAAAAAAAAGAAGTAAAGTACATCGATAAAATGATGTATTTCATCGAGTTGAAAATAAATATGGGAATTCTAGAACAACTTTTCGCGGATCTTTTTTCCGATGAGTAAATTCAGTTTGAGTTTGTAATCTTCAATGAGCCATTCGCGGTAGTTTTTACTGCAATGACTCAGGCAACTTGCATAGCGTTTCATCCTCGATTCGATGTCTTCCTGCAGTTCTTTTGCGAGTTGTTTGGCCGTGTATAAATCTTCCGAATTATCGACACACATATTCGCGTGTTGCTCGAGCGATCGCTCTATGACAATTTTAGATCTTAAGTTTTGGGCGATGGCTTGTTTGTGCGCTTCATCGACATCGAAAGTAACGACTTCGGTTTTTGCAAATTTGGCGCGTAATTCGGGCGGCATTTGATATTTAAAATGCAGTTCGATCTCGGCATCATCACGCAAGTTCTCGAGGTAATATTCCGGTGATTTGAAGATGTGCTGCCAATCAACAGGTTCGTCCCAAAGGCCAAAACGTGCAGCATTATTACCTAAATCGATAACGGTAAAAGTGTCTTTATTGTGTAGTTTTCTGGAACCACGTCCAATCATTTGAAAATAGAGTGTCAAGGACTTCGTGGCACGATTCAGAATAATACTTTCTACAGTAGGTTCATCAAATCCGGTGGTTAGAATTCCTACTGAAGTTAATACTGCGTCTGGCGTGTGTTTAAACCAGGACAAAATGTCACGGCGGTCTTCAGGATTGCTCGTATTATCCAGGTGTCGGATTGGAATTCCAGCTTCTCTAAAAGTTTCATAGACATATAAAGAAGTATTGATTCCGTTGTTGAAAATCAGCGTCTTCTTCCCCATCGATTTTTCGGTGTAGGCATGAATCAGTTTCTCCTGCATCGCCAATTGTGAATACAAATCATCAGAAGATTTCACGGTATAATCGCCATTGATTCCCACTTTTAAGGAAGTCAACCCAACATCATAACTATAAGTAATGGCTTTAGCCAAAAAACCTTTTTCAATTAGCGAAGAAATCGTGTCGCCTACTATAAGTTCGTTGTAGTTTTCATTCATCGGCAGCTTGATATTGGAACTCAACGGCGTTGCGGTAACGCCCAAAATAAACGAGTTCTTAAAGAAACTCAACAACTTGCGAAATGAATTGTAATGCGCTTCATCAATAATCACCAAACCAATATTGTCTAAATGAAGTTTCTTATCGTTGATGCGGTTTTTGAGGGTTTCGACCATCGCCACAAAGCACGAATAATCGTTCTGGTCCGGCAATTCCTTGACTTTACTGTTGATGATTTTATTCTTGACATCGAAGCCTTTGAGCATTTTTGAAGTCTGCTTGCAAAGCTCAATGCGGTGCGTGAGTACCAACACTTTTTTGTCGTGTTTGGATAAATAGCGGCGGACGATTTCAGAAAAAATAACGGTTTTTCCTCCGCCTGTCGGCAACTGATACAACAAATGATGGTTGTGCGGCGCATTGTCGAGGCGGTCAAAAATAGCATTGATATCGCCTTGCTGGTAGCTGTAAAGCTCCTTTTTGTCTTCGATTTCGATATCAGATTCCTTTTCGGACATATTGCTTTTTTTGAATTTTGCAAAAGTACGCCTAAAAAAGAGTTATCCGTTCATTTTTGAAAAATTTAATATTCGAGCCGGTCAGCAATATTGATGAATTCAAACTTATTGCTCCAATCCTGACGGATCACTTCCTGCTTGATGGCATTGACGCGACTTTCAAATTCGGCGTGAATTCCTTTCTCGATGATGAATTTAATGGCCTGATCGAACGCAGTCAACAGGCTTTTGAAGAACGATTCGTAAACGACATTTCTTTTGGACGAATACTTCTGAGCAACTTCAATCGCATAGAACATAAGGTCGGCGATTATAAAATCATCGACACCTAAAATCATAAAATGCTTGATGAATTTCTGAGCAATCGAACGACGCAACTTAGGGCGTTTGCGTTTTACAGGAAAATATTCATTCGAAATTTTCATTTTCGCATCGTTGACCAACAGCTCTTCTTTCGGATTGAACACAAAATCGAAATAGGTTTTCACCGGAACAAACTTCTCGTATAAAGCCACGATTTGCTCTTCCAAAGCTTCTTTTGGTAGTTGGGTAAGGTATTTTTTTAATTCCCGTTTGCTCATGACAACAAAAGTAATTTAGTTTTTGGATAATAATCAATCGGATTCGCTAATTTTGCGGCACAACAGTCAAATCAAATTTAAAACACACAAAACATGATCAAATTTTTCAAAACCATAGCCCTTTTAGAAGGAATCTCCTTACTCCTATTGTTGTTTTTTGCTATGCCGATGAAATATATTTTTGAACTTCCGATCTATGTCAGAATCATCGGAATGGCGCATGGATTGTTGTTTATAACCTATATTGTATTGGCCATCATGAACAAAATCGAAGAACAATGGGACAATAAAAAATTCGTTTTGATTTGTGTGGCTTCGGTAGTTCCTTTCGGCACCTTCTACATTGAGAAAAAGTATTTCAAAAATGCATAAAACACTCGAATATATATATGGCTGGTGTTATCCTTTGTTCCGAAAATGGAGCATTGGTGACACGATTGCGGCCTATTCGAGCTTACTGATCAATGTTGCAATACTGAGTTTTCTGACTTATGTCATTTACATGATTTTCCGATTTTTTTTGGTAACAGTAATGGCCGTAGCGGCTAAAAAAACCAGAACGAAATTCGATGATTTGCTGATTTCCAATAAAACAGCAAAATATATTTCTCATTTGATTCCGTTGCTTTTTATCTACAAATCGGTTCCGGTGATTCTCAATGACTATGTGTATTGGGAAACGGTTTTCGGTAAGCTTGTCGGCGTTTATATCATTCTGTTGATTTTATGGATTGTCCGTACCATCTTCAATGCGCTACGCGATTACCTCAAAATGAAACCCGAATACAGCGACAAACCGATAGACAGTTATATCCAGGTTATCATGCTGATTCTTTGGATGATTGGAGTTGCCGTGATTATTTCGGAAGTGTTTGATGTCAAAGCCAATACGATGTTAGCCACATTGGGAGCCGTTTCCGCGATTATACTTTTGATTTTTCGCGATACACTTTTAGGTTTCGTGGCGAGCGTTCAGGTTTCGTTAAATGATATGGTTCGGATTGGTGACTGGATTACCTTTGATAAGTTTGGTGCAGACGGTGATGTCATTGAAATCAATCTCGCCACAGTGAAAGTCCGCAATTTCGACAATACGACCACGACGATTCCTACTTACAGTTTGATATCAGATTCGTTTCGAAACTGGCGCGGCATGCTCAATTCCGATGGGCGAAGAATCAAAAGGCATCTGTTGATCCGGGCGAAAAGCATCCGTTTTCTGAATGCAGAAGAACTGCAGAAAATGAAACAGATTCAACTCATCAGCGATTATATCGACAGCCGCCAAAAGGAAATCGATCAATACAATGACATGCACGAAATCGATAAGTCGTTGCCACTTAACGGACGGAACCTGACCAACTTCGGATTGTACCGAAAGTACATTACAAGTTATCTCGAAAACTATCCTAGTTTAAATAAAGATATGATATTGCTTTGCAGACAATTACAACCGACAGCTCAAGGCATTCCTTTAGAAATTTACACCTTTACAAAAGACAAGAAATTCGAGAATTACGAATACATCATGGCTGATATATTTGACCACATCATCGCAGCCATTGGCTTTTTCGATCTGGAAATTTTTGAATTGTCTACAGGAAAAGAAATCCAACAATAACTCAGGTCTTAAAACGGTCGTTGATAAACTCTACTTTCGTTTTTCCGTGCGGTTGCGGTTTACCATTGATGTCAAGGCTAACCATCGTAATCGAATCGATTGTAATAATGGTTTCACGTGTCATGATGTTGCGGGCTTCACAGCGAACTGTCAATGAAGTATGTCCGAATTTCACGACATCAATACCAATTTCAACGATATCACCCTGTTTTGCTGAACTCCTGAAATTGATTTCCGACATGTGTTTGGTCACGATTCGGAAATTTTCAAGTTGAATGATGGAATAAAGTGCCACTTCCTCGTCAATCCAAGCTAATAATTTTCCGCCGAATAAAGTGCTGTTTGGGTTTAAATCTTCGGGCTTAACCCATTTTCTGGTATGAAATCGCATCGTGTTAGATTTTTGTCAGCGCTAAATTAATGATTTCCAAATGATCGAAAGCCATTTCAGGCAATTCATTCACTGAAAACCATCGGACTGCTTTGGCATCGTCAGCAGCAACAGCTTCGGTTTCTTTAGATACAAACCCAAAATAGGCGATGGAAATCACATGGCCTCGAGGATCGCGAAAAGGTTTTCCAAACGCACCTAGTTGTTGCAAGTCATGAATCGTTATATTGGTTTCTTCTTGCAATTCTCTTTTGGCCGCATCCACAAGATTTTCATGCTGTTCTACAAAGCCTCCAGGTAAAGCCCAACAGTTTTTAAAGGGCTCGTTCTTTCTTTCAATCAGCAGCAGATAATTGATACTTTCAATCGCTTTAAAAAGCAGTACATCAACAGTAACGAAAGCAGTTGGAACTCGCATGATACAAATGTTTAAGCCTTAAATAAATTTCATTAAAAGTAAAAATAGTATTTATTATTTATAAAGATTGAATTTTAAAAGTAAACTACTATATTTGCAAATTATATGTTAAAACTGACTATTAGACGTTAATAATTATAAAACTATGAAACACTGTTTACTACTGTTATCCCTTACTTTATTGACGGTTAACTTTGGATATGCTCAGGAAGATATCAAAGACGCAAAAGATACCGGTGAAAGGAAAGATTACAATAAATGGACTATCGAATTAACGGCTGGACAAAGTAAAGGTACAAAGCCATTTACCGTAGGCTATTATTCAAGTAACCCTGACAAACTATTTGGTTCTGTTAAATTCAATACTTTCAGTCTCGGTGTGCGTTATATGTTTAGTGCAAAATTTGGTTTGAAAGCAGATATAAGTTCAGATTTATTTACCAACAATAAAAATACAGACAGTAAGGATTTTAAATTGCAGCAATACCGATTCGGTTTACAAGGCGTTGTCAATGCATCCCGTTTGTTCAACATCCAACAAGAGCTCGGAAGATTAAGTATTTTGATTCACGCTGGTTTACAAGCGGCAAGAGCTACTCCTAAATACAAACCGGACGAAGGCGTTCCAGGATATTTCTATAACAAATCTGAATTAAACCTGGGAGTAATGTTTGGTATTTCCCCTGAAGTTAGGGTTTCTAAGAAATTCTCTATCATCGGTGATTTCAGTACACTTTCCAATTTCAGACAGCATTTTACCTGGGACGGACGTGTGTCTGACAAGGCCAATAACTTGTCAGGTCAGATGATCATGAGTACATTGGGTCTTACTTATTCCTTTGGTAATGACAACATTCATGGTGATTGGGCAATCATTGACGAAGGTAAGCTTAAAGAAATTGAAGCACTTGACAAAAGAATTGGTGATCTTGAAAGTATGTTGAACGATACTGATAAAGATGGCGTTCCAGATTATCTTGACGTAGAGAACAATTCTATCGCAGGAGTTGCTGTTGATACTAAAGGAAGAATGGTCGACATCAACAAAAACGGAATTCCTGATGAATTGGAGAAATTTATGGCCAACACGTATGTTGACAAATCCAACATTAAAGAAACCCTCGAAACTGCCAATGCCGACATGATCAAACGATTGATTAATGAAGGTTATGTAACGACTTATTTCGATTCTGGCAAAACAGTACCAACGAATGTTTCGACCGAAGGCATCGACTTCATTCGAACTTACCTCAAAAACAATCCAAACGCTTCTGTCGATATCGTTGGACATGCTGACGAAATTGGCAAATCGGCTTACAATGATAAGTTAGCAGCATCAAGAGCGAATACGGTAAAAAATACTTTAATGAAAGCCGGTATTCCTGAATCCCGTCTGAATATCATCAGCGAGGGTGAAGATGCATCAGTGGCTGTTGACTCTAAAGATGCAAGAAGACTCGTAAGAAGAGTAACGTTTAAAGTGAAAGACTAATTAACAATTCATTCTTGATAAATAAAAAAAACCTCTGTATTGTTGCAGAGGTTTTTTTATAACTTTAAAATAAAAATGGAAACCCGCGATACTTTTATTACGAGCTTAAGAGGAACAACCATCGGATCAGTAAGTGAATCTTCATCCTCTGACGAAAAATTCCAGAACCAAACCCTGCGCCCCATCCTGAAACTGCAAAACGATTTGTTCGTCGAAGTTTTCAAAAACCATATCAGCAAACACAAAAACGACTTTTATCACTATTCCGTAGCAAAGAAATTGCAGTTCATTGAGAATACGATTCAGAAAGACATCAAATTCAGAAATGCGCTGAAAGGAATTGTCATAGGATTGTTTACCATTGACGAATATGCTACTTATATATTGAATTCATCCTCGCTCAACAAACGTATGATGAACATGCTGATTGAGCGTCTCAAGAGCCAAGTGTTACTTTTTGAGGCTATTGATACCGCTTCTTAAACCTTTCGCTTCACCTATAGCGATTTTACTTCAGCTACATTTTAAGGTTTACATAAAACCGATTGGTCATATAAACTGTTTTTTACTGTTTTCTTAATTTATTCAGACTATATTAAGTATTCTCGTAATTGTTTGAGAAAATCACGCCAACAGGCGTATTTATTGAATATTTTTATTATACTTGTTTTTATAAAAGTAGCTCAGTTATCCACCGTAATTTTGACATTAACACAGGAGAAAAATACATAAAGGCCCATCTATGAAAGAAGAATACTTCAAATGGTACTCACCGAATCTTAGCCGTGAAATTGAAATGCTTGTTTTTGGTCATTCGGGTTATCCGGTGATTCTTTTCCCGACCTCCATGGGAAGTTATCACGAAAATAAAGATCAGGGTTTAATTGAATCAGCGCGCTGGTATATCGAGCAAGGTTTGATTCAGATATTTTGCCCAGCCAGCATTGATAAAGACAGTTTCTACAATAAAAATATACATCCTTACCACCGTATCCAGAACCACGTTTGGTACGACAAAATGATCTGCCACGAAATTGTGGAGCGCGTTAAGAACAACACTTATTCAGGAAAAGTAGCCGTAGCCGGTTGCAGTTTCGGCGGTTATCATGCCGCCAATTTTGCGTTTCGCCATCCGGGTTATGTGAGCCATATGTTTTCGATGAGCGGCGCCTTCGATATCAAAAGTTTTATGGACGGTTATCATGACGACAACGTGTTTTATAATAGCCCTGAAGATTACCTGCACGGGCTCAACGACCACGAATTATGGAATATGGACATTATCCTCGGAACTTCCAATTGGGATATTTGTCTCGATTCGAATCTCAAGCTGAGCCGAGTATTAGCACAACGCGACATTCCGCATTGGCTCGACATCCGTCAGGATCAGCAACACGATTGGCCGGTTTGGCGTCAGATGTTTCCGCATTATTTATCAAGAATCAAATTTTTCTAAAATAATAACGATATGAAAAAAATAGGAATATTATTCGGAATGGAAGACACTTTCCCCGCAGCTTTTATTGAAAGGGTCAATGCCAAAAAGGAAAAAGATATTATCGCCGAAGCCGTCTCGATTGATAAAGTGATGCAAAATAAAGGCGGTGAATATGCCGTCATCATCGACAGGATTTCTCAGGATGTTCCGTTCTATCGCGCTTATCTTAAAAATGCTGCGCTGACCGGAACCAATGTGATCAACAATCCATTTTGGTGGAGCGCTGATGACAAGTTCTTCAACAATTGCCTCGCCGATACTTTGGGCGTTCCGTTGCCGAAAACGGTAATCCTGCCTTCTGCGGAGCATCCGACCGATACGACTTCAAAATCATTCCGCAATTTGAAATATCCGATGGATTGGGACGGTATTTTCGACTACGTAGGTTTTCCTGCTTATATGAAACCTTATGCTGGCGGCGGTTGGAAAAATGTTTACCGTCTTGAAAACAAAGAGGAATTCTGGGAAAAACACCGCGAAACTGGACAACTTGTAATGTTACTACAGGAAGAAATCGTATTCACCGAATATTTCCGTGTGTATTGTCTGGGCGGAAAAGACGTCCATATTATGCAGTACGAGCCAAGAAACCCGCACCATTTGCGCTATGTGATTGACGGCCCACCGGTGGATAAAAAACTCTTGGCGACTGTAAAAGATTATACGCTGCGCCTTTGTAAAGGTTTAGGTTACGATTTTAATACCGTGGAATTCGCCGTTCGTGACGGTATACCCTACGCGATTGATTTCGGAAACCCTGCGCCAGATGCTGAATTGACTTCAGTCGGAGCAGACAATTTCGAATGGGTCGTAGAAGCCGCCGCCAAAATGGCCATAGCCGCTGCGAAGAAACAGAAACCGGGTAAGATGAATCTAACTTGGGGAACGTTTATAAAAGACGCAGCCGCTGCAAAATAAAAATGTGATTTAGATTGAATAGCTCTAGCCCCGATAATTTGATATTAAGAGGAGAATGTCCAGTGGACATTCGGTTTTAAAAAAGCTCATGTTAAGGATAAAGTTAAAATTTTAGGACAGAGTTTAGCCCGGATAGAAGGGAATATCCTTTTGCTTTTTTCTTTAAAAAGCAAAAGATTGGAATGATAGCCGGATTAGCTTCTAAAAAATATTGTGATGAAAAAATTACCCATTTTTACGCTGGGCGTTGAGGAAGAATATCAGATCATCGATCCTGAAACCCGTGACCTACGCTCGCATTTGTCGAAAATTGTCGATGGCGCGAAAGTGATTCTGAACGAACAGGTCAAGGCTGAAATGCACCAATCGGTTGTCGAGGTCGGCACAAACATCTGCAAGAATGTCAAAGAAGCTTCGGATGAAATCAGGTTCCTGCGCAGTAAAATTGTAGAACTCGCTTCAAAGCAAAACCTTGTCGTTGGCGGTGCCGGAACGCATCCTTTCTCGCGTTGGCAAGACCAGCCGATTACTGATGATCCGCGCTATCACAATATTGTGAATGAATTGCAGGACGCCGCACGTTCGAATCTAATTTTCGGAATGCATTGCCACGTCGGGATTGAAAACCGCGAAATTGGTTTGCAGTTGATGAACCAAGCTTGTTACTTTCTGCCGCATATTTTTGCGTTATCGACCAACTCGCCTTTTTGGGAAGGCCGACAAACAGGTTACAAATCATTTCGAACCAAAGTTTTCGATAAGTTTCCAAGAACCGGTTTGCCCGAATATTTTGACTCGGTAGCTTCGTACGACAATTATCTTGACACTTTAGTCAAAACGAATTGCATTGACAATCCGAAGAAAATCTGGTGGGATTTGCGTTTGCATCCGTTTTATGATACGATTGAATTCCGCATCTGCGATATGAGTCTGACGGTTGATGAAACGATGTGTATCGTAGCGATCATTCAAGCGATTGTGGCCAAACTATACAAACTCAATTTAAACAATATGAGTTATAACATTTACCGTTTGGCGTTGATCAAAGAGAATAAATTCCGCGCCGCGCGTTACGGAATCGACAATCACATGATCGATTTCGGGTTGCAGAAAGAAGTCGAAACCAAATTGCTGATTGGCGAATTGCTTGATTTTATTGACGATGTCGTCGATGAATTGGGCAGTCGGGAGCAAATCAATTATGTGCACGAGATCATGAAAAACGGAACCGGCGCCGACAAACAGCTCAGTGTTTTCAACCAAACAAACGATCTGACGAAAGTGGTCGATTTCATAACCTCGGAATTTACCAAAGGTTTGTAACAGAATAATTATATATTTGTACGACCAAATGCTGATTTTAACCTCAAGATCATGAACGAACATACTATAAAAATAGCCATTCTGGATATGTATAACGGCGAACCGAACCAAGGCATGCGCTGCATTATCGATATCGTCAACCGGTTTAATAATATCGTAAGTTTCAAAATATTTGACGTCCGCAGAAAATCGGAATTGCCGAAGGTGAAGGATTTTGATATCTACATTTCTACCGGCGGCCCCGGAAATCCGCTTGAAGGCGATGGCATTTGGGATACGGGTTACTACGCTTTCATCGACGAATTGGTCGCTTGGAACAACGAGAACGAAATCAAAAAACACGTTTTGTTTATCTGTCATTCGTTTCAAATGGCCTGCAAACATTTCGGTTTGGCGGAAATCACCAAACGCAACGACACTTCCTTCGGGGTAATGACCGTTCATAAAACCAAAGAAGGCAACCACGATCCTTTGCTTGAAGGTCTTGATGATCCGTTTTATGCTGTTGATTCGCGCGATTACCAAGTAGTGCAGCCGCATCTGAATGTGTTCGCTGACAAAGGTGCTAAGATTATTTCTTTGGAAAAAATTCGTGATCACGTACAGTTTGAAAGAGCCATCATGGCGGTTCGTTTTACGAAGTATTTTGTCGGAACGCAATTCCATCCGGAAGCCGATCCACTGAGTTTTATCGCCAATCTCAAAAAAGCCGAAACGCGTGAGAAAATAATCAATATGAAAGGCAGAAAGAAATTCAGGAATATGCTTGAGGATTTGCTCGATGAAGAGAAAATCTACAAAACCAACGAAACTTTAATTCCGAATTTCCTTCGCATGGCCATCAATGATTTGATGAAGACCAGGAAGATGCTTTCTAATTAATTTCCTTTTCCATAGTTAAATTTCATTTTTCGATGGCTGTCGAATGTTTCACTTTATTGTAATGTCAACGCTATGATTCCTAAATACAGACAACTTTTCAACGAGCAATTTTCAATAGAAAAATATCAGGAATTTCAGGAAGATATAGCGGCCGATTTCAATTACATGCCGACTTTCAGAATGGCCGAAACCCCATTTTTCATTTCAAAGGAACTCAAAGCGCAATTGCTTGAAGGTTGTAATGACGTCATCAAACTGATCCAACAAGACAACTTTAAACAACTTACAGAAAAATCTTTAGAGCTTAATACCAAAGTTCCGAACGAAGACGAGCACACCACTTTCCTTGCGATTGATTTCGGGATTTGCGAAGAAAACGGAGCAGTGCTTCCAAAACTGATTGAAGTGCAAGGTTTTCCGTCGTTGTTCAATTACCAATATGTGCTGTACGATAAATTCAAAAAGTATTATCCGTTTCTTGAGGAACTGACGCCATTCATCAATGACATCACGTCGGAAGAATATCTCAAAATTATCGAAGACGCGATGTGTAACGGCTTGCCAAAAGAAAATGTGATTTTACTCGAAATCGAACCCGAAAAGCAAAATACCAAAATCGATTTCTACTATTGCAGACGTGATATCGGAATTCCGATCGTTTGCGTGACGGAACTCATCAAACAAGGCAAAAAACTTTATTACAAAAACGAACAAGGCGAACAAATTGAGGTCAAACGCATCTACAACCGCGTCATTTTCGACGAACTAGAATTGCGCAAAGATTTAAAACTCAACTTCAGTTTTTCTGACGATTTAGATTTGGAATGGGCCGGACATCCGAATTGGTTTTTCCGAATCAGCAAATTCATCCTTCCGTTTCTAAAAGGAAAATATTTTATCGAAACGACCTTACTCAGCGACTTGAAAGAAATTCCAACCGACCTCGAAAATTACGTTCTCAAACCGTTGTTTTCATTTTCTGGAAGCGGCGTCATTTTTCACGTGACCAAAGAAGATATCGAAGCGGTTACTGAAAAAGAATTGTATATCCTGCAGAAAAAAGTCAACTATATCCCAATTCTGCAATCGCCCGACGGCAAAGTCAAAGCCGAAGTTCGTGTGCTTTGCGTTTGGAATAAAGAAGATAAAACACCTACGCTATTGTGCAATCTCGTACGCTTGAGCCGCGGCGAAATGATCGGCGTCAAATTCAACAAAGACAAAGATTGGGTTGGCGGCACTTTAGGATTGTTTGAAAGGTAATTTTTAGAAGCTAATCCGGCTATCATTCTAATCTTTTTTTAGGATTTGCCTTCGCTAACGCTACGGCGAATCCTAAAAAAAGGATTTTCCCTTCTATCCGGGCTAGGCATCCCGAATACTATAAATCTCAGTGTAAATGTTTCACTTCCGCCTGCGCCACCACCGTAGCATAATCTTTCACCAACCTATCGGCGTAATTGTCCAATAATTCTAAGATGCGTTCATGTTTATCTGATTTTACGATCAATCCTGCGTGGTAATCTAGCGGCACTTTAAAACAAACTTCTGCATCGGAAAACGAAGACAAATCCGGATGTTGGTATTTCGATAAAGTCAATACAATTCCAGCATACCCTTTTTTGACTTTCGGCAATTTATATTCGATTCCTTTTGCCAAAGCATTTTCAATCGCAGCCCATTCAGCCCAAAGATTGATGTCCGAAGCCGAAGCCACCATTTCTGCCAAATGCGCCCCGCCAACCCGTGAAGAAGTTTCGAGGAAATAAATCTGACCGTTGTCTTCACATTTGATGAATTCGGTATGCGCCGCGCCGTGTTTCAATCCGAAGCCTTTAATCACCTGTTCGTTGACTTTCTTAATCGCTTTGTCATCTTCCGAATGGTACGGAATGTTGGCGCTTCTGAAAATACCGCCACCTTGAGAAATCTCCATCGGTGTTGCGAGATATTTCGATGTGATGCTGAACAAAATCTTACCGTCCATAATCAAACTGTCGCAATGATAAACAGCGCCGGGACGAAATTGCTCGACCAGATATTTAAAACGGTTGTTGCCCATTTCATTGATGTGAATCCACAAACTTTCCTTATCATGCACTTTGATAATCCCAGATGCCGAAGCTTCCGAGCGCGGTTTCAAAACCCACGGGGCCGGAATCGTATCGGCAAAAGTATTGATGTCATGGTCGTTGAAAAGCGAACAGAAATTCGGATTCGATATGCCGCAGCTTTTCGCTCGCATACGCATCGCAAGTTTGTCTCGGAAATAACGCCCTGTGGTTTGTCCCATGCCGTCAATGCGCAGGTTTTCCCGTAAATAAGTCGCCTTTTCGACATCGAAATCATCCAGTGCCACGATAGCATCAATCGTATTGTGCTTCATGAAATTGCTCACGCCCAGCAGCAAATGCTCCAGATTCCAATCGACGTCCTGCCCTTCCATAAAGAAAATATCGTCGATATATTCTACCGGCCAGGCTTTGTCGCGCAACTTTTCAGAAGTTACTAAGTATACTTTATTGCCAAGTTTTTTGAGGTTGATCAGAAAATCAGCGCCTTTAAAATAATTGGAAATACAAACGAAGGTTTTAGGTGCTTTGCTCATGGCTAAATATTTTCAATAAAATGCGTTAATAAATGGACACCGTAGGCTGTAGCGTGTTTGCTTTTAGCGAATTCATCATCCCCAAAAGCAACGCCTGCAATATCAAGATGCGCCCAAGCCGAATGGTTATCCGTGAAATATTCTAAAAATTTTGCGGCAGTAATAGCGCCTGCAACAGGTTTTCCGCTGTAGTTTTTCACATCGGCAATATCGCTTTCAATATCCGATTTGTAAGCATCCCACAAAGGCAAAGGCCATAAACGCTCCCCAATCTCATCACCGGATTGCTGCAATTTCTGGGCAATCGTTGGGTTGTTGGTAAACAATGCGCCGCATTCATAACCGAAAGTTCCGACGCTGCTTCCGGTTAAGGTAGCAATATCGACAATGATTTCAGGTTTGTAGTTTTTGATCAGATAAGATAATCCATCGGCAAGAATCAAGCGGCCTTCAGCATCGGTATCGATAATCTCAATGGTCGAGCCGTGGTAACTTTTAATGACGTCACTTGGCATGAATGAAGTACTGTCAACCGCATTCTCGCAACAAGGCACAATAGCAGTGACTTTTACGGGTAGTTTCAAATCGGCTATCAATTGCATCGCACCCAAAACAGCTGCGCCACCGGCCATATCACATTTCATATGAACCATTCCCGCGGTTTTGATGTTGAGTCCGCCCGTGTCGAAAGTGATGCCTTTTCCGACCAAACCGATATGTTTGACTCTTGGGATATCACCAGCCGGTTCGTAATTCATGATGATGAATTGCGGAGTTTTGTCGCTTCCCTTACCAACTGCCAAAAAAGCATCGAGGCCTTCTATTTTGCAGGCTGCTTCGTCGAGCGCTTTAGCTTCAAATCCATAAGTTGTTCCGCTATCCTGCGCCCATTTGGCAAGGTAAGTTGGCGTTACTGTATTGGGTGGTAAATCGACGAGGTACAAGATTTCGATTTGGGTCTTTGCTATTTTTATAGCGCGTAGAGCGGCTTGAGAAAAATCGGTTTTGGAAAGTAAGGCCAATTCAAAATCTTTGGCTGTAAACGGATGGCTGTCCTTTTTCTTGAAATGCCCTAATTGATAGGTTCCGAGACACAATCCAGAAATCGTAGCTTCGACTTGCTGCAAAGTAAAAACTTCAGGAATCATAAGAACAACATTCTTCCCAAACATCTCTTTTTCTTTGGAAGCTATTCGTCGCATTGTAGTTTTCAAACTGCTGTAATCAATCGTTTTCCCGAGTCCGATGAAAATGTGGATGCAATCGTATTTTTCAGCCACATAATAAGTATCTTTTTTTCCGTAGAATACTTTGGAAGAAATCGATACGCCGTGAAATTCTATCGGAACTACGTTTTTAGAAGTCGTCTCAAACACGGGAATCAGGATCACGCCTGAAAAGCCTTCGAGGTTTTCTATATTTTTTGTTTTCATTTATTAATCTTTAGTATTAAAAAATAGCCATTCAATCGCTTTGGGAAACTCGTCGCTCCAGTAAGTCTCGTTATGTTTTCCCTGCATATTGATGCTGAGTTTGATTTTCATTTTGCTCGATACGAATTCATTTTCAATCATCCGTTTTTTGAATTTCTTGACGTGTTCAATCATTGTCGCGCTTTCATCACCGCCGGCGTACAAATATATTTTGGTATCACTCGGTTCTGAGAAATCGATGTGTGTGAAATCCATTTTAGGAACAACCCACAACGACGGCGAAAAGATCATCAGTTTCCCATACACTTCCGGATACATCAAACCCGAAAAAATACTGACCAATCCGCCCATCGAACTGCCTCCGATTCCGGTTTGTTCGCGCTCGGTTTTCGTCCGGAAAGTTTTATCTACAAAAGGTTTCAAAGTATCTGTGATGAAACGAATATACTTTTTGCCTTGACCAACACCTAAGACGGTTTTGCCTACGTTGTATTCCTTGATGCGATCCTGTTCGGCGTGTTCAACAGCGATGATGATGATTTTTCCGATTTTGTATTCTGACATGACCGCCAATTTTTTATCGATTTCCCAGTTGCCGTATTTGGCTTTTTCGTTGAATAAATTCTGCGCATCCTGCAAATAAAGCACCGGATAGGTTTCGTTCGATTGCTCGTAATCATGCGGCAACAAAGCCCAAACCCTTCTGGTTTTATTGAGTTGCGGGATTTCAAATTCTTCAGAAATCAGATGCACTTTCGGAAGGAAATTTTGTTTGAACGGCAGCCAGTTTTTACGCCATTTATCCACGTGTTCTTTGCGGACGCCTTTGTGCTGCTTGCAAACGCGGTTTTCAGTTCGATTTCCGTATTGGTCAATTTCTACTTCACTCCAGTCGCCTTTGGTAAACTTGTAGAGCAATTCGTCGGGATAGACAAAATCGTGGGCAAACTTATAGTGGTAAAGGCCATTGCCTATTTTTTCCATTTCAAACGCCAAATCCTGTGTATGCCAATGGTTGAAATTCCCTGAAATGTAAACAGGCCGGTCATCATCTTCATCGGTCGTCAGTAAAATATTGAGTTGGGGCTCCTGGAGTTCGATATCAAAATCTTGGGCAACGGTATTCTTATTCTTGATCATAGTCATGCAAATCGGGCTTCTTCATTGGTTTAAAAAGTAAATATAACGTTTTGCGTTTTCAAATAAAAGAAAGTTCGGCGATAATATGACAGAATTTATGGATTGAAATAATTTAAACGGATTTATTGCCGATGTTTCAAAAAATCAAAATGAATTTCAAGGAATTTCAGCCTTTCACATAAAAAAACTGCCTACCGATTAAGGTAAGCAGTTCCATAAAAATAGGATGAAATTAAACCAATTAATGGCTCAATGTCACCATTTCTACACTGGGTCCGGCACTTACCAATCTTTTGCCTTCTTCAGTATTCGTGTATTGCTCAAAGTTTTTGATGTAGCGTGATGCCAAATCTAAAGCCCTGCGCTCCCATTCTGTGGCATCTTTATAAGTGGTTCTCGGATCGAGAATATCATCAACTCCTGGCAAAACCGTTGGAATCGTTAAGTTCAAATACGGAATTGTTTTGGTCGGCGCTTTGTCGATATCGCTGTTGATGATTGCATCGATGATGGCGCGCGTATTTTTCAACGAAATCCTTTTTCCGGTGCCATTCCAGCCTGTGTTCACAAGATAAGCTTTGGCATCGTGCTCTTTCATTTTTCCGATTAAGGTTTTAGAATACATAGTCGGATGCAAAGTCAAAAACGCTTCGCCGAATGCCGGAGAAAATGAAGGTTGCGGCTCGGTAATGCCTCTTTCGGTTCCTGCCAATTTAGAAGTGTAGCCGCAAAGGAAATGGTATTGCGCCTGATCGTCATCAAGAATGGAAACTGGAGGCAACACGCCAAACGCATCGGCAGACAAGTAAATGATTTTTTTGGCATGGCCCGCTTTTGAAGGCAACACGATTTTGTTGATGTGATAAATTGGATAAGAAACCCTTGAGTTTTCCGTGATGGAATGGTCGTAATAATCGACTTCGCCGTATTCGTTGACAATCACATTTTCTAGCAAAGCATCACGTTTGATGGCGCGCCAGATATCGGGTTCGTTTTCTTCGCTCAAATCAATTACTTTGGCGTAACAACCGCCTTCATAATTGAAAACGCCATTGTCGTCCCAACCGTGCTCGTCATCACCAATCAGATAGCGTTTCGGATCGGCAGATAAAGTGGTTTTTCCGGTTCCTGAAAGCCCGAAGAACACAGCGACATCGCCCGCTTCGCCTACATTCGCTGAGCAGTGCATTGACGCCATTCCTTTAAGAGGCAAATAATAATTCATCATAGAGAACATGCCTTTTTTCATTTCGCCACCATACCAAGTTCCACCAATAATTTGGATTTTTTCAGTAAGGTTGAACATCACGAAGTTTTCAGAATTCAGGCCTTGTTCTTTCCAGTTCGGATTCGTGGTTTTAGAGCCATTCATGACAATGAAATCGGGTTCTCCGAAATTTTCAAGTTCATAAATAGAAGGACGAATAAACATATTGGTCACGAAATGCGCCTGCCAGGCGACTTCCATAATGAAACGCACTTTGAGTCTTGTGTCAGCATTGGTGCCGCAGAAAGCATCGACAACATACAATTTTTTTGACATTGAAAGTTGTTTCAATACCAATGATTTCAATTCATCCCAAATCGGTTTGGTCGTTGGAAAATTGACTTTGTCGTCCCAATAAATCGTGTCTTTAGTGATTTCATCAGCTACTATATAACGGTCTTTTGGGGAACGTCCTGTAAAGATTCCTGTTTTAACGGCCACTGCGCCGGTATCCGTGATGGCGCCTTTCTCATATCCTTTTCTTTGGTGTGATACTTCGGCTTGAAACAACTCCTCGTAAGACGGATTGTAAGACACTTCATGGTATCCTGTGATGCCGAGTTCGTGGAGCTGTTGGATGACTTTAATATTTTTCATAATGCTACTTTTTAATGTTGTTTTTAGTTATTCAAAGTTCCCATTTTAGGGCGTCGAAAAAACTGATATTTATCATGGAAAATAAAAAGTTACGAAAACGTTTTCTTTGATTGATAAGGGTTTACGGCGCATCTTTATGACATATATCATACTATAGCTTGTATTAATGCCTAATTTTACATTCGAATAAATCCTTAAAAACGGAAAGCTATGTTTGATTGGTTTTATACTCTGTTTTCGCCGAATGAAAATCCCGACATCACGCAATCTTTGATTGTATTATTGTTGGCGATCAGTGTTGGTTTCTTTGCCGGAAAATTGCGCTTGGGCAGTATTACGTTAGGCGTTTCGGCGGTATTATTTGTTGGTATATTTTTAGGTCATTTTGGTTATCGAATGAATGGCGACCTTTTGGTTTTTGTACGCGATTTCGGATTGATTCTGTTTGTATACGGCATCGGAATTCAGGTCGGGCCTTCGTTCTTTGCATCTTTCAAAAAGGAAGGATTGCCCTTCAACGCTTTGGCGGTCGGAACGGTGCTTCTCGGCGGATTCATCACTTATCTTATTTTTACGATTACCCATATCAATATCGAAAATGCGGTCGGACTGATGTCAGGTTCCGTGACCAACACCCCCGGACTTGGAGCCGCAAAATCGACGTTGCAAGAAATACAGAACCACTTCCCTAATAAGACTTTCGACGATCCGGCAATTGCTTATGCGATCACTTATCCTTTGGGTGTTTTCGGGATTATCTTCACGATTATTTTAGCCAAATCAGTGTTTAAAATTGACCTTGAAAAAGAAAAAACCAACATAACCTCCTCAACAAATAGCTCTGAAAACGCGATTGTCCATGTGAAATGCAGAATCACAAATCCGGATATTGTCGGCAAAAGCATCTACCAGATTTTTAAGGAACTCGGTATTCACGACCTAATCATTTCGCGATTGAAAAATAGCGGTTCACAGATTGTTTATTCGCCATCTTTAGACACTAAAATCATGAAGAAAGACGTATTGATGGTCGTCGGATTACCACATAACGTTGAGGATTTCATCGCTAAAGTCGGAAAGGTTTCGACCGATTTGTTCATCGAATCAGAGCATGATGTGACGACCAAAAACATCTTCGTGACCAAAGCTTCGGCTACACATAAAACCTTAGCGGAATTGGATTTGTACAACAAATTTGACCTGAAAGTGACGCGCGTCTTCCGTTCCAGTATGGAATTATTAGCACAACCAAATTTACGCCTGAATTACGGCGACAAACTGCGCATCGTCGGCAATAAAGAAGCCATCGAAGAAGTCGAAAAAATCATTGGAAACTCAGAAAAACGTTTGCTTGAACCTGATTTTCTTTCGCTTTTTGGCGGATTAATTATTGGAATTATCGTCGGTTCAATTCCGATTTTTATTCCTTCATTGCCCGTTCCGATTAAGCTTGGTTTTGCGGCCGGGCCTTTGCTTACGGCTTTGTTTATAAGTAGGTATGGCGGTATTGGCGTGATCCATTCCTACATCAACAATGGCGCAGTCTATTTTATGAAAGATATGGGAATCTGTATGTTTTTTGCGGCGGTCGGCATTCATGCGGGCGAATCTTTTTATGCGAATTTTTTGCAATATAACGGCTGGCTCTGGATTTATTACGGTTGTTTCATTACGCTGATTCCGCTATTCATTATGGTGATTATTGGGCGTTTTGTGATGAAACTCAATTTCTACCAACTCGTCGGGCTCATGAGCGGCACTTATACCGATCCGGCGGCTTTGGCGTTCAGTACCAAGTACTTGGATTCGGATATTCCGACACAATCGTATGCAACGGTTTATCCACTCGTGACGATCTTTAGAATTTTTGTCGCGCAACTTTTGATTCTACTGCTTTACAAATAAATTGCAAGCTAAGTGGTGTTTGTAGGGAATTTAAACATTACAGTAGTTCCGAAATGTTCTTTGCTTTTGATAGAAAACTCGATGTTGAGCAACGTGCACAATCGATTGACAATAGACAATCCTAAACCGACGCCTTTCACTTCGGGATGTTCCAGAAATTTCGAACGGTAAAACGGATCGAGAATTTTATCGAAATCGGCTTTGGGAATACCGATGCCGTTGTCGGTAATCGTGCCGGTCAAATAGTGTTTGTTTTCTGAAAACGCCAAGGTTACTTCACCTTCATCTTTCGAGTATTTAATGGCATTTGACAATAAATTGCTCAGAATAATTGAAACCAGATATTCATCGGAATTGATGTAATAATCCTTTTCAAAATCGTACTTGAAGGTCAGTTTTTTGAGATTGATTTTTTGAGAATAACGCGTCAGAATATCCAGAATCAAAGCGTTAAGATAGACGGGTTCATTTTTAGTATTGAGCTTCTGGTTCTCGAATCTGGCGAGCAACAACAATTCATCAACCAAATGATTTAAGCGATCTACTTCCTTAATGCAATAGTTGATTTTTTCTACATATTCTGCCTGATTTCTGGGCTTGCGAACCAGAACTTCCAATGTTCCTTTGAGAATTGCAAGCGGTGTGCGCAATTCGTGTGAAGCATCCGAGGTGAACTGTTTTTCACGCGCGACGGCATTCTCAATCCGGTCTAAAAGGTCGTTGATGGTTTTCGAAAGCTCGAACAATTCATCTTTATAATGCGGCAACGGAATTCTTGACTTTAGGTTTTCAGTAGAAATGACACTCGCAGTATTGGTAATCTGCGTAATCGGCTTGATACTTTTGCCGGCGATAAATTGTGTGATGAAAAAGAAAGAAAACAATACAATGATATAGGATAACAGTAAAATGGTGTTGAGATTTGCCATGACCGTATTCTCTTCTTCAAGCGATTTGGCAATCAGCAGATAACCTAATATTTTGCCTTCCTGAAAAACAGGCACCTGTACCTGCCGAATAAATTGCTTGTTGAGTTCCGTATCAGAATAATATTTACCTTCAACAGATAGGTTGAGTTTGAGATTGTCATTTTTGAGGTTGGGTGATTTCAGTATCGGAACACCATTCGGATTATAGATTTGTACGAAAACAGGATCGATCGTAATTTCGTTATGTTCCTTTTCTTCCCATTCTGCGATATTGATCCATTGGTAGATATCATGCTCAAAATTCATTTCAGAGAAATGGAGTTTAATTTCATGTTCAAGATCATGATTGATATCGCTGTAAATACTGTATTTTACCGTGGCATAAATAGCAACAAAAAGCAACGCCACGATCAAAGCCGTACTGATGAGGAAATTGAAAGCCAGCCTGTTTTTGAATGAAAACCTGAACATAATTAGTCGTTTGAACTGGCTATATAACCTACGCCACGAATCGTTTTGATGAGTTCTTCTTTGTGGATGCCCAGTTTCTTGCGGATCGAGTTGATAAAAACATCAATGACGCCCGTATCGTATTCGTAATGAATGCCCCAGACTTCCTCGATGATTTGGTTTCTGGTACAGACTGTGTCCTTGTTCTTGATCAGGAACAACAACAATTCGAATTCGCGCTGTGTGAAGACAATTTCCTTATGGTCAAATAAAACCTGGTATTTCGATTGGATAATGGTGATACCGCCCAAAGTATGTTCATCGGTTTCCTTATCGGCCCTGAAATGAATTTTGATGCGCACCACGAGTTCTTCAAAAGAAAAAGGCTTTTTGATATAATCGTTGGCACCGGCTTTCAAACCTTCAATGGTTTCTTCTACGGTATCTTTTGCAGTCAGAAAAATAATTGGGGTTTTGGTATCGGTTTTTCTGATGGCCTTGCAGATTTCGATACCGGTCATTTTGGGTAAAATCCAGTCCAATAAAATCAGATCGACTTTTTGGTTTTGCGAAATTTCATATCCTTTCTTGCCGTCATGGGCTACAATCACTTCATAACCTTCTTCCTCCAAGCCTTGTTTCAGGAAATTGGCGATACCGGTTTCGTCCTCAACAATGAGAATTTTCATGCTAATTATTGTTTTGATTTCTTAATCTCTGCAAATACAAATCTATTCTTAAAAAGGCAAAAAACATAACCCAAGACAGATTAAGTAAATATTAAGATAAGATTAATTGGTTAATTAAAACCAACATGTTAATTTTGACCTACATTAGCTCAAAATCTTCATGATGCCCCTACAAAAAATCAAACCTTTTTTCTATCTCGCCTGTTTTTCCCTTTTTGTCAGTTTCGTTTTGCGGCTGATTTTGTTGTTTCACCCAATCACACAAGCGCATTTTTCATTTCTCGATCTATCGAAGATCTTTGTTTTCGGACTAGTTTCAGATACTTTTATTTTTATCCTTGCGGCGTTTTTTTTGTGGCTGTACCTGCTGTTCGTTTCCAATGCTAAATATGCAAAACCCTACGGATACATTATTTTTGGCTGTTTAGTGGCGTTGTGGCTTTACGTGACTTTTGGCAATACGATTTTCAATGAATACGGCGGTGTTTTGCCCGAAATCGCGATGTATTTCATTGGGTTGAAAACCTTATTGTTCGGCTTTATGCTTTTCCTTCCAAAATACCGGACTGTCATTCGTCATTGGCTGTTTACGTTTGTTATTTTTATTTACGTGCTGCTGATCATACAAAATGTTATCAGCGAATATTTCTTCTGGAATGAATTCGGCGTGCGATACAATTTCATAGCCGTAGATTATCTGATCTACACCAACGAAGTCATCGGCAACATCATGGAATCTTATCCTGTGATTCCTATTTTTATTGTATTGTTTTTAGTGACGGGATTCATTACCCATTTCATTGTCAAAAAATCTAAAGAAATCCTTGAGAACATTCCTTCGATAGCCGTCAAATTGAAACTATCACTTGTCTATTTGACTTTGGTAGCGATTGCTCTGGCGGTAGTTCCGTTTTTATCGGGCAAAGAAAACTCCCAGAATATCTTTGCGAACGAATTGCAGGCCAACGGGATTTATAAGTTCTATTCGGCTTTTATGAACAACGAGCTTGATTATTTCAAATTCTATAAAACAATACCGGAACAGGAAGCCTATAAGATTTTAGAGCAACAAAACCCTTTGCTTGCTGATAATCTGATGCAGAATATCAAAAGTGATTCGATAGCAAAACACAAAAATGTGGTACTGATTACCATTGAAAGTTACAGCGCCGATTTTCTCAAACATTATGGCAACGAAAACAACCTCACGCCGTTTTTAGACAGTCTGGCCGATAAGAGTTTGATGTTTACCAATCTATACGCTGTGGGCAACAGAACGGTTCGAGGGCTCGAAGCCGTTACTTTGTGTTTGCCGCCAACCGCCGGGGAAAGCGTCATCAAACGGAAAGACAACAAAAACAAATTTACTACAGGAAATCTATTCAAAAAACAAGGGTATCAGGTTAAATTTTTATACGGTGGCGATGCCTATTTTGACAATATGCAGGATTTTTATCAAGGCAACGGTTATGAGATCATCGACAAGAAATCGTTTCAGCCTAATGAAATCACCTTTTCAAATGTTTGGGGTGTTTGCGATGAAGACATGGCCAAGAAAGCGATTCAGACCATGAATGCCGAAGCCAAAACCGGCAAACCCTTCTTCAACCATTGGATGACCGTGAGCAATCACAGACCGTTCACTTATCCGAACAACCGCATTGATATTCCCGGAGACGCTAAATCGCGTGATGGTGGCGTAAAATATACCGATTTCGCATTGAAGCAATTCTTTGCGATGGCCAAAAAGCAGTCTTGGTATGAAAATACCGTTTTTGTAATCCTCGCCGACCATTGTGCCTCGAGTGCCGGAAAAACAGAACTTCCGTTAGATAAATACAGAATTCCCGCGATGATTTACAGCCCGAAAGATATTCCGGCGCAGCATTTCCCAAAACTGATGTCACAGATTGATGTGATGCCGACCTTGTTCGGGTTATTGAATTTCAGTTACCAGAGTAAATTTTTCGGTCAGGATGTGCTTCAACCTCAATACAAACCAAGAGCATTTGTGGCAACCTATCAGAATTTAGGATTCATCAAAGACAGCGTACTCACAATCTTATCGCCTAAACAAGCCGTCAAACAATACCAATTGAAAGTCAGTCCGGGTCAAAAATTAGGGCCTGATTTCCAATTGTATTACGATGAAAACCCAATATCCAAAACACGCGAGGATTTAGTAAAGGAAACCGTTGCTTATTACCAAACGGCTTCCGATCTTTTGAAAAAGAAAAAATACCAAAAGTAAACGCTTTTAGTCTTTATCTTCGGATTCCATTTTTTGAACCGCTGCGCCATTCGCATCAGTTCTGATTTCCGTATGACGCACTTCACCGCCAGTGGTTCCGGTTTCTTTGCCAAGATATACAGCAACAATACCAAAGATTAAAGCTAAGTAAGTAATGAGTTTCGCTTTACTGTGGTTTTTAATGTTGAGTATCAGTCCAAGAATAGAAATCGCTCCTAAAACATACAATACCAAGGCTAATTTTTCAGCCATTTCTTCATGTTCGTGGATGATTTGTTTTCCTACGCTCGGCAAGTCTTCGACCATTTCTTCAGCGCCTTCGCCCGTAGACATTGAAGCAAAAGCAAAAAGAGCCGCTACAATAAAAATAAAATAAGCCGTGTTGATCGTGGTTTTGTTTTTCAATAACAATCCAGCGATTAAGATTCCAAAGCCAAAAATAGTCCCGATGATCGGAAAATGATTGACTACCAAATGCCAGTGTGCGTCGTTCATGGTGTTTAATTTAAATGATTAAAAATGTAGTTATTGTTATAGAAAGTGAAACCAAGTAAACCCTACTCGATGCGTTTGACTCAGTCTAACCCTTTCGGCCTCGGTAATATAAAAAGTTTGGCGCCGACAGAAATTTTATCGTTAAGACTTGGTATTCTTTTTCAATAACGACAAATATTCCTGAGGCGTTTCGTTATTGTAGACGCCGGTTTTTAGTGCAATTTTAGCTTCTTTATTCAAAACCACGACATGAGGAAAAAAGCCATCTTTGTTATATTTTTCTACAATCAACAGGTTTTTCTGCAATTGTTCTTTGTCATCTTGCTGGTACGAGAAATCGATTTTTACCATCACGTAATTATCATCCGCAAAAGCTAGAAATTCCGGCGATTTGAACACTTTCTGTTCAAGTTTGACACACGTATCGCAGTGTTCGGGTACAGAGAAAAACAACAACACTTTTTTATTTTGCTGGGCGGCTTCTTTGAGCCCGAAGTCTAAATCGCGAATCCATTGCTGAGCGTTTGAATTCATAATACTACCGCAAAGCAACATTAAAGAAAGCATCGATTTCATAGCCATGAAAATTAAAATTACATTCAAAAATACGACTTAATCCTCAATAAACAGTAAGGTTTTTGAATAAGTAATGAACTAAAACCCAATTTCTTTTGCTACTTTCGTTTCAATCAATTTTCCTTGCCATGGACCGTTACCGAGAAACCTTCAACACCTGGAATAAAGTCGCAGAACTTTATCAGGAGAAGTTTATGAATCTGGATTTGTATAATGAAAGTTACGACTTGTTTTGTGAAGCCATCACGATTCAAAATGCTAAGCTATTAGAACTAGGCTGCGGCCCGGGAAACATTACGAAATACCTTTTGGAGAAAAGGCCGGATTTCAAAATACAAGCTGTTGACATCGCGCCAAACATGATTCAATTAGCGCAACAAAACATTCCTAATGCCACTTTCAAAGTCATGGATGTTCGGGAAATTAATTCCATTGAAAAACAATTCGATGCAATTATGTGCGGATTTTGTATTCCGTATTTATCCGAATCCGATGTGTCAAAACTGGTTGCTGATTGTCATCAATTACTGAAAGAAAATGGCCTGCTCTATTTGAGTTTTGTAGCTGGAGATTATACGGATTCCGGTTACCAAAAAGGCAGCAGCGGAGATCGTACTTATTTCTATTACCATAATTTAGAAAAAACCGTACATGTGCTTGAAATCCAAGGTTTTACTATTGAAAAATTAATGACGGTAAACTATAAATACAATAACGGAAAAGAAGAAAAGCATACGGTATTAATCCCCAAAAAATCAAGCACTTGATGAAGTTTATTTCTCTTGAAAATTGCTGGTTCTACGATTTGTTTCCAAGGTTAGAATGACTTCTTTTAAATTTGAGATTTGATTTCTTAAGTTATTATTCTCCATATTTCTGTTCTTGATTTCTGCTTTATAAAAAATATTCTGCTCCTTTAATAATTCGATTTGACTTTCAAGCGAATCTATCAATTTTCCGGAATGGGAATCAATAGATTCGATGACCGAGCCTTGATCCGCATTATCTCGATTAGCATGGCTTATCTGAATTTTATGCCCTCCGATTAATTTAAAGATATCGACTTCAAGGACTGTGGCTATGTCTTTCAAAATGTTGATATCCATCTTATGTTTGTTGTTTTCGATTTTAGAATAAGTAGATTGGCTTATCCCTAATTTGTCATAAATCACTTGGGCTTTAATGTCTTTTTCAATACGATACTTCCTAATAGCTTGGCCTATATTCATAATATCTTAGGTTATAAAAAGTTTATCTTAGTTAGAAAAACAAAGATAAAAGAAAATTTCCTTCTTGAAATACTATATTACTAATGTGAATTTTATATTACAATACGGAATAGTTTAATAGGGCAATTAATTATAATATTGATACGATTAAGTTTCAGATTTTAGTTTCGGTGCATGGAGTGCACGCTATGCAATCACAACTTGAAGAAAGAAACAATCAAAAAATATTTTATAATTTTAATTTATTAAACAATGAAAAAATTAAATTTAAACAAGAAAGTTGTTTCAGTCTTAACAGATCAGGAAAAAACTAAAGTTAACGGTGGTGGTACAACTTCTTATTCTAATTGCACAGGTTTTGCATGTTGCAGTTATAAAGATTGCGCTGATACCAGTTCAGGAAAAAGATGCCTAACTTTGACAGGTCCGTCAAGCAGCCCATCACAATGTATTCCTGCTAACTAGTAGTAAGTAAATTAAAAAAATTAAGCAGATTTGGTTAAACAGATCTGCTTATTTTTATATTATTATGGATTTAAAAAACAGAAGTTACCAGGAATTAAGTGAAATAATTGATTATATTCAGGATTGGAATGTTATCTCTAAAGAACCTAATGTAATCAACATTTCTTTATTATCCGGATTGCCCGGAATTATATTGACTTTGTTAGACACAAATGCCACTTACCCGGAATTAGTCAACCTGAAAAAAATAAAAAGCTTAATCGATCACTTACTCGACATTCTCTATAAATCGGAAAACTTACTGCCAAGTTATTGCGGAGGCATCGCCGGGTTAGGGTTCTTATTGGATAACTTAAAAGAACAAAACGTATTATATGATGCAGAGTATGATGATATTTTAGAAGAAATTGATTCCGTACTTGAAGATATGTTTAAGGTCGAAATCGAGGAAGATAATATCGATATGCTGCATGGTGCACTTGGAATCGGATTGTATTTCATCAAGCGGAAAAATGAACGAAATGTTCTGGAAATAATAAATTTCTTAGAGAAAACCGCTATAAAAAAAGACAATCAAATATACTGGAAAGTATTCGACAAGCATGTTGAGAAGGATTTCTTTTATGATTTCGGGCTCGCACATGGCAATGCAGGAATTTTATACTTCTTTTTAAAATGTATAAAGCATAATATCCTGATCGACAAATCGAAAGCGATGGCGCGGGAAATGATCATTTTTTTTACACAAAACACGCAAACTTTAAGTAGCGATATCTATTCCTTCTATCAATATAAAATTGAAGTTTCCGCATTCGATGATTCAGAATACAAACCAACCAATTCGAGGCTAGCATGGTGCTATGGCGATTTAGGGATACTACACACACTTTTAATAGCATCAAAAATATTAGAAGACGAATCTTTAGAAAAATATGCCATAGAAAAATTGTATCATGTTTCCGACAGACTCAGCGAAAGAGAAATTACGAAACACGACATGGATGCCGGCTTCTGCCACGGAACTGGCGGCGTAGCATTTATTTTCAAGAATGTCTATGAATTGACCAAGGACGTTAAATTCCTACCGACAATAGACCATTGGACAAAAAAGACATTTGAAATGAAAGATATTAAATCACATGATGGATTTAATATCTTAGGCTATAGTTTCCCGGTTTTTGAAGACACTACGCAGAATGTGACATTTTTAGAAGGTTTGGCCGGCGTTGCAGCTTCGAATTTAAAGTACTTATCAAAAAAACCGCTCGTTTTTATTGAAGAAGCTGTATTTCTAACCGTTTAATATTATTATATGAAAAAATATTTTTTATTTCTCTTGATGGTTACAGGCCCGTTAATCTATTCACAAACCCAATTAAATGAAATACAAAAATATAAACAAATAGGCCTTGTATGGGGGTTGATGAAATACCACCATCCCGAAATAAGCAAAGGCAAATATGATTGGGATAATGTACTGCTGGTGCTGCTCGCAAGTTCAGAAAAAATTGATTCACAAGAGAAAATGAATTTTTTTTTACTCGATTTCATCATAAAATACAATAGTAAAAATACAGCTTTCGAAAAAAGAGCCGTAGATATCGACGCTTCAAAGTTGTTCCTGAAAAATCAGGATTATCATTGGATTGACCAGAAAATCTTTGGAAACAGGCTGACCGATGCACTAAACCAACTCACAAACAATGGAAACATAGGCAGCTACTACGCAAAGGTCAGTAAAATGACTAAGATGGTTTCGTTCGACAATGAAAAAGGAATTAAAAATTTCAGCCCTGAAAATAAATTCTGTCGATTACTGACCTTATTTAGTTTTTGGAATGTAATAGAATATTGGGACATAAATAAATACCTGACTGATCAAAAGTGGTTTGATGTTTTAGAGCCGTCGATTGATGATTTTTTAAAATCAAACTCTATAGCAAAATATGAAATTTCCAAATTAAAGATCGTTTCGAAATTGAATGACTCTCACGCAATGGGCTTTTCCAATGAAGTCAAAGATTCGTTGTTTAAATTTTCCCCGAGTTTTAGTGTCAAGATTCTGAATGACTCTATCGTGTTGAATGCATTCAAAAACAAAAAGCTATCCCAAAAGAACGGGCTTGAATTTGGAGATGTGATTTATCGCATAAAAAATCAAAAAATTTCGACCTACATCAAAGGCAATTTTTCAGATTTGCTTTCCGCATCGAATCCGAATTACCTCAAAAAATGGCTATCTTATAACTTGATACTATCCAATAATGTCGACTCAATCAATATTGATATCCTTAAAAAGAATGGTAAAGTAGTCAATAAATATATTAAATTGTATCAGAACTTCGCGTTCGATTTCGAATCATTGGAAAAAAAGCCCAAAGACAAATATTTTTTGGTTAACTCCAATATCGGCTATATAGATATGGAACAAGTAACCGATAAAGATTTAAATGCCGCTTTTAAACTTTTCTCTAATACAAAAGGCGTAATATTAGACTTGAGGAATTATCCGAAAAATATAACAAATGCAGATATTTCCAAACACCTTTTATCGGAAAGGAAAGAATTTATCAAGGTGAATCTACCCATAAATGCTTTTCCGGCAACTTCCGAATATCCCGCTGAAGCGCCGTTAGATTTTATCAGCGATCCATTCAAGACCGGCACGAATAATCCTGATTATTATAAAGGAAAAGTTATATTGCTCGTCGATAGAAATACGGTAAGCAAAGCAGAATTTATCGGAATGTCTGTTCAGCAGTCGCCGAATTGCATCACGATAGGAGAACAAACCGGCGGCGCTCCAATCAATATTATTTCTTATACGCTGCCCGATAGTTCATTGGAATCATTCACAGGCTATGGAGGTTTTTATCCGAATGGAGAAAATGTACAGCGAAACGGACTCAAATTAGACTATATTATTAATGAAAGTGCCGTCAACTATGATCCGAAACTATACATTAATAAAGCAATCAAGATCATTGAAACAAGTAAATAATTCCATTCATGCATAAAGTTTTTAATAAATATATTTTACGAACACCGTTGTTGCCTATAAACTATTATAATGATTTAACTGCCGGTGAGAATATTACCGATGAGAAATTGTTAGACGAATTTAAAAATCCCATCATAAAAGAAGCCTTATTTTTAGCATCGCCCGTACTGTTCAAAGAGATGGTAAAATGGTCTGAAAATAAAATCCTCGATCCTAAGGATATTAATAAGATTAAAATTTCATTCTTAAAATACCTTTCTAGATTGTCTAGCCGGGCAACTCCGTTTGGTCTTTTCTCCGGAAGTGCCTTAGGAAATATTACAGATCAGAATAATATTGAAATTGACGATGCGAGACATGCCAGAAATACCAGGCTCGACATGAATCTTACGGGTAAGTTGATCAAAGGACTGGAGCAAATACCCGAAATCAAAGATCAATTATTATATTATCCGAACACGAGCCTTTACAACTGTGGCGACCAATTGCGGTATGTTGAAAGCAGTTATAAAGATGAGCTGTTGACGTATCAAATCGTAGAAATTGATGACTCTGAGTATATCACCAAGATTTTAGAGGCTTGCGGAACAGGTTTAAACATTTCAGACCTGTCGGACGTGATCATTTTTTTTGATGCGGATATTAATCGAGACGATGCCATTGGATTTATCCATGACTTGATCGACAATCAGATTTTAATCAGTGAATTAGAGCAGACCGTTTCCGGAGAAGAAAATATAAACCAGCTGTTATCCGCCTTAAGCAAAATCAAAAACATAGAGCACATCAGCGACAATCTGCAATCAATTAAAGAAAAGCTGCTTCAGTTAGACTCCAAAGTGGGGAATAACATAAGCGATTATCAGGATATCATTGGGATGCTAGGCGCTTTTAATATCAGCTTCAATGAAAAATATATTTTTCAAACGGATTTGATTATCAAGACAAAATCAAACTTTTTAAACAGTGAAGTTAAAGACAAATTGATCGATGGTCTGACATTACTCAATAAAATAACGCCATACTATGAAAACACGGTATTGCTAGATTTTAAAAAAGCATATGCCGAAAGATACGAAAACAGGGAAATGCCGTTGCTGACGATTTTAGACAATGAAATCGGATTGGGCTATCCGATAAAATTATATAAAGACGTAAACCCGTTGATTGATGATATTTCGTTTAACGGCAGTGGCTTAAGTTCCTCAAAAAAAACGGAATGGACGTTCCTGCAGAAATATTTACTGAAAAAATTCACTCAGGCGATAAAAGAAAATCAATACAGTATCGAACTCGAGGAAAATGACTTTAAAGACCTTACTATCAATTGGGAAGATTTACCGGATACTTTTTCATCGATTATTCAAATCGCAAAAGTCGATGGTGATCTTAAAATCTTAATGCCCGCTGTTGCAGGTTCCAGTGCTGCAAATTTACTCGGCAGATTTTGCCATTGCGATGCAGAAATCAATGACTATGTGAATGAAATCTGTGCATTCGAAGAACAAAAAAATCATAATAAAATTGTTGCGGAAATCATTCATTTGCCCGAAGACCGGGTTGGGAATGTTTTGATGCGCCCATCGTTCAGGAATTTCGAAATTCCCTATCTGTCAAAATCATTGAAGGATAAAGAAAAACAGATCGCACTTGATGATATCCTGATATCGGTAGTTAACGACAAGGTTATCCTAAAGTCTAAGAAAAGAGGAAAAGAAATAATCCCGAGATTGACAACTGCGCATAATTTCGATTCAAGTTCATTGCCCGCTTACCGTTTTCTATGCGATATGCAAAATAACGAAAGAAGAAATTTTATTGGTTTTGACATTGGCATATTCGGATCGGAGTTCTCATTTACGCCCAGAATAGTCTATAAGGAAATTATCCTGTCTACGGCAAAATGGAAAATCGACATTGCGGAAATCGAAAGCATCACTAAAAGCTCTAACAAAGAAAATATAGTTGCGAATGTCAAAAAATGGGCTACGGACAAAAACATACCGCAGTTCATCTACTATATTGAAGGCGATCATAAGCTATTGATCAATTTGCATAACCTAAATTCAATAGAGATGTTTTTTGCTACCATAAGCAACAAAAGCAATATCAATATAGAAGAATTTCTTTTCGACCGCGACGGCTTATGCAAAAACGCAGACGAAGAATTGTATGTAAACGAATTTATTGTCTCATTTTATAATGAAAATACTGTAATTTGATTGGTATGGAAAAAGAGGTAAAACGCAATTTTATTATAGGCGACGAATGGATATATTTTAAAATATATACCGGTATAAAGACATCTGATCTGATCTTAACCGATTATCTGTATCCGGTTTTAAAGAAAATGACGCAGAAAGAATATATTGACAAATGGTTTTTTATCAGATACCATGATCCCAGTTTTCATTTAAGGCTCAGGCTTCACATCACGGATGAAAAATACCTGTCGGAAATAATAAAGGAAATTAATCTGTGCTTAAAAGATTTTTTAAACTTAGATTTGATTTGGAAAATCCAACTTGATACATACAATAGGGAGTTGGAAAGATACGGACATAAAAGCATCGAGTCTTCGGAATCGCTATTTTACCATGACAGCGAAATGATCACAAATGCATTAATGGTTATCGAGGAACATGAAAATCAGAATATGAAGTGGCTTTTCGGTTTAATGGCAGTAGATGCCTTGATGAAAGATTTTAATTTATCATTAGAGGGAAGTAAGAATTTAATGGAAGATCTTAAAAATAATTTTGGCAGCGAAATGGGAATCGATAGTAAAATGAAGAAGCAATTAAGCATGAAATACCAAAAGCACAAAGTTGAAATATATAATTTCTTTAATTCGAATGAAGCCCTTGATACCCAAAGTAAATTTTTAATGGATTTAATTAAAGTAAAATCAACTTCAATTTCAAAAGAAATTACTTTTATAAAAGAAAATAATAACGATTTTAATAGTCTGAGCAACATCATCGCCAGCCACATACATATGATCATGAACAGACTATTCAGAATCAGAAACAGGGAAGCTGAATTCGTATGCTATCAGATGCTGTATTATTATTATGAGTCGGTTATTGCTAGAAACAAATACAATACGGCAATAACACATGAATAATTTTCCTTATTTCATACAGCCAGATGCAAAAGATTGCGGGCCGACTTGCCTGAAGATAGTCGCCAAGCATTATGGCAGATTGCTTAATATTCAAAAATTGAGAGAGCTTTCTGAAACCACGCGTGAAGGAAGTAATCTCTTATTATTGAGTGATGCGGCAGAAAAAATAGGTTTCAGGACCATCGGAGCAAGGCTAAATCTAAAAAAATTCGAGGAAGTACCGCTGCCCTGTATCTTGCATTGGAACAACAACCATTATGTAGTGCTTTATAAAATAAAGAATAAAAGGTGCTACATATCGGATCCGGCGATTGGTCTGATCGACTATTCTGAGGACGAATTCATAAAATTCTGGATTGGAAACAACGCTGATGAAGGAACCGAAGAAGGTATTGCGCTGTTGTTAGAACCAACCCCGAAATTCTACCAATCTGAATTCGACGTAGATGACAAAAACATTTTCGGATTCGGGCTGTTGTTCAAATATATCTTTCCCTATAAATCATTTATCATACAGTTAATCATCGGTTTATTGGCAGGAAGTTTACTCCAGCTAATACTTCCGTTCTTAACGCAAAGTGTTGTAGATGTGGGTATTCAGAATCAGAATATTCATTTCGTTTATATGATTTTGGTGGCACAGCTATTTTTATTCTTCGGTAAGACAGCATTGGATTTTATCCGAAGCTGGACTTTACTGCATCTTTCCGCACGGATCAATATTTCTTTGATCTCCGATTTCTTTATAAAATTGATGAATTTACCTATTTCGTTTTTTGATGTCCGGATGACCGGGGATATCATGCAGCGCATCAATGACCATCACAGAATTGAAAAAATCCTTACCACCTCCTCGCTTGACGTCTTATTCTCACTATTGAATATGCTTATAATGGGCGGCGTTTTGGCTTACTATAACCTGAAAATATTTTTTGTATTCTTCATCGGAAGTTTTTTCTATTTTCTGTGGGTGATCATATTCTTGAAGAAAAGAAAAATCCTGGATTATAAAAGATTTGCGGAAGTTTCCCAGGAACAAAGCAAAGTAATCGAACTTATAAACGGTATGCAGGAAATAAAACTCCACAATGCAGAAAAGCAAAAACGCTGGAGCTGGGAGTTCATACAAGCCCGTTTGTTTAAGGTTTCGATCAAAGGGATGATTCTTGAACAAACCCAAACCATAGGTTCGAATTTTATCAATGAATTAAAAAATATCATCATCATTTTTCTTTCCGCAAAATTGGTTATCGATGGGCAAATCACATTAGGTATGATGATGGCTATCAGCAGTATCGTTGGAAATTTGAACGGCCCGGTTATACAATTAATAAGCTTTATCAGGGAAGCTCAGGATGCCAAGATATCATTGGCGAGGTTATCTGAAATTCACGAGAAAGAAGACGAAATCCAAAATGACGAAGAAAAAATAAATGATATTCCGCAAGACACAGACATTGTCCTGAAAGATTTGTCATTCAGGTACATTGGCTCTGATGTGAATGTTTTAGATGATCTAAATCTAACCATTCCAGCCAATAAGATAACAGCCATCGTGGGCACCAGCGGAAGCGGTAAAACCACACTGATGAAGTTACTGCTGAAATTCTACGAGCCCAATAATGGAGAAATAAGCCTCTCTCCTAGCAGGGATTCAAAAGAAAACGGAAAATATAACATGAAAGGCATAAAAACAGATTTAAGAAAAATATCCCAAAAATCATGGAGAAATCATGTGGGTGCCGTGATGCAGGAAGGCTATATTTTTAATGACACTATTGCAAACAATATCGCTATTGGTGTTGATGCAATCAATAAGGAAAGATTGCTCTATGCCACCGATGTCGCCAATATTAAAGATTTTATTGAAGATTATCCTTTAGGTTTTAATACCAAAATAGGTATGGAAGGCATCGGAATGAGTACGGGGCAAAAACAACGCCTGTTTATTGCAAGAGCCGTTTATAAAAATCCAGAAATGCTGTTTTTTGATGAAGCAACGAGTGCATTGGATGCTAATAATGAGAAGCAAATCATGCAGAAACTCAATGTTTTTTTCAAAAACAAAACGGTGGTCGTCATTGCCCACAGATTGAGTACAGTCATTAACGCCGACCAAATTGTCGTACTCGAAAAAGGGAAAATAATAGAAATCGGAAACCATCAGGAATTGATAGACAAAAAAGGCAGTTATTTTGAATTGGTTCGCAATCAGCTGCAATTAGGGACATAAGCTGCTCCATTATTCGGAATAAGATATATAGAATGAATAAAAAAGAATAGAAATGCCAATAAATAAAGAGCTCGAATTAAGAAGTGAAGAAGTTCAGGAAATACTCACGCGAATGCCGCATTGGATGATTCGTTGGGGCAATGTCGTTATTTTTACTATTCTCATTAGTGCTTTCTTGGTGTCCTGGATCATTCGTTACCCGGATATCATTACTACGCAGATAATAATTACCACCACGAATCCACCTCAAAAATTGGTGACTAAAACTTCAGGGAAAATTGAAACACTGCTTGTACAGGACAGGGCCATGGTTACTAAAAACACGCCGCTTGCCGTAATTGAAAATACAGCAGATTATAAAAATGTATTCCTGCTCAAAAGCATTACCGATACTATTGACATCAATAAAAGTAGTTTTCCCTTCCAATTGGTATCTTCTGCCCAACTTGGCGATATAGAAAATGCATTTGCGGTATTCCAAAAAGAATATTCAGTGCATGAACTCAATAATGAACTACAACCTTATAAAGTTGAAGGAACAGCAAATATCATGGAAGCCATACAACTAAAAGAGCGATTGAATCTATTGGAATCCCAAAAAAGCATCACTCAAAATGAATTGGAACTTGATAAATTAGACCTGCAGCGTTACCAAACCTTATTCAATAAAGGAATCGTTGCTTCTCAGGAATTGGAAAAACACAAATTAGCCTACCTGCAATCCGAAAAAGGCTATAAAAATCTACTGAGCACTATTTCCTCACTAAAATCAGACTTAAACGAATTAAACCGAAACAAAAGAACCAACGAAATAAGCGAGAACAAAGAGAATGTAAATCTTGAGAGAAATTTAATCCAAGCCTTTTTCCAGCTCAAAAAAGCAATCAAAGATTGGGAACTAAATTATGTTCTACGTTCATCAATAAACGGTAAAGTAACCTTCTTAAAAGTATGGACAGAAAACCAAACCGTAATTACAGGCGACAATGTTTTTGCAGTAATACCGACCAATGAAAATGGCTATATTGGTAAAGTAACAGCGCTGGCGCAAAATTCAGGAAAAATAAAACCCGGACAGGATGTCAACATTCGGTTAGCCAATTATCCCGATAGGGAGTTCGGAATTATTAAAGGCAAAATAAAAACGATTTCCTTAACCCCCGACAAAGATGGTAATTTGCTGATTGATGTTTCATTGCCCAACGGTATAGAAACTTCTTATAAAAAACAAATCGTTTTTCAACAAGAAATGTCTGGGAGCGCTGATATTGTTACTGAAGATTTACGCTTGTTAGAGCGTTTGTTATATCAATTTCGTGATCTTTTCAAAAGATAACCGCACAATTTACAACAACCCATTATATTTCCTCACAAACCATTCAGCAGCCAAACTAAGCGCCACCAAAACCAACAGCCAAACCCAGTCAATCAATGGTGTTTTTTTGACAATCGCTTTCTCAATCGCTTTGTAAGACGTATTGTCGAGTAGACTTTTGATCAAAGTATCAACCTGATTCGGCATATAAACCTGACCTTGTGTTTGCGTCGCGAGTTGTTGGAGTTTGTTCAAATCCGGATTCACGAACTGCTTTTCAATATCGAAATCGAGAATTTCAAAGTAGCCGTTATAAACTGTATTCGTGTTCAATTCCTTCACCGAAAAAGTATATTGACCTGCCGCAAGCCCGTCGAGATTGACTTTATAAGCATTGTTGCTTTTCAGCAAATCGTATTGTTTTACTTTTCTCGTATTCTTATTCGTCACGGAAATCGTCAAACGCGCTTTATCGTCGAGTTCGTAATTCTTATTGAAGAATTGCGCCGTAATCTCAATCGCATCGCCCGAATTGTAAAAGCTTTCGTGATTAACGACTAAAGATTTCTTCGAATTATTGGAAGCCAGATATTGAATGATCTTATCCACAAACACATCAAATTGCTCATATGATTTGGTATCGATATGGCTTTGCAAGCGCCATTTCCAGATATTTTCACCCAACAAAAAAGCCGAACGTTTTCCCTGATTTTCCGCAAAAGCCAACAAAGGCGCATTAGTTTGTATATTCCTGATGCTCGAAGAAAGCAATACCGAAACATTGCTATTGGTAGTAACCGTTCCGAAAGCGTTTTGCAAAGGCGGAAATTGTTCAAAACTGATATTATCCAAAGCAAACAAATTGAACTGCGATTGGTATTGCGCCGAATAATCCTCGCGTTGCCCGCTCATTTTGAACACCAGATTGTTCTGCTGCTGGTTCAACAAAGCGAAATCTGTGCTGATTCCGGTAATGATAAAAGTGTTGATTCCAGCTAGCTTGTTGTTCTCGAAAAGCTGTTTGAAATTGCTCGATGGTTGGTATAAAATCAAAACATTATAATCGCTTAAAGATTTGATATCATTAGGTTTAACAATCGTTACTTTTCGCTGCGCATTACTTTCTATCGCGCGTTTTAAAGCACCGACATCGGGATGATTGATTTCCGTGACAATCGCAATATTCGTTTTCTGATCGATGATTTCAACCGCGAAATTCTTGGTATTGTTATAAGTATTTTTTTCCGTTTCACCAGAAGTTATCGAAGCCTTGAATATCTGTAATCCGACCTGATTCGCCGGAAGCAAAACATTCACAACCGCTGATTTCTTCGAAGGCGAAAAAGCAATCGTCTGTGTCGCTAAAGTCGAATTTCCCTGCGAGATCTTAAAATTCGCATTAAGGCTTTTCGTTCCCGAGTAATTCAAAAATACTTCCACCGGAAATTTATTCTTGTGAAACGCATATTTATTCACATTGAGCTGGCTTACTTTCAAATCCAGAAAAGTAGTCGTATCGCCCACCACTAAAGGATAAACTTTGTTCGTAGCATCAAAACTGTAAACGTAATCGTTACCGGTAGTTTGGTTTCCGTCACTAATCAAAACCGTTGGAAAAACCGCATTCTTGTATATGCTTTTGAGGTTCTTAGCAACTTCTTCAATGTTGGTCTGCTTTCCTTTAAAATCATACGTTTCTGAAGATTCGAACTCGTTGTCAAAACGATAAGACTGCAAGTCGAATTTGTCTTTCAAAGCCGAATTGGAAGCTAACTTCTGTTGCAGTTCCTTAACCGTCGCATCCACTTTCAAATCTGTAATCGAACTCGAATTGTCCACCACAATCGGCAACGGCGTCTTAATAACTTCAAAAGTTTTCCGAGAAAGTATCGGATTGATCAGCAACAGCAACACGCCGAAGACCGAAACAAAACGCAAAAAAGCCAAAATCCAGTACGTTCTTGTCCGGATTTTGACCTTGTAAAAATATTGGTAAAATGACAAACCCGCCGCTATGAATAAAGACAGTAATAGCAATAAAATAGTGCTTGTAGTCATGGATTATTTTGAATTATATATTTTGAATTTTGAATGATGACGTCTTAAATTGCTTCGCCAGTTCGCTCGCGCTCGTGTCAAAATTTAAAATTCATCATTTAAAATAATTTCTATGTCAGCATGCCGCCGTCCACATTCATCACTTGTCCGGTCACGTAAGCGCTCATATCCGAAGCGAAGAACAAACACGCATTTGCTACATCTTCAGTAGTTCCGCCGCGTTTTAAAGGAATTCCGTCTCTCCAGCCCTGCACCACATCTTCGTTGAGTTTGGCTGTCATTTCCGTTTCGATGAATCCCGGAGCAATCGCGTTGCAACGGATGTTTCTCGACCCAAGTTCCAAAGCCACTGATTTCGTAAAACCAATCACACCCGCTTTCGAAGCTGCGTAATTCGTTTGTCCAGCATTTCCTTTCACACCAACCACCGAACTCATATTGATGATAGAACCAGCTCGGTTTTTCAACATCGTTTTCTGAACCGCTTTGGTCATGTTGAACACCGATTTCAAATTCACATCAATCACTTTGTCAAAATCTTCTTCAGACATACGCATCAGCAAATTGTCTTTAGTGATTCCGGCGTTGTTGATTAAAATATCAATCGTTCCGAATTCTGCCAAAACCGCATCCACAAAGGCTAGCGCTTCATTAAAATCTGCTGCGTTCGATTGGTAACCTTTGGCTTTGATGCCTAAAGCGTTCAATTCGTTTTCCAATGCCTGTGCTGATTCTACAGATGAACTATAAGTGAATGCTACGTTGGCGCCATGTTGGGCGAACACTTCTGCGATTCCTTTTCCGATGCCACGGCTGGCTCCGGTGATGATGGCTACTTTTCCTTCGAGTAATTTCATATCTTAATATTCTTTTTTTATTTAGAAGCTAATCCTGCTCTACACTCTCAATCTTTTGTTCTGAACCCCAGAACAAAAGGATTTCCGTTGCGATCAGGGCTATTTTACGTGCGTCAAATATAGCACTATTTGTGGTTTCAAAAAAAATATCGACTGGCAATTACGTGATTTAAAAAATACATTTGAGCAAAAAAACGTTAATTTGCGGCCATGATGCGCCATCCGATTGACTTCCAAAACATTTACAATCAATACCATATATTGGTGTACAATGTCGCATTGCATTACGTCCAGAATATTGAAGACGCCGAAGAAATTACGCAAGATGTTTTCGTACAGGTTCACGGTTCGTTAGAAAAATTCCAGGAAAAATCTTCCGTCAAAACTTGGTTATATCGCATCACGATCAACAAAAGCCTAGATTTCATCAAGCACAAAAACAGCAAGAAACGCCTTTTTATTTTCGGCAACAAAAGCCAGAATGAAGCTGAATATCTGAACAGTTCGAACTTCGAGCATCCTGGAATTTTACTCGAAAACAAGGAAAAAGCCGCACAACTTTACGCGGTCATCAACGAATTGTCCGAAAACCAGAAAACGGCATTTATCCTTTCCAAAATTGATGGCTTATCAAATCCCGAAATTGCAGCAATCATGCAACTCAGTGTTTCTTCCGTAGAATCGCTGATTTTCAGAGCCAAAGCTACATTGAAAGAAAAATTAGCAAAAAAATTCGAAGCATACCGCAAGAAAAAATAACGAAACTCGTCTATAGCACTATGGAACAAGAACAATGGATCAACGAAGTATTGGAAAGCACAGCCGGCATGAAGCCTGCAATTCCTGATGCGCGCCTTTTCGCCAAAATCCAAAACAGCATCCAAACCGAAAATATCTCAATGCGTTGGGTTTGGATGGCAGCGGCCACTTTACTCCTATTGGTGACACTTAATATTACTTTCGTGTTCTCAACATCCAAAAAAGAAAAAACAGCTACCGAAGTAATCGCCAACGATCTTTCAAAATCAAACCAACTCTACTAAAATGAGCAAGACAAAACTTTTAACGATTGTGATTATCGTGCTGGTGTTACTCAATGTCGGCACGCTCGCGTTTCTAATATATAATGGTCCGATGCGTCACGGTTCGCACCATCATGGCGAAGGCCCAAAAAGACTGATTGTCGAAAAACTGCATTTTGATGGACAGCAAACGGTTCAATATGAAAAACTAATTCATTGGCACCGAAGCACGATTGATGCGCTCGATCAGAAGATTTTCGAAACCAAAAACCAGCTTTACGTTCAACTGTTAAAAACAAACGTTGATGCGAAAGTAGAAGATAGTTTAATCAACGCTATTGCCGGTTACCAAAAACAGATTGAGCAGACGCATTTCAAACATTTCCGGGATATTAAAACGATTTGCAAGCCCAATCAAATACAATATTATAATGAGTTGACCGAATCGTTGGCGGAATTGTTCTCCAAACCAAAACCACCGAGAGCGCCACATGATTAGATGGAAACTTGCCGCTTTGTTTTGCTTTCTTTTTTTCCTGCATGCATCAGCTCAGGAAAAGGATTCTTTGCGGTTGCAGTTTCATTTGAAGTTCGATAAGGCTTCGATTGTTCCTAATCAAAAATACATTTCAAAACAAAACGACACTTTGCAGCTTGAAACGTTTCGATTTTATGTGACAGATATTGAAATACATTATGCCGACAATTCCAGCATAAAAACCAAAGGAAGTCATCTTGTAGATATTGAATTACCGGCGTCGCAAAAAATTACATTGGGTTTAAATCAAAAAAAAGAAATCAAATTCGTCAATTTTTCCATTGGCGTTGATAGTTTATCAAACGTTTCCGGCGCTTTATCAGGCGATTTAGATCCAGCGAAAGGCATGTATTGGGCGTGGCAAAGCGGTTACATCAATATGAAAGTCGAAGGTAAAAGTATGAGCTGCAAAACCAGAAAGAACCAGTTCCAGTTTCATATTGGCGGTTATTTGAAACCTAATAATGCGTTGCGCATCGTTACTTTAAACGCTCCGAAAAACAGCGCCACAATTGATGTCGACGTGAATGCAGCCGCTTTCTTTGCTGAAGTTCCGCTTTCAGAAACCAACAGCATCATGATTCCCGGAAAGCGCGCGATGCAGCTTGCAGATGTTGCGGTTAAAATGTTTAGCCTCGAATGAAAATCCAGTATCAAAATAGTATTGTCTTTGTCGTAATCGTTTTTATTTGCGTGGCTTTTGCTGTCAAAAAAACGACGCCAATCTATTTTGAATCTCCAAAAAACTGGCCCAAACCGCATTACGATTTTTCTAATAATCCGATCACCGAAGAAGGTTTCCAATTGGGAAGGCATTTGTTTTACGACCCGATTATGTCGCGCGACAGCACGATTTCATGCGCGAGTTGCCATTTGCAATCCACAGGATTTACACACGTCGATCACGATTTAAGCCACGGTATAGATGGAAAAATCGGTACGAGAAATTCCATGGCACTCATCAACCTTGCGTGGAAAAAAGATTTCCTTTGGGACGGCGGCGCGAATCATCTCGATGTGCAACCGCTGAATCCCATCACGAGTCCTGTAGAAATGGACGAAACTTTAGAACATGTCGTGAGCAAACTTCAAAAAAGCGAAAAATACCAACACTTGTTCAGCGAAGCTTTCGGAACTTCAAAAATCACTGGGCAATTGACTTTAAAGGCTTTGTCGCAATTCATGTTGATGCTAACTTCGTCGAATTCCAAATACGACAAAGTGATGCGGCATGAGGAAAGTTTTTCGTCACAAGAACAAAACGGTTATAATTTGTTCAAACGAAATTGCGCTTCGTGCCATACAGAACCATTGTTTGCAAGCGATAAATTTGAAAACAATGGCTTGTCAATCGATCCGACTTTGAATGATCTCGGGCGCATAAAAATCACCAACAAAGAAGAAGATTATCTGCGTTTTAAAGTACCCACTTTGCGCAACGTCCAGTTTACGTTTCCGTATATGCACGATGGCAGATTTAAGACTTTGACGGAAGTTGTTAAACATTATAATTCGATCGAAAAAAATAATGGCATTCCGAAAGAACTTGCTGAACCGCTGCGTTTGTCCGATAACGACCGCGTCGATTTGGTGGCATTTATGAAAACCCTGACTGATACTGAGTTTTTATCGAACCCGAGATTTTCATTTCCGAAATAATTTTATACCGCAGCGCACGAATCGAAAAAAACAATCGTCTAAAGCCTAACTAACACCTCCAAAAGCAATATGAAAATAAACATTTCTTTAGTCAGTCTCTTATTAGTATCGTTTGTGTCAAAGGCGCAATACAATACTATGTCGATGCCCGAAGCCTTGTACGGCACAACATTCAACCTTAATATTCATGAAGCCACCAAGCAATTGGTAACCGGAAACCAGACGATTACCGGCGCTTTAAACAATGAGACTTTTTGGGGACCAACGCTTTTTATCAATAAAGGCGAGGAAGTGCATATGAACGTGACGAATAATTTAAACGAATCTACAACGGTGCACTGGCATGGTATGCATTTACCGGCTGTAATGGATGGCGGCCCGCATCAGATCATTCCTTCGGGAACGCTTTGGCAACCTTATTGGACGGTCATGAATCAGGCTTCTACGCTGTGGTATCATCCGCATTTGCATGAATCTACTCAAGCGCAAATGACCAAAGGTGTTGGCGGCTTTATCATTGTGAATGATCCTCAGGAAAGTGCCTTAGCTTTGCCACGGACTTATGGTGTTGACGATATCGTTTTGGCACTGACCAGCAGAAGTTATAATGCGACTACCAATACGTTTGTTACGCCACCAGCTTCGAATCGTGTTTATGGCGATTATATGCTAACCAACGGAACGCCGAAAGCGCAATACACTTTACCAAAACAATACGTGCGTTTGCGAATTTTGAATGCGGAAATAGAACGAGGCTACAATTTAGGATTCAGCGACAACAGAACCTTTTACATCATTGCCAATGATGGCGGATTATTGAATGCTCCTGTAGCCATTACCGGAACCAATAGAGTAAAATTAATGGTTGGGGAACGCGTTGAAATCCTGGTCAATTTAGGAAACGATGCTATCGGTTCGAGTGTCGATTTGAAAGCTTATAATTCAGGATTGGCTTTAGGATTTCCGGGCGGAGAACCCAACACTTCAGGGCAATTCGGAAGCTTGTTAAACAATACGGATTTTTCAGTATTGCATATAAATGTAGGAGCCACAACCACTACAACGGCGCCAATTACAGCCGTACCAACAACGTTAGCGACAAATACTTATTGGACGGCAACTGATGCTACGGTAAATCGAACCATTGCTGTCACGGGCGGTCAAGGACCAACGCCTTTCAGTTTAGACAACCATCCTTTCGTGTTGAACTACATCGATAAAACCTTAAACCTCAATGATGTCGAAAAATGGACCGTCACCAACAACGCAATTTTCGGGCATTCGTTTCACGTTCATGATATTGAATTCAAGATTGTTGCGCGGAATGGTTCGGCCGCAAATGTTGGTGCGCACGAATCCGGCTGGAAAGATACTTTTTATGTGCCTAGAAACGAATCGGTCACTTTCGTTGGAAAGTTTGATGATTTTGCCGATGCCGATGTCACGCATCCGTATATGTATCATTGTCATTTTGGGGGCCACGAAGATGGTGGCATGATGGGGCAATTTATTGTTACAGCGCCATTGGCTAACGACACCTTCAGCAGCAGCAATGCGTTTACGCTGTTTCCCAATCCGAGCAATGAGACACTTTTTGTCGCTTTGAAAGATTCCAATACTGAAATCTATTATGTGACGATTACTACTATTACTGGTCGTGTCGTGATGATGCTTCCACAACCGCAATGGCAAAACGGGATTGATATTTCTTCGCTAGAATCAGGAGTTTATGTGTTTCAAATGATGGATAAGAAAACCAAAAGTGTCAACACCCAAAAATTCGTGAAGCAATAAAAAATGAGAAATCGCTTAATTTATTTAACGTTGATCACACTTTTCTTTGGGATTTCTGGTTTTACTGTTCCCAAAAAAGAGCGAAGTATCACGAATTTCAAACTTCGAAGTGCGACGACCAATCAATGGGTTTCGATTTCAGATTTCAAAAATGCTAAAGGGTTTGTGGTGGTTTTTCTATCCAATAAATGCCCGATGGCAAAATTCTATTCGAAACGTTTGAATCAAATGAACGAAAAATACAAATCGAAAGGAATTTATTTACTCGCCGTTAATTCGATGGATACCTTAACTTATGCCGAAGAATCGTTTGCGAAAATGAAAAAGAAAACCAAAGCGGATGGTTTTACTTTCCCTTATTTACAGGATAAAAGCCAAGCCGTCGCCAAACAATTTAAGGCTGAAAACACGCCACAAGCCTTTGTAATCTGGAAAAACAAATCTGGCCATTTCATCGTCAAATACCAAGGCGCCATAGATGATAATGCGGGCGAACCGGAAAAAGCGCAACATCATTTTGTAACTGATGCCGTTGATGAATTGCTAACTGGAAAAAAAGTATCGCAATCGAAATCTGATTCTTTCGGTTGCAGAATATATTACAGAGGAGAAAAACAAAAAATGAACTAACAAAAACTTTATGACTATGGGCAAAAAACTAACCTTTTTATTACTCGCGATCAGCTGTACTTCATTCGCACAAACCAATCCTGCTATTACCAGTTGGCTTCAAAATACTACCGGAATTACAGGCCGTCATTATATTACAGGAAACCCTACTCCCATTACCGATGCGGTATTGGCCAATGTGCAATCTGTTAAGTACGATGCGAATTGGGTTTACGTGGCAGCAACAGGAATACCAGCCTATATTACCGGACCCTTTCAGGATGGCAATCCATCGTTGGCTACGGCTCAGAACAAAATCTTTAAAATTTCTTTAAATCCAACGCAAAATACAGGAACGCCAACAGCCACAACCGGAGGCAATATTGGAATCTTCAAAAATGGCGTCGCCTTATTCGATTATCGTGACGGCGTGGCTTGGAGTGCTACCACCAATGCATTGTGCGGCGGGCCAGGAAATCCACCCTGTGCAGGAGGACCAACAGCAACCCAAGCCTGGAACAGAGATGCGATTCCAGCCGAAAAGGCAGGATTTGATTGCGCCAAAGCACATCCGGCGATGGGGAATTATCATCACCATCAAAACCCTAGTGCTTTCAATTTAGATTTGACCGTAATTTCAAATGTTTGCGACACGTATCCTTCGGATGGTTTGTATGTGATCAATCCTTCGCAACATGCTCCGTTATTGGGTTTTGCTTATGATGGTTTTCCAATTTATGGCGCTTATGCCTACACCAACATTGATGGAACTGGCGATATTACCAGAATGAAATCAAGTTATCAATTAAGAACCAATACCACCAGAACAAACGGACCAGCGGTGAACGCCACTTACTTTAACGGTTACTTCCGTGAAGATTATGAATATGTGGCACATCCCGGTGATCCGACGTATCTGGACGAACACAATGGAAGAATTTGCAACACTCCGGAATATCCGGTTTCATTATATCCGAATGGGATTTATTGTTACTTTGCCACAGTAGATGCCAATCATAATTCAGCTTACCCTTACGTAGTTGGCCCTACTTTTTACGGAAATAAAACAGCAACGACTGTAACGACAGTACCGGCGGGCACAACCACTTACAATCCTGCACTGGCAACAAATTCGTTTGAAAATGCTGGCTTTAAAGTGATCATTGCTCCCAATCCTGCTCAGGAATTTATTGCGATCCAGACACCAATGGTTGACAATGATTTGAATATTGAGTTAATTGATGAACTAGGCAAAATAGTTAAAACCGGAAAAATTCTTCAAGGCAGTACTTTGAGCATCATTGAAACCGATACGGTTTATAACGGTTTGTACTTTGTGCGGATTTCAGATCAAAAAGATTCAAAAATATTTAAAGTGGTCATTGATAAATAATATCAACCCAAATTTTACAAATAAAAAAGCCCAGTCAATAGACTGGGCTTTTTTCATATATAGAAAACTTATTTCTTTTTTTGCTGTGCTTTCTGGGCTTCGGCCTCTTCCATAATCTTCTGGAGTTTTTGCTGGAACTTGCCTTGTTTCTTCGGTTCCTTCAATTTGTTTTCCTGAATCTGAGCATGAATTTTCTCTGGATCAACAATGTAATTTTTAATCACGAACATAATTCCAATGGTAATCAAATTCGAAATGAAGTTATACAAACTCAATCCTGCGCCATAACTGTTGAAGAAAATCAACATCATGATCGGCGAAACGTAAATCATGATCTTCATAATCTTTGCCATATCCGGCATGCCTTCTTGTTGTGGAGCGGCCATTTGCTGGTCGCCTGAAGTCATTTTCATATAGAAGAAAATCGCAATCGCCGCCAAAATCGGGAACAAACTGATATGATCGCCATAAAGCGGGATGTGGAATGGCAATTTGGCAATCTGGTCAAACGAAGACAAATCATCGGCCCATAAGAATCCTTTTTGTCTGAGTTCAAATGCTGATGGGAAGAACTGGAACGAAGCATACATAAACGGAATCTGAATCAGTGCAGGAATACAACCCGCCATCGGATTGACGCCGGCTTTGTTGTAAAGCTTCATCGTTTCCTGTTGTTTTTTCATCGGGTCTTTCTTGAACTTTTCACCCAATTCGGTAATCTCCGGACGCAACACTTTCATCTTCGCCTGTGACAGGAATGACTTATAAGTAATCGGCGACATCGCAATTTTGATAATGATCGTGAAGATGATGATTGCAATTCCGTAAGCAATAAAAGAACTCAAAAATCCGAACAACGGAATGAAGATAAAACGGTTGATCCAGCCGAAAATTCCCCAACCTAACGGAATGATTTTATCTAAGTTCTTATCGTAAGCTTTTAAAGTCGTGTAATCGGTGGGCCCGAAATACCAATTCATCTTATAATCTAATTCACCATTATTAAACGCTAACGGCAAGTTGGCTGTGAATTGTTTGGTGTAAACGGTATCCACTTTTTCATCCAAAACCAATTCGTTGGAATACAATTTTGATTTTTCAAAAGGCTTATCAGTGAGCAAGATCGTAGAGAAGAAATGTTGTTTGAAAGCTACGAAACTCACCTTTTCCGGAGTTTCCTCTTTATCTTTTCCAGGACCTACATAGTTATCTTTACCGCCTTCATATTCATAACGAATGTCCGAAAAACGCTTTTCATAACCAATGCTTTTCTCGTTGCGGTAGGCTTTCATATTCCATTCTAAATCAAGCGGTTTTGAAGTATTCAATACTTTGCTCAAACCTTGCGAACGGATGTCAAAATCTAGCATATAATCGTTTGGTTTCAACACATATTTGTATTCCAAAAACTCGTTGGCGCTGGCATTCAAGTGTAAAGTCAAAACCTGGTTCTCGCCTACTTTAGTCAAAGTCGGTTCGAAAAACAAATCTTTGGTAGCGAGCGAACGGTTGTCCTGCGTGAGTAAAGTGATGTTGAGATCCGAGTTCTTATCCTTAATCAAAGAAACCAACTGACCCGAACCTTTGTGGAAACGTTCCTGATTTTTCAAAGTGGCTTCCGTGATGAAACCGCCTTTGTTGGCGACCGTGATTTTGATCAGGTTGTTTTCAATAGTGGTGAAATTTTCCTTAGCCGATGGAAGCGTTGCGGAATAAGCGAAATTTCCGAGTGTCGCTTTCAATGCTGCGATTTGTGTCGAATCATTCGCCGTGGAATCTTTGACGAAAACCGGTGCGGCAAGTTTTACTTTTTTGGCTTCGGCCTGTTTTTGGACCAATTCTTTTTTGGCTTTGTCCGCTGCAATTTGCTTATCGGTCGGTTGGTTTTGATACATGATCCAAACCAGAATACCAAAGATTAGTACAAAACCTATGATCGAATTGAGGTCTAATTTTTTTTCTTCCATTATTGTATTTATAAAACTGTATTAATTATTTCTTCTTTGTTTTCACGGTGGCGCCCACAAAACTCACAAACAACGGATGCGGATTGGCAACCGTACTTTTATACTCGGGATGGTATTGCACGCCGATAAAAAACGGATGATCCGCAATCTCAATGATCTCCACCAGATTTGTGTCCGGGTTGATTCCTGAGGATATCAAACCCGCTTTTTCAAGCGCTTCAGCATAATCGGAGTTGTATTCGTAACGGTGGCGGTGGCGTTCCATAATGGATGTTCTTCCGTAAACAGAAGCCGCCAGCGTGTTGGGTTTGATGTTGCATTTCCAGGCACCTAGACGCATCGTGCCGCCTTTATCGGTAATGCTTTTCTGTTCTTCCATCAGATCGATGACCGGATGGGAAGTTCCCTGATTCATTTCTGTGGAATTCGCATCATGGTAACCAAGCACATTTCTCGAATATTCAATCACGGCCATCTGCATTCCGAGACAAATCCCGAAAAACGGCAGCTTGTGTTCACGCGCATACTTCACGGCTTCGATTTTTCCTTCGATGCCGCGTTCACCAAATCCAGGCGCTACGAGAATCCCGTCAAGGCCTTGCATTTTCTGGGCTATATTTTCATCATCGATGTATTCCGAATGCACGGAAACCACATTCACTTTGGTCTCGTTCGCCGCACCCGCATGGATAAAGGCTTCGAGTATTGATTTATACGAATCCTGCAATTCTACATATTTGCCAATCAAACCGATATTAACGGTGTGTTTTGGATTTTTCAATCGGTGTAAAAAGACATTCCAGTTCTTTAAATCCGGAGAAGCTTTTTTGGGTAAATTCAATTTCTTTAAAGCCACAACATCGAGGCCTTCTTCGAGCATGAGATTCGGCACTTCGTAAATCGTCGAAGCATCGATGGATTGGATGACGGCTTCCCTTTTCACATTGCAGAACAACGCTAATTTTTGACGCAATTCATCCGAAAGTTCGTGTTCGGTTCTACAAACTAAAATATCAGCTTTGATGCCGCTTTCCATCAAGGTTTTTACGGAATGCTGTGTGGGTTTTGTTTTCAATTCGCCAGCGGCTGCCAAAAACGGAACAAGTGTAAGATGAATTACAATCCCATTGCTTTCGCCGAGTTCCCAAACTAATTGACGCACGGATTCTATATAAGGTAAAGATTCGATATCTCCGACGGTTCCTCCGATTTCAGTAATCACAATATCAAAATCGCCCGAATTGCCGAGCAGTTGCATGCGTTCCTTGATTTCATTGGTGATGTGAGGCACGACCTGAACAGTTTTTCCTAAGAATTCGCCACGACGTTCTTTTTCAATGACGGAAAGATAAACGCGTCCGGTAGTAACATTGTTGGCTTGTGAAGTCGGGACATTGAGGAAACGCTCGTAATGCCCTAAATCGAGATCGGTTTCAGCGCCGTCATCCGTGACATAACATTCGCCGTGTTCGTAAGGATTTAAAGTTCCGGGATCGACATTGATGTAAGGATCGAATTTCTGGATCGTGGTCCGATAACCTCTGGCCTGCAATAATTTTGCTAAAGACGCAGCGATGATTCCCTTCCCAAGGGAAGAAGTCACGCCGCCGGTAACAAAAATATATTTCGTTTGATTCATTGTGTGGGTTGTTGTTGTGTTGTTGTTGCTGTAGTTGTGTAAAAAAACGTCGCAAAAATACGATTATTAATTGATAATTATCCATTGATATTTGACAATTATCACAAGAAATTAAGGCTTCGGATATTGCTTCTTAATGTTGCGGATGAGTTCCTCCAAACCGTTCAGTTTAAGCTCGTAAACCAACTGCAATTGCTCGCCGAGTGCTCCTTTAGGGAAACCGTTGTTTTTATACCAGACGATGTAATACTCGGGAATATCAATCAGATGCCAATCCTTATATTTCCCGAAAGGCATTTTGGTATGCGCGAGCGCGATAAGTTTTTTCTGGTCAGGATTCATACAGTTGTGCGAAAATAAAAAACCAAGCATCAGAAGTATCGAATGCTTGGTTATTATAGCTATTTCAATATTTTATTTCCAGTGGAAGGTGACGTCTTTTTCGATATCGGAATTGAGGCTTAACAACACCGGGCAATTCATTGCGACGCGTTCTAAAATGGTTTTCGTTTTTTCATCAACGGCGATAAGCATATTCAAAACCACTATAATTTTAGCGATTTTTCGCGGTTCGGGCTGCATGATTTTAGTGATTTCAACCGTAGAACCAACCAAATCAACATGAAGGTCTTTTGATTTGATGGCCATAATCGAGATCATACAACTGCCTAAAGCATTCGCTACCAAATCAGTGGGTGAAAATGCTTCTCCGCGACCGTGATTGTCAGTTGGCGCATCCGAAAGGATTTCAGTTCCGGATTGCAAGTGCACCGAACTCGTTCTTAAATCGCCTAAATAAGTTATTTTGGAAGTCATTAGTTTACTTGTTTTACGGATAAATCGTCTTGGTATTCCATAATGTAGATGCCTTTGTTGACATAACCATCGGTACCTTTTTTGGTGTACTCGAACTTGCTTTCGATCTGTTCTGATTTGGAATCATTCGCCGAACTCAAGAATGAACTTTCCTGAGTGATGCGCAACAACGTATCGAAAGTAACGTCGAAACCGCGAATGGCGTACTGGCTTGGGAAAACTTTGTTGATTTCCTTATAATTCTTTTCAAAATTAGTAGCTTCAATGGTGTTGTTTTCACGCGTCAAGGATGGATAAAGCATTTTGAGAATGGTCAGTCTTTTCATCGAAATCTCTTCAAAATCTAAAGTGTCATTCGGTTCGATAATCACCAATTGGATTTGGAAATTCGACATTTCGTTGAGCAAAATGTTCGTGGTTCCTAAAATCAAACCGGTTCTTTCAGAATCTAAAACAACATAATTGATCACATCCTTAACGAATTGCGATTTGAGGTTCGCAACATCTAAAGCACCGTTATCGAGCAAGGTTACAAATTTCGCTGAAGGATAGTTTTTGGTGATTAAATCCTTATTGTACACTTTTTTAGGATCGCTGACCACAATAATATTTCCCTTTTTAGCCATCATATAATTGAACATCGCCATCTTACCAAAATCGCTTGGTGGCATGGCCTGGAACAAATTAGAATACGGTTTACCGATTTCTTTAGACAGTGGCGAAATGACCGGAACGTTTTTATAGGACAAAAGTTCCGCTGCTTTTTCTACGTATTGTTGGTAGAACGGCCCAATTACGGCATCCGCAGATTCAACGTTGTTTTTCTTGATGACGTTCTCAACGTTAGAACTCATTTTACTTTCTTCGGAATCGAGGATTTTAATGTCTACATTCAATCCGAGTGTTTTTGCAGAATCTATGGCCATCAATGCTCCCGAATAAAAGTCTAATGTCATGTTTAAAAACGCATCTTTTTTAAGACGGACTTCCATGGTTTTTAAAGTATCGCCTTGGATTTTAGCCGCGTTAAAAGGAAGCAATAATACCAATTGCTTTTTAGTTGTATTCACTACAACCGTTTTATTATTTATTGATTTCGTTTCGCTTTTTGAATCAGTTACTTTAGTTACACCTCCACCAACATCAGTTTTGATGGTTCCTCTTCCGGGAACTTTTAGAATCATGCCGCTTTTCACACCATCTTTTAAAGTCGGGTTGAGTTTGGTAAGTTCCTCTGTTGTGATATTGAAATACTGCGTCAGGCTGTACATCGTATCGCCTTGCTTCACTTCATAATTGGCATAGCCATTTTTGGTTAAGGTGTGAATGGTTTCGGTGGTTACGATTTCATCTCCTTTAATCTCTGTAATGACCGGCTTAGGTTTTTCAGCTTGTGGTTTGGCAGGCTCAGCGGAAGTTACACCACTAATGATCAGTTTAAATCCAACCGTTAAATTTGAAACAATCTGCGGATTTCTTTGCTCGAGTTCCTGAACTGTGATGCCATATCTTTTAGCGATACCGAATTTGGTTTCTTTAGGTTCGACAATGTGAAAAACACTGTTCTCTTTATTCGATTGCGAGACTACAGCCGAATTAGGTTTGGTCTCTACAACCAATTCTTTTGGCGATTCTTTTGGGGTTTCTTTCGGTGTTTCTTTCGGTGTTTCTTTTGGTGCCGTAACATCGCCGCTCATATCAGGGATTTTTATAGTCTGCCCAATTTTGAGTCCACTCGCGAAAGCTTCCGGGTTGAGACTTTTCATGTCGGGAATGCTGACGTTATAATCTCTGGCAATGCTATATAAAGTTTCTTTAGGTTTCGCTACGTGGGTTCTGTTAGCGGCTACTTTAGTAGAAGAAACCACCGCGGTTTTAACTTTGGAAATTGGTATCAGCAATACATCGCTTTCTTTAATTCCTTTTTGAGAATCAGGATTTAATTGATAAATATCGTAAGGCGTGACACTATATTTTGTGGCGATTTGAGTGATCGTTTCACCTTTGGCAACAGTATGTTTGGTGTAATTTTTATCCTGAGCAAACATCACGTTGGAAAGCAGCACGATGGCCAGTAAAGACAATAAAAATCGATTCATTATAGTGTTTTTAGTTTGGTTAACATTTGGGTTTTGCAGGCGCATTATACTTTAATTGTTTGTTTTGATGGTTAAGGTTTGGCCAATCTGCAGACCATTTTTTAATAAAGCCTCATTTTGCATTTTGATATCGTCCACAGTGACATTGTATTTTTTCGACAAACTGTAAAGCGTTTCTTTGGGTTCTACTTTGTGCTTGATAACATTAGCGTCAGCAGTTTCAGTAGTGTTTTTCTGAACTACGACAGGTTTAGTTTCGGTTGTGGTTCGGCTTGGTTTTTCTGATTTTGGAGTTTCATCGGTTACTGAAGTGGATTGTTTGATATCAATACTCTTTTCTGTGGGTATCTTGATGATTTGCCCGATTTGCAATCCGTTTTTAAGCACTTCAGCATTGTTGGCTTTAATATCTTCTACAGAAACATTGAAATCTCTGGCCAGACTATAGAGCGTTTCTTTAGCCACCACTTTATGATTGACTTCGGTTTTTCTTTCGGTGATGACAATTTTCTTGATATCATTTTTAGGCGTTGAAGCCGGCGAGGGAATTGAAGTTGGATTTTCCTGAACAGGTTGTGTTTTTACAGTTTCTGTTTTTTCAGGATACGCTTTACTGGGTTTATCGACAGCAACTACTTCTTGAGAAGTTGAACTACCGCTTTGATTCACAGCGATATCTTCATTGGAGGCAGATGCAACTTCTTTGGCAGGCGCACCTTCTTTTCTCGGAACAGGAATTTTTAAAACCATCCCTTGGCTGATGCCTTCTACTGCAAACTTGTTGAGTTTGTAAATTTCTGAAGGATCAACCAGGTATTTTTTAGAGATCATACGGATCGATTCTCCTAATTGCACCTGATGATCAATGATATCAACTTCCTGATCTTTTTTTCTGTTTTGTCCAAAACTGAAGCTCATCATGCCCATCGCAATCAAAGCCAGTAACATTTTTTTCATAACCCTTGAATTAAATTATTCCCATTCAATTGTAGCAGGTGGTTTGGAGCTAATGTCATATACTACGCGGTTTACGCCTTTCACTTTATTGATGATCTCATTCGATATTTTCATCAGGAAATCATAGGGCAAATGCACCCAATCGGCAGTCATCCCGTCTGTGGATTCTACAGCTCTGAGTGCTACGACTTTCTCGTAAGTACGCTCATCGCCCATCACTCCGACACTCTGCACAGGCAGCAAAATCGCGCCCGCTTGCCAGACTTTATCGTACAAACCGAAAGATTTCAACCCTTCGATAAATATCGCGTCAACCTCTTGCAATATACGAACTTTTTCTAAAGTTATATCACCTAGTATTCTAATTGACAATCCGGGACCGGGAAATGGGTGTCGTCCCAACAAGGCCGCATCAATTCCTAAAGTGGCTCCTACCCTGCGCACTTCATCTTTAAACAGCATGCGCAAAGGTTCGACAATGCTGAGTTTCATAAAATCTGGCAATCCGCCGACATTGTGATGCGATTTAATCGTAGCCGATGGTCCTTTTACGGAAACCGATTCAATCACATCGGGATAAATCGTGCCTTGTGCCAACCATTTGACGTCTTCAATGCGGTGCGATTCATCGTCGAATACTTCAATGAAAACACGCCCGATGATTTTCCGTTTCGTCTCAGGATCACTGACGCCGGCGAGTTCGCTCAGAAACCTATCGGAAGCATCAACGCCTTTGACATTGAGCCCCATATGTTTGTATTGGTCGAGCACATTTTCAAACTCATTTTTCCTCAACAAACCGTTGTTCACAAAAATGCAGTACAGGTTTTTGCCAATCGCATGGTGCAGCAAAACGGCCGCCACAGTCGAATCGACGCCGCCCGAAAGTCCTAGCACTACTTTGTCATTCTGAATTTTCGCTTTCAACTCGCTGACCATTTCCTCGACAAAAGCATTCGGAGTAAAATTCTGCGGCACATGAGCAATGTTGACTAAGAAATTTTCGAGCATCTTTTTACCATCGGTGGAATGGTAGACTTCCGGGTGAAATTGTATCGCGTAAGTAGTCTCGCCTTCAATTTTATACGCAGCGTTTTCTACATCATTAGTACTTGCTAATCTTACGCCATTTGTAGGCAATGTTTTGATCGTATCGCTATGCGACATCCAGACTTGCGAATGCGCATCAACACCTTCAAAAAACGCTTCGCCGTCTTTGATGTAAGACAAATTCGCTCGGCCATATTCTCGTGTGTTCGAAGGTGCAACTTCGCCTCCGCTGAAATGAGCGAGGTATTGCGCGCCATAACAAACCGCCAGCAAAGGCATTTTACCGCGAATCTGCGACAAATCAGGATGCGGTGCATCATCAGCCCGAACCGAAAAAGGGCTTCCGGAAAGGATGACGGCTTTGTAAGTTGATAAATCGTCAGGAAAATGGTTGTAAGGGAAAATTTCGCAAAAGATGTTGAGTTCGCGAACCCGTCGGGCAATAAGTTGTGTGTATTGCGATCCGAAATCTAAAATAAGTACGTTGTGTTGCATGGGCAAAAATACTTTTAAAATTTTAGACGTGAAATAGAAATTAAAAATTAATTTTGAACAAAATCAATTCCCCGAAACCATGTTCAAAACGCTTATATTGGTTGGATTAGGCGGTGCTTTAGGAAGCATCTTGCGCTATTTGACTACTGCTCTGATTCAAAAAAATTATCCTATGGTTTTTCCATGGGCGACTTTAGTAATTAATGTTATCGGATGTTTATTGATTGGTATCATCATGGGCACGCTCGAAAAAAACCAAATCACGGATTCTTCGATGAAATGGTTGCTAGTAACTGGATTTTGCGGAGGTTACACTACTTTTTCCGCTTTCGGATTGGAAAATATCTCGTTATTGCAAAACGGACATTCAGGTTTGGCATTCCTATACATCGCTGCAAGTGTTGTCGTCGGCTTGTTAGCGGTTTGGTTGGGATTGTTATTGGTGAAATAAATCACGCTTTTTTAAGTGATAACAACTTGTTAAATACTTTCAGTTTTGCGAAAAAAATGTAACTTCGCAGCCTATGAAAAAAGAAGTTATTGAGTCTATTGTCGCGTTGCTTGCTACACCAAAGAAAATTGCCATCATTCCGCACAGAAGTCCAGACGGCGATGCTATGGGTTCGACGTTAGCGCTGTATCATTTTCTTTTAAAATGCAACCATCAACCCATCGTAATTGCTCCCAACGAATTCCCTGATTTCTTAGCCTGGATGCCCGGCAGCGAGAAGGTTCTGATTTATGAAAACGACCGCGTGACTGCTACGAAAATATTACAGGAAGCTGACATGATTTTTACCTTAGATTTCAATGCCTTACATCGTACCGGTGAAATGGAAAAAGTGTTGAGTACGCTGACCGCGCCTTTCATCATGATTGACCACCATCAAAAACCGGATAATTACGCTACTTATACTTATTCTGATACGCAATTTGGCTCCACCTGTGAAATGATTTACAACTTCATTTTGATGCTAGACAAAAAAAACTTGATTGATAAAACCATTGCCACCTGCATTTACACCGGAATATTGACGGACAGCGGTTCGTTTCGTTTTCCTAAAACTACCGGGAATACGCATCGCATCGTTGCCGATTTAATTGATTTAGGTGTTGAAAATACGCAAATTCCGTCATTGCTTTTTGACAACAATTCGCAGCACAGTTTGCGATTATTAGGAAGGGCTTTAGAGAATCTGGAAGTTTTTCCTGAACATAAAACCGCTTTCACTTCGCTTTCTCAGCAGGAACTCGATGAATTCCATTATGTCAAAGGCGACACGGAAGGCATCGTCAATTACGGATTGAGCATCAAAGGGATTGACTTTGCAGCCATATTCATAGAACACCGCGACGAAAACATCATCAAGATATCGTTGCGCTCGCAAGGCGATTTCGATGTCAACCAGTTTGCCAGAGATCACTTCAATGGTGGCGGGCACATCAATGCAGCCGGTGGAAAATCGAACTTATCGCTCGAAGCTACCATCGCAAAATTCAAGGATTTAATAACCCAAATAAAAATATAACATGAGCAAGTACACTTCATTATTAGTCATGCTCTTTACGGGACTGATTTTGTTTAGTTGTTCTCAGCAACAAGCGCGTAAACCTATTTCACATTCTTCGGGAACTTTCCTCAAAGAATCGGCGGAACGCAACAAAAAACTCATTTCAGGGGAAGAGGCCAAAATTGATTCCATTATCAAAAGTGATCCGAATGTAAAATATCTTACTTCTCAAAAGGGTTATTGGTATCGTTACGACAAGAAAAATACTTTGGACACTTTGCGTCCGAAGAAAGGCGATATTGCTAATTTCAATTACGAAGTAAAAGATCTCGACGGCAACGTAATCTACTCCGAACTCGAATTGCGTCCGCAAGTGTATCATGTAGATAAGGAACAAAAAATCATGATGGGCCTGCGCCACGGTATCAAATTAATGCATAAAAATGAAACCGTTACTTTCCTGTTTCCATCACATATGGCCTATGGTTATCACGGCGATGACAGACGCATCGGACATAATCAGCCTTTGATCTGCACCGTAACTTTGGTAGACTTTAATCCAGAAAACACAATAAAAACCGAATAAATTTTTAAGCTAAGAATGAAAAAATATTTTCCGATCCTACTTTTGGCTGTTGCCATTTTAACTTCGTGTAAAGATCCATACAGCAAACTTCCCGACGGCCTCTACGCCGAAATCAAAACCAGTAAAGACGATATCATTCTGGCGCTCGATTTTGAAAAGGCACCGATTACAGTCGCCAACTTCGTAAGTCTGGCAGAAGGAAAAAATAGTTTCGTGAAGCCTGAATATAAAGGGAAACCTTTTTACGACGGATTGAGATTTCACCGCGTCATTCCTGAGTTTATGATTCAGGGTGGAGATCCATTAGGAGACGGAACCGGTGATGCTGGTTACCTGTTCAGGGATGAAATCTCCGATTTGCATTTTGACAAAGGCGGAATTTTAGCGATGGCAAATTCAGGTCCGGGAACCAACAGCAGCCAGTTTTTCATCACGCATGTAGCAACACCATGGCTCGAAGGGAAACATACGATTTTCGGACACGTGATAGAAAACGGCATGGAAGTCGTCAACAAAATAGAACAGAACGATGAAATCTTAAAAGTGACCATCATCCGAAACGGAACTGCAGCCAAGAAGTTTGATGCCACAAAAACCTTCAGCGATTTCTTTTCGCATGAAGCTCAAATACAGAAAAAACAAGCCTTAATCGATGCTGAAAACAAAAAGCTTTATGAGGCCAAATACAAAGTTGTTAAAGAACAAAAAGTAACTTCTTTTGAAACCCTCAGAAAAGCAGCAACCAAAACAAATTCAGGCTTGCTGTATAAAATCATTACTAAAGGAAAAGGTAAAAAACCGACTGCCGGAAGTAATGTTTACATCCATTACGCTGGTTTTTTAGAAGATGGAAGTTTGTTCGACACGAGCATGGAAAACGTAGCCAAAGCTTTCGGAAAATTCGATCAAAGACGCTGTGATGCAAGACAGTATATTCCGATTCCTTTTGAATTTGGGAAAAAAGACGGTATGATTCCGGGCTTCATCGAGGGCTTGGAAAAATTATCATTTGGAGATAAGGCAGTTTTATTCATACCTTCACATCTTGCTTACGGAGCGCAAGGTGCCGGTGGCGTGATTCCCCCAAATGCCAACATCATTTTTGAAATAGAACTCTTGGAGTCTATGCCAAAATAATTATCACCTGAGGCACAGCCGAACTGTTTGGAGCGTCAGCGGAAAAAATTATCAATTATCAATTTAAATAAAGGGAATAACCTGAAAATCCCTGCATAAGCGAAATAAGTAAGGACCATATTAATCTGAGAAAAATGAAAATTAAAGTGATCTTTTTATTGTTTTTAGGAATGGTGAATGTGTATTCACAAAAAACAAAAAAACCAGTAGCCACCAAAAAACCAGTAGCCACAGCAACGGTTAAAAAAGCAGCGCCAGCAAACAATGCAGAAGGTATTTTTGCAGAATTTGAAACTGCTAAAGGAAAAATTGTCATTCGTCTGGAATACAAAAAAACCCCAATTACCGTAGCTAATTTTGTTTCTTTGGCTGAAGGAACCAACCCTTTCGTAACCGATCCAAACCTTAAAGGGAAACCTTATTATAATGGTTTGAAATTTCACAGAGTGATCAAGGATTTCATGATTCAGGGTGGTGATCCTGCCGGTAATGGTTCTGGTGGTTGTGGATATAGCTTCAAAGATGAAATCGTTCCGGAATTCGTATTCGACAAAGCTGGTATTTTGGCGATGGCCAATTCAGGTCCGGCCACGAACAGCAGCCAGTTTTTCATTACACATAAAGACACACCATGGCTCAACGGAAAGCATACGATTTTCGGATATGTCGTTACAGGTCAGGATGTCGTGAATGCGATTGCTCAGGATGATGTCATGAACAAAGTAGCCATTGTCCGTAAAGGCGCTGCAGCCAAAGCCTTCGACGCAGTAAAAGTATTCTCTGATTACTATGCGAACAAAGCTGAAGATGATAAAAAACAATCAGCCATCAAAGCGGAAGAAAAAGCGAAACAAGATGCCGCTGCAGCTGAGGCTAAAAAAGCTTACATGACACAATACGCTCCGGTGATGGCGGAAAAAGTAAAATATTTGGCTGGTGTTAGAGCCACGGCTACAAAATCGCCAACTGGTTTGGAATATAAAATCATTAAACAAGGATCAGGAAAAAAACCTGCAGATAAATCGACGATCTACATTCATTATGCGGGTTATTTGGAAGATGGTTCGTTGTTCGACAGCAGTTATGAAGAGGTTAATAAAACGTATGGCAAATTCGATCAGAACCGAGCTTCTCAGAATGGTTATGCACCTTTCCCTTTCGAATGGGGCAGAAAAGATGGTTTGATTCCTGGTTTTATCGAAGGCCTTAATAATATGTCATTGGGCGATAAAGCGGTTATATTTATTCCCTCGGCTTTAGGTTATGGTGAACGTGGCGCAGGAAATGTAATTCCCCCTAATTCCAATATCATTTTCGAAGTGGAATTGTTTGAAACCAAAGATCAGAACGCTGCGCAGACTGCGGGCACATCAAAACAGTAGAACTTTTAAATATATTTTTTAGCCACGATCACTTCTTAATACTAGTGATCGTGGCTAAATTATTTTACAACCGTTTTAAATTTTATTTAGCGCCAAACTTCCAGTCAAATTCGTCTTGGTTTTTAATCACAGCGCCCACTTCCACTTTGATGATTTGATCATATTCGCTCTGAAGAATGAGCCAATGATCTTCATTGAAATAATTTTCAGCGAGATCAAAATCTTCCTTTTCCCAGATTTTAAAACCCTGTTTCTCCAATTCTTTTTGAACTTCAGTTACTTTTTTTCCGATAACCTGATTTCCAAATAACGTTTGCATAGGATGTGAAGCAATGATATAACCCAAACGGAAATCCTCATCTTCGTAAAAGGTCAAGCGTATTTTTTGTGTGTTGTAGACATAAATGATGTTTTGGTCATCATCTTTGAATTGCTTGTCAGGATTGCCAAAAATACTTTTCACATCAGTCTGTTTCATTCCGAAAAGCAGTTGGTCGGTTCCGAATTTGGGTTTAATTTCCATGGTAAATAATTTAATTTTAAAATCGTGATGAATGCTGTTAGCGCATCAATAAGATTCGAGCTTGGTCTTGAGATTAGGTTTCACTTCCTCAAACCATTCCTTTTTTAAGATGCTTAATACGATACTGTCGCGTCGTACTTCGCTTTCAAAAGTAGGCATATTGCTTCGCAGCACGCCGTCTACTTTGCAACCAATGCTCAACATTGCGGCTTTACTTCTTTCGTTAGCATTGTCGGCTCTGAATTCTACGCGTTCCATGCCTAAAGTTTCAAAAGCATATTCCAGTAAAAGGTATTTACAATTTTTGTTGAGTCCGGTGCCCTGAAATTTGTTTCCATACCAAGTATATCCTAATTGTAACGTTTTGAAAGTAAAATTAATATCATAAAACCTCGTGCTTCCGGCATATTCCTGCTTGATTTTATCAAAAACGATAAACGGCAATTCGGTCAGGTTTAATTTTCCTTCGAGTGCGATGCGGATGTAATTCTCAAGATTTTCTTTTCCGTTGGCACGTACCAAAGAATACTTCCATATCTCGGGTTCGTTGATTGAAAAGGGCAACAAATATTCTAAATCACTGGGTTGTATGGCACGCAATAACACAGCTTCATTTTCTAAAATAAGGTTTGGATCAATCTTCATCAGGCCATTGAATTTGAGCATTAAAGGTCGCAAAGTTTTCGCAATTTGTGCCACTTATACAGATTTATTAGGATTTCAACGAATTTTTTAGGAATATCGGACTTAAATGTTAAAAATTAGCATAACTGTTTATGAATGCGTTTTTTAATTAAAAACAGAAAAAGTATGCGGTTTTTTTACCTTGTTTTTTGTCTTGGTTTTTATACTGCTGTAACGGCGACCAATATCAATACGAATCGAATACTCACTGTTTCAGATAGTATTTTAGTTTCTAAAGTGGGCGAACATCTGAAAGAATACTTTGAAATTTCGGATACCGGAACGCATTACAAATATTTGATTTCCAATAAAAGAATTGGCACAGAACAATTTCTGGATAAAAAAAGAATCACCAAAAATGTTCTTGAGATCTGGATCTTATATCATTTCAACTATACCAAAATAGAAGGCGTCAAATCTGGAATCTGGATCAAACTCGACGGCAACCTTCAACTGCTTGAAGAACCCAACCTCAATTCCGTGCCTGATTTTCTGATCAACAACAATCCCGTGACTTTCATTTCTAAAAAAGCCGCCAAGGAAATGGCGCTCAAGGTTTTTACCCACAAAGGCTATGAAGTTACTGAGCCGAAGCTTGAATATCTCAAGAAAAATGAAAAGTACGTTTATACCGTGGCCAACAAAACAAGCCAAGCCAACAACCAGAAAATTACAGAAATGGAAATCGTAGAACTCGACGTGTTTACCGGAAAATTGTTAAACCGTTACGACAGTTACAACGGATTGATTGAACGCTAAAGTTATTTTATACTCTCCACATGCATCATTTCGTTGGTATCAGCGTCGTAATCAACACCGGCAAAACCAAATCCGAAAAGGTTCAAGAAATCCTGTTTATAACCCGCTAAATCACCAATGGCAGGCAAAGTTTCAGTAGTAGCTTGCGCCCATAATGCAGCGACTTGCTCCTGAACGTCTTCACGCATTTCCCAATCGTCAATCCTAATTCTGCCTTGCGCATCGGTTGGTACTGCGCCGCCCTGATACAATCTTTGGCTGAACAACCTTTGGATTTGTTCGATGCAACCTTCATGAATGCCTTCCGCTTTCATGATTTTGTACAACAACGAGATATATAATGGAATCACCGGAATCGCTGAACTGGCTTGGGTTACAAGCGCTTTATTCACAGAAACGTAAGCCTTTCCTCCTATTGATTCGAGACTGTCTGTGATTTTGAAAGCTGTAGCTTCAAGATGGTCTTTGGCTCTACCAATCGTTCCTTTTCTGTAGACCGCTTCGGTCACTGATGGCCCGATGTAAGAATAAGCAATTGTAGTAGCGCCATCAGCCAATACGCCGGCATTTTTCATATCTTCCATCCACATTGACCAGTCTTCGCCGCCCATGACGACAACAGTATTATCAATATCTTCCTGATTGGCCGGTTCGATCGAAACCTGACTGACATTACCTGTATGGAAATCAACTGTTTTATTGGTGAAAGTACCACCTATTGGTTTCAGAACCGAGCGGTGCAATACTCCTGTTTTCGGATGCATACGCACTGGGGAAGCCAAACTATAGATGATCAAATCAACCTGACCTAAATCTGCTTTGATCATATCGATCGTCTGTTGTTTCACTTCGTCAGAAAAAGCGTCACCATTGATACTTTTGGCGTACAACCCGGCTTTGTGCGCTTCCTGTTCGAAAGCCGCAGAATTATACCAACCTGGGGAAGCTGTTTTTCCTTCAGCAGCAGGTTTTTCAAAAAATACCCCAATGGTCGAAGCATTAGAACCGAAAGCGCTCGTGATGCGCGAAGCCAATCCGAATCCTGTTGAAGCTCCAATAACCAAGACGCGTTTAGCGCCGTCAATAGTTCCTTTGGATTTGATGTATTCGATTTGGTTTTTCACATTTTGCTCGCAGCCTTTTGGGTGGGCGGTCAAACAAATAAAGCCTCTCATTCTTGGTTCTATGATCATAATACTGGGTATTTTCTATTGGTAAAAAACGTTAGATTTTAATTTAAAAGCGACACAAATATAGCGCAAATAATTTAGTTCAACAATGCCTTGGCGTGATTTAGGGCCGACTCGGAAACTTCGGTTCCGGACAACATTTGTGCAATTTCGACGACCCTTTCTTCGGGCGTCAATTGTTTTAGTTCGGTAAGCGTATCGCCAGCCATCACAGATTTATATACTTTAAAATGCGTATCGCCTTTGGCTGCAATCTGTGGCAAATGCGTAATGGCAAACACTTGCATGTTTCGGCTCATTGTTTTCATAATCTCGCCCATTTTGTTGGCAATTTCTCCGGAAACTCCGGTATCAATTTCATCAAAAATGATTGTTGGCAATTTGGAATAATTCGCTAAAATAGCTTTCGTCGCCAGCATAATCCTGGACAATTCACCGCCTGAAGCTACTTTTTTAAGCAATCCGAAATCGGAGCCGAGATTGGCAGCGAATAAAAACTGTAACTCTGATTTTCCGTTGGTCAGGTAATGGTTGGTTTCGGTGATTTCAATTTTAAACCGCACATTCGGCATTCCTAATTGCGATAATATTTCAACCCATTGATTGGTCAACGCAGGAACGGCATTGATTCTATTTTCGTGTATTTTTAAGGCAAACTGATCAAGTTGAATTTCCGCGTCTTTTAAGGATATTTCTAAGACTTTGATTTGATCCTCTATTGCTGAGATCGAATCCACTTTTTGTTCGAGTTCCGCTTGGATAGCTATCAATTCTTCAACTGTAGCCACCTGATGTTTTTTCTGAAGCGTGTAAACCAATTGCAGTTTTTGCGATACAAGTTCCAACTTTTCGGGATCATGAATCAAATGTTCGGACATTTTCTCAAGTTCACCCACGGCATCATCCATTTCAATGGCGATACTGTTGATGCGATCGTAAATCGTTTGGTATTCTGATGAAAAACCGGCTACTCTCTGCAAGCTGTTCCTGATTTCATTGAGCAGATAAATCACACCATATTGATCTTCTTGCGCCACAGTAATGGCTTTGTGCATGTGTTCCTTGATAAACTCGACATTGCTGAGCTGTTCGGATTCTGATTCCAATGCGGCCTGATCAATCGTTTTTAATGAAACCGATTGCAATTCGGTCAATAAAAAAGTATTATAATCCTGTTCCTTAAGGGCGTTCTGTAGTTCGACCTGTAAAGTGTTGCGCGCCGCCGTATCTTTTTTGTATTGTTTTAAAATGGACTGAAACGATGCAATCAGATCAGCATTTGAAGCCACAGCGTCGATAATCGCGAACTGGTATTGGTTTTCGGACAATTCTTGGGTTTGGTGCTGCGAATGCACGTCAATCAGAAACTCGCTCAAATTCTGCAATTCCTGAAGGTTCACCGGCGTATCATTGATGAAAGCCCGAGATTTACCAGAAGGCAAAATTTCACGACGCAAAATCGTCACCGCATCATAATCGAGGTCGTTGGCTTCAAAAAAAGGTTGGAGGTTGTAATTAGAGATGTCGAAAGCCGCTTCGATGACGCATTTCTCCTCTTTGTTTTTAAGCGAAGTCAGGTCGGCTCTTTTTCCAAGAACCAAACCCAATGCTCCTAAAAGTATCGATTTTCCTGCACCTGTTTCTCCTGTGATGATTGAAAAACCATCCGAAAAATCGATAGCCATTTTTTCGATCAAAGCGAAATTATTGATGGAAAGCGATTGTATCATGAAAGGAAAACGATTAAAAAATCTTAGGTGTAGATTATAGTTTTATTTCTGCCCATTTGCTTGAATTCAATGGCGAAATACTAAATAATTTATCAAGTAAAGCCGCATTATCAACCGTTGGGCCGCCCGTAAATATAGAAACAATTTCATCGGCTTTGGCATCAAAGAAAACACGGGTCAGAAATGAATTCGGTTTATTCTGTTCCATATAAGACAATTGGGTAATGGCACCGATAATTTTTTCTTTGGCCGTTTTCTGGTCTTTGTGCATCTGATCAAGGCCTTCAAAATGATATTGGTATAAGGCGTCGCGGTACTGTACGTACATATTCGACAACAAATTATTGACCAGGAAAAAACGATTTTGGTTGCTGTCACCTTGCCCCCAACCAGCATAACCACTGGACTGTGCCACATTGGCAATATCCTGCGCCAACTCATAATATGGACTGCCTCCATCTTGTGTAAAGGTATCCGCATCCAAACCAATAATGATCATACTGTAATAGGCAAGCACAGACACAAGGTTAGAATCGAAAGCTGTTGGATTGAAGTTCAGGTTCTGGAATTCGTTGTATTCGAAATTAAAATCTTTGTCATTATAATTGAATACCGGCGTAGAATACGTTGAATTGTATACCGGACGCGATGATTCCACCTGAATGGATGCTTTGAACTGGTTGCCTGCAAATTCGTTAATCGTAATAAACATCGAACAATTGATGCGCTCATTCGTTTTTACTTTTTGCGTCGTCCAGTTCGTCTTGTTGACAAACTCATTCAATGATCTTTCGAGTGTTTTATATATCTGCACATTGGTTCCGGCCACTTTATCGGCATTGATTTTTACCGTACAATTGAGTTCTTGTGCGTGTGCAGTTCCCAGAAAAACAAAGGCTGCCCATAAGATTAATTTACGCATGATATTGTTGAATTATTTTAGTAATGATGTCGGCTGCCACGGCTTCTTTTGATTTGAGTTCCATATTTTCTATGGTCCCGTTGCGATCAATGAACGTGACTTTGTTGGTCGGCTTGCCAAATCCGGCGCCTTCGTCCTGCAACGAATTTAAAACAATCAAATCTAAGTTTTTTTTCTGGATTTTCAGCTTGGCGTTTTCAATTTCGTTTTCGGTTTCTAAAGCAAATCCGATGAGAAACTGCTGTTTTTTGATTTGGCCTAAGGATGCCAGTATGTCTTTTGTTTTTTCGAGTTCGATGCTGAAATGATCTTCAGTCTTTTTGATTTTCTGATCCGCGACGATTTTTGGTTTATAATCCGCTACAGCAGCGGCACAAATCGCAACATTCATTCCTTCAAAATATTGGTGGCTGGCTTGATACATTTCCTCAGCACTGATCACACGAATCAAATTAATGTTCTTGTTCTTCACATTCAAATGGCTCGGTCCAGAAATAAGCACTACTTCTGCCCCAAGATTCGCGGCACATTCAGCGATGTCAAATCCCATCTTGCCCGAAGAATGGTTTCCGATAAAACGCACAGGATCGATGGCTTCGTATGTCGGACCAGCCGTGACAAGTATTTTTTTTCCCTTCAAAGGCAGTTTGCTTTCGAGATCGGCTTCAAGGAATGCGATGATGTTTTCAGGTTCTGCCATTCTTCCTTCGCCTGACAAACCACTGGCAAGTTCCCCAGTTTCGGCAGGAATCATCACATTCCCAAATTGATGCAACGCGTGAAAACTTGCCATCGTGGACGGATGTTTGTACATATCCAAATCCATCGCAGGCGCAAAATAAACGGGGCATTTGGCAGACAAATAAGTAGCGATAAGCAAGTTGTCACAATTGCCGTTCGCCATTTTGGAAAGTGTGTTGGCGGTAGCCGGAGCAATGAGCATCAGATCGGCCCAAAGTCCCAATTCGACGTGGTTGTTCCATTGGGCATTGTCGTCATCTTCATTAAAGAAACTTGAATGCACCGGATTTTTAGACAGTGTCGATAAAGTAAGCGGCGTGATAAAATCCTTAGAAGCCGGCGTCATGATCACTTGGACCTCGGCGCCGGCTTTTATGAAAAGTCTCACTAAATGTGCAGTTTTGTAAGCGGCAATTCCACCAGAAATACCCAGTACTATTTTTTTACCCCTTAAAACTGACATTGCTGAATTATTTAGTGCTGTTTTCTGATCTGTGGTAGATTTTGTTATCCAACCATTCCTGAACAGCTAAAGCATGTGGTTTAGGTAATTTCTCGTAGAATTTAGACACTTCAATTTGTTCTTTGTTTTCAAAAACTTCTTCAAGACTGTCATTGTAAGTCGCAAACTCTTCCAATTTTTCAGTCAATTCTTTTTTGATTTCGGAATTGATCTGGTTGGCTCTTTTCGCCATGATGGTAATGGCCTCATACACATTGCCCGTCGGTTCTTCAATAACGCTTTTGTTGTAGGTTATTGTGTTTACTGGCGCATTCGTCTTTTTTAAATCCATGACTTTTTTATTTTGAGTATTGTTGTAAATCTTTTTCAATGCGGACCAACATATCGTCAGCCTTTTCTTTGTATTGCGTATCCTCTTTGAATTTCATTAAATTACCGTACATCACTTTGGCATTTTTCAAACGCTCTTCCATTTTTGCAGGAATACTATTGATGGCCAGTTTGTATGCCGAATCCAATCTGTAAAACAAAGCGGCTTCCTTATATTGCGTTCCCGGATAATCGCTGATGAAAAGATCCAAGGCTACCAAAGCGGCTTTGTGATCTGAAATCGTATTGTACTGTTTCGCAATTTCGAAATATTTCTTTTCTAACTTATCCGTCAGTTGTTTGAGTGCCGCATTGGCTTCAGGCAGATAAGTTGAATTCGGATAAGTATCGATGAACGTTTGCAATTTATCAATGGCTTTCACAGTATCTATTTGATCTAAACTATAGGATGGCGATAACATCGAATAGGATTTTCCTTCTAAATAAGCGGCTTCCTCAACTTTTTCACTTTTAGGATAACTTGATACGAAACTCTCGAACTGATAACCTGACAAATAATATTGTTCGGTCTTGTAATACGATTGGGCAAACATATAAAACATCTTTTCCGATTGTGGTTTGCCTCTGAAAGCCGGTGCCATTTGTTCGAAAAGACGGATGGCTTTGTTGTATTTTTTGGCGTCGTATTTTTTTTCAGCCTCAGCATACTTCACCGCGACATCATCTGATTTTAAGGCTTTTTGATAAGAGCTACAAGAACAAACTAAGAGGGAAACAAGTAAAACGTATAAAAATTTATTCATTATTTTTTGATTGGTCTTGTTGATTTACAGCCTGATGCCTGTGCTAAAAACGAACTGCAAATTTAGTTATTAATTAGACACTACAAAATATTTTTTTCTCAATAAAATGCAGGCTGAAATTCATGTGAATATTATAATTGCTTGAGGAATTTTTCGATTTTGGAAGCCAGCACAGCATCGGCATTGACTAGTGGCAAACGCACCGTATTTTCGCACAATCCCAAACATTTGAACACTTCTTTGATTCCTGCAGGATTGCCCTGTTCAAATATTAAATCGATTAAATCGGCCACTTTATAATGGATCTGATAGGCTTCATCTGCTTTCCGTTGCAAACCCAAACGGATCATTTCTGAAAATATTTTAGGAATGCCTTCACCGATGACGGAAATTACACCGCTTCCACCCGCTAAAACCATAGGTAACGCAATCATATCATCGCCGGAAATCACTAGAAAATCTTTTGGTTTGTTCTGAATCAATTTCATGGCTTGAACGATATCGCCTGCGGCTTCTTTAATCGCTACGATATTTTTGAAATCATTGGCCAAACGAATCACCGTTGTTGGCAATATATTACTACCAGTCCTTGCCGGAACATTATATAAAATTATTGGTAACGGAGAAGCTTCGGCAATCGCTTTGAAATGCTGGTAAATGCCTTCCTGAGTAGGTTTATTATAATAAGGAGAAACGGAAAGAATCGCATCGAAACCAGATAAATCACGGGTTTTTAATTCTTCGATAACCTTTGCCGTATTGTTGCCGCCAACACCAAGTACGAGCGGAAGTTTTTTATTGTTGGCTTCAATCACCGTCTGAATCACCAAATCTTTTTCAGCAGCTGATAAAGTTACGTTTTCGGCGGTTGTTCCTAAAACTACCAGATATTCAATTTGGTTGTCAATTTGGAAATGGACGATTTTTTTGAGCGCTTCAACATCTACCGAAAGATCTTTCTTAAAAGGCGTAATTAGGGCAACTCCTGTTCCTACTAATGATTGCATGTTATATTTTGTTTAATATTTTTAGGTATTTGAAAAGCTCCTCGATAAACACTTTGTAATTCTCGGCATGGGTATCAATCATGAAGTGGTTCAGTTTTTTGTCGATCGAAGCGAAACCTACTTTGAAAGTCGCTTTAGACTGGTTTGACACCAACAGCAATGCTGATTTTTCTGTGTCATAATAATTAATCAGCAAATCGAATTTCTGCGCAGTGAAATCTTTGACTTCCGATTTGTCGAAAGTGGCTGTCCAGCTTAAATCTTTGTTGCTGAAAACAGGATAATCAAACTGCTCGTTCTTTTTTATTTTGTCTTTGAACACCAATACTTTGATGTTGCTTTCGTGTATTCCTTTAGCTACAAGTTCCTGCACGAGCGCTTCCCTTTCATTGAAGTAGCTTTCGTCAAAAACAATCCCGACGGTTTCTATGGCAGATTGTGATGCGATATGTTTTACATTAGAAAGATTTTTCTTTACGGTTTTTTGGGTAAAAAAATTCTTTAAATAATTTAAAAACATACTACTTTTACTTGGTTTACAAAATTAATTAAATAAGTTTCATTTCGGATGGTAAAACTAAAAAACTATAACGTTGTATTGTCGTATTTTGTTTTATTCTTAACATTTATTTTCAGCGTTTCCTGCCAGCAACAAAAACAGTATGTTACGAGGATTGAAGGCAAAGAAATCGGAATCACGGACCAGCAAAAAGAAGTGGCTGGCATTGAAGAATTTATAAAACCTTACCGCGAACATATCGATAAAGATTTGAGCACCGTACTCGCTACTGCGCCGCAGACTTTAGACAAAAATGGCGCCTGGCAAACCCCGATGGGCAATCTGTTTTCCGATGTGGTGATGCTCAAAGGCAATCCGGTTTTTATGGCGCGTGAAAAAAAATCAATCGATATTGTGCTTTTGAATCATGGTGGGATTCGTTCGATTATTCCGCAAGGCAATGTGACGGCGAGAACGGCTTATGAGATCATGCCTTTTGAAAACAGCCTCGTCGTGATTGCGCTCAAAGGCGAACAGATTCAGGAAATGCTCGATTATATTATTACCGAAAAGAAACCGCATCCGCTCAACGGGATGACTTTCACCATTGGAAAAGACAATAAGGCGAAAGATATTTTAATACAAGGAAAACCATTTTTCCCGAACCAGATTTATTATGTAGGCACAAACGATTACCTTTCGAATGGCGGCGATAATATGAATTTCTTCAAAAAAGGAATCCATAAGTATGACCTTGATTATAAATTAAGACACATCCTGATTGATTATTTTACGGATGTCGATACGGTTCCTTTGATTAATGATGTCAGGATTACAGTCGAAAAATAACGGAAAGTCCTAGCCCCGATAGAAGGGAAAATCCTTTTGTTCTGGCGTTCAGAACAAAAGATTGGAATGATAGCGGGAAATAGCTCCTAAAAAAACACAAGATGAAAAGAAGAGAATTCATAGAAAAAACGGCGGCCACCACGGCTTTGATGGGTTTGGGCCTGTCGCTGAGTAGTTTTGAAAGCAGTAAAACGAAACAGCTGACGGTGTTGCATACGAACGATGTGCACAGTTATATCGATCCGTTTCCGCCGACGCATCCGAAGAATCCGAATATGGGCGGTGTAGCCAGACGTGCGGCTTTGATTGAATCGATTCGTGCGGAGAACCCGAACGTTCTGCTTTTGGACGCTGGGGATATTTTTCAGGGCACGCCTTACTTTAATTATTATGGCGGCGAGCTGGAATTTAAACTGATGAGCATGATGCGTTATGACCTGGCGACTTTGGGCAACCATGATTTTGACAACAGCATTGACGGCTTTTACGCGCAATTGCCCAATGCAAAATTTGATTTCGTTTCGGCGAATTATGACTTCAGCAATACGGTTTTGAACGGACTTGTGAAACCTTATAAGATTTTCCATAAGAACGGCATTAAGGTCGGCGTTTTTGGTTTGGGTGTCGGGCTTGATGGTTTGGTCGACAAGAAGAATTATAAGGAAACGGTATATAATGATCCTGTCAGCGTTTCGCAGGATATGGCAAGGATTTTAAAACATGAACAAAAATGCGATTTGGTGATTTGTTTGTCGCACATTGGCTACGAATATAAAAATGATCCGGATAAAATCTGCGATGTGAAACTGGCTTCCTTAACTAAGGATATTGATTTGATTATCGGCGGTCATACTCATACTTTTTTAGACAAACCTACGGTGCTCAAAAATGCCGCGGGCGAAGATGTTTTGGTAAATCAGGTCGGTTGCTATGGCGTAAATTTAGGCCGTGTTGATTTTTATTTTGACACGGATAAAGAGAAAATCGCTCAGGGCAAATCGATTGTGGTCTGATGTTCTGACTCGATGACGAACAAATAGAACGCATAATGCGCCAATGAAAACACAACAGCCGATAAAGGTTTGAATACATCATTGGGAATATAAAAAGTCTCTACCATAAAAAGCACTACCAAAAAAGTAAACAGCAAAGTACTGATGATGAGCCAGGAATTCTGTTTGCTGTCATTCATCACGTAATGAGCCAATCCTAAACCGCTAAAGATTGAGATGATGATATCGTTGATGATCGTCGGATAAAAATTCGGGTTGTCCGGACTGATCATCACATAAATCAGATACGAGAAAATAAACAAAAACGGAACCGTAGCCAACACTACAGGAAGTAAAACAATTTTGTCGCCTTTTCTGAAGATGGTTACGATGGTCGCGATTCGGTAAAACAGGAAAGCAATAATGCCGTAAAACAACAATTGCGTATCGGTAAAAAGTAAAAAGACATTGGAACAGCAAGCAAAAAATAAAGCGATAAGATACCCATAACATTTATCGCGCGAGCTGATCAGATACAATACCGCAAGGCTTGGGATCAGTAAGGGTTTGAAAAAGAATAACAGCGAAGTCAGTTTACAATATTCCGCGACCAATAAGACGAAAGCTATCGTAAAGTATAAAGCAGTAAAACCCTTTATTTTGAGTTCACGGTTCATGATTTTTAGTGGTATTATGCTTATGCTGTTCAGATTCTGCAGCGATTACATATTTATAAAAAGTATAAAAAGCAAAGATAGTCAATATGATTCCTATTGGTCTGTAGATGGTTAGTGATGCGTTGAAAATAAAATAGCGTTCGATAAAAACAATAAAACGCAATCCGACAAAAAGCAAAGTGCTGATCAGCAACCACGAATGCTGTCTGTTGTCATTCTCAAAATAATTGACCACCGAAATACCACCCAGCAAAGAAATCAGTATACTTTGCACGATTAAAAGATTAAATTCAAGCTCTGAAATTTCATTTGTGGCAGAAATCAAATAGAAAAAAATCAACAAAAAAGGAAACGTAGCCACGGTAATATGAAGGTAATTGATATGCTTAGTCAATTTAAAAATCTGGACTAATGATAAGATTCTAAGCAGCAGAAACGCCAAAACACCGTAGAAAAAGAGAGGTTGGTTTGTATAAAAAAACAATATATTACTAAGCAGCAGCAAACCCATTATGCTGTAAAACAATATATTTTTTTGGGTGGAATTGATGTGGTATAACGATAACAATAAAATAGGCAAAACCATTCTTAGCGTTAGGGCAATATGATTTAATTCAAAGAGTTCTGCAATCGTTTGAACCAGTCCCAGTCCGAAATATGCGATATTGAACGCATAGGAAATCTTATTTTTTGAAGTGGTTTCAAACATTTTTCATAAAATTAAATTAAGCTTTCAATCCTAGCTTGTTGATAATCTGGTAGCGTTTGCGTTTTTTCTCTTCAATGAGGACAAAAAGATACAACAAGTATTGTCCGAAGACATACATTAACATCGCCAAAGGCTGGAATATATTGTAATCAGCATAAAACATTTTAATCACCAGAACGAATTGTATCACTGTAAAAAGCATCGTACTGATGAGCAAATAAGTGTTGGAGGTATTCGATTTTATGATATAATTCCCAAGGCACAGACTTCCGAAAAAAATCATAAACATACCTTGTATGATGAACATATAAAAACGATAACCCAATTCGTTATGGGAAAGGTTCGCTACAAATAAATACATAAAAAGGAACGGTAACGCACCAATAACCATCGGAATATAACCTGGGAACTTTATAGTTTTAAGCACGAGATAGATAATCAATATGCGATAGATCAGAAAGAAAAACGTTCCAACCATAAAACAAGTCATTGAATTCGAAATCAGTAGGATATTGGCCATCCAGACCGCGAGCAGTGCTATAATAAATATGGGGTTTCTGCTTTTTGAAGAAAGCCAATAGATTGCTATCAATATCGGTATTAACAGTGGTTTTGAAGCAGAGATAAAAAAATAATCTTTGAAAAGCTCGGCAATGATTTCAACAAATCCTATAAAAAAATAAAAAGCAACGAATGGTTTTAATAACTTACTGGTCTTAAAACGCAAGTATTTATTTTTCATAATTTAATTTGGAATGCAAAATTAATTAAGGATAAATTTAATCTAATTTTTGAATAAATCTAAAAATACTGTTTTTATCCTAATCATTTTTCCTCGAAACAAAGTATTTGACTACAAAATAATAAGATACCAGTTGCGTTGCAAACTCAAAATAATTTAGAAAGGGAATCTGGAAAAGAAAATGAAACAACATATAGAAAACATCCGAAACGATGCTCGTAATCACAAACATCAACAGATAGAACGTAAAGGCCGTAATCTTAGCGTAATAACAGTAAACGGCGATACAGCCAAACAATCCCAGAACAATACCGTAAACAATCACCGGAACAATCAGTTCAGGATTGGTATCGGCAAACATTTGGACGAGTTCGTAAAGCACATACATTAGAAAACCAAAAATCAGCGCTGCGAGTAAAATCCCGGACTTTATAATTCTCATTTTTCTCAAGTCCAGAATCGAAAACCGAAGCAACAGCAGATACGAAATGAAATAAGGAATCATAATAATCAAAGTCTGGTCTTTGATTTCGAGCAACACAATGGTATCGCCTATAAAATTGAGCAGCAACACCGATATGAAAAACCAATTGATTTTAGTTTTTTTAATTGTGAGGTAATAATACAGGATTGCAGGAATTACGGCCGGTTTGACCAACAGTATCATCAGATCATCATCAACAATCGTAGCGATGACAGCGAGTATACTGCAAAACACGTATAACCCAAGCGCAATCTGTTTAGTGCTCAGCATCATTCAAAAGTTGTATAAAATCATGTTCAGTGATGATCGGAATTTTGAGTTGGTTGGCTTTTTCGAGTTTGGCCGGTCCCATATTCTCGCCAGCAATCACGTAATCGGTTTTAGCGGAAATCGAACTTCCGACTTTACCGCCGTTGTCTTCGATAGCTTCCTTAAGGCCGTCGCGCGAATAAATCGAGAACACACCTGAAACCACGAAAGTCTTGCCAACGAGTTTTTGTGTGGCGTTCGGATTGATTTTCTCGACAATCTCAAACTGAATCCCATAAGCTTTCAATCGGTTGATGATGCGTTGGTTTTCTTCATTTTCAAAGAACTCAATCACAGAACTTGCAATCCTGTCGCCGATCTCATCGACCAAAATCAAATCCATCAGACTGGCTTGCTGCAAGGCATCGATGTTCTTATAGTGTTTTGCAAGTTTCTTTGCGACAGTTTCTCCAACATAGCGGATTCCCAGAGCGTACAAAACATTTTCAAAAGGAATCTTTTTGGAATTCTCGATGCCGTTCACCAGATTTTCAGCGGATTTCTGCGCCATTCTTTCGAGCGGTAATACTTGTTCTACAGTCAATTCATACAAATCAGCATAATTGTGAACGAGGTTGTTATTGAAAAGCAAGGTTACAGTTTCGCCGCCCAAACCTTCAATATCCATCGCCTTTCTTGAGATGTAATGTTGGATGCGACCGATGATTTGCGGTGGGCAACCATAAAAATTCGGACAGTAATGATTGGCTTCGCCTTCGGTGCGCACGAGTTCGGTTTGGCATTCGGGGCAATGCGTGATGTATTGTGTTGGCTCAGTATTTTCAGGTCTTTGGGTCAAATCAACTGCGATGATTTTGGGGATGATTTCACCGCCTTTTTCAACAAAAACAGTATCACCGACGCGGATATCAAGTTTCTCAATTTGGTCTGCATTGTGTAAAGACGCACGTTTTACGATAGTTCCCGCAAGTTGGACTGGTTTTAAGTTTGCCACAGGCGTGATCGCTCCGGTTCTTCCGACTTGGTAGGAAATGGAATTCAAAATAGTGGAAACCTGTTCCGATTTGAATTTGTAAGCGATGGCCCAGCGCGGCGATTTGGCGGTATAACCCAACTCTTCCTGATATTGGAATCTGTTGACTTTAATAACTACACCATCGGTTTCATATGGCAACTTGTGTCGGTGCGTATCCCAATGGTCGATGAAGGCGAAAACTTCGTCAAGGCTATGGGCAAGTCTAGCTTCATTGGGCACTTTGAATCCCCAACTTTTTGCAGTTTGCAATCCGTCATACTGCGAAAGGAACGGAAGATTATTTCCTATTAGAAAATACAACAAACAATCAAGCGGGCGTTTGGCAACTTCGGTGCTGTCCTGTAATTTTAAACTTCCTGAAGCAGTGTTTCTTGGGTTAGAATAAGGCGTTTCACCGATTTCGATGAGTTCCTGGTTCATTTTTTCAAAACCCGCCAAAGGCAAAATGATTTCGCCGCGGATGTCGAATTTCTCAGGATAATTGTTTCCTTTAAGTTTAAGCGGAATCGACCGGATGGTTTTGATGTTGTTTGTCACATCATCACCTTGGAAGCCATCGCCTCGTGTCACGGCACATTTAAGCTTTCCGTTTTCGTAGGTGATGCTGATGGAAGCGCCGTCGTATTTGAGTTCGCAAGTATATTCAATTTCAACATTGCCGAGCACTTTCTGGATGCGGTTTTCCCAATCGATCAAATCTTCTTTCGAATACGAATTGTCGAGCGAATACATACGATAATCGTGCGCAACCGTTTGGAAATTTTTCGTAATGGTTCCTCCTACCCTTTGTGTTGGCGAATTTTCGTCAAAATATTCGGGATGTTGGTTTTCTAACGCCTGAAGTTGTTTGAGTTTTTGATCGAATTCAAGATCTGAAATCGTCGGTGCATCCAACACATAATAATTATGGTTGTGTAGGTTGAGTTCTTCTCTAAGGTTTTGAATGGTCTGAAGGATATCCATAAAAAAAATTGGCTGCTTTAGTATTTGAAATCGTGTACTAAAATAACCAATTTATAAAAGAGTTTCCCAAAAAGTTACGATTGAATGATCGAATTGATTTGTTGGTATAATTGGCCGTCGCTCAGAAAGGCACCTTGCTGCACCAATCCGAAAATCGCGGCGTTGCGGTCTTCGCCGTATTCTTTCTTGCCGATTTTCATTTCGATGGTTTCGGTGAACATATTGTCGCTGAGCCATTGCAAACCTTCTTTGGTCAGGAAATCGGTTTCGGGAACGAGCGATTTTAGAATGATTGATTCGATGTGCTTTTCAAAACAATGAAACAGGAAAATGTGGTTTTTGGAAAAATGTTCCAAATAAATAGCGCGTGACAAAACGCCTTCCCAAATTAAATCGGAAAAAACGTCAAGCTCTTGTTCGGCGACTTCGGGTTGTTCGGCTTTGAGTTTGTCCCATTCGGCTTTGTCGATCGATTGGGTTGCGAGGAAGTTGATGAATTCTGGGTGGAGTTCTTCGAATTGTTCTTTGGTGAGTCTGTTATACTTCATTGTAATAAATTTTGTATGAAATCGGATGCCTAGCCCGGATAGAAGGGAAAATCCTTTTGCTTTTTCTTTAAAAAGCAAAAGATTGGAATGATAGCCGGATTAGCTCCTAAAAAAATAAAAAAAAATCCCGACTTTCATCGGGATTCTTAGTATGATAATTTACGAATTATGCTTTTTCAGCAATGATTTCGTATGGCAATTCTACGATAACATCACGGTGCAAACGAACGTTGGCAGTATATTTACCGGTACGTTTTACGATTCCGCTTGTGATGAATTTTCTATCGATAGTCTGACCTGCTTTTTCTAAAGCTTCAGCAATATCGATGTTCGTGATTGATCCAAATAATTTTTCACCACCTGCTTTTGCAGCGATTTTTATTTCGATAGCTTTTAAAGTTTCTGCCAATGTTTTTGCATCGTTTACCACTTTAGCTTCTTTGTGTGCTTTTTGCTTCAAATTCTCAGCTAAAACTTTTTTAGCAGAAGGCGTCGCCATGTGAGCGAATCCTTGTGGAATTAGGAAGTTACGACCGTAACCTGCTTTCACAGATACGACATCGTCTTTAAAGCCTACATTCTGTACGTCTTTTTTTAATATAATTTCCATTTTCGCTTCTTATTATTTTAGTAAATCAGCCACATATGGCATTAACGCTAAGTGTCTTGCTCTTTTCACAGCTACGGACACTTTTCTTTGGTACTTTAGTGAAGTTCCTGTAAGACGGCGTGGTAAGATTTTACCTTGCTCGTTTACGAATTTCAATAAGAAGTCTGCATCTTTATAATCAATATATTTGATTCCAGATTTTTTGAAACGACAATACTTTTTAGTTTTGTTAGTTTCAATGTTTAAAGGTGTAAGATATCTGATATCTCCATCTTTTTTTCCTGAAGCGGATTGTTGTAGATTTGCCATGATTAGTTCGCTTTCGCTGCTTTTAATTTAGTTCTTCTTCTTTCTGCCCAAGAGATCGCGTGTTTGTCAAGACTTACAGTCAGGAAACGCATTACTCTTTCGTCACGTCTAAATTCAGTTTCAAATGCGATAAGCACTTCTCCTGCTACTTTGAATTCGAATAAATGGTAGAACCCACTTTTCTTGTTTTGGATTTCATAAGCCATTTTTTTCAGGCCCCAATCCTCTTTTGATATCATTTCTGCTCCTCTGGACGTAAGAAATTCTTCGAATTTGCTCACTGTTTCCTTTACCTGAACATCAGATAAAACGGGATTTAAAATGAAAACAGTTTCATAATGATTCATAATACTTATAGGTATAAATTTTAATAATTTTGCAAAAGTAATCTTTTTTTTTAAATAAACAAGAAAAATGCATTTTTTCTCGTCAAAATGCAAAAAAAACCGATAAAGATTAGGTTGATTCGAAAAAACATTTTACTTTCGTCCTACCAAATCTATAATAAATAATATTATGAAACTAAATTGTGTTGTTGTAGATGACTCGTCAATCCAAAGGATGATCATCGCAAAGTTAGTGAATAATCATCCAAATTTACACTTAATTGGAGATTTTTCAAATGCAATCGAAGCAAAGAATTGCATGTCGGTACATACCGTAGACCTGATTTTTCTCGATATCGAGATGCCAGTCATTAGCGGTTTTGATTTTCTTGATGGTTTAAAAACTAAACCACAAATCATTTTTATCACGTCGAAAGCCGAGTACGCTATGAAAGCATTCGATTATGACGCAACGGATTACCTACAAAAACCGATTGCACTCGATCGTTTCAATGCTTCTGTAAAACGTGCAATGGATTTCCATTTATTGAAAAAGGAAAACCAAGAAGAAGACGGAGAACACATCTTTATTAAGAGTAATCTTAAAAAACTAAAAGTGTTCACTTCAAAAATCAAATGGATTGAAGCTTTTGGTGATTACGTAAAAGTAGTGACCGAAGAAGACAGTAACTTGGTGCTTTCTACGATGAAGTCGTTTGAGAAAGATCTTTCGAAAGACAAATTCATCCGGGTACACAAGTCTTACATCATTAACATTGACAAGGTAGAACGATTCAACAGTAAATTTGCCGAAATCGGAATCACAAAAATACCTTTGAGCCGAAACAAGAAAGAAGATCTTGTTCGCGCGTTAGCCATCGCTTAATAGAAATCAACATTCACGGCTATTTTTATAGCTCTGAATTGCGAAACAGCATCAAAACTATCCAGTATTTTCTGGATGGTTTTTTTTGTGCCTTGTAAAGACTGGTTTTGTGGGATTTTTATAAGGATGGTTCTGATGTATTCATTCCTGATTCTTCCGATTGGCGGTTCTTCCGGCCCAAGCACTGGAATTTTTAAGTTCTGCTGCATCACCTGATATAACCAAATGGAACCTTCTTTCAGTTTTTCGAAATCGCGATGCTTTAAGGTAAGTTTTATGAGCCTGAAATACGGTGGATATTGGTATATTTTCCTATCATACAATTGTTCAGAATACATTCCTAAATAATCGTTATGCGTCACTTGTTGGATGGTATTATGATTCGGATTATAGGTTTGAATAATCACTTTTCCTCTTTTTTCAGAACGCCCAGATCTTCCTGAAACTTGAGTCATCATCTGAAAACTTCTTTCAAACGCACGGAAATCCGGATGATACAACATATTATCGGCATTCATGATTCCGACCAAACTTACATTATCAAAATCCAATCCTTTGGCAAGCATTTGTGTTCCTACTAAAATATCGACTTCGAGGTTTTTGAAACTGTCGATGATTTTTTCGAAGCCAAATTTTCCACGTGTCGTGTCCTGATCCATTCTGCCGGTTTTGGCATTCGGAAACAAAGCATTCAATTCCTGCTGGATTTGTTCCGTACCGAATCCTTTAGTAGTTAAATGAGGACTCGAACAACTATGGCAATGCGTTGGATTCGCCATCGAATAGCCGCAATAATGACAACGCAATTGGTTCTTTTGCTTGTGATACGTTAGACTCACATCGCATTGTTGGCACTGCGGAACGTGACCGCAAGTCATACATTCAACCACCGGAGAATAACCCCGTCGGTTTTGAAACAAAATTACTTGCTCGTTTAAAGACAGCGCCAAAGCAATTTCCTCAATCAATGCATCGCTGAAATGCCCGGTCATTTGCTTACGGAAATATTTATCCTTAAGATCAACCAAAGTGATTTCTGGTAGCTGTACTTTTCCGAAACGTTCGGTAATTTCGACCAATCCAAACTTTTCGCTTTGGGCATTGAAATAAGTTTCTATACTTGGCGTGGCAGAACCCAACAATACTTTGGAACGATGATAACCTGCCAAAACAATCGCCGCATCACGCGCATGATATCGTGGCGACGGATCTTGTTGCTTAAAAGTCTGTTCGTGTTCTTCATCAACAATGATAAGTCCTAAATTAGAAAATGGGAGGAACAAAGCCGAACGAGCACCAATCACGATTTGTGCTTTCACAGAAACTTCCTGAACCTGGCGCCACACTTCCACCCTTTCGTTGTTGCTGTATTTGGAATGGTAAACCGCGACTTTATTGCCAAAATAACTTCGTAATCTTTCGACCAGCTGTGTAGTCAAAGCGATTTCGGGCAATAAATACAGGATTTGCTTTTCCTGCTTTAAAAATTCTTCTATGAGTTGTATATAAATTTCTGTCTTTCCGCTCGAGGTTACGCCATGCAGAAGACAAACATCTTTCGATAAGAATTGGGTTTGAATGTCGTTGAAAGCACGATTTTGGACTTTACTCAGTTGTAAAACATTCTCATTGAGCGCTCCTTCAAAATTGACGCGATCATGCTGAAGATAGTATTCCTCAAAAATATTTTTATCAATCAAGGCTTTAATAACTGTAGAAGACGAATTTGCCGCTTCGGTCAGTTGTTTTACGGAAACAGGCTTTTTTTCAGTGGCATTGATCTGGAAATATTGCATCAAAATTTCCGTTTGTTTCGCTCCTTTCAAACTGTTGAGCAATTGGTACAAAGATTCATCTGTTGCGAAATCAGCATGCAATCGGATATAACGAACCAACTTCGGTTTGTAGATTTCCGAAACTTCTTCCTGTAAAACCAAAATATTTTTGTCAATCAGTTTTTGAAGAACCGGAAAAACATTTTTCTTATTCAATATTGAAATGATATCGTGAACTTTCAGCGAGGATTGATGTTGTAAGGCCTGATAAACCAAATATTCTTCATCGGAAAGCTGGCTTTGGTCGAGATAAACTTCGTCCTTTTTTGCTATGACAGTTTCGCTTTCGAGCAATAATGCACTCGGCATGGCACCGCGATAAACGTCTCCGATGGCGCACATATAATACGATGCAATCCATTGCCAATGCGTGATTTGTATTCCGTTGACTATTGGGGTTTCATCAAGAATCTGATGGATTTCTTTGGCTTCGTACAATTGGGGCGCATTCTGATGAAGATCAACCACCAACGCTGTATAAATTTTGCTTTTTCCGAACGGTACCGTGACACGCATTCCTTTTTTCAGAAAATGGAATTCCCGCTCCGAAATACTATAAGTAAAGGTTTTAGACAACGACAACGGTAAGATGACTTCAGCAAAAAAAGGCATTCCGATAGGATTAGTGATGGCTTGGTATTAGATTTTGACGCGTTCCCAATATTGCGTTCTGCCCAGAAGTTCAACACCAATATATCCTCTGACTTTCAATTTGTCTTTACTTTCAAAGGAGATGGAACATTTGTATAATTTTCCGTGTTTTGGATCGAGGATTTTGCCGTTGGTGTATTCGTTTTTTTCCCAGGTTAAGCCTTTGATGACCACCAGCCCTAATATGGGTTTGTTTTTATCTTCTCCGTCGCATTTCTCGCATTTGGGAATTTTCTTGTTTTTCGGATTGAAGATTTCAATGACTTTTCCGTAAATCTTATTGTGTTTTTCATAGATTTCTATAATAGAAAGCGGTTTGCCCGTTTCGTCATCGATGGTTTTCCATTTGCCGACAATAGCGAGGTTCTGCGCCTGAAGCACATTCGAAAAGATGAATATAATGATGCAAAATAAAAAGTTCTTCATAATCCTGTATTTAGCCCTGATGGCAGCAGTTATCCTTTTTCTTGCTTCTTTAGCAAGGAAAAGATTACCTCACAAAGTTAATGACTTTACATAAGTGTTCGGTCAATTCGCTTCGCTCGGGTGTAGCGAACAGCAGGAATCAGCTCCTAAAAAATAATCAAAAATTATTGTTCGCCTTGTTTCTGCCGTCTGATTTTATTGATCAAAGCATCGAGTTCGAATCCGAGCAGCAGTATCATACAGTTAATCCAAATGTAAAACATCATAATCAGCAACGTACCGATAGAGCCGTATAATTGATTGTATTTTGAAAATCTTACCACCCAAATTCCGAAACCGTAGGACGAAATGATAATCAATATTGTTGTGAATACCGAACCTATTGAAATGAATCTTCGTTTGCGGTCGTGCTTGATTCCGAATTTAAACAGTATTGAAGTCGTCAGCAATATCATTAAAATCACAAAAGCATATCGGCCTAGAATGATCAATGGAATCCGGTCGCTGAGCACATCTTGAATAATTGTTTTTTGTATAACTACTTCAAAAACAACAATCATAGCAACCGTTACCAAAAGTAACATTGAAAGTATTAATGATATACCAATTGCTACTGCGTATTGCCTAAAAAAGCCTCTTTTAATGATGATATGGTTCGAGGTCTCAAAGCCGCCCATAATAGCGTTCATCCCATTGGCCATCAGAAAAATCGACAACACGAATCCCGTGGACAGCAATCCCGAGTGACTGTTGTGCAAAATATCATTGATGATCGCGGCAATCGCATCATAAGTTTTTGGTGGCACACCTTCAGACAAAAACTGCATGAAATCCTCCTGAAATCCTTCAATGGGAATGTATGGAATTAGATTTAGGATAAACAGCGCAAACGGAAACAACGCCATGAAGAAACTGAAAGCAATCGCTCCGGCACGGTAAGAAACAGCGCCTTCTGTAATGCCAATGATATACAGTTCCAACAAATCATACAGCGACACTCCGTGCAGCCAAGGCAGCCTGACTCTTTTCAAGCCAATAATGATGCTGCGCACAAATGGAATTCTTTCGATATAAGTTTCTATTTCTTTGCTCATATTACAGTGCTTTGAGACTTAAATCCATATTGTAGACCGAATGCGTCAATGCTCCGGACGAAATATAATCTACGCCGCAATCCGCGTAATGACGGATCGTTTTTTCGTTGATGTTTCCTGAGGATTCCGTGAGGCATTTGTTTCCTATAAGTCTAACCGCTTCACGCGTATCGTCATAATTGAAATTGTCAATCAGAATGCGATAAACGCCATCATTTTGGAGAATTTCCTTAATTTCATCTAGGTTTCTGGCTTCAACAATGATTTTCAAATCAAGTTGGTTTTCCTTTAGATAAGTTTTGGTTTTATTTATTGCCATCGTAATTCCACCCGCAAAATCGTTGTGGTTGTCTTTGAGCATGATCATGTCATAAAGTGCAAACCTGTGATTTTCTCCACCGCCAATTTTGACTGCCCATTTTTCAGCAGCTCGGAATCCCGGGGTAGTTTTACGTGTATCAAGCACTTTGGTCTTTGTGCCTTCTAGCAACTTCACGTAACTGTTGGTTTTAGTTGCAATGGCTGACATGCGTTGCATCGAATTCAACACGAGCCGTTCCGCTTTTAAAATCGATTGGGAGCTTCCTGAAACATGAAAGACTATATCGCCGTATTGCACCACGGTTCCGTCATTAATAAAAGTTTCCACAACCAATTCCGGATCAACGTGATGAAAAATCATTTTGGCAAATTCTACTCCGGCGATAATGCCCTGATCTTTGACTAGCAGTTTGGCTTTGCCATTTGCAGATGCCGGAATACAGGCCAATGAGCTATAATCTCCAGGGCCAATATCCTCACGGATACCGTTTTCGATAATGATTTTTAACTCGTTTTGAAATTGCGCTTCCGATATCATATTAGTGCTATTGTTTGGCTAAAATAGAATTTATTTCGTGGATTTGAAAATGATATTTTAGTCTAAACTACAAATTGAAACTCCAATGCGTGCCTTTATACCATAATTGTCCATTTGAAACCGTTAGCGGCCCATCGAAATTATTCGTGTACAAAGCGCCGGTTCCTAATCCTTGAGGCATCGGATTGTTTTGCAAATACGTCCATTGTGCGATTGCGTTAAGTCCGATATTGCTCTCTAATGCTGAAGTAATCCACCAACCGATGTTGTATTTTTCTGCTAATGAAATCCACTCTTGGGTTCCGCGAAATCCACCGATAAAACTAGGTTTCAAAATAATGAATTGCGGCTTGATTTTTTGCAATAACATTTCTTTATCCTGGAAAGAAAACACACCAATCAACTCTTCATCCAAAGCAATAGGAATTGGAGCGGTTTTGCACAGCTCTGACATGATGTCATGCTGATTTTTCGCTATAGGTTGTTCGATACTATGTAATTTAAAACCAGCTATTTGATTTAATTTAAATAAAGCTTCTTTTGAATCAAAAGCGCCGTTCGCATCGACCCGAATCTCGATTTCTTCAGGGCTAAAATTTTGACGAATAAAGTGCAATAATTCCAATTCCTTATCGAAATCTATCGCACCAATTTTGAGTTTGATGCAGTGAAATCCATCGGCAAGTTTCTCTTCGATTTGCTGCTTCATAAAAGCTTCGTCGCCCATCCAAACCAGACCATTTATCGGAATACTTTTTTGACCTTTGGTGAATTCGGACGGAAACAATTCAAACGGATTTTCGGAAGCCAATGACTGAAACGCCATCTCAATCCCAAACTGGATTGACGGAAATTCGAGCAGCGATTCCCAAAGTTTGTCTTTCCCTAAATGAATGTTTTGGCAAACCCAAGCAAGCTTTTCTTCATAATCATCTCGGTCGTCAATACTCAAACCGCGAAGTAAGCCACACTCGCCTATTCCTATTTTGCCGTTTTCCTCGAGAATGATAAACCAGGTTTCTTTTTGGGTCATGACGCCGCGTGACGTTCCTGAAGGTCGTTTGAATTCCAAAATATATTGCTGGTAATTCGCCTTCATTTATCGGATGGTGTTTAAGATGCGTTCGAAATCCTTGGTTGGCAAGCCCGCTTTTTCAAAGGAAACAAAATCCGCTTTGACCTGATCGCTCCAACTGGTGCTGTCAGAAACATTCTGGTCGCTGAATTTTTTGTAAATGGATTTGGCCAAGCTATAATTTCCTTTAAACAAATTCGCATGCGCCAAATGCAATTGCAGAGACAGCTCCGAAGGATCAAGTTGTTCGCCGAGTTTCAAGTATTTAAGCGCTTTGTCGTATTGTTTGGTATAGATGTAATTAAGGCCGAGCGCATCGTAATCCGAAACCTTTGCTTTTTGCTCTTCAATAATCGGCAATAATTTAGCGATGGCTTGTCCGTATTGGCCTTTGGAAGCGAATTGAGAAGCCTGCAATCGGTTGTTGTCGTAAATCGTAGCCGATGCCTGCGTTTCGGTATAACAAGCCAAACCGCCGTCTTTGAACGCTTTTGTTTTTTCGGCCGCTAGTAAACTTTGATATTCAAGAAACTTATATTGGTTCTGAATTTTATCCAAAACGCAAACGCAATAATCATCAGCTTGTGCATTGGGAAGTTTTTTCGCCAAATCAGTTGATTTGCATATGCTCAAAACATTTTTTCGGTTTTCAATGCTCCAGCCGCGACTGAGTTTATTGTCTACCCAAGGAACGACTTCGAGAACGATGCGCTGGTTCATGATCCAGTTTTTGTTTTCGAAACCGAACCACATCAAACCGGTTTTGAGGCAAGTTGACTTGGTAACGGAAAGCCTTTTGGCATCTTTGTTTACGGGATTGTTTTGATACAGACAAGCTTTGTCTACATTACCTTCTTTTTTGTAATCGAATGCCAACTCTTTGTTGTTGAAGATTGCGTATTTGCATTTGTCATCGCCCGCAATCTTGGATAAAAGAAAAACCGCTCCGGCCGAACCCTGACTGATTCCTGTTGGATCCGGAATCGCTTTAAGAATCGAAACCAAACTGTTGGAAAGTTGTTGGTTTTCGTCTAGAAGTGTGATTCTGTATACGATTTCTGTGGTTCCTTGAGGCAATTCTTCGAGCGGAATGATGATGCGTTCGCGTGCGCTGATGATGACTTCTTTGGAAGTGGCACGCGTCTTATCCCAATAACCGTCGGTTTGGGCCGAAGAAAAACTGGCGATTAGTAAGAGTAGGAAAGTGAATTTGTGATGCATATTGATGGATTACGGAATGCCCTAGCCCCGATAGTAGTGGAAAGCCCGCAGCGCAGCGAGGACTTGCAACGGATAGCGAGAAACAGCTCCTAAAAAATTACAATTCGATGCTTTGCCCGATATCGAGCAGCATTAAGTCTTTGCCTTTGTTGAAGAACTTGCGGATGGCGTCTTCGTGGTTGATTTCGATGTAACCGAAAGTGTCGTAATGGTAACCTAAAACCTTGTCGCAATCGAGGAAATCGGAAGCGATGATCGCGTCTTCCACATCCATCGTGAAATTGCTGCCGATCGGCAATATCGCCAAATCGAGTTTGGTGCGCATCGGAATGAGTTTCATATCCATAGTCAGTGCGGTATCGCCGGCGATGTAGATGTTTTTGTGTTCGCCTTCGATGACAAAACCACCGGGATTTCCTCCGTAAGTGCCATCGGCAAAAGAACTTGAATGGATGGCGTTGACGAATTTCACCAAACCGAAATCGAATTTCCAGCTTCCGCCGTGATTCATCATGTGCGCTTTGTAGCCTTTAAGCATGTAATAAGTGGCGATTTCTGCGTTGGAAACGATCACAGCTTCGGGGTTGAACTGCATCAAATGCTCCACATCAAGTGTATGATCCTGGTGTGCGTGCGTGATAAAAAGGTAATCGAATTTCAATTCATTGATGTTGATGTGCGCCGCTTTTGGGTTCGCGGAAATAAACGGATCGACAAGAATGGTTTTACCGCTGACTTCGATTTGCAGTGACGCATGTCCGTAGAAAGTGATTTTCATATTTTTAGCTTTATGCTTTAAGCTTTATGCTTTAAGCTAGATTAGTTAATTGATTTTGGCCTACAGCTTAAAGCTTACAGCCTATAGCTTTTAAGAATTATTGACTAGGATATCAGACAGGAAATAAATGAGGCAAAGCGATAGCAATATCGACAACGCAAAAGTGCTTAGCGCTACTTTTTTGAGTTCAGGGTCTAGTGCTTTCGGGTCTTTATTTTTGTATACCGTGACCAAATGTTTGATTAACGGAATGTAGACAATCACAAAAAGATACTGGTCAAAATGGAAATGGTTCAGAACCGCAAAAACCAACATCAGAACCATAGCCGAAACAATCAGAAAATAATGGTAGATTTTAGCTTTCGCACCGCCAATCTTGACTACAATCGTATTCTTCCCTACTTTTCTGTCAGAAGCTTCGTCGCGCATGTTGTTGAGATTGAGCACCGCCACGCTTAAGAATCCTATAGCGGTTGCAGGCAATGCCAACACATAATCGAGTTGTTTGGAGTAAAGAAAATTGACACCTAAAGTGCTTACCAGTCCAAAAAATACGAAAACAAACAAATCGCCGTAACCCTTATAACCATAAGCGGTATTACCGATGGTGTAACGGATTGCCGAAGCAATAGCTACCGCACCAAGCGTAAGAAAGAAAATGGAATATACCGGATAGTTTTCTCCGAAAGAAAAATAAACCAGCAATGCGGCCGAAAGCATCGTCAATATTGCCGTGATCATGATGGCCCGTTTCATGGCCTGCGGAGAAATCACGCCGCTTTGAATGGCGCGTTTGGGCCCGACGCGGTCTGCGTTGTCAGTTCCTTTCATCCCATCGCCGTAATCATTGGCGAAATTGGATAAGATCTGCAAACCCAAAGTGGTCAGGATCGCAAAACTAAAAAGGCGCCAGTTGAATACTTGTGTGGGCGTCAGCACTTCATCGGTAGGATAAGACAAAGCATACATACTTCCGACGATGATTCCTGATACTGAGAGCGGTAAAGTTCTGACTCTTGCGGCTTCAATCCAATGTTTCATATTTAATTGATAATTAATAATTAACAATTAATAATTGTCAATTGTTAAGGTTTGAGTTTATTTATAATTCGGAGCGTTCAATTATTCATTATTAACTATTCATTTTTCATTGAACTACATCCAGTTGCTGTCCGATCTTTCGAGTTCATACAGCCAAAGGTTTACATATTGTTTGATTGCTGTATAATTCCCAAGTTGAAAAGCAATATTTCCGCCTGCTGTATGCAATATGATCGAGCCGATGTTGACGCTTTTATGCCAGAACAATTGTGAGGTTGTGATGGCTTGTATTTTACTCGGTTCGATGATTTCATTGCTGATATCCCAGGCACCGCTTTGTCGGATGATAAAATCATCGTGAATGAACAGCCTGTTATTTCTGAATTTGAAGAACTGAATCGTGCTTACAAAAATAACATAAATCCAGGCACCATAATCGTATTCTTTTGCGAGTGTCGGAATATTATTTCTAAAAATGAGATAACCCATCAGAGGCAAGCCAATCGTAAGAAAAATGGCAAAAACTAGCTTTCGGTAATTGGGTTTAAGCATGACGCCTTTTTGTGGGATTTTATGAAACAGCAGTTTCAGGATGGCGTCTTTCTCATTGCGGTTGCAGCCAGGGATTTCTATAGCTGCATTGCGTTCTTCCTTTTCGTTGTGTGATGCTTGCTTGATTTTGAGATGCAAAATATTCATCTTCTTCTGAAAGTAATTCTGTGAAACCGCCGTAATCTGAACCTTTTCAGGTTTGATGATGGTGCTTTTGGTGTTAAGCAATCCGAAAGAAATCAAAAGCGAACCTTGTTGCCGGGTAATTTTATAATCGAAATATTTGATGATAATCCGTGCTAAATTAATCATGATAATTACAAGAAACAAAAACAAAAGCACTAAGGTAAAACTTCGGATCAGCAGTTCGGTATCGACATAATGCTCAAAATCCTTCTCGTCCCAGATACTCACACCCAATATTTTTTCGGCATAATCCAGTACGGTGAAGAAAAAAAGCAAAAGCAGTGAAAAGCTTCTGACATAATTGGAAGTGATTCCCATCTTAATTAGACTCAAAAGACTGATGCTGATGAACGGATGGCTTTGCTCAAGGTTCGCTTCAGTTGGAATTGTTTGAGGGTTAACGGTATTTCTTCTTCTTTCGTTATGAAGCAATTTTGATTTTAAGGCTAAGGCGAGTTCGTGCGAAATAGCTTTGATTTTTCCTTCCTTGACATCACTTCCAGCGGTATCAACATCAAGTGCATAAACACCGATAACGCGCTGAATCAAGGATTGCGTAATGTTAACCTGTTGAATTTTGTGAAGTTGTATAGTAGTTCTTGTTTTGCTCCAGATGCCTTCTTTGATGATGAATTCCTCTTTATCGGCATCGATGTAGAACGTGAAATTGAGGTATTTGAGATAAGCGATCACTGCAACGAGCAACACAACCGCTGCGATACCCAGCAGCAAATAGGTTTTATTCACTTCATCAAACTTAAAAACCCAAACGACCAAAATCGGCCAAATCGCCCGCAGGTAATGGTAAAGCGTATCGAAAAAAAGCACCAATATTCCGACCGGGGATTGCTTTTGTGGTTGATTGAAGAGTTCCATTTACAATTCCTTTTGAATTTTGCCCATCAGCAATTGTTTGATGTTTTCTGCCTGTTCTTTTTCAATACCAGGAATTTCAATATCGCTTGAATTTCCACCTGCAGTAAAAATCTCGATCTTTGCCAAGCCATAATAACGAGAAATGATGCCTTCATGTAAAGCGACGTGTTGTATTCTATTATAAGGAATTACAAGTGTATTAGTAGCAATAATGCCATGACGAAAAAGTACATCGTGCTGGCGAAAAGCAAATCCTTTTTTGTTGAATCCGATTCTGGAAAATAACACAACCAGCAAAAAGAAGCACAAAATTCCCAGACCAATCTGCCATTGAAATGGAATAGTTTCTTCAGCATTATTGACCAAAAGAAGAAAACCAACACTAATGATTATGAATACCAAAGCAATCTGAATTAAGATGATTTTCCAGTAAGCGGGATGCAATTTAGAAAGCACAACTTCCTCAAACTTGGGAAGCTGAGTCGTATCAATCGTTTCGTTGGTGAAATTTTCCATTGGGTCTAGCGTTGCTGCAATTCTTTTGAAAGTCTGATGGTGTTTTGACGAATTTACACAAATATATTTATGACATCCTATGAAATGATTGTTTTATTTTAAGGCAGCCACTTATTATCGCCAAAATTTGGTTTCCGCTTCTCAAGAAAGGCATTACGCCCTTCTTTGGCTTCTTCCGTCATATAGGCCAAACGCGTGGCTTCGCCAGCAAACACTTGTTGTCCGACCATGCCGTCATCGGTTAAATTCATAGCGAACTTCAGCATTTTTATTGAGGTCGGCGATTTCTGTAAAATTTCCTGCGCCCACTGATAAGCCGTATCTTCAAGTTCCTCATGTGGAATCACAGCGTTTACCATACCCATGTCGAAAGCATCTTGAGCGGAGTAATTACGGCCTAAAAAGAAAATTTCACGCGCCTTTTTCTGACCGACCATTTTGGCTAAATAAGCAGAACCATATCCGCCATCGAAACTGGTCACATCAGCATCAGTTTGTTTGAATATCGCGTGTTCCTTGCTCGCCAACGTCAAATCGCAAACCACATGAAGACTGTGCCCGCCGCCAACTGCCCAACCCGGAACCACCGCTATAACCACTTTTGGCATAAAACGAATAAGCCTTTGAACTTCCAAAATGTTCAATCTGTGTTGTCCGTCATCGCCTACATAACCCTGATGGCCACGTGCGTTCTGGTCGCCTCCACTACAAAAAGAATAAACGCCGTCTTTAGTGGACGGTCCTTCGGCAGAAAGCAAAACTACGCCAATCGACGTATCTTCCTGCGCATCATAAAAAGCCTGATACAACTCAGAAGTCGTTTTTGGTCGGAAGGCATTGCGCACATTCGGGCGGTTGAAAGCGATTCTCGCCACGCCATTCGATTTTTTATAAGTGATATCTTCAAATTCTTTTACCGTTTTCCAGTCAATCATATCAGTATTTGTATTAATTTAGCGTAAAAATAAAGGATTTTTTATATTTGACCCTGAATTTAAAAAATTTAAATGAATCGTCCGCAACCGATTATTTACGAATGAAAACCACTCAAACCCCATGAATCGATTTCTTTCTACCAAAAACATTTACACCGTAGCCATTCTTTGGTTTATTGTGATTAGCATGATTGTTCTTTTAGCCATCGGATTAGAAAAGGAACATCTTTCGACGTTGCCAATTGTATTGCTTTCACTCGTGATCGCTTTGATTGTATGGATATTGCTCGACACGCGTTATGTCATCAAACAACATTTTCTTTTGTATCGTTCGGGACCCTTTCGTGGTAGAATTGACATTGAAAAAATCCAGAAAATCAAATATTTTTCAGGTTTGCATGTTCCGGTAACCATGAAACCGGCGCTTGACACCAAAGGTTTCATCATTACTTATGACCAATACGAAGATGTATACGTATCGCCTGACAAAAGTGATGTTTTCCTCAACGAATTGTTGAAAATCAATCCTAACATCGAGGTTACAAACTAAGTCCCAAATTTTACCGAAGTCATGGTCAGCGAACCGCCGACAGCTTTGTCATTGAAGAACGAAATGTCATCCTTGTCATCCTGTAATCCTAGAGTATAAAGCAAAGGATAATAATGATCGGGCGTTGGTATGGCTAGTTTTGCAGCGGCATTGAGTTTTTCATATTGAATCAACGATTGAAAATCGCGATTGCCAATTTTTTCCTTGAACAATTGGTTCATTTCTAGCGCCCAATCGAAGCCGTATTCTGGTTCCTGCAATTTGTCCCAGGCGACCATGCCGAGATTGTGTACCATATTACCGCTTCCGATAATCAAAACGCCTTTTTTTCTCAACGCTTGCAACTGTTTGGCCAGATCAAAGTGGTATTGCGGCGGTTTGTTGTAATCAATGCTCAACTGCAGCACCGGAATATCAGCATCGGGATACATATGACGAACGACAGTCCAGGTACCGTGGTCTAAACCCCAATCGTGGTCTAAACCAACGTTTGTGGAAGTGATCAGATTTGAAGTAAATTCTGCTAATTCTGGGTTTCCTTTTGCTGGATATTCCACATCAAATAAAGCTTGTGGAAAACCTCCAAAATCGTGAATCGTTTTCGGATAATCCATCGCGGTGACATAAGTTCCGTTGGTGAGCCAGTGCGCCGAAATTACTAAAACGGCTTTAGGTTTTGGGATTTCCTTTCCGAATTTCATCCAGGTTCTTGAGAATTCATTGTCTTCGATTCCGTTCATTGGCGAACCGTGGCCAATAAACAATACAGGAAGTTTAGTTTCTTCTTCGGTCAAATCTTTCGTCCAGTTATAGAACGGTTGTAATGATGCCATGGCCATGCCTCCTATTAGTGTTTTTATAAAATCTTTTCGTTCCAAAACCCAAACATTTGTATATACAAATATAAAATTATTTTAGAGAAATCATTCCCAATTAAAATAATATTAAATAAAAAAAGCCAATTGCAGTTTGAACAATTGGCGTTTATTTTCAGAAGAATCAAATACTATTCTGAGACGAGATAAATTCCGTCATCTTTAATAGCAATCAATTTGTCCTTATATAAAGAGCCAATCGCTTTTTTGAACGTCTTCTTGCTCATCTTCAAAACGGTCTTAATATCTTCAGGATGGCTGTTATCGTTGAGTCTCAGAAAACCCCGGCTGGCTTTGAGTTCGTCGAGAATTTTCTGCGCATTGGGTTCGATATTCTCATAGCCTAATTTCTGCAGCGAAACATCAATTTTATTATCAGGGCGGATCGTTTTTATATAACCTCGGAGACGATCTCCGGTTCTAATGGCATCGTCGTAAACTTCATCCTTATACACCAAACCTTTATGCAATTCGTTGATGATGACATTGATGCCGATTTCGGTAATATGCGATACGATCAAATCAACTTCCTCGCCTCTTTCGACCGTCAGGTTTTCATTGGATAGAAACTGGTTGGTTTTACTAGAAGCAACAAGTCGGTTGGTTTTTTCATCCATGTATAAAAACACTAGATAGCGTTTGCCTTTTTCCATCGGGCGCGCTTGTTCTTTGAACGGAACGAGGATGTCTTTTTCCATGCCCCAATCCATAAATGCGCCGACCTGATTCACATAATTGACGCGCAGTAACGCAAATTCATTCAACAAAATGTAAGGTTCCAAAGTCGTCGCAACCGGACGTTCTTCATGGTCTAAGTAAACGAAAACCGCAAGTTCATCGCCAATTTCAAACTCATGCGGAACGTATTTATTCGGCAATAAAATATCATGGATTCCATCAGGATCTTCCGTCGGATTGCCTAAAAACAAACCCACTTTGGTATCGCGCAATATGGTAAGCGTATTGTATTTTCCTATTTCAATCATTTTGAAAAGTGCTAAGTTCTGAGGTGCTAAGCTTTTGAGGTCAGCGCTGCAAAGGTAGGAAGTAACTACACCAATTCCTTGAAATATTGCAGGAGAATTTTATCGTTATCGAGTGTTGGTGTGAAAACTTCAAAGATGGCTGGTTTTGAATTTTGGTCGAACAATGCCGTCAATCCCGATTTCAGGCTGGCTTCATCGCTCGCAATCGTATAATCGAAACCGTACATTTTCGCCAAATGTTCGGCCGTTAAGCAATGTGAAGTCTCGAAAAAAGTATTGAAAACTTTGGTTTCCTGATGTCCGGGCAGGATCCTGAAAATGCCGCCGCCGCCGTTATTAATCAAAATGATTTTGAAATCCTTCGGGATGTATTGATTCCATAAGGCGTTGCTATCGTATAAAAAACCAATGTCACCGGTGATTAAAGTAGTCTGTTTCTTATTGCCTACCGCTGCTCCAATCGCTGTAGATGTGCTTCCGTCGATGCCACTCGTACCGCGATTACAAAATACCGAAATGCTAGGATCGAAATCAAACAGCAACGCATAACGAATCGCCGAACTGTTGCTCAATTGCAAAACCGATTGCTTCGGCAAAGCAGACAACGTGATTTCAAAAACCTTGAGATCTGAAAAACCCACTTTCTCCATATACTTTTGATGCTTGACTTCACGCGCATTTTTAATTTTCTGCATCGTTTGCGCATAATCACTTTTTACCGTTTTGGTGAAAGGCAAAATCTGGTGAAAGAAATCATTAGGATTCGCTTCAAAATGATGCGCCAGAGCACCAAACGTATTGTAAGCACGCAACGGATCAATGTGCCAATGGTGTTCCGGGCGATAAGTCCTGAGCAAGGCTTTGATGCGTTTCGACACAATCATGCCGCCAAAAGTGATTAAGATTTCAGGTTGGAACGCCAAAAAATCTTTTTCTTTAAAAGGCGTAATGATGGTATCAATATGATTCAAAAAAGTTGGATGATTTACATTCGATGTCGCTTCAGTCATCACAACAATAGAAGGATCGTTTGCCAGAATATCAATGGTTTCCTGCTCAATTTCATTAGGACCATTAACACCAATCAGGATCAGTTTTTTTCTGGCAGAATTCCAAATGTTCGTACAGGCGATAATATCTTCAATCGAAATATTTTTGAACACTTTACCAAAAGCCGAAATCGTCGGATCGACCGTCAACTTCCGTGTCATTTGATACAAAGGTTCTTCAAATGGCGCATTAATATGGGTTGGTCCTTTTTGTCTGTGTGCAATAGTAATCGCCTCGTTGATTTTGAAATCATTCTCATCCGTTTCACCTTCGGTCAAGTTGGCGTTGAACAACGAATGGTTCTGCAATACATTCATCTGACGGATGGTTTGTCCATCACCAATATCAATTTTACTAAATGGACGATCCGCAGATATCACAATCAATGGAATCTGACTGTAAAATGCTTCAGCAAAAGCAGGATAATAATTCAAAACTGCGGAACCCGAAGTACAAACTAATGCCACAGGCTTGTTGATCTGTTGGGCCATTCCCATCGCAAAAAATGCGGCACAACGTTCGTCGGCAATACTGTAACAAGTGAATTCAGGATTGCTTACGAAACCTAAAGTCAGCGGTGCGTTGCGAGAACCCGGTGAAATCACGATTTGTGTAACGCCTTTAGCCAGACAAATCTGGATGATGCTTTGGGCTAAAGGTATTTTTGGATAATTCATTATGGATAAAGTGAAAACAAATTTACAACAAAGCCGCTAATTTAGCACTTCTTTAAGACGTAGATTCTAAAAAAACCAAATATATTTGTTCGCATGAAACCGCTTTTGAAATTGAAAATCACCACAAATGAAAATTAAACTATCATTGCTCCTTACTTTTCTTGCGTTGGTTTTAGCCACTGATTTGAGTGCCCAAAACAAAATTCAGTTTGACGAAAGTGGATACCAATCAGTGTTGCAACGTTCCAAAAAAGAACACAAACCTGTATTTTATATGCTTTATGCCACTTGGTGCGCGCATTGCAACAAGATGAAAAGCGAAGTGTTCACCGATACTTTGGTCGTCAATTTTATCAATAAAAATTTCATTCCGGCCTGGCAGGACGTCGAAAAAGGCGAAGGCGATTTCTTCAAGAAAAAATTCGGCATCCGCTTCTATCCTACTTTTTTGTTTCTCGATGAAGATGGCAAAGAACTTTACAACACGAGCGGCGAATTCAAATCAGAAGCTTTTGTTACCGAAGCCAAAAACGCTTTGACCAAAGAGAAACAAATCGTGTATTTGGAACAGCAGTTTCTCGCGGACGTCAGCAATGGCGATAAATGTCTGGCTTATCTGTCGGCGCTTAATAAAGGACGTGATCGTTCTCTATTGTCGCCCATCGCACAAAAATATTTAGCTACACAAAGCGATGCGCAACTCGTCAGCAGTACGAATTGGAAAATCATCGCCAATGGTGTTACGGATATTCAATCGCGTGAATTTCAATATGTGTTGCAGCACCAGAAGGAATTCGAAGCCGTCGCCTCGCCCAAACGCGTACAGCGCAAAATCGAAAACATTGTTACGGAATTACTGACGTTACCTGTAGAATTTAAAGATACAATCGGTTATGAAAAAAAGCGTCTCATTGCACAAACGATTCATACGAGAAAGAATGATTCGCTGTTGTTCGATTTTGATATGCGTATTGCTGAGAAAACACTGAATTGGAAAAAATACAAAACCGTCACCAAAGCATCCGCTGATGAATTCGCGGCAAAGGATGCCAAAACACTAATGGAAATTGCCGCTAATTACTGGAAACACGTCGCCGATACCGAAAGCCTCAAATACGCCATCCGCTGGGCACACCAATCCTTAGCGCTCAACGATACTTACGATACGCAAGTCATATTAGCAAGATTGTATCAGAAGATTAAAGAGAATAAAGAAGCCTTAATCTGGGCGACCAAAGCCAGAGACAGAAATGCTGCTTTAGGCTGGAAAACCAAAGAAGCTGATGATTTGTTGACCGAATTGACTCAGAAATAATTTCCTATGGGCATCAAAATTAGAAAAGCGACTTTGGAAGATGTTCCTAATATTTTGGGCATTGTCAACCATGCTATTTTACACACCACTTCGAATTATTTGTATGAAGCGCAAACGCTCGACGAGCAAATCAAATGGTTTGAGGATAAACAGTCTAAAAATTTCCCGATCATTGTAGCGGTTGAAAACGGAAACGCGATTGGTTTCGGCACTTACGGCACTTTCAGGGAAAAAATCGGTTACCAATATACGGTCGAACATTCTGTGTATGTGGCGCCGGAATTCATTGGAAAAGGCATCGGAACTTTACTGCTCACCGAACTGATTGCACTTGCAAAATCTGAAGGTTATCATGTGATGATTGGCGGAATTGATGCAGCCAACAAAGACAGCATCGCATTTCACAAAAGATTCGGTTTCACTGAAAATGGGATTTTGAAAGAAGTCGGTTTCAAATTCGGAACATGGCTCGACTTACAATTCATGCAATTGATTTTGAAATAAAAAACCACTGATACAATTGTTGAAACTGCATCAATGGTGATTATATAAAATTGAACGTGATCAGCATCGTAATCACGAACAGCAATAAAAGGCCTAAAAGAAAAACGGTATCCGCCACTTTTTCAAATTTCACCATCGACAAATCGGTACTTCGAATCGAAAGATAAGAAAACACACAGCTCGCCAAAAACATGATGATGGCGAAAGAAGTCAATTCGTCGATGATCGATCCTTCACTGAACTTGTTTACTTTCAATGAAGTCAAAACCACAAAACACAAACCCAGTAAAGTCGCAGAAGTATTGAGAATGTGCGGAATGTTCTTTTTGTGTTGCTTCATTTTTTATCCCTGAATCCACTTCGCAATCGCCGGATCGCTTGGTAAGGTTTGCGGCTTGATGACTTGCTCCAATTCGCCTTTTTCGTTGATTAAATATTTTTGAAAATTCCATTCGACTTCTGAATCCTGCAATCCGTTTTTAGATTTTTGCGTCAGGAATTGGTACAACGGATGCATATCATTTCCTTTGACAGAAATCTTTGACATCATCGGGAAAGTCACGCCGTAGTTCAATTCGCAGAACGTGCTGATTTCTTTATTAGTTCCGGGTTCTTGTTGTCCGAAATTGTTCGCTGGAAAACCGACGATTACAAAATTCTGGGCTTTGTATTTTTTGTAGAGCGCTTCGAGTTCTTTGTATTGCGGCGTCAATCCGCATTTGGATGCTGTATTGACAATCAGGATTTTCTTTCCTTTCAAACTGCTGAAATCTAATGTTTTGCCTGATAAATCATCAACTTTAAACTGATAAATGTTTTGTTTTTCCATGACTTTTGCTGTGGATTGGAAGGTTTGTTTAGGTTGGCCTTGGCAATTCAGAAACAATAAAGCACTGGCTGCCGCTAAGAATAATGTTTTCATGAGTAATTTTTTTCTAAAATTAATTAAAAAGGGATAAAGTCAGGGTTCACATTTGATAAAGTTATGCCAAAAAGAAAGCCCAGAAAAAAATCCCGGGCTTTCATCCAACACAATAAAACAAACAAAACACAATCTTAGAGTTTATAATTTGTGGAAATCCATCCACTTAGGTTTTTATGATTCATTTAAAATCATGAGCTTATATTGGAACAAATCGGGTTTTATTGAGTTTGCTTCATAGCGCTTAACTTCTGTGTTACTATTTGAAATACGGTATTGTTGTCTTTACGGTTTTAAAAAGCCATGAAATTATTGCTGAACATTACATAATTATAATGCGGTGAATCATGCTAGCAAAACTTTGTTTAGCTTTGTGTTTCAAAAAAATAGGTATGACACAAGAAGAAGTTTTAATTTTAATCCATAAAAAGGACGAAAAAGGCTATACGATGCTCTATGACATGTATTCCAAAAGTCTTTTTGCCGTGATTTCCAATCTGATCAAGGATCGCGAAGAAGCCGAAGACGTTTTGCAGGAAGTGTTCGTTAAAATCTGGAAAAACATCGACAGTTATTCTGAATCAAAAGGCCGTTTGTATACGTGGATGATCAACATCACGAGAAATTCCGCGATTGACAAGCTGCGTTCCAAAGGTTACAACAACAGTCAGAAAAACCTGTCTGCGGATAATTTCGTACATCTACTCGACGACAGCAACAAATTGACCCACAAGATCGACACGATCGGCATTCAGGAATTTGTCAAGAAACTCAAACCCAAATGCATCGCTTTGATTGACTTATTGTTCTTTAAAGGTTACACGCAGCAAGAAGCTTCGGAAGAACTGCAGATTCCTTTAGGAACGGTAAAAACCCAGAACCGGAATTGCATCAATGATCTACGAATTTTTTTAAAAATTGTATAATGACCCCAAACGAATACATTGCATCAGGTACTTTAGAACTTTATGTTTACGGCTTGCTCAGCGAAAGTGAAAACGAGGAAATCGCGAAACTGGCCAAAGAGCATAAAGAAATCGATAACGAAATCATTGCGATCGAGAAATCGATAGTGAATCTTTCCTCAAGTTTTTGTCCGTTCTTATCGGTAGAAAACTTTGAAAAAATCAAAACCAAACTCGAACTAAAACACAGCAAAGTCATCCCGCTGGAAACCAAAAACAACAGGTTCCAATACATCGGCTGGGCCGCAGCGGTCGTTTTATTATTCGGTGTTGGTTATCAATACACCACTTTGAACAAAACGAAAATGCAGGTTGTGACCGTCGAAGGCGAAAAAATGAAACTGCAGGAAGCACTCGTCAATTCAGAAATCAAATACAAGCAAACTGAAGATGCTTTAGCAGTAGTTCGCGATGTGAAAAATACTATAGTGACTTTGGGCGGACAAGCCGTTTCTCCGAAATCTTACGCGAAAGTGTATTACAACAAAGAAACCCAAGTGGTTTATGTAGATGCCGCGGGTTTACCGGAACCACCGGAAGGAAAAGTATATCAGGTTTGGGCTTTAAAACTGAATCCGTTAACACCAACCAGCATCGGTTTGTTAGCCGACTTCTCAAAAGACAGTCAAAAGATATTTGCAGTTAGCAAAGCCAATGGCGCCGAAGCTTTCGGAATTACTTTAGAGCCGGCTGGCGGAAGCGCATCGCCGACTATGGAGCAATTGTATACTTTAGGAAAAGTCTAGATTAATTGATAATTAACAATTGATAATTGATAATTAAAAAAGGTTCCAAATGGAACCTTTTTTTGTGAATCAAAAAATTATTTCTTCCAATACTTTCGGTAACTGAAGTACGAAAACAAGCCTAAAATCGCGACGCAAGCTGCGGAATAATATACAAAAGATGGTGTCACTACTTTATCACCGCTCGCGTAGGAATGCATTCCGGTCAGGTAAAAATTCACTCCGAAATACGTCATCATGATCGAATAAAAAGCTACGATGCTCATCAGATTGAAAATCCATTTACCGCGCAAACTCGGAACAAATCTCGCATGGATTACGAAAGCATAAATCATAATACTGATCAGCGCCCAAGTTTCTTTCGGATCCCAACCCCAGTATCTTCCCCAACTTTCGTTGGCCCATTGCCCGCCAAGGAAATTTCCAATCGTAAGCATTACAAGTCCGATGGTTAAAGCCATTTCGTTGATGTAAGTGATTTCCTTGATGTTCAGATCCATTTTGACTTTGTTCTTTTCATTCGTGAACAGCATTAGTATTAAAGAAACAACGCCTAGTACCATTCCTAAAGTGAAAGGCCCGTAACTCGCGACAATTACCGCCACGTGGATCATCAGCCAATACGAATTTAAAACGGGTTGCAGGTTCGCAATCGAAGGATCCATCCAGTTCCAGTGCGCGATCATCAAAATCATCGACGCTACGAAAGTACCCGAAGCTACCGTCAATTTCGATTTGATATCAAAAGCCAGCGTAAAAAACATCGTCGCCCAAGCCACATAAATCATACTTTCATAAGCATCGCTCCACGGCGCATGGCCTGAAATATACCAGCGCGCGGCAAGTCCGGCGGTATGCAGTAGAAACAAAACACCAATCAAAATATGGAAACCGTTGATGATTAATCGGATCCCTTTCTTTTCAAAAAAGATGTTGACGATAGTGAAAAGCAGCATCAAAACGCCCGTCAGCATATACAAATAGTAGAGTTTCTTGAAAATGTCGTATTTGTTGTAAGTAATTTCAGAATCGATTTTTTGTTCGCTCGGACGCACCGCTTTCCCGAATTTCTTCTGGTAATTTTCGATGCTTTGCAAAAAGAAATTCGCATTAACGTAATTTTTCCTGATGGTCGCGCTGTCGAGAGCACTCATATATAATGGAAGAATGTTCTTGGTGAACGTCGAATCGATGCCGTGGATGTTCGCGTGATCGAGTTCGAGATAAGAAATCCATTTGTTGTTTTGATCGTTCGGAATCGGGAAAATTTTCAGAATAGCTCCGCTCAAAGCTGAATTGAGCAAATTGACTTTCCTGTCTGTTTCGATGAAATCTTTCTGAAATTGATCTGGTGTGGCGGCTTTGTAGGCTTCATCAAGATAAGGCGTAAGCTTATAATTGCCCTTATCATCGAAGAATTTGATGAACGGAGCGTATTTTTCTTTGGCATCCAAACCGATAATTTTGCGAATGCTGTCGTTTCCGTTTTTGATGTAAATCAGCGGCACTTCAAACCAAACCCGCGGAAATTGCACCATCGAAAGAAAAACCTGATCGGAATTCATATCCTTATAAGTATCGCTCTTACTGACTTTGCGTAACAATTCCGAAGAAAAAGTATTCACGGGTTTCATACGTCCGCCTTCATCCTGCACCACCAATCTTCCGAATTTTGCGGCGTGTGCTTCGGTTACTTTATATCTTGTAAGCAACGAATCAATCTGCTGCATCGTCGGCGCATGACTTGCATGGTTTTGCGAAAAAACGTTAAAGCTTAAAAACAGTAACAGGATTGTTATCAGTTTGGATTTTTTGCTTTTGACGACTTCGAGTTTGCGTTTGATATCGGCAAAGCGCGAATGTTTGGTGAACAAAATCGCCAGCATCGCAAAGAACAACATGAAATAACCCGCATAAGTAATACATGTGCCCCAGAAATCGTGGTTCACAGAAAGTACGGTTCCTTTTTCGTCCGGATCGAACGACGACTGGAAGAAACGATAGCCGCCGAAATCGAGAATGTGGTTCATGTAAATTCGGGCGTCGGTAGTTTTGGCTTTATCGATTACCGTAACTTTGCTTTCAAACGCGGCGTAGCTTTTCTCGGTTCCGGGATATTTGCTCGCGATGAAATCATTCAGTCTGATTTGGAACGGCAAATCGTATACTTTGCTTCCGAAACTTAACGTAAAATCGAGTTTACCTAAACTGAATACTTGCGGTTCTCCGGCTTTTCCTTTGGCTCCTAAAAGTGTAATTTCTTTTTCTTTACCTTGTGATTTAACAGTCAGAATCAAAGCATCGTCATGTTTCTTCGCTTTGAAATCGTTGTTCGATTTATAGATTTTGAACCCTTTCATTGCGGCTTCAGGAAACACGAACTGGCTTCCGCCTACGTTATATAAAGAACGAAGCATTAAAGGTTGTGTCGCATCTTTAATGACTTTGCCTTGCATTTTATCCGCCATGCGCATAAACTGTCCGTCGAATGGCGTCTGAATCGTGTATTCTTTTCCAGTGGTGTTAACGTTAACCGCGCCTTTTACAAATTTATTTAAGCTGAAAAGCGTGTTGTGGATGTTTTCGATCTTGCCTTCCTGAAGGTAATGTTCGTGTCTGGAACCGCCGCCCGATTCGACCATTTTGAGGTAAACGTTTCCTTTGGCATCTTCCTTAATAGTTTCCGTCGCGCCCATCAGGTAATTCTTGTAACTGATTTCGAATGGAATATCAGCAAATTCTTCATCAATCGAAAAACTATTATCGGTAACTGGTGAAAGCAACAGCGGGTTTTCGAAAATCCTGCGTTTCATCGCGCCTTTATATTCGCCATCGACGAAAATGGTCAGGAAGGTTTTGTCGGAATAGATTTTATTTTCTGTAGCGCCTTCTCGGATGGGCATCATGCCTTCATAACTGATGTATCTTGTAATCGTGGCACCGATGATGATGAAAATAAAAGACAAATGCAACAACAATGTCGCCCATTTTTCCTTTTTATGCAACTGATATCTTTTGATGTTCCCGATAAAATTGATCAGGAAAAACACATGAATCGCTTCGAACCATTTGGTATTGTAGATTAGTATTCTCGCGGTATCAGTGTTGTATTCACTTTCAATAAAAGTTCCGGTAGCCATCGCTACAGCGTAAGCCAGAAACAAAAAAGCCATCAAACGTGTAGAGAACAAAAAGGAAAGCATCTTTTTTTCCATTGGGTTGGAATTAGTGTATTAAAAAAGTCACGCAAAAGTAGGTAAAAATGTTGAGTAACAAATTTGATTTTATGAGGTTTTAAGGGATATTTAAGATTTGTAGACCCAAATACAAAACTGCTTTTAAATACTGAAAAATAAACTTTTTTCGATAATTTTGCGCCATGATTCAAGTCAGCATTATCGGCTCCGGAAATGTCGCGCAACATCTGATTTCGGCTTTTGTGAAAACTGAAGCGGTGGCGTTGGTTCAGGTTTTGGCAAGGCATCCTGAAAGTATCGGAAATTTTCCATCGGTTGAAATCATTACGGATTTCCAACAACTGCGCGAAGTGGATTTATACATTATTGCTGTTACTGACCAAGCGATTGCTGAAGTGTCCAAAAAAATTCCTTTTGCCAATAAATTGGTTGCGCATACATCGGGAAGCGTTCCCATGAGTGCATTGGCCGACAACAACCGGAAAGCGGTTTTGTATCCGGTGCAGACTTTTTCAAAAAATAAAGCGGTTGATTTTAGTAGCATTCCGATTGGTCTTGAAAGTGAAAACGAAGATGATTTTAAAATCCTTTCTTCGGTAGCGAAATCCATTTCAAATCATGTTTTTGTGATGGATTCTGTTCAACGCAAAGCTTTGCATGTAGCGGCGGTTTTTGTAAGCAATTTTACGAACCATCTTTATCAGATTGGCGCAGATCTTTGTAACGAGCATCAATTGTCTTTCGATATTTTAAAACCATTGATTGAAGAAACGGCAGCAAAAATATTAGTACTTTCGCCCGCTGAAGCACAAACTGGCCCAGCTAAGAGAAAAGACCAGCAAACGATTGACAGCCATTTGGCCTTATTGAATGACGAAAATCAAAAAGCGATTTATACTTTATTGACCCAATCCATACAACAACATGAATAAGAATTATAAGGAAATCCTGAACCAGATCACGACGTTTATTTTTGACGTTGATGGCGTTTTGACCGACAGTTCCGTGCACGTAACGCCAACCGGTGAGATGTTGCGTGTGATGAACATTCGCGATGGGTTTGCGATGAAAGCGGCTCTCGAAAGCGGTTACAACGTCTGCATCATTTCGGGTGGAAACAATGAAGGTGTGAGAATTCGTTTGAGAAATCTTGGCGTTACGGATATTCATTTGGCGTCACCGAACAAAGTCGAAACTTTCAAGGAATATATTGAATTGTACAGCATCAAAGCGGAAGAAGTCTTGTATATGGGCGACGACATTCCCGATTACCATGTGATGCAACTCGTGGGTTTACCGACTTGTCCGCAAGATGCGAGTCCGGAAATTAAAGCGATCTCGAAATACATTTCGCACAAAAACGGAGGTCGGGGCGCGGTGCGTGAAGTCATCGAACAAGTGATGAAAGTGCAGGGCAAATGGCATTTGTATTACGATGGAAAACACGACTAAATAACATTTTATGAAAAAATTAAATTTACTATTCGCCGTTTGTTTTGGGTTATTTTTATCGTGTTCGTCAGATGATTCGAGTACCAATAACAATCCGGCACCCAAGCGGGTCAGCCAATTGGTTTATCATAATGCAGACGGAAGCGTTTATACTCAGGATATTGTCTACGATACTGAAGGAATCATTACTGAGATCAACGACAATGCTACGGGAAATGTTGCTCAAAAGTATGTTTACAATGCGTCAAACCAATTGGAGCGTGAAGAATCCTATTGGTATACCGCAACGAATACTCTGGACGAAAAGAAAATTACCAGTTACACCTACAATACGGATGGTAAAATCGCAACGGTTGTTCAAGAAACTACGGAAACCGGATTGCCTTCATACAGCAGAACCTTTGACATTACTTATAGCGCTAACACTATAACACGCACGCGATCAGATTCATACCCTGAAATCGTAGTTTTCGGATTGAATCCGCAAGGAAAAGTTAGCTCTATTAAAATTACCCGAAACGGTATTTTGTGCGATGATATGACCTTTGGTTATGATGCTGATGGCAATTGCATTTCAGGGTCTGGTCCTATCAATGAAGGTTCGTTCGACAGGACAACGGATAACATCAACTTATCTGTTATTTATGGTAATACCCTGAAAATCGATCTGAACAGCACGGTTACTTTTTATCATGACCTTCTATCGAGATCTGCCAGTTTTGATAACTTTCGTGAAGCATTGGTTAAAAATCAGGGAAACAAATATGCCACACAAATAGAATGGTATCAATTCAACGATTATTCTTACAAACAAACCTATGCTTACACCTTTGATGCTGACAATTATCCGCTATCAATAGTTTTTAGTGAGTTTCCAAATGATCCAAATTATATGACTTTAAATTATATATGGGAATAATTGCTGTTTTATTTACTCAAAAAAATATCATTAAATAATGTTTTCATTTTTCAAACTCATACGCTACCAGAATCTTTTGATGCTGGCGTTCATGCAATTGCTTTTCCGTTACGGTTTTCTGAAATGGCAAAATGTTCCTTTGTCATTGGCCGACTGGCAATATATATTGTTGGTACTTTCGACCTTGCTCCTTGCGGCTGGCGGTTATGTCATCAATGATGTTTTTGATCAGGATACCGATTCCGAAAACAGGCCGAATCGAATCATTATTGGCAATAAAATTTCAGAAGCTGCGGCATACAATATATATGTAGCATTAAACATTACTGGTGTTGGTATCGGTTTCTATTTATCTAATGTGATTATGAAACCGGGATTTGCGACGATTTTTATACTGATTGCAGCAATGCTTTACTTGTATGCGACGAGCTTGAAACAAACGCTTTTGATTGGAAACATTATTATTGCGTTGTTGCTTTCATTCAGCGTAATCATCATTGGGATTTATGATTTGTTCCCGGCGACTTACGAAGGCAATCAAAGAGAAATGTCGGTATTGTTTTCGATTTTGATCGACTATGCGATTTTTGCGTTCATGATCAATTTCATCCGCGAAATCGTCAAAGATCTTGAAGATGTCAATGGCGATTACAACCAAGGCATGACTACGTTGCCTATTGTTTTGGGTGTGCAAAGAACCTCGCGTGTCGTATTCGGTTTGAGTTTTATTCCACTCGTAGTGCTTTTATATTATACGAATGAATACTTCGCCGCGGGCAATTTATACGCGACGATGATTTACACTTTATTATGTGTGGTCGGGCCACTACTCTATTTTACAATCAAATCCTGGTCAGCCAAAACCAAAAAGGATTTTCAGCATTTGAGCAAAGTTTTAAAACTGGTGCTTTTGTTTGGCATAATTTCCATTGCTGTCGTGGCATACAATATTAAACACCATGCTTAGAGAAAAACTCAAAAATTACAAGATCATACTGGCTTCAGGCTCTCCGCGAAGGCAACAATTCTTCAAAGACCTGGATCTCGATTTTGAAATCCGGCTCAAGGAAGTCGAGGAAATTTATCCGCCGAACCTGACCGAAGAAGACATTACAGATTATCTAGCCGTGCTTAAAAGTGATGCTTTTGAAGGTGAACTCAACGACCATGAAATCCTCGTGACCAGCGACACGATTGTCTGGCATGAAAACAAAGCCCTCGGGAAACCCAAAGATTATGACGATGCTTTTAAGATGCTGCAATCATTATCTGACAAAACCCATTGGGTCATTACATCGGTTTGTTTTAAGACCAAACACAAAACGGAAGTCATTTCTGAAGTCACTAAAGTTACGATGTATGCGCTTTCAGATGCGGAAATCGAATATTACCTGAATAAATACAAACCTTATGATAAAGCCGGAAGTTATGGCATCCAGGAATGGATTGGTTATATCGGCGTCGCCAAAATTGAAGGCTCTTATCCGAATGTGATGGGAATGCCGGTCGATAAAGTCTATCAATACCTGAAGCAATTATAAATCCACTTCAATGAATACAACATAAAGGAGTAAACATAATATTGTTAAATTGTAATATTAAGATTACTTTAAATTAAAAAAAATGCATTTCATCGATATTTTTTTACACTTTATCTATTTTTATTAAAATTTTTAATTATTTTTACATCGTCAATTAGTTATGAAAAGGAACGATACATTGCATCAAACCAATTTCGGTTTTCCGAATAAAACAAGTATCATGAAAAAAACACTATCGATGATTGTTATAGTGCTGTTATGTTTCCAATCTGGTTTCGCTCAAAAAGCAAAAACTGAGACTGATTCAACACCACTTTTCAATCCAGTTACGAATTGTCAATTGAGGTACTATTATTTTCCGAATCTTGAGGCCTATTTTGACACTTTCAAAAACATCTATTATTACAAAGAAAATGGTGAATGGATCACGGCTGAAGAAATACCGGAAGGTTACAGAGGTTATTCAATTTACAACAAATCAACCGTATACATTACAGATTATGATGATGATTATCCTTGCCAGTTTGTGGAGATACACAAGAAAAAATACCCTTACATCACCAATGAGCGCGTCAAAAAAATGGCCCTCTCTAAGAATTAATAATTGATTTTTTCTTAGGAGAACCATTCTTTATTTTTGAGTCGGATAGTCTTTTTATTCCACCAACAATTTTGTGTCTTTTATCAATTTGTTGTTTTCGAACAGTTGAACGAAATACAATCCTGAACTTAGATTTTCCCTATTCACAGTAATCGAATTCCCTGAAAGATTATTGATTTCCCTTACCAATTGCCCTTGAATATTATAAAGTTTGAACGTGGCATTCTGAAGCGACGACTCTGAACTAATCGTAAGTTCGCTAATTAATGGATTTGGAGAAAATGCAATCGCCGCAGCTGAAACAACATTTTGATAGGTACTTAAAAACTGTAAAGTGCAATCTTCATTACCGTAAACATGCTGCCCATCCTGGAAACTGCAAACCAGATTCACGGAATGCCCACCACTTGCGGATAAACCGTTATACATATTGAACGCAGGTCGGAACGGATGTGCGATACTGCCCACGCCTTCAATCCAGGTTTGCGTTAAAGTAATCTGGTAGTTTTCATCAAAATGACTCAGTTGGATTCTTTTGTGATTTTCTCCGTTGAGCATAACATAATCTGAAGTGACGTCAAAAATTCCGAAAGTATCTCCCGTAGACAAATTGAAGTCGTAAAGCAATACTTCAGTTCCGTTGATTAAAGTGTATACTTTTCTGTCCTCTTTATTTTCCCTCAAATAAACAACATGATTGCTGTTGCCCGGAGCTGAAAACGGGTCGATGTATTTTTTGTAGGTTTTTGAACCGATCACAACATCTTCACCGGCCTCAATGGTTTTGGTTTCCGATGGCCTGCAGCACGAAACGAAATCTTTAAGAATCCAGGTGGAATTGTTGAGCATCGGAATGTAGCTCTGGGAAAAAGCGCCTTGCAAAAAAGCGCATAACAAAATAGCCGTAAAGGTTAGTTTAGCTTTCATAATTTAAGTTTTAAATAAGTAGACTTGGGATCTTCCTGATTTGTGAGTACAATATTAAAGACAACAATCTGACTAACCTTTTTTTTTCTGCAACTAACTTAGAAAAACGTTGAACAGCATTTTTAAGAGGCATCGACTAAAATCATAAAGCAAAAAAAACCGCTTCAAATGATGAAACGGTTTTTTAAAATATATTTTTTTTGATTATTCCAGAACGAAACTTACACTGACATTGACCACCAGTTCGATTTCTCCTGTAGCTAAGGTTTCTCTTGGTGCCGCGCCGTCGGCCATCGCCATGGTTTTCATTTCATACATTGGTCTCGGCGGATAATTGACTTGCGAATTGTCTGAAATCGTCAATGCCTTCCCTACTTTTTGGTTCAATACCGAAACGAAATCTTCCGCTTTGGCTTTCGCGTCCTTGATGGCTAACTTTCTAGCATCGGATTGCAATTGGTCTATTTTAGAGGATTTGAATTCGACGTTGTCAATCCTGTTGATGCCTAGATCAACCAAACCGTCCATCAACACATCGTATTTATTAAGGTCTTTCAACAACACATATACGGTTTGCGTGGCGATGTAACTGGTTTTCTTTTTTTCATAATCGTAATTCGGATACAACGAAACGCGTTGGGTTTGGTAATCTTCCTTGGCGATAGTCATTTTCTTGATGTATTTCAAAACGGCATCAATCTTAGTGTCGTTTTCTTTCTTGACGTCTACCGCTTTAGCGCCTTTGGTCTCCACGGAAATGGAAATGGCGGCCTGATCTGGAGTTACTTTAATCTTTCCTTCACCGGAAACATTAATGGTTGGGATTTGTTTCATTTCTTGAGAATGGATCATTGTTGTAAATAATGCGAATAAAATTAAGGCTGATTTTTTACTCAAGCTTAAATAATTGTCTTTTTTGTTTTCGTGAATCTGCGATTTCATAATAAAGGTTTTTAAAATTTTGAAACTCGGGTTTACCAAAACGTATGCCATTATAGCTTTCCGGCTTTGGCTAATGCAAAAAGAATCACAATCGGAATGGCCAGCAAAACCACCATAAAAGTATTGTTGGTCAGCATATCGGGTTGCTTGAGAATTGTAATCAGGTAACCGCCGATTGCGCCGCCGAAATGCGCGGTATGCCCGATGTTGTCGTTCTTGGCTTTCATGCCATAAATCGAATACAATAAATAACCGATTCCAAAAAGATACGCGGGAATTGCAATCGGAATGAAAAACAAATACAAACTCATATCAGGCTGCAACAAAATTGCCGAATATAAAACACCTGTGACAGCTCCTGAAGCGCCAATAGCACGGTAACTGTAATCGTCTTTGTGAAACAGCAACGTGAGTAAACTGCCGAAAATCAGACTGCCCAGATAAACAATCAGAAATGAAAAACTGCCGAAATACCCGATCACGACCGGCGCAAACATATACAACGTAAACATATTGAAAAACAAATGCCCGAAATCAGCATGCAAAAATCCCGATGTGATCATGCGAATGTGCTCGCCTGCGCGGATACTGCCGATGTGAAATTCGTACTTCCTAAAAAAATATTCATCACCGAAACCTTTGAAACTGACCAACAGATTGATGACAATGATGAGAAGAAGTGTGTAATTCATGATGGGTTATTTTTTGGTAAAAATAGAAATTGTTTCTATAGCTTTTGTTAAACCCGGTTTTTTAAATGTCGTTTTAAATGTATCTTTGTCGAAATTATCCACTTGATGCAGTTTTTAGTCTATATTCTTATTTATCCGATTCTCTGGACAATTTCGATGCTGCCTTTTCGGTTGCTCTACTTTTTATCAGATTGCATTTACGCTTTGGTTTATTATGTAATAGGCTACCGCAAAAAAACGGTCCGTGAAAACTTGAAAATTGCCTTACCACATTTGTCAGACAAAGAACGACGTGTCATCGAAAAGAAATTTTTCCACCACATGTGCGACCTGTTCCTTGAAATGGCCAAAACCATGACCATCTCGAGAAAGGAAATCGAGCGCCGTTATAAATTCACCAACCTTGAAGTTTACAAGGAACTCGAAACCAAACAGAAAAGTATCGCGTTAATGTGCGCCCATTACGCGAGTTACGAATGGGCCGTTTCGATGAACCACCATATCGAATTCAAAGGCGTAGGCATCTACAAACGCATCAGCAACAAATATTTCGACAAACTGGTCAAAGACATCCGTTCGCGTTTCAAAGCACATCTGATCACCACCAAAGAAACCATTCCGGTCATCAGCAACAATTACAGGAATAAAGTATTGAGTATTTACGGTTTTGCAAGCGACCAATCGCCTAAAATTTCCTCAACTTATCATTGGGGAACATTCATGGGCATTGAAGTTCCCGTGCATACCGGCGCCGAAATGCTGGCCAAGAAATACGATATGAATGTCATTTTCCTCAGAACCCGAAAAGTCAAAAGAGGTTTTTATGAAGCGAGCTTTGAACTGCTTTCCGAAGACGTGAAATCTGTTCCTAATTACCAGATCACAGACAAGTTCCTGACGCTCGTCGAACAACAGATTTATGAAGCGCCCGAATTTTACTTATGGACGCACAAACGCTGGAAACACAGAAGAAATTAAGAATTAAGATTCAAACCACTTTTTCACCATGGCTTTTTCAAGTGGTTGCGCATTTTTATGTAAAAATTCGTTGGAGTTTTTGTTGTATTGATACTCTTTACCCCAAACTTCATGGTTTGCCGCCAATATTTTGATGCTGTCACAAACATATTGAATTTCAGCATTTGTAGTTGTGGGATGAATCGACATTCTAATCCAACCCGGCTTCTGGATCAGATCACCTGAATCAATCTGACAGACCAAAGTATGCGAGGTTTCCTGATCGACATTCAATAAGTAATGCCCGTAAGTTCCGGCACAACTGCAACCGCCACGTGTCTGGATTCCGAAACGGTCATTGAGTAATTTCACGCCAAGATTGAAATGCAAATCATCAATATAAAACGAAATCACGCCCAATCTATTTTGGTGTTGACCCGCCAGTATTTTAATATTCGGAATGCTGCCCAATTCAGAAAAAATATAATCGACGAGTTCGTGTTCTCTTTTAAGGATGTTATCGATACCCATTTTTTCCTTGAGCTGGATCGCCAAAGCCGTTCTGATGGCTTGCAGAAAACCCGGTGTTCCGCCATCTTCGCGGTCTTCGATGTTTTCGATGAATTTGTGTTCGCCCCAAGGATTCGTCCAGGCCACTGTTCCTCCACCAGGATTATCGGGCACCATATTGCGGTATAATTTCTTATTGAACACCAAAACACCAGTAGTTCCCGGTCCGCCAAGGAATTTATGCGGCGAGAAAAAAATCGCATCGAGGTAACTCTCAGGATCTTCAGGATGCATATCGATTTTGACATACGGCCCCGAACAAGCGAAATCTACAAAGCACAATCCGTTGTTTCGGTGCATGATTTTAGCGACTTCATGATACGGCGTTTTGATTCCGGTCACATTCGAACAGGAAGTAATGGAAGCAATTTTTATAGATCGATCCTGATATTTATTGACCTGAGCCGTAAACTGATCAAGACAAAACAAGCCTTTTTCACAAGCAGGAATCACAACAACATCAGCAATCGTTTCAAGCCATGAAGTCTGGTTCGAATGGTGTTCCATGTGCGAAATGAAAACAATCGGTTTGTCTTCCTGTGGCACTTTGGTATGTGGTTTTAAATTCTCAGGAACTTTCAATCCTAAAATGCGCTGAAATTTATTCACAACGCCTGTCATTCCCGTTCCATCCGTAATCAACACATCATCGTTATTGGCGTTCACGTGATGCTTAATGATATGTCGCGCTTCATGATAAGCCAAAGTCATTACGGTTCCGGTAACGGTGGTTTCAGTATGCGTGTTGGCTACGAAAGGTCCGAAATCACGCAGCATTTTTTCCTCAATCGGACGGTACAAACGACCACTCGCAGTCCAATCGGTATAGATGATTTTCTTGGTTCCGAAAGGCGAAAGAAATTCCTGGTCGATTCCGACGATGTTCTTGCGGAATTCCTGGAAATACTGCTCTAATTCTGTAGGCAAAGTGGCTGTTGCGTTGGCATTCATAGCGATGATATTTGATGCCAAAGATACATTTTTTTTAGATTTTTGGCGCCAACGAAAACGTTTGATTTTTTTTTAAAAGATTATCATATTATAAGGTCACAAGATTATTTTTAAAAACTTTCATTGAAATGTAAACTACACGACAAAACCCAAAGCGTCGCCTAAATAACTTTGAATAAAAATTGAAAAGTTATGAAGAAAACCATTTTAATTGCAACGCTGCTCCTGGCTTTCACCGCTTGTCAGGAAGAAGGCGCACTCACGCACGACAAAGTTATCAAACCTATTGAAATGACTTCCATCCTCAAATATTCCGGTGATTTTTCCCCTACTTCGGGAATCAACGTAAGCGGTCAGGCGAAAATCTATCTGGAAGGCACGCAATATCGTGTAAAACTAGAAAATTTCGACGTTTCCAGTGGCCCGGATTTAAAAGTCTATTTGTCAAAATCTTCCGTTCCGAGCGAATTTGTCAATCTTGGCAATTTAACTTCCGCGACGGTTTATGATGTGCCGCAACAAGTGAATGTAAGCGATTATTCGCACGTGCTGATCCATTGTCAGCAATACAATCATTTGTTTGCCATTGCTCCTTTAACCTCGAATTAATCATGAAAAAAACCCTTCTACTCACCGTATTATTTTTGATGAATATCGGAACAATCAAAGCACAAGGTTGCAGCGATGCCGGCATCTGTTCGGTTGGAAACAGCTTTCAGGATATCGAAAAAGCACCAAAAAACAGCTTGGAATTCGGAAGCATCTTCGGAGCCGGAGAAGCAGACGTCAAGTATTTTTCCCCTTACGTGACTTACACACGCCAATGGAATGCGCAATTCGCATTGAGCACCAAAGTCACTTATTCGTTAGCGAGCGGTAATTTCGGAAAGCGCGGACAATTTGGCGATGCTTATCTGATTGGAAATTACCTCTGGAAAACAAAAAAAACCACCAAATGGAGTACGCTTTTCGGGGCGAAATTTCCGTTTACAAGATCGAATCTGAAAATCAACGGCTATTCGTTACCGCTCGATTATCAGGCGAGTTTGGGCACTTTCGATTTGATTCTAGGGACGAATTTAAACTACAAAAACTGGGATTTCAACGCCGGTTTGCAATTGCCGGTTTTTAATATCAACAGCAATTCTTACTTTAAGGAATATTCCGGAACCGATGATTTTCCGTCGACGAATTTGTTCAGGCGAAAACCTGATGCTTTGTTCCGCACGACTTACACTTACCAAACACACGATAAAAAATGGAGTTTCAAACCTAATGTTTTATTCCTTTATCATTTAGGAGAAGACAGCTTTGAAAGCATTTTCGGAAAACGTGAAAACATAGAAGGTTCAGACGGATTAACGATCAATGGGAATTTGATCGGCGCATACCATTTCAATAAAAACAACGCGCTCGAATTTACTGTAGCCACACCATTTGTCGTCCGCGACATTCGCCCCGACGGTTTGACGCGTTCGTTTACGGCTGGTGTGATATATAAAATTAGATTTTAGAACTGTGAGATTTTGAGATTTTTCAGGAGCCGGGAACCTGCTGTACGTTCTTATCTTTTGCGCTGAACAACAGCACAAAAGGATAACCACTTCCATCAGGGCTAGGCACCTGATTTTCATGAACTCCTAATCTTACAATCCTAAAATCTCACAGTCTTACAATCTCCTAAATTCCAGCTATTGCTTTGATTTCATCAATGATTCTCAACGCCAATTTATCGGCTTGTGCTTGTGTCGGCGCTTCGGTATAAATACGAATAATCGGCTCGGTGTTCGATTTTCTCAAATGTACCCATTCCGTAGCAAAATCGATTTTCACTCCGTCAATCGTGGAAATATCTTCGTTTTTGTATTGCTCGGTCATGGCTTCCAGAATCGCATCGACTTCAATTTGTGGCGTCAGTTCGATTTTATTTTTGCTCATATAATATTGCGGATAACTCGCTCTGAGTTCTGCAACCGTAACATCTAAATTAGCCAAATGTGTCAGGAACAAAGCCACACCCACCAAGCTGTCACGACCGTAATGCAATTCGGGATAAATAATTCCGCCGTTGCCTTCACCACCGATAATTGCGTTGGTTTTCTTCATTAATTCGACTACATTCACTTCGCCGACAGCGCTTGCCTGATAACTACCGCTGTATTTATTGGTGATGTCGCGCAAAGCTCTTGAAGACGACATATTGGAAACCGTATTTCCGGGCGTTTTGCTTAATACGTAATCGGCACAAGCCACCAAAGTATATTCTTCGCCGAACATTTCGCCATCGTTGGAAATGAAGGCCAAACGGTCAACATCAGGATCGACAACAATTCCGAAATCAGCTTTTTCTTCTACGACCAATTTGCAGATATCGCCCAAATGTTCTTTCAAAGGTTCGGGATTGTGCGGAAAATGGCCGTTCGGTTCGCAGTATAATTTCACGACTTCAACGCCCATTTGTTCCAATAAATTCGGAATTACAATACCGCCAGATGAATTCACGCCATCAACAACCACTTTAAATTTTCTTTTCGCCACCGCTTCCGCATCGACCAAAGGCAAGTTCAAAACTTCATCAATGTGGATATCCATGTAAGCATCGTTGATCGTAATGTCACCCAACGAATCCACATCGGAAAAATCAAAAGCTTCCGCTTCGGCAATTTCGAGGATTTTCGCACCATCGGCACCGCTTAGGAACTCGCCTTTTTCGTTGAGCAATTTCAAAGCGTTCCATTGTTTCGGGTTGTGCGAAGCCGTCAGAATGATACCGCCATCGGCTTTCTCTAAAGGAACAGCCACTTCCACCGTTGGTGTAGTTGACAATCCCAAATCAATGACATCAATGCCCAAACCAATTAAAGTATTCACCACCAAATTGTGAATCATCGGCCCTGAAATACGCGCGTCACGGCCGATAACCACGGTGAGTTTTTCTTTTTTGCTGTTTGTTTTCATGAATGTTCCGTAAGCCGAAGCAAATTTTACGGCATCCACCGGAGTTAAATTATCGCCAACTTTACCGCCTATGGTTCCTCGGATTCCCGAGATTGATTTGATTAATGTCATTTGAAAATTATTTTGAATTTTGAATGTCAAATTTTGAATTGTCAGCAAATATAATCATTGAGGTTTAAAAGTCATTTAAAATTTAAAATTCATCATTTAAAATTCCTAAATTGGGCGTATGAATTTCCTCGCACACATCTATCTTTCCGGCGACAACGACCTGATCAAAATCGGCAACTTTATGGCGGACGGGATTCGCGGGAAACATTACGAACATTTGCCTGCAGCCATTCAGAAAGGCATTGTTTTGCATCGAGCGATTGATACGTTTACCGATGCACATCCTGAATTCCGTAAAAGCACACACCGGTTGCATGCCAGATACCATCATTACGCTGGCGTGATTGTCGATGTTTTTTACGATCATTTTTTAGCCAAGAACTGGTCGGAATATTCTGATGAAAAACTCGAGGATTTTGTATCGCGCTTTTATAAATCGCTTGAAATTCACTACGAACATTTAACCGACAAAACCAAAGGCTTGATGCCTTATATGATCGAGCATAACTGGCTAGTAAACTATCAATACGAACAAGGCATCGCGCGGATTTTATACCAAATGGACCGTCGCACCAATAATGTCTCTAAAATGCAATATTCAGTCGAAGAATTAAAGGAATTTTATGAAGATTTCGAATCGGAATTTAAAACGTTCTTCGTCAATTTGAAAGTACATGTCGATCAAAAACTATTGGAGTTATGAAATTGAAGTTACTATTCATTCTCCTTGCCTTCATTGGCTTTACTTCTATTCTTCTAGCACAACAAGGCTTGATAGCTTCAAAAGCGATGGTGGTTTCTGCCCGCGAAGAAGCCTCTCAAATCGGCGTTAACATCATGAAAAGAGGCGGTAACGCGTTTGATGCTATGGTCGCTACGGAATTGGCTTTAGCGGTCGCTTATCCGTATGCGGGAAATATTGCCGGTGGCGGATTTATGGTCTATCGCTTAAATAATGGCGAAACCGGCGCGTTGGATTATCGTGAAAAAGCTCCGATGCAAGCGAGTAAGAATATGTATCTCGACAAAAACAACGAAGTGATCCCAAACCTTAGTGTCAATGGAGCTATGGCGGTTGGTGTTCCCGGAACGATTGCCGGAATTTTTGCCGTTCATGAGAAATTCGGAAAACTTTCGATGCAAGAAATTATGCAGCCTGTGATCGCTTTAGCAAAAAAAGGAATTGTTGTCACTGCAAGGCAACTGAAACAAATTCAAAACAACCAAAAAGACATTATTGCGGTTAGTGGCAACCAGACTTTGTATGCGAAGCCATATAAAATTGGCGACACGATCAAATATCCGGCGCTCGCCAATACTTTGGAACGCATCCTAAAAAACGGCAAAGACGAATTCTACAAAGGCGAAACTGCTCAAAAAATAGTAGCCTTTCTTCAGCAAAAAGGCGGCATTATTTCTCCGGAAGATTTATCGAAGTATGAAGCCGTGTGGCGCAAACCCGTTATTTTTAAGTATAAGGATTTAAAGATCATATCGATGTCGCCGCCTTCTTCTGGTGGTATTACATTGCAACAAATCATGATGATGATTGAACCGTATCCGTTAGCAAAATACGGGCACAACAGCGAAAAATACATCCAATTGTTGACCGAAGCCGAACGTCGTGCTTATGCCGATAGAAACTATTTTTTAGGCGATCCATATTTTATTTCGATTCCTAAAAATCAAATGGTTAGCGAAAACTACCTAAAACAAAGAATGAAAAATTTCAATTGGAAACAAGCCACCAAATCCTCTGAAATTTCGCATGGCAACATTACGATTTCTGAAAGCAATGAAACGACCCATTATTCTATTGTAGATGCCGAAGGAAATGCCATTGCAGCGACCACAACTTTGAACGGCGCTTACGGTTCGAAATTATATTCTGACGAACTGGGTTTTTTCTTCAACAACCAAATGGACGATTTCAGTGCAAAACCAGGCGTTCCTAATTCCTACGGTTTGGTCGGTGCGGAAGCCAACAGCATTGCGCCGCAAAAAAGGATGCTGAGTTCCATGACGCCCACCATCGTAGAGAAAAATGGAAAATTCTTTATGGCTTTAGGTTCGCCGGGCGGTTCTACAATCATCACTTCGGTATTGCAAACGATATTGAATGTATCAGAATTTAAAATGAACATGCAGCAAGCGGTCAGCGCGCCGAGATTCCACCACCAATGGTTGCCTGATGAAATATTGTTCGAGCCTAATTGCTTTGCTCCAAATTTATTGTTCAATCTTCGCAAAAAAGGCTATTTTACCAATGAAAAGAGCGCGCCGGTGATCGGAAAAGTCGATGCTATTTTAAAATGGCCTGACGGAAAATTTGAAGGCGGCGCAGACCCAAGAGGCGATGATACTGCAAAAGGATTTTAATTATGACATTTATTACCGAATTAGAAAACGTTTTCAAGGAAAATAGTTCGCGCGAACTGGCCATTCCTATGGAAAATTACATGAAGAACCATTTTCAGTTCTACGGCATCAAAACTGATCAAAGGCGCTTGTTGTTTCACGAGGTTTGGAAAGCCAATCATGAAGAAGTCAAGCAAAATTCCCGTGAGATTGCCTTACAATTGTATACGTTTCCGCAACGCGAAATGCATTATTGCGGCATAGAAATCCTGATCAAAAACCTCAAGAAAAACTTTCAGAAAGACGACATTCATCTGATTGAAAAACTCATCACAACGCATTCCTGGTGGGATTCTGTCGACACGATTTCCAAGTTTATTTTAGGCCAATATTTACTAGAATTTCCTGAGCAAACCAAAAGCGTCATCAAACGATTTTCGGATTCCCAAAATATGTGGCTCAACCGCGCGGCGATTTTATTTCAATTGGGCTACAAACAGAAAACCGACGCAAAATTTCTTTTCGATGAATGCGTCAAACATTCCCATTCCAAAGAATTTTTCCTCCAGAAAGCCATTGGTTGGGCGTTGCGCGAATACGGAAGATTTTATCCAGAAGCCGTCAAAACCTTTGTGACACAAAACCAATTAAAGCCGTTAAGTGCAAAAGAAGCCTTAAAAAATATTTCGTAAAGTCAATTTAGTCGTAAATTAGCCGTTTCTTCAAAACACAATGGTTAAAAAACTCATTCTCAAAATTGAAAGCATCATTGCCTGGTCACAAACCAAACTGACCAACAAGCAGTTCATTTTCCTGTCGAGTGTTTTGGTCGGGATTTCTGCGGCGTTTGCGGTGATCATCCTGAAATCGTTTGCCCATAAGGTGTTCTCGATTGCCACTTCCGTGAATGGCATCCTCAAATTGAGTTTCATCAATAGTATTCTGCCCATCGTTGGGATTCTGCTTACCGTTTTTGTCGTCAAGAAATTACTCGGCGGCTCGATCGAAAAAGGTACTTCACAAATTCTTTACGCCGTCGCAAAAAAAGCAAGTATCATCCCGAGAAAACAAATGTATGCGCAAATCGTCACGAGTTCCTTAACCGTTGGTCTTGGCGGTTCCGCAGGTTTGGAAAGCCCGATTGTCATTACCGGAGCAGCTTTCGGATCGAATTACGCACAACGTTACAAACTAAGCTATAAAGACAGAACACTTCTGATTGGTTGTGGCGTCGCAGCCGGAATTGCAGCAGCGTTCAACGCACCCATAGCCGGAGTTTTGTTTGCCATCGAAGTATTGCTTGTCGATGTGAGCATTTCCGCTTTCACACCCATCATGATTGCAGCAGCTACAGGCGCTTTGGTTTCGGCAATTACTTTAGACGAGACGGTTTTATTAACTTTCAACCAAGAACAATCGTTCAATTACCACAATATTCCTTATTACGTTTTATTGGGATTGTTTACGGGTTTTATTGCGGTGTATTATTCGAGAAACTTTCAACGTGTTGAACATTTCTTTACACGGCTTCGTTTCAAACCTTACAAAAAAGCATTATTTGGCGCTTCAATTTTAGCGGTCATCATTTTTGTGTTTCCGACGCTTTTTGGCGAAGGTTACGAAAGCATCAGAACTTTATCCGAAAGCGATCCCGGGCAATTGCTTGAAAATACCTTGTTCAGCAGTTTCAGACACAACACTTGGGCCTTGATTATTTTCATCGGGCTCACGATGATGCTCAAAGTTTTTGCTACGGGAATTACGCTCGGAAGCGGCGGAAATGGAGGGAACTTCGCTCCTTCTCTATTCTTAGGTTCGTACGCAGGTTTCTTTTTTTCCAAAACTTTAAACACCATTGGTCTTACACATTTGCCGATTAGTAATTTTACTTTAGTCGGCATGGCGGGAATTCTAAGCGGATTATTCCATGCGCCTTTGACCGCGATTTTCCTCATTGCTGAAATTACCGGCGGTTACGATCTGATGATTCCGCTGATGATGGTCTCTTCGATTAGTTTTGCCATTTCAAAAAAATTCGAAAAACATTCCTTAGACGTCAAAAATCTCGCGCGAAAAGGACAAGCTTTTACCAACAATAAAGACACAAATATCCTTTCCACGCTGGAAACCGAACAGATCATCCAAACCGATTATCTCACGATCACGTTAGACGCAAATTTAGAGAAACTTGTCGATCTGATTTCACATTCCAACCAAGTGATTTTTGCCGTCATTGACAAAGACAAAAAACTGCTGGGCATCGTGCATTTCAATGACATACGTGAGATTATCTTCAGCAATTTCAAAGTCAAATATACGCCCGTAGAAGAAGTCATGATTCCGCCCATCGATATCGTTTACCCGACCGACAACATGGAAACCGTCATGGAAAAATTCGAAAAGACGCAGGTCAATTACTTGCCGGTTTTAAAGAACGGGAAATACTACGGCTTCATTTCCAAAGCCAATGCGCTTGAAGCTTATCGCGAAAAATTGAGAGCGATGACTATTGAGTAATTGATAATTGATAATTTGCTCCGCTACGCTCCGCACAATTCGGCTGCGCCTCGGGTGATAATTGATAATTGATAATTGATAATTGATAATTGGAAAACAGGGGTTCGTTGTAGTTTATTGCCCTAGCCCAGATGGAAACGGTTATCCTTTTGCGGCGGCGTTCGACGCAAAAGATAAGAGTGTACAGCTGGATTAAGCTCCTGAAAAATATTAATTGTTAATTTATTGATCGTTCTCTTTTAATTATCAATTATCAATTGTCAATTATCAATTGAAAACCTACCTTTGCGTTTTGCCAAAAAATCATGCTAGATACCGAAAATACGATAGAAGTCTTAGGCGCACGCGTCCACAATCTCAAGAACATTGACATCTCGATTCCGAGGGAAAAACTCGTGGTGATTACCGGACTTTCTGGTTCGGGAAAATCATCGTTGGCTTTCGATACGATTTACGCCGAAGGACAACGCCGCTACGTAGAAACTTTCTCTGCCTACGCAAGACAATTCCTCGGCGGATTGGAACGCCCGGACGTAGACAAAATCGACGGATTGTCACCAGTCATCGCCATTGAGCAAAAAACAACAAGTAAAAGCCCGCGTTCTACCGTTGGGACAATTACAGAAATATACGATTTCCTGCGATTGCTCTACGCACGTGCCGCCGACGCCTACAGTTACAACACCAATGAAAAAATGGTGTCGTATTCCGATGACCAGATTAAGGAGCTGATCACTGAAAATTTTATAGGAAAACGTATCAATATTTTAGCGCCCGTGATTCGCGCCAGAAAAGGGCATTATGGCGAATTGTTCCAGCAGATTGCCAAACAAGGTTTCCTCAAAGTGCGCATCAACGGCGAGATTAAAGACATCACGCCGGGCATGAAACTCGACCGCTACAAAACCCATGACATCGAGATTGTGATTGACAGAATGTTGGTGGAAGCTACTGCCGAAAATGAAAAACGCCTTGCCGAAAGCATCCAAACTGCGATGCATCATGGCGAAAACATCTTAATGATTTTAGAACATGATTCGCAGGAAATACGCTTTTTCAGCAGGAATTTAATGTGCCCGACTACGGGAATTTCGTATCAGAATCCGGAGCCTAATTTGTTTTCGTTCAATTCTCCCAAAGGCGCCTGCGACCATTGCAACGGTTTGGGTACGATCAATGAAATCAATATTAAAAAGATCATCCCAAACCCGAAACTGTCTATCAAAAATGGCGGTTTCGCTCCGCTTGGCGAATACAAAAGTTCCTGGATTTTCAAACAACTCGAAATCATAGGCGAGAAATTCAACTTCAAGATTACCGATCCGATCGAAAAAATTTCCGAAGAAGCGATGGAAATCATCCTTCATGGCGGCAAGGAAAAATTCGCGGTCGAATCCAAAACGATGGGCATCACCAAAGAATATAAAATTGAGTTCGAAGGCATTTCGCATTTCATCAAAAACCAACACGACGAAAGCGGCTCGACGAGCATCAAACGTTGGGCGAAGGAATTTATGGATGAAGTGACTTGTCCGGTTTGTGAAGGCTCAAGGCTTAAAAAAGAATCGCTGTATTTTCGAATTAATGAAAAAAACATCAATGATTTATCGGCGATGGACATTTCAGATTTAACTAATTGGTTCGACAAACTCGAAAAATCGTTGTCCGAAAAACAAAAGCAAATTGCGACGGAAGTCATCAAAGAAATCAAAGACCGTTTGCACTTTTTAGTCAATGTCGGCTTGGATTATTTATCGATCAACCGAAGTTCCAAATCGCTTTCCGGCGGCGAAGCGCAACGTATTCGTTTGGCTACGCAAATCGGCTCGCAACTAGTTGGGGTTTTATACATTTTAGACGAACCTAGCATCGGTTTGCACCAACGAGACAACGAAAAACTGATTCGTTCACTCGAACAACTGCGCGATATTGGCAATTCCGTAATTGTTGTGGAGCACGACAAAGACATGATTGAACGCGCCGATTACGTGATTGATATTGGCCCACGCGCCGGAAAATACGGTGGCGAAATCATCAGCATCGGAACGCCAGCCGAAACTTTAAAACACCATACGCTGACCGCGCAATACATGAACGGAGAGCGTAAAATAGAAATCCCGAAAAAACGACGTGAAGGCAACGGAAAATTCCTAAAACTTTCAGGAGCCACGGGAAACAACCTCAAAAACGTTTCAATCAACCTGCCGTTAGGGAAAATGATTTGCGTGACAGGCGTTTCGGGAAGCGGAAAATCGACGTTGATTAATGAGACTTTATATCCGATTCTGAATGAATTTTATTTCAACGGCGTCAAGAAACCAAAACCGTACAAAAAAATCGAAGGTTTGGAACATATCGATAAAGTGATCGACATTGACCAAAGCCCGATTGGACGAACGCCGCGTTCTAATCCTGCGACTTATACTGAAGTGTTTTCTGAAATCCGGACTTTGTTTACGATGACTTCGGAAAGCATGATTCGTGGTTATAAAGCCGGACGTTTCAGTTTCAATGTCAAAGGCGGGCGTTGCGAAACCTGTGAAGGCTCCGGTGTGCGCACCATCGAAATGAATTTCCTTCCCGATGTGTATGTGGAATGTGAAACTTGCCAAGGCAAACGATTCAACAGGGAAACTTTGGAAATCCGATATAAAGGCAAATCGATTTCTGATGTGTTGAATATGACCGTCGATGAAGCGGTTCCTTTTTTTGAAAACATTCCGAAAATTCATCGCAAGATTAAAACAATTCAGGATGTCGGTTTGGGCTACATTACCCTCGGACAGCAAAGCACAACGCTTTCGGGCGGTGAAGCGCAACGCATCAAACTCGCTGGGGAATTGTCTAAAAAAGATACCGGAAATACGTTTTACATTCTCGACGAACCTACAACAGGTTTGCATTTCGAAGACATCCGCGTACTCATGGAAGTCATCAACAAACTCGTCGATAAAGGCAACACGATCCTAATCATCGAACATAATATGGACGTCATCAAACTTGCGGATTATATCATCGATATTGGCCCGGAAGGCGGAAAAGGCGGCGGAACTGTTGTGGCTGAAGGCACCCCGGAAGAAGTGGCTAAAAATAAGAAAAGTTATACGGCGGCGTTTTTGAAAAAAGAGCTATAATAAAAATTAGCCACGGATTTGACGGATTAGGCGCATTGCCGTTTTTAGGGTTATTGAAAATGACCGGAATAAAAATTCATTGTGGATTGTTTGAAAAAGGAATTACTTTTTTAAGTTTACTGCATGAAAAACGTTTACTTATTTCTCTCGTTGCTTTTATCCCCAATTTTATGGGCACAAGCCCCAACCCTTGAATGGACAAAGTGTTTAGGCGGCTCGAGTCCGGAAGAAGCACTGTCAGTCCAGATTACTCCTGACGGCGGCTGCATTATTTTAGGCGACACATCTTCAAATGATGGCGATATTTCCGATACGCCGGGTTATATCGATTTTTGGGTTGTAAAACTTGATGCACAAGGCAATATCACTTGGGAAAAAACTTTAGGAAGTAACAATACCGATTATCCCGGAAGCATCATACTCAGTAATGACGGCGGTTATGTGATAACCGGAACAGTCGGGAGTTGCAATGGCGATGTTGTTTGTGAGGATAACAATGACAGCCTTTGGGTGATGAAACTCAATGGCTCAGGAATCCTGCAATGGCAAAAAACTTACGGAATAAATTACGGCATTGACATCCAGAACACGGCGGATGGCGGTTATGTGATCGCTGGAAAGACTAATGTCAATAGTGGAGATTGTGATGCCATCGTCCTAAAAGTAGATTCGAATGGCAACCAACAATGGTTGAAGATTTTTGGAGGGAATTACGAGCAAGAAGCCTTAAGCGTCATGCAGACCAACGAAGGCGAATATCTGGTAGCTTTTATGGACCGCCAAATGTCTTCTTTTGACACTACAATCTTAAAATTAGAGGCTAATGGGGATTTGATTTGGCAAAAAAACATCGGTGGCGCTTTGGGCGATAGGATTTATGACATGCGGATTGCCGCAGACGGAAACTGTATTTTAGCAGGCCATAGCAATACTGATGATGCATGGCTGATCAAGACCACTCCCAATGGTGAAATGCTCTGGCAAAAAACTTATGGTGGCTCAAACACCGACCTTGTCAAAAGCGTCGCCGCTTTACCTGATGGCGGTTTTATAGCTTCGGGCTTCACGGGTTCTAATAATGACGGTGACATTATCGGACCGCACCCAAATGATGATGCATGGCTCTTTAGGGTGGATGCAGAAGGGAATTTACTATGGCAGAAATATATAGGTGCAATGGGTATTGACCTGTTTAACGATATACGGCAAACGCCAGACCATGGCTTTTTGGCCGTAGGCTATTCGACTTCCGATATGCTTGAAGGTGGCGGTGTAAATCACGATTCTGACGATTTTCTTGTGGCTAAGTTCTCTGCTGAAATGCTCGCCAACAATACTTTTGAAATGCCCGTGACCTCGGTATTTCCAAATCCGGTGGGTTCGGTTTTAAATTTTTCTTTGATTCCCGGTAGTGATGCAAAATCCATCAAGATATACAACACTTTAGGGCAGCTCGTTAAGTCGCAAAATGGAAGTAATATTGCTGCGGTTGATGTTTCGGATTTAACCTCTGGAGTATACAATCTGGTACTTGATGAAGGAAATGCGAGCGAAGTAATCAAATTTTTAAAAAAATAACTACTTTAGCACACGCTTCTCGATTAACGCGGAAGCCCTAGCCCAGATAGCAACGACATCCTTTTGTGCCGGCGTTTACTTCGTCAGTTCGCCAAGGCTCGGGTGGCGCAAAAGATATAGTGAATAGCTGGAATAGCTACTAAAAATAATTAAAACACCATAATTGTCAATGATCCATTGTCAATTATCAATTATCAATTAAAAACATGAGATTACAAGATTTTGACAATGACGAGGATAAAGTGATTCAGGACAAACTGAAACAAAAAACGTGGAATGAGATCCGCACCAACGACAGCTGGGCGATTTTCAAGATTATGGCGGAGTTTGTCAATGGTTATGAAAGTATGGGCCGTATCGGGCCGTGTGTTTCGATTTTCGGTTCGGCGCGCACGCAACCTGATGATCCGTATTATCTTTTGGCTGAAAAAATTGCGTTCAAAATCAGCAAGGCTGGTTATGGCGTCATTACCGGCGGTGGCCCCGGAATTATGGAAGCGAGCAACAAAGGCGCGCATTTCGGTGGTGGAACTTCGGTAGGTTTGAACATTGAGTTGCCTTTTGAGCAACATTACAATCCGTATATCGACCGCGATAAGAATCTGAATTTTGATTATTTCTTTGTGCGCAAAGTGATGTTCGTCAAATATTCGCAAGGGTTTGTCGTGATGCCGGGCGGTTTCGGAACTTTAGACGAAATGTTTGAGGCGATGACGTTGATTCAGACTAAGAAAATTGCTAAGTTTCCTATCATTTTGGTTGGAACTGCTTTTTGGGCAGGATTGATTGATTGGGTCAAAACGGTTTTGGTGGAACGCGAAAAAACCGTCAGCGAAAAAGACCTTGATCTGTTTAAAATCGTAGATACGGAAGACGAAGTGCTTGACGTGCTGGATAAATTCTACAAAAAATACGACTTGAGTCCCAATTTTTAGCGCTATTCTGCGTTTGATTTCGTTATGAACATCCTAATTCTGAACCTTTATAATTGAAATCATACTTTAAATTCTTATGGTACTGCTTGTTGTTGCTGGCTTCGTGCCGGCAATACGCACAGCATATATCAAAGCTCAACGCAAAGCTTGACGTGAAAACGAATACGCTTCTGGTAAGTCAGGAACTCACCTATTTCAATCAGACCAACGACACTATCAGTACTTTGGTGCTCAACGATTGGAATAACGCCTATTCCTATAAGAATTCGCTTCTAGGCCGGAGGTTTTCGGATGAATTTGTGCGTGCTTTTCATTTTGCTAGTGAAAAAGAATTGGGCGGTACCAATAACGTAGTGATTTTAGATACCCAAAATGCTGCATTATCGTGGCGGCGTTCGGAAAACCAAGTCGATTTGATTGAAATTCCACTTCCTGAAAAGTTGCTGCCTTTCCAAAAGAAAAACCTTCATCTCACCTATTACGTTAAAATTCCAAGCGACCGTTTTACGCGGTATGGCTATACCGACAAAAAAGGTTTTATCTTAAAACAATGGTATTTGAGTCCGGCGCGTTATGAAAACCATCAGTTCGCGAAGTATAGCAATGCCGATTTGGATGATGCCGCGAACGGATTGTGCGATTATGAACTTGCGATTGAAATTCCTAACGAGTATGATTTGAATTCTGATTTGAATGAAATCAGTAAAGTGAAAAGCGGTGAAGTTACCAAACTCATTTTAAGCGGAAAACAACGCACGGATTTCAGTTTATACATCGAACCAAAATCAAAATTTTACAGTTATAAAAACGATCAGGTAGAAGTTGTTACAAATTTGAAAGACAACAACTTAAACGATATTCAAAAAGCATTGTTGATTGATCGGATTGTAGGCTACGTGAATGAAAATATCGGTAAATATCCTTACGAAAAAATCACTGTTTCCGAAGTCGATTACGAACGCAATCCATATTACGGGCTCAACCAATTGCCTTCGTTCATCAATGTGTTTCAGGACGAATTTGTCTACGAACTCAAGTTCCTCAAAACCTATCTCAACAATTATCTTAAGAATGCTATGCACCTCGATCCTAGAAAAGACCAATGGATTTACGACGGGATTCAAGTGTATACGATGATGAATTATATTGATGAATTTCGTCCGGAGATGAAGATGATGGGCGGTTTATCGAAGCTCAAATTGCTTAAAAGCTTCAACATCATCAATCAGGATTTCAATGAGCAATACAGCTATTATTACCTGCTGATGGCGCGCAAAAACCTTGACCAGCCACTCGGCAATTCAAAAGAAACCTTGATCCGTTTCAATGAAAAAATCGCTTCCAAATACCGCGCAGGATTAAGTCTGAAATATCTTGACCGCTTTTTGAATGACTCCATCGTACCCAAATCAATCCGCAATTTTTACACTTTGAATACGGAACAATTGCGCTCCTCAAAAGACTTTGAATCCTTATTGAAACAGCAAACGCCCAAAGACATCGACTGGTTTTTCAAAACAATCATCGACACGCGCGACATTGTAGATTATACGTTTGGGAAAGCTTCAAAAACCCAAGACAGCGTTACGTTCACGATCAAAAACAAAACGGGAACCAACGTGCCGATTCCGGTTTACGGCATCAAAAACAAAAAAATCATCTTCAAGAAATGGTTTGAAAACATCAGCAAAGACAGCACTTTCACGATTGAAAGACAAGGCGCTGACAAACTCGTTTTGAATTATGAGAATGAAGTGCCCGAATTCAACCGCCGCAACAACTGGAAATCGCTGCACAGCTTTTTAGGCAACGACCGTCCGTATAAATTCAACTTTTTTAAAGATTTGGAAAACCCAGACTACAATCAGATTGTTTTCGTACCGTCGATCACTTACAATTACTACGATGGTTTGGCGCCGGGCTTGCGTTTTCACAATAAAACCTTGCTGGCCAAGCCTTTCAATTATGATGTGAATCCGGTTTATTCGCCAAATACGGGTTCTTTACGTGGTACATCATCAGTCGCTTTCAGCCAGTATATCCGAGACAGCCGTTTGTATTACGTGAGATATGGATTGAACGGTTCCCATTTCAATTATGCTCCTGATGCTTCGTATTTTAAAATCAATCCGAGCATCACATTAAATATTCGCGATAACGATTTCAGAAAAAACGACCGTCAGGCATTGCTTTTTAGATATAATATTGTGCAGAAGCAGGAAACGAAATACATCGTTGACAATAAATTGGAGGATTACTCAGTGTTTAGTTTCAAATACATCAACAGCAAGCAGGAATTGGTGAATACTTTTAGTTACCTGACCGATACACAACTTTCCAGTTCTTTTGGGAAATTGTCAGGTGAAATCCAATACAGAAGATTGTTCAACAACAACCGTCAGATTAATTTGAGGTTGTATGCCGGATCATTTTTATACAACAAATCCAATAATAACAATACTTTCGATTTCGGATTGTCGGGTGTCAACGATTACCTTTTTGAACAAGAATTGCTCGGAAGATCGGAGAAAAGCGGCATTTTCAGCCAGCAGTTTATCATGGGCGAAGGCGGATTTAAGTCGAAAATAATGCCGGCTAACGTCAATAAATGGCTCGTGACTACCAATGCGAGTTTCAACGTTTGGAACTGGATTGAAGTCTACGGCGATTTAGGATTGGTCAAAAACAGCGATATTGCAGAAAAATGGGTGTATGACAGCGGGATCCGATTGAATCTTGTCCCTGATTATTTTGAATTTTATTTTCCCGTCTACTCCAACAATGGCTGGGAAATTACGCAATCGCAATACAGCCAAAAAATCAGGATTGTGTTCACTCTAGACCCAAAAGTTTTAGTGAATTTGTTTACAAGAAAATGGTTTTAAGAATTAAATCTGTGTTGATTTATCAATCAATCTAAATTTTCTTTGCATTATAACCAATACAGGCTTGAAATTCCATTGCGAGTTTGAGAATATCGAAAAAATATATTTTTAGAGGTAAAGTCAAAACGACAGCCTTTTTTAACTAAATTTGTTTTCCTAAGAAATAAAATCACTTTATGACACAAGTTGAAACCAGTCCGGTGCTGTCTTTTGAAGACTTCAAAAAAGAAGTACTGAATGATTATAAAATTGCCATTACTAGCCGTGAATGCAGCCTTTTGGGCCGCCGCGAAGTATTGACCGGCAAAGCCAAGTTCGGTATTTTCGGCGACGGAAAAGAAGTGCCGCAATTGGCGATGGCGAAAGCTTTCAGAAATGGCGATTTCCGTTCGGGTTATTACCGCGACCAAACCTTTATGATGGCCATTGGCGAGCTCAACATTGAACAGTTTTTTGCCGGTTTGTATGGCCACACCGATATCAATTTTGATCCGATGTCAGCCGGAAGACAAATGGGCGGACACTTCGCTACGAAAAGCATCAACGAAGACGGTTCCTGGAAAAACCTTACCCAACAAAAAAATTCAAGCGCTGATATTTCTCCAACGGCAGGCCAAATGCCAAGACTTTTGGGATTGGCGCAAGCTTCCAAAATATACCGCAACGTCAGCGGCATCGACACTTCGAATTTTTCAGTGAATGGTAATGAAGTGGCTTGGGGAACGATTGGCAACGCCAGTACTTCAGAAGGTTTATTTTTTGAAACAATCAATGCGGCCGGCGTGATGCAGGTTCCGATGGTCATCAGCGTTTGGGACGATGAATACGGGATTTCCGTGCATGCCAAACACCAGACTACAAAAGAAAGTATTTCCGAAATCCTGAAAGGTTTTCAGCGTGATGAAGACCATAATGGCTATGAAATCCTGACCGTAAAAGGTTGGGATTATGCTGACTTGGTTTCAACATTTGAAAAAGCATCGCAGATGGCACGCGAAGAACACGTTCCGGTTTTGATTCACGTTGTGGAGTTGACGCAACCGCAAGGGCATTCCACATCCGGTTCGCACGAACGTTATAAAAATACCGAGCGTCTGGAATGGGAAGCCGAATTCGATTGCATCCGACAAATGAAATCCTGGATGGTCACTTATAATATCGCAACAGAAGCCGAACTTGACGCTATTGACGCTAACGCCAAAAAAGAAGTACTCGAAGGCAAAAAAGCCGCTTGGAGTGCCTATTTAAATCCAATCAAAGACGAGCAGAAAGAAGCTTGTGATTTGTTGGAATCGATTGCCAATTCCAGCGATAATAAAGTTTTCATCCAGAAATTTGCTGACGATTTAAAAGCGATCAAAGAGCCGAACCGCAAAGATATTTTGGTGGCGATGCGTAAAGTATTGCGTATGATTTCCAACGAAAGCGGCAAACCTTCGCTATCGAACTGGATTAAAAACTACTCAGAGAAAATCCAGCCGAAATTCAGTTCGCATTTATATTCGACTTCCAATAAAAATGTATTTTCCGTTAAAGAGGTACTACCAACTTACGACGAAAATCCTGAAGATGCCGACGGAAGAATGGTCTTGCGCGACAACTTCGATGCTATTTTCTCGAAATATCCCGAAGTACTTGTTTTTGGCGAAGATGCCGGAAACATTGGCGATGTCAACCAAGGCCTCGATGGCATGCAGGAAAAATATGGCGAATTGCGCGTAGCCGATGTCGGAATTCGTGAAGCTACGATTTTAGGGCAAGGCATCGGAATGGCATTGCGTGGATTGCGCCCGATTGCGGAAATCCAATACCTTGATTATTTGTTGTACGCGATCCAGATTATGAGTGATGATTTGGCGACTTTACAATACAGAACGCTTGGAAACCAAAAAGCACCACTAATCATCAGAACACGCGGCCATCGTCTCGAAGGCATCTGGCATTCGGGTTCTCCGATGGGAATGATCCTCAATGCGTTGCGTGGTATCCACGTTTTGGTGCCTAGAAATATGACCAAAGCGGCAGGTTTTTACAATACTTTATTACAAACCGACGAACCTGCTTTATTGATTGAATGTCTGAATGGTTATCGATTGAAAGAAAAAATGCCAAACAACCTTGGCGAATTCAAAACACCAATCGGTGTCGTGGAAACCTTGAAAGAAGGTAACGACATCACTTTGGTTTCATATGGTTCGACGTTGCGATTGGTCGAACAAGCCGCTAAGGAATTGCTCGAAAAAGGCATCGATTGTGAAATCATCGACGTACAATCTTTGCTTCCATTTGATGTGAATCACGATATCGTCAAAAGCATCATGAAAACGAACCGACTTTTGGTCATTGATGAAGATGTTCCCGGTGGCGCTTCGGCATTCATTATGCAACATATTCTCGAAGTTCAGAATGCGTACGATTATCTCGACAGCAAACCGCAAACGCTTACTTCTAAAGAACATCGACCTGCTTACGGAACTGACGGCGATTATTTCTCCAAACCATCGGTCGAGGATATTTATGAAAAAGTCTATGCGATGATGAGCGAGATGAATCCGAAACAATATCCGGCGTTATATTAACCTCATAAATCTTAAATCCCATTCGAAAGTTTGGGATTTTTTTTGAACAATGACCAATATAAAACCCGGAAAGCCGTTTATACCTTGAACCAAAAATGGAAGGCTATGAAAAATATACTGCTTTTACTGACTTTATGTTTTTTGATCGGCTGTAAATCAAAGAAAGACTCGGTTTCAAAAACAGAAACGGCGCCCAAATATAAAATGGAGAAAATTCTCGATGACAAGGTCGATGTCGAACAGAAAGAAAGGATGACCGCTTTGGGCAAACAAATCCTGATGACGTGCAACACTTCTAAATTCAAGCCGTTGTCTGATAAAGAAGCCACGCCCGAAGTCCGCAAAAACATGACCATCGAGCGATTGACGAAAACCTGTTTGAAATTCAAATTAAAATACGGTGACTTCAAGGATTTGCAATTTGTGGAAGCCTACAGGAATTATCCCGAAAACAAAATCATCTACCGCTATAAAGCGCTCTACGAAAAGAAAATTGCCCATAAGGAACTCCGGATTACAGTCAATGAAAACAACCAGATTTCAGCTGTGAATTCAAAAGACTGGAAAGATGATTTTTTGAAAGCTGATGCGGCAAAAGCAAAACCCGATCCGAAAAAATCCGAAAATAAAAAAACAAGCTAAGACGCGTATTTCCGAATCAAATTATAAATTTAAGTTATAAAATCGCGGAATCCGTGGCTAAAAATTTTGTTTTTATAAATTTGAAACAGAAATGCCTCACGTCAAATTCCGATACATTCATGATTCGAAAAATAATACTTCTTTTTTGTTGTTTCCTATCGTCCATAGCATTCGGACAAGAAACGATGGTGTTGCATGCCAAATCTTACACGGCAACGCCAATCTGGGATTTCATTTGTGAAAACTACGCCTATTCAGGAATCACCCAAATTCAAATCGCCAAAACGGAAAAAGGCGGTTTGCTAAAAATAGTGGTTGAAACCAATGAACAATCGTATGCCATCGCCGGTAATGTTTATATCGATCTTGCCGATTTGACTGCGTTGGTCTGCACCGACAAAAACATCCGTGAAACCAACGGCAATAAGATCATTTCGTATTATATTTTGACGACAGCTGAAATGAACCGCCTCAAAAAAACGGAAATACAAGCCATAAGATTTTCAATCAAAGGCAAAAAAAGCAAATTTTCGGGTCAAAATGGATACTTTACGGCTGTCAATAAAAAGAAGTATTTTGCAACGGTTTATGACAACTCCAAAAAAAGTTACGAGACGAATCTGGACATTACTGCATTATACCATCAATAATGAACAACCACAAAGCACTTATCGAAAAATTCTACACGGCGTTTGCGAATCAAGACACGGCAACTATGGCGCAGTGTTATCATGAGGAATTGCTTTTTGAAGATCCGGTTTTCGGAAAGCTCAATTTCGAGAAAGCTACATTGATGTGGAAAATGCTCATCGAGCGCAGCAAAGGCAATCTGAAAATTGAATTTCACAATGTCAAGGCCAATGAAAATTCAGGTTCCGTGACTTGGGTTGCCACTTACCTGTTCAGCAAAACCAACCGCAAAGTGATCAATGTGATTCACGCCTATTTTGAATTCAAAGACGGTCTGATCATCAAACACACCGATACTTTCGATTTGTGGAAATGGTCGCGTCAAGCTTTCGGATTTAAAGGTTTACTGCTAGGCTGGTCGGCATTCATGCAACAAAAAATCAAACAACAAGCGCAAATAAGCTTGGAACAATATTTAAAGAAATATTTATGATCATTAGAGAAGCTTTAATCGACGACATTCCTCGGATTATGGTAATACGTCTGGCCGTTAAAGAAAACACGCTTTCAAATCCGGATTTGGTCACGCAGGAAGATTGCGTCGAATTTATCACACAACGCGGCAAAGGCTGGGTTTGCGAAATGGAAAACACCATCGTCGGATTCTCCATTGTTGATCTCAAAGACCATAATATTTGGGCGCTGTTCATCGATCCTGATTTTGAGAAAAAAGGCATCGGCAGAAAACTTCATGACGTGATGCTCGACTGGTATTTCAAACAGACAAAAACTACGGTTTGGTTGGGCACCGAGCCAAAATCGAGAGCGGAAGGTTTCTACAGAAAAGCCGGCTGGATTGAAACCGGAACGCACGGCAAAGGCGAAATTAAATTTGAAATAACTTTTGATTCTTGGCATTCGCAAGATTAAAAAGCATAAGGATTTAAGGAAAACCTTATTTAAGTTGGTTTAATCTTTAGTACTTTTGGGGAAATTTCATCCACATGAATGCTAAGAAAAGAAAAATCATCCTCACGGTTTTGCTGCTGCTTGCACTGGGAAATTATGGCCGCTTGCAAGGCACGGAAAATATCAGAACCGTTGAATTCCTATCGATATTTGCCATTGGAGCTTTGTCAGCTTTATTGGTCAGGGAAGTTTTCGGAAAAGATAACGACGACGAATAAGCTATGAATATCAGACTCATCGCGGTCGGGAAAACCGATCACAACCAACTTCAGGCTTTGATGGACGAATATCAGAAACGTTTGTCGTTCTACATCAAATTCGATCTCGAAATCATTCCCGACATCAAAAACGTCAAAAACCTTTCAGAAGCCCAGCAGAAAGAAAAAGAAGGCGAACTCATCTTAGCCAAAATCTCGGCAACCGATCAATTGATATTGCTTGACGAAAACGGAAAAACCTTTTCAAGCGTAAATTTTGCAGCCGAATTGCAAAAGAAAATGAATTCCGGAATCAAGACTTTAGTATTCGTCATTGGCGGTCCATACGGATTTTCTCAAGCGGTCTATGATAAAGCGCAAGGCAAGATTTCATTGTCACCGATGACGTTTTCGCATCAGATGGTGCGCTTGTTTTTTATTGAGCAATTGTATCGCGGCTTTACGATTTTGAAAAACGAACCTTATCACCACCAATAATTAATTGACAATTGATAATTAAATCTCTAATCGATTGAACAATTTTACACTTTCGATTGCTTCTTTAACGTCGTGAACTCTAAGGATTTTGGCGCCTTTTGTTAAAGCAATTGTATTCAAAACCGTGGTTCCGTTGAGCGCTTCCTGAACCGAAGATTCCAGTACTTTATAAACCATCGATTTTCGGGAAACACCAACCAAAATTGGCAGTTCCAATATTTGAAACAACTCTAGTTTTTGCAGCACTTCATAATTCTGGTCGAGCGTTTTCGCAAAACCAAATCCGGGATCGACAATCAAATCATTAATTCCGAAACTTCTGGCGGCGGCGATTTTCTCCGAAAAATAAAACAACATTTCTTTGACGATGTTCTCATATTGTGCGAGGGTTGTCATGGTTTGCGGCGTGCCTTTCATGTGCATCATCACATACGGAACTTGATATTGAGCAACGACTTTCATCATTTTCTCATCGAGAGTTCCGGCAGCAATATCGTTGATTATCGCGGCACCATGATCGAGCGCGGATTTCGCCACTTCGCTTCTGAAAGTATCTATAGAAAGTAAGGTTTGCGGGAAATGTTTCAAAACGGATTTTACGACCGGAAGTAGCCGTTCCAATTCTTCATCTTGCGTTACAAAAGCCGCATTGGGTTTGCTTGAATAGGCACCAAGATCGATGAAATCAGCGCCTTCGACCAGCATTTTTTCGACTTGTTCCAGTATATTTTTTTCCGTAACATACTGACCGCCATCGTAAAAAGAATTAGGCGTCACATTGAGAATCCCCATCACTTTAGGGCGGGTTAAATCGATGAGCTGGCCGAGGCAATTAATTGTCATGGTTATTCGTTTTAGTCGACAAACATTCAAAAAAAAAAACTATTTTTGACGCGAGGCCGTTAGGCCATACCGAACGTGGTTAAAAAATTCGATTACAAATATACAGCAATAATAATGAAGAATACTGCCCAGGAATACGATACGGTGATTGCCATTTGTCGTAGCCTTTTTATCAATAAAATGACTGATTACGGAAGTGCTTGGCGCATTTTGAGATTGCCATCGCTGACCGATCAGATTTTCATCAAAGCACAACGCATCCGAAGCCTGCAGGAAAATGAAGTCCGCAAGATTGACGAGGACGAAAGAGGCGAATTCATCGGCATCATCAACTATTCGATCATGGCTTTGATCCAATTGGAATTGGGCATCGCCGACCAACCCGATCTCGATACCGAAAAAGCCACCGCTTTATACGACGCAAAAATAGCCACAACCAAAGCCTTGATGGAAGCCAAAAACCACGATTACGGCGAGGCCTGGCGCGAGATGAGAATCAGTTCATTAACCGATTTAATTCTGCAGAAACTATTGCGTGTCAAGCAGATTGAAGACAACAAAGGCAAAACACTCGTGTCGGAAGGCATCGACGCCAATTATCAGGACATGATCAATTACGCAGTTTTCGCTTTGATCCTTATGGGAAACGCCGCTTAACATTCTTATAAAAAACCTTATATTTACGGACCGCTAACCAACTATTTATGAAAAACGTACTCGTGCAATTCTCAAGAATTTTTGTCGGATTATTGTTCATCATTTCCGGTTTAATCAAACTTAATGATCCTGTCGGATTTTCTTATAAACTCGCGGAATATTTTGGGGAAACCGTTTTAAACTTACCTGTATTCATCCCATTTTCATTAGCGATTGCAGTATTCATCGTCATTTTCGAAACCGTTTTGGGCTTTATGTTGCTGATCGGTTTCAAACCTAAATTTACAATCTGGAGTTTGCTTTTGATGATTGTCTTTTTTACGTTCCTTACCTTCTACTCGGCTTATTTCAACAAAGTGACCGATTGCGGTTGTTTCGGCGATGCTTTAAAACTGACGCCTTGGCAATCGTTTACCAAAGATGTCGTTTTACTGTTTTTCATTTTGATTTTGTTCTTCAACATCAAAAAAGTAAAACCGCTGTTCAATGCGAATTTCCGCAATGCGTTGGTGAGTTTGACCGTCGTATTGTGTGCGTTTATGGGCTATTGGGTTTTGTATCATTTGCCGCTGAAAGATTTCCGCGCGTATAAAGTAGGAACCAACATCCAAAAAGCAATGGAAATTCCTGAAGGTGCGCCAAAATCAGTCGTGGAAATGGTCTTCGTGTATAAAGTGAATGGCGTCAATAAGAATTTCACCGAAAAAGATCTGATGAATATTCCAGCCGGAGCCACTTTCGTGGAACGCATCGACAAAGTGATCTCGGAAGGCTACAAACCGCCAATCCATGATTTCACGATGGAACTTGACGGCTCAGATTACAAAGACGAATTGCTGCAAGAACCTAAATTACTCCTGTTCGTAGCGTATGATTTAGCGAAATCCGATAAAAAAGGCATGGAGATTTTGGAAGGTTTGAACCAGAAAGCCAAAGCCAAAGGCTACAAAGTCATCGCGATGACCGCATCAGGCGCTGCAGAAATTGAAAAAGCCAAAAAAGAATTCGGCTATACTTTCGACTTCTATTTTTGCGACGGAACCACGCTTAAAACCATTGAAAGAGCCAACCCGAGTATCGTTATTTTGAACAAAGGAACCATTGTGCAGAAAGTACATTATAACGACAGCTCCATTTTAAATTTATAATTCACGCCAATGACTGAACAACCAATCAGCAAAAGAAGAAGCCAAAGCAGGGCCAGCATTGAAAGATCAAGAAGGGAAAGAAAAAAAAGAAACAACCGGATCATTCTGGTTTGTATTATGGCCTTTTTTCTGGGTTATTATATCTTGAATTACGTGGCCGCATTGGAAAGACCACCGATCGGAGCCACATTCAACATCGTTTTAGGCTGTACCATTATTGCGGTTTCCATACTGGTGCTTATCTATACCATCAAAAAACAGTATTTTCCTAAAAAAAGAAAAAGAACACAGCACGTATTTCTGGATGAACTTCTGGAAATCGAAAAGCAGCCTGAAAAAGAAAAAAATCCCTAATGCTAGATTATACTTCCAAAAGAATCCTAACATTATTTTATGATTGTTTCGCCATGTGATGCTTAAATTTGCACCATAAAATTACAACTATGAAAAAGATATTGGCCTCAGTTTGCGTACTCATCGCTGCCATTTCGTGTATCAATGCACAGTCTTCATTTTCCAAAGACGCATTAGGCGAGAAATTACTTGCATCAAATGACACTCAGGTTTCGTTTCAGGAAGTACTTTCGAAACACCAAGGCAAAACCGTGGTCATCGAATGCTGGGCTTCGTGGTGCGGCGATTGTGTGAAAGCGATGCCAAAAATGAAAGCATTGCAAGCCGAACATCCAGAAGTGGATTATGTATTCATTTCGATGGATAAAACCGCCGACAAATGGAAAGCCGGTATAGAAAAACACGACCTGAAAGGCGATCACTATATGGTCAATGACGGCATGAAAGGCGCTTTCGGAACCGCCATCAACTTAGATTGGATTCCACGTTACATCATCGTCGATAAAAAAGGTAAAATTGTATTGTACCGCGCCATCGAAACGGACTTTGACAAAATAGATTCGACTTTAAAAACCCTAAAATAATGAGACAAAACATCGTTGCCGGAAACTGGAAAATGAACAAAAATGCCGAGGAAACTGAAGATTTACTCAACGCATTAATCGATAAATTGCCTAATGATAAAGCGGTTGAGATTATTGTGGCGCCGACTTTCATCAACCTCGCTTCTGCCGTTGAACACTTGCAATTCACTAATATTAGTGTCGCTGCACAGAATATGCATCAAAGCGAAAACGGTGCTTTTACAGGTGAAATATCAGCCGACATGCTCAAAAGTATTGGCGTGAACACCGTGATTTTAGGCCATTCTGAACGCCGTGCGATTTTTCATGAAACCGATGCAATCATTGCCGCTAAAGTCGATAAGGCTTTACAACATCAAATGCGTGTGATTTTCTGTTTCGGCGAAGAGTTAAAAGACAGACAGAACAACCAACACTTTAATATCGTTGAAAACCAGTTGCGCGACGGATTATTTCATTTAGATAAAGAAGCTTGGGAAAACATCGTGTTGGCTTACGAACCCGTTTGGGCGATCGGAACCGGCGAAACGGCCAGCCCGGAGCAAGCACAGGAAATGCACGAATTCATCCGCGAAACCATCAGAAAAACTTACGGAAGTGATGTTGCTGAAGATGTTTCGATTTTGTATGGTGGTAGCGTGAAACCCGACAATGCACAAGAAATTTTTTCAAAACCTGATGTTGATGGCGGATTAATTGGAGGTGCCGCATTAAAAGCAGAAGACTTTGCCGCAATTGTCAATGCGATTTAAAATATAAGAAACTACTATGATGCATAGAGATTTGACGCCATTCAAGTCTCTATTTTTTTAAAAATAAAACCATGTCAAACGTTTATTTAGGTTATCATTTTACGATTGAGCCAAAGGAATTGGGTTCAGAAATCCTTATTGCCGAATTGGGCGAACTGCCTTTTGAAAGTTTCGTGGAAAGTGAGTTCGGGATTACGGCTTACATCCAGAAACCATTGTGGCACGAAGCGATTTTGGATGATTTATACTTATTGAATTCCCCACAGTTTACCATTTCCTACACGATCGAAGAAATCGAACAGGTCAACTGGAACGAAGAATGGGAAAAGAATTTCGAACCGATTGATGTCGATGGAAAGTGTCACGTCCGCGCACCTTTTCACCCGAAAACCGACGCTGAGTTTGACATTGTGATTGAACCTAAAATGAGTTTCGGAACCGGCCACCACGAAACGACACACATGATGATCCAGCATTTGCTTGAAATCGACGTTGCCGGAATGAAAACTTTAGACATGGGTTGCGGTACCGCGATTCTGGCGATTTTGGCTGAAATGAAAGGCGCCCAACCGATTGACGCAATAGATATCGACAACTGGTGTTATCTGAATTCGATTGAAAACGCCGAGCGCAATAACTGCAAACACATTACCGTTTATGAAGGTGATGCTTCAATGCTGATTGACCAGAAATACGATCTGATCATCGCGAACATCAACCGCAACATTCTTTTGAATGACATGCAAAGTTATGTGAACTGTCTGCTGCCAAAAGGCATCCTTCTTTTGAGCGGATTTTATGAGGAAGACATTCCGTTCATCGATGCATCATGTACCGAAAAAGGATTGACTTATGTGAAGAAATTCCAGAGAAACAACTGGGTCTCGTTGAAATATGCAAATGAATAAAACCAATTCAGACATGGCCACCATAGAAAAAACACAAGACGAAACCTCGGTCTTAGAAGCCATCGGAATCAACCATGAGATTGTTTTGTATAACGACGACGTCAATACTTTTGACCACGTTATCGATACGTTAATCCGCGTCTGCAACCATACTTCAGAGCAGGCCGAACAATGCGCGATACTAGTGCATTACAAGGGAAAATGTACCGTAAAAACCGGATCGTTTGACGAATTGAAACCGCAATGCACGCAGTTGTTAGAAGCGGGTTTGAGCGCAGAAATTGTTTAGATTTAAACAAAAAAATAGCACTTCCATTGCTGAAAGTGCTACACTGAAATTGAGTTTAAAATAGGTCAACCCATTTTTCCCATAGCGCAACTCATATAAGATCTCGCTTTGGTACTCCAAGGGTTTTCAGTTCCGCTTTCGGGATATCCGATAATTTTTAAGGTTTCTTTTGCGTCGAGCAGGTTGAGTTCGCTGTCATAATCGAAAGTCACTTCGCTGGTTCCCAAATTGACTTTCACATAGTGAATGCCATGCAAAGCACTGAGCTTTTTGGCTATCGTTGTAGTACAACCTTCGCATTTTAAGTTCTGGATTTTGAGCGTAGTTTTCATGATACTGATGATATAGTACAAAGTTACCAGCTTTACTGCAACTGGGAACTGACAAATATCATATCACATTATAATTAATGCGGCAAATTATCTTTCACCAAGCCGTAAAGGAAAGTGCCTAACAAAGCTCCGATCAATATCAAGATTACCGGCAAAAAACCTGCGCCAAGTAATATGAAAATGGGTCCCGGACAAGCGCCGACCAACGCCCAACCTAGTCCAAAAAACAAACCGCCGATCCAATAGCGGAAAGAGCCTTTTTCTTTGTCGGCAATTTTAATCACTTCGCCATCGGTATTTTTGAGCTGGTTTCTTTTGATGATTTGCAAACCAATCACGCCGGTCGCAATCGCGACCATGATAATCCCATACATATGGAACGACTGAAACTGGAACATTTCATAAATGCGGTACCAGGAAACGGCTTCCGATTTTGTAAGCACAACACCAAAAACAAAACCTACAAGTATAAATTTGAGTGTCTTCATCATTAAAAAATTAAAGGGAAAATAAAGTGCGCCATGATGAGCCCGCCGACAAAAAATCCGATGACCGCTTTAAGCGATTGGCGTTGTAGGTTGCTCATTCCGGCAATCGCATGCCCTGAAGTACAGCCGCCGGCGTAACGCGAACCAAATCCGATGAGAAGGCCACCAATCAGCAAGATGAAAATCATTTTTGGGGATTCGAAAGCGGCATTTCCGAAGATGGCGTCAGGTAATAATTTCCCGTTCGGTGCATCGATGTGCATGGTTTGCAATTGCGCAATGGTTTGTGGATTGATATCGACATTGGAAGGATCGCTCATAAAATGCACCGCTACAAAACCACCAATCATCGCGCCCAAAAGCACCATCAGGTTCCAGTATTGCGATTTGACATCGAAGCGGAAAAAATCAGCAAATTTGCCCGCGCCCGCTATCGTACACAAACTTCTGAGGTTCGATGACATCCCGAAAACCTTCCCAAAATAATTGAGCGTCAGCATGATGATCCCGATCAGAAAACCGGTAACTGCCCAATGCCACGTATGAAATAAAAAATCCATAGTTTTTGTTTTTTACAAATGTAATAATTCAATTGATTTTTAGGGTTAAATATAAATAAACTAGTAATTTTGAGTTCGAAACCGACTTACGTTTTATGAAGAAATTTACCATCGAAATCCGCTGGGCGATCCAGTTCAGCATCCTCACTTTGGTCTGGATGATCATCGAGAAAACTGTTGGGCTGCACGACCAATACATCAGCAAACAAGCGATATACACGAACTTCTTTGGAATCATCGCCATTTTGATTTACTTTCTGGCATTGCTCGACAAGAAAAAAAATTATTACAAAGGCAAAATGGATTGGAAACAAGGATTCCTCAGCGGATTGGTGCTTTCGGCTGTGGTGGCGGTTTTGAGTCCGCTCGTGCAATACATCACTTTCACTTATATTACACCGCGTTACTTTGAGAATATTATTCGATACGCGGTGTCGCATAAAATTCAGACGCAGGTACAGGCGGATACTTTTTTCAATATGAAAAGTTATATCCTGCAAGGCATTTTCGGCGCTTTGTCGATGGGTGTAATAACCGCGGCCTTAGTTGCGTTAGTAGTTAAAACTAAAGATTATCGCCATGAAAAATAAACTTTTGATTTTCGCATTACTGATTTTGATGTGTTCGTGTGTAAGCACCAAATCGACTTTGAAAAATGTGGATGAACACGCGTTGATTCCGAAACTCAATGCTAACAATACGTTTGTGATTACCGAATTCAGCAAAGACCCGAAATACGGTTACGATAAGGATTATCCGATCAACGTTTTCTATAAAAACGCTAAGGATGAAAACATCAACCAACAACGTTATCTGAACGCTTTGGCCGGACCGAAAGGCGAAAAAATCACTTACAAGAAAATCGAAACCTGTTGTCCGTTCCCGACCAAAAATACTGAAATGGGTGTTGGCCTGCTCGATGTTTATGAAATCACTTGGGAAGGCCAAAGAGAACCTGTGCGACTGCATTTGAACTATCTCGAAAAAAGCACTTTGATGGTTCCCGTGGGTTTGACTTTGAAGAAATAATTCTTTGTAACGGTCTGCCCTAGCCCGGATAGCAGTGGAAATCCTTTTGTGGCGTTGTTCGCCGCAAAAGATTGGGAACGTATAGCCGGATCAGCTCCTAAAAAAAACCAAAACTTCATCTGAAATTCATCAAACCTATAGTATCTTTGCGGCACTAAAAACTGATTATGAACATACAACATATTCCGCAAATTAAGCACACCGACAGTGGCAACTTTTTCTTACTTGCCGGCCCTTGTGCGATTGAAGGCGAAGAGATGGCGATGCGCATTGCTGAAAAGCTCATAGGCATTACCGATAAACTCGAAATCCCATACGTTTTTAAAGGTTCGTTTAAGAAAGCCAACCGTTCCAGAATTGACAGTTTCTCAGGCATCGGCGATGAGAAAGCGCTCAAGATTTTACGCAAAGTTTCCGAGACTTTTCACGTTCCGACGGTTACGGATATTCATACAAATGAAGATGCTGAAATGGCCGCGCAATACGTGGATGTGTTGCAAATCCCAGCATTTCTAGTACGTCAAACTGATTTAGTCGTGGCGGCTGCGAATACCGGAAAAACCGTGAACCTCAAAAAAGGACAATTCATGAGCCCGGAAAGTATGAAACACGCGGTGCAGAAAGTACTTGATTGTCATAATGAAAATGTGATGGTGACGGATCGCGGATCAATGTTCGGCTATCAGGATATGATTGTGGATTTCCGCGGCATTCCTACGATGCAACACTATGCAACAACCGTTTTAGACGTGACGCATTCCTTGCAACAACCGAATCAAATGGTCGGCGTAACCGGCGGAAGACCTGATATGATTGAAACCATTGCAAAAGCCGGAATCGCTGTAGGCGTGGACGGGATTTTCATCGAAACCCATTTTGATCCCGCGCATGCGAAAAGCGACGGCGCCAATATGCTGCACCTCGATCTTTTTGAAGGCTTGATGACGCGGTTGGTGGCGATTCGAAAAACGATTAATTCATTCTAATTGCATCATACATTGAAAAAAACGTTACTATTATTCGTTTTGCTTCTTGGGTTCGTTTCATTAAAAAGTAACGCTCAGGAAGCTATTAAAGTTCAGGAGAAATATACCGCGCACAACAAAGGGAAATTCTTCGTTTCTTGGGGCGGCAACCGCGATAGTTATTCCAAATCAAATATCAATTTCCGTGGTGATGATTATGATTTTACAATTTATGACGTTACGGCGCACGACAAACCTAAAGGATGGCATATTGATTATGTGAATCCGGCAAGAATGACTATTCCGGAAACCAATTTAAGATTGGGTTATTTCCTCAACGACCATTACAGCATTACGATTGGATTGGATCATATGAAATATGTGATCTACCAACTCAAAGCGGTCGACATCAACGGTTATTATCCGAATGCGGGAACTTATGATGAAACCTTACCCAACGATCAGGTTTTGTTGACCGAAAAATTCTTAACCTTTGAACATACTGACGGATTGAATTACGTGAACACGGAATTTTCAAGGTTTGACGATATGTCGAAAATTTTCCACATCAACAATACGGATAAAATTCAAGTGAATCTCACTGAAGGCGTTGGCGGTGGTTTTTTATATCCTAAAACCAATACGAAACTTTTGGGGAAAGACCGTCATGATGATTTCCATGTGTCGGGTTATGGCGTTTCTTTGAAGGCAGGAATCAATGTGACTTTCTTAAAGCACTTCTATGTTCAGGGCGAACTCAAAGGCGGTTACATCAACATGCCTGATATCCGTACGACCAAGGATCCGGCGGATCGCGCGTCTCAGGAATTTTTCTTTTTCCAGAGAATTATTGCGTTTGGCGGTATCTTCAAAGTTTAAGATTTTTTTAAGCGTTTGATAAGTCTGCGATTAAAAATAGTTTGCTACATTAGCGATACAATCTTAAACTATAGAAAAATGAAAAAAGTATTTTTAGCTGCGATTGCAGTTTTAGGTTTTGCCTTTACTGCTTCAGCACAAGAAGGCGTTAAGAAAGCTGTTCAAAAGACAGAAGCTGTTGCTAAAGACGCCAAAAAAGAAGTCAAGAAAGCCGATGCAAAAGCCAAAGAAACTAAAGTTGTTCTGAAAAAAGACGGAACTCCGGACAAAAGATATAAGGAAGCGAAAGAAGTTGTCTTGAAAAAAGACGGAACTCCGGACAAACGATACAAACAAAAATAAATCATTAAAAAGCCACTTTTAGGAGTGGCTTTTTTTTGTTTCATTACTATTGATCCATAAGATAAATTAAAGTCGTCATGGCGGCGGCTCCGAGTTCAAGTTCCCGTTTGTTGACCGCATTAAATTTGTCAGTCGCTGCATGATGGTAATCAAAGTAGCGTTGCGAATCCGGTCTTAATCCGGCTTTTACGAGTTTTGTTCCGGTGAGTGGTGTAATATCTGAACCAGTATGTCCCTTTTCAAAAAGGTGGATCATATAAGGTTCGAACAACGGTTTCCAGCTTAAGATTTTTTGGAAGCTTTCGTCATCACCTTCAAAGTTAAAACCTCTTGGTGAGAAACCGCCCGAATCACTTTCGAGTGCGAAAATGTGGTTTTCTTTATTGGCTTTTGACAGTTCTTCATACTTATTCCCGCCGCGTCCGCCATTTTCTTCATTCATAAACAAAACAGCGCGAATCGTATTTTTGGGTTTGTAGTTGATGCTTTTGAGCAAATGCAACACTTCCATACTTTGCACCACGCCTGCCCCATCGTCATGCGAACCGTCGGCCAAATCCCACGAATCGAGATGACCGCCCACAACCATGATGTTTTCGGGATGCTCGCTGCCTTTGATTTCGCCAATCACATTATACGATAAAACATCTTCAAACTGTTGGCACGATTGCTTGAAATAAAAAGTCAGTTTTGGATTTTCTTTGAGTTTCTTACTCAACAATTCCGCTCCGTTAGTACTGATTGCGGCGGTTGGAATGTATTGCGATTTTGGAATGTCGCCATAACTCTGGGCTCCAGTGTGCGGATAATCATCGAGGCGGAAATTCATCGAACGCACAATCGTTCCGACAGCGCCAAATTTGGAAGCTTCGCGTGCGCCGACATAACGCTGATCCACCGCATGACCATAAGATGTCATGGCTTCGATGTTTCCGGTTTCGAAAGCGCGGTTGTAGAACACGATTTTCCCTCTGATATTTTCGGCTCCGAGTTTAGCCAGTTCTTCAATGGAATGCACTTCAATAACTTCCGCTGAAAGCCCGATTTTGGACGTAGCAACCGATCCACCCAAAGCACAAATCGGTACATTGATTTTCTCTTTAATGCTTTTGATGTAGGCGGTTTCCTTTTCGCCACGAACCCAATGCGGCACCATAACTTCCTGAAGATAGACGCGGTCAAGACCTAAAGTTTCGAGTTGCAGTTTTGTATAATCCACGGCTTTTTGAGCGCCTGCGGAACCCGAAAGCCTCGCTCCTATTTTATTCGACAAATCGTCAAGCCAGCTATAGCATTTGGAATGGGCTAAGGCGTTGTCGTAGATTTCACGGATGGTTTTCTCTTGATTTTGGGAAAAAGTGAAACCAGTTTGAAGCAGCAAAACAGTGAGAATAATTTTTTTCATTATTTAGATTTAATGTCATAAAAATAAACCAGATTTCCTTCGCTTTGAAAAAAAGTGAAGTTTTATTTTTTTATTCGAATGGTTTTAATTTACTTTGTTTTTCAAAGTACTTTAAAAATGGAAACAAAAGATTATTTAAAAGACATACAGGACATCAAATCGATGATGGAGCAATCGTCACGTTTTATTTCTTTGAGTGGGCTTTCAGGAATTTTAGCGGGAGGCTACTCTTTGATCGGAGCTTGGTTTGCCTACAAAACCATTTATTTTGACACTTCGACTATGGGGAATTACAGCAATTTAGTGATTTCGCAGGAAGCCGTTTATAAATTGATTGGTATTGCTGTTGCCGTGATTGTCTTATCTATTGTTACCGGAATTGTGTTGAGTTACAGAAAGGCCGCAAAACAGCATCAACCCGTTTGGAATAATGTGTCGCAACGGTTGGTCATCAATTTTGCGATTCCGATTGCGACCGGAGGAATTTTCATTCTGTATTTAATTGAGAAAGAAATTTTTGGATTAGTTGCTCCATTGACCTTAATTTTTTACGGATTGGGTTGTGTCAATGCGAGTAAATATACGCTCGGTGATATCCGTTATCTGGGCTTGATGCAAATTGCACTCGGCTTATTGTCGCTTTGGTTTTTAGGTTATGGCTTACTGTTCTGGGCAATCGGATTTGGCGTCGGACACATTCTTTACGGTTCGATCATGTATTTCAAATACGATAGAAACTAAAATCGTGAAAGACATCCTAAAAAATATCAACAAGGCTTTTGACCACAGAATACGGTTAGGTATGATGTCGGTTTTGATGGTTAATGAAAACGCCGATTTCAATACGCTTAAGGAATTGCTTGGCGTAACAGATGGCAACCTTGCTTCGCATATCAAAGCGCTGGAACTTGAGCAATACATTAGTGTCGAGAAGCAATTCATTGCGAAAAAACCGAACACCAAATACAGCATCACGGCTTCGGGCAGGAAAGCATTCCAGGAACATATAGAAGCACTCGAAAAATTAATCCAGAAAAGTTAGTCTATTTTTTTATACAATAACTTTGAAATACAAAGTACTTTTTAAATATTAATCACCAATAAAAACAAAAACATGGAAACACAAAAAAACACCATCACCTCCATCTTCCAATCGAATACCGCCAAAATGATGCTCGTCGGGATGCTGACACTCGTCTTACTGATTCCGCTCGAATTTGTGAAGAACCTAATTTTAGAAAGATCACAACGCCAAGAAGAAGTCAAAACCGAAATCAATGACAAATGGGGAAAAAGCGTTTACTTTTATGGACCGATCCTCAAAATTCCGTACACCAATTTTGAAGAAACCGTTTCGATCAACGAGAAAACCAAAGAAAGCGTCAAGGAGAAAAAAGTGTTTACGAGTTACGCCTATTTCTTTCCTGAAACGCTTCAGGCAAAAGCGAATGTTTCGACCAAAGTGCTCAACAGGAACAATTACGAATCCGCGGTTTTCAACAGCGCGATGCAATTCGACGGGCATTACGTACAGCCCGATTTCAGCAGCCGCGACATTGCCGACGAAAACATCCAATGGGATAAAGCGACAATTGTCGTGCAAACCACGAATCTCAAAAGTATCAAGAATGAAGTCAAAATCCGTCTGGGCAACAGCGATTATACTTTCGAACCCGTCTACAGTGGCAACGCAAACGACAGCACCGAATCGCTTGAAACCGGTTACATCGATTTGAAAAAGCAGCTCGCTTTGGGCGCCAAGTTCCATTTCGACATCACTTATAACGGCAGCAAACAGATCAAAATGGTGCCGATTGGAAAAACAACCCAAGTGGCAATGCAATCGAACTGGGCGTCACCGAGCTTCACCGGAAATTTTTTACCCGACGACAAAACCAAACAAATCACGGCCAAAGGTTTTAAGGCGAATTGGAAAATCCTGCACATCAACCGCGCCTTTGCGCAACAGGTTTTTGATACGCTGCCGAATCTGAGCCCTTTCGCTTTCGGGGTCGATTTTGTGATTCCCGTAGACCAATACCAGCAGAACGAACGTGCCGCCAAATATGGGTTTCTCGTGATTGGCCTGACGTTTTTAATTTTCTTTTTGATACAATCGATCAGCAAAATCAGCATCCATATTTTTCAGTATACTATGATTGGTTTGGCTTTGATCATGTTCTACACTTTGCTGATTTCGATCACGGAACACAGCAGTTTTTCGACCGCTTACATGATCGCCGCGATTGCTGTAGTATTGATGATCAGCCTGTATTCGATTGCCATTTTGAAGAACCGGAAATTCCCGATGTTTATCGGAGCATCGCTATCGGTTTTATACAGTTTCATTTACATCATCATCCAGCTTGAAAACTATGCGCTGATGGTCGGAAGCATAGGTTTGTTTATGATTTTAGGAGCGATTATGTATTGTTCGAGAAAAATTGACTGGAGTAAATAATCAAATAAAAATCAAATGCCGATACTCATCTTACTACAACTTTTAATCGCATTCATTCTCTTATTGCTGCTCATCGCTGGCCCAATATTGATGTTTGCAGGATTCTTTTGGGAAAATAAAAAACAGATCCGTTTGGGGTTTAAAATGTTCATAATTCCATTTACGATTATAGCTTCGGTAGCAATCCATCATGTCTTCTGGAACCTTGTCATAAAGCCAAACGAAAATGATTTGCTGGGGTATTATGAACTTACCAGTTCCAGCGCTGCAAAAAATGGAAAAACCACTTTAAGATTGTATGAAAACGGTGTATTTGAAAAAACGTCCAACATCAATCGTGTTTTGTGCGAAAAAGGAAGGTATCATTCGTATGATAACGAAATTTGGTTTACGTGTAACCATCATTCCTCTGTGGCGAAAATAAGCAAAGGCCTGATGGATTATAAACTTAAATTCATCACCAATAACAATCCCAACAGCGATGACAATCTCGTTTTTGAAAAAGTAAGCGACTGATGATTTGATTGAATAAAGAAAAACCCCGATGCCTATGAGTTTCGGGGTTTTTATATTGATGGCGTTTGTCTTTTAATGTGAAGTTTCTACTTCAATCGCATCCACATCAATGTTTTGTTTTTTCAAGATGCCTTTCACGACAATCGCAAACAAAGCAAGATAAGCAAAACACAACACAGGAATAAAGTAAGATTGGTGAATGCCGATGATATCAGACAATTTTCCTTGCAAAGGCGGAATGATGCCACCACCCAAAATCATCATGATCAAGAAAGCGGAACCTTGTGTGGTGTGCTTTCCAAGACCGATGATGGCCAAACTGAAAATCGCGGGCCACATGATGCTGCAAGCCAAACCGCCCGCTAAGAAAGCATAAATCGCAATCATGCCACTAGAACATAAACCAATCAGCATGGCAGCAATTCCGAAAATGGAAAAAATGAGTAAGGTTCTGGCGGGTTTGTCTTTCGAAAGGAAAGTCGCGCCAATCTGAATGAATACGCAAATGATGTAATAGTATAACGGTCTGATGTCTTTTCCTGTGATGAAATTGACGGCGAGTATAATCCCAAAAGCCACAACAGGTATCAAAATCAATAACAATTTTTTGGTGTCGTTTTTAAAATCGAAAGCGCTGATTGCTCCGGCCCAACGCCCGATCATGAGACTTCCCCAATACATCGAAATATACGGACCGATGTCTGACGCTTGAAGGCTACCGAATTCCGGAGTTTTTAGTAAGCCGCCTAAGTTACTTCCGATGGCCACTTCTACTCCAACATACGTGAAGATTGCTAACATCCCAAGAACAAGTTGCGGATATTGCATCGCACCCCAGCCCTCGCTTTGCTTCTGTGCTTTTTGGTTGGCGAACAACAATCCGACAACAACTACAAGCAAAGCTCCGATGAGCCAATACATTCTATAATGTTCCAAATCCGCTAGTTCTTGTGCTGAAATATTAGGATTGAGGTTCGAGTAACTTGCGAAAATCGGAGCAAAACACACCAACAATAATAAAGTAATAATCGCCAAAGTAGTCATGGCTTTGTTGCTTTGTTCGACTTTTTCGGAATTGATTCCGGCCGGAACGCTTTTAGACAAACCAATGATTAAGGCGCAAATCAGAAACAATCCGCCGACAGTGGCATATAAATAACTTACTGTATTCAAGCCTAAATGTTTGATTTGTTCGTCGCTGACGCTCGCTACTCCGAACAACGCAAAAGTCACGACAATAGGCCCAATCATAGTTCCGAAACTATTGATTCCACCACCGAGATTGACGCGTGTGATTCCAGTTTTCGGATCACCAAGTAGAATTGCAAATGGTTGCGCTGCAGTTTGTTGCAAAGAGAAACCTAAAGCGACAATGAACAAAGCAAAAAGGATTGCTGTGAAGCCTCCGAAGTTGACCGCAAGAATCATTAATACGGCTCCAATCAGAGAAAACAGCAAACCGTAAGCGATACTTTTTTTGTAACCCCAAAGCCCGACGACATCTTTCCCGGAAAGCGAACTGAACACATACAATCCTAAAGCGCCGAGATAATAAGCACCATAAAACGCGAAGTCGATGAGCTGTGACTGGAACTGGTCGAGGTTGAAATAGCTTTTGCAGAACGGAATGAACACGCCATTGCTCGCTGCGATAAATCCCCAGAAAAAGAACACGCTGATTAAAGTATACAGCGCTGGGTAATTGGTTTTTACTTGGTTTGAGTTCATGGTTAGGTTTTGTTAGTTTGGCTAAAAATAGTGTAAATAATTTTACCTCTAACAACCACCATTTCTATTTAGTCAACAAGTAATGAACAGCACTACTGCCTTAGCCCTGATAGTAACGGAAATCCTTATACGCCGTTGTTCGGCGTATAAGATTGGGAGTGGATAGCAGGAACAGCTCCTGAAAAATTACTTCACCGGCATAATGCTGACCGCAGTTCCACCACCGGCGGCCAAAATCAGTTGGAGTTTTGATTTTGAAGTGACTTCAATCGTTTTGATCTCGTAACTGATCGGGTTGTTTTTCCAATGCGCTGTTTTGCTGTCCTGATAAATGATCGCTTTGTATTTTTTGCCCGGCGTCAGGAAATCGAGTTTGATTTCGGTGTTTCTCGGGTTCTCATCGGTGATCGCGCCCAAGAACCAATTATCAGAACCTTTGGCTTTTCTCGCAATCGTGAGGTAATCGCCGGGTTCGGCTTCGAGGTATTTGCTGTCGTCCCAATCTACGGCAACGTCTTTAATGAACTGGAACGCATCGGGGTATTTCTCGTAGTTTTCAGGCAAATCGGCAGCCATTTGCAACGGCGAATACATCGTCACGTAAAGTGCCAATTGTTTCGCTAAAGTCGTATGCACTTGTGCGGTTTTGGTTTTGTCGTAAACGTTCATTTTGATTTCGAAGATGCCGGGCGTGTAATCCATCGGGCCGCCTAACAATCTGGTGAACGGTAAAATCGTTTCGTGCATCGGCGGATTTCCGTTGCTCCAAGCATTGAATTCGTTTCCGCGTGCGGCTTCTGCAGCGATGTAATTCGGATAAGTTCTGCTGTAACCTGTCGGACGCGAACTTTCGTGCGAGTTGATCATCAGTTTATAATCGGCGGCGCGTCTTGCTACGTAATTGAAATGGTTGACCATCGCCTGCCCGTCATGGAATTCTCCGCGTGGAATGATTCTTCCGACATAACCAGTTTTGATTGCCGGATAACCGTAACGCTGAGACAAATCAAAAGCGCGGTCGAGATGCCTTTCGTAATTGCCTACGGAACCTGAAGTCTCATTGTGCATGATCATTTTGACTCCTTTGGATTTGGCGTAAGCGTTCACTTCTTTCAAATTAAAATCAGGATAAGGCGTCGTGAAATCAAACACTTCTTCTTTCCAGTTGCCGTACCAATCTTCCCAACCGACGTTCCAGCCTTCTAAGAGTACGCCATCGAAACCGTTTTTGGCGGCGAAGTCAATATAGCGTTTGGTGTTGGCTGTGGTCGCTCCGTGTTTTCCCGATGGAATCAGATCCTGCGTTTTCTGGTTCTGCGCATTTTGTGAACCTGCGTAATCCCAAGTCGATTTCCCGACGTGCATTTCCCACCAGACACCGACATATTTCATCGGTTTGATCCAGGAAGTATCATCGAGTTTGGAAGGTTCGTTCAGGTTTAAAATCATTTTGGAACCCACGATATCGCGGGCGTCGCTGCTGACCATAATCGTTCTCCAAGGCGAAACACAAGGCGCTTGCAAATACGCTTTATCGCCAATCGCATTCGGCACCAAATGAGCCTTAAGTTTATAATTTGTTACATCAGCATCGAGGTGCATTAATGGATAATTGACTACAGCGGCTTCGAAAATATTGAGGTATAAATTCGAGACACTTTTCATCATCAAAGGCGATTGGATGGTGTATTGTCCGGCAATACTTTTGACGCCGATACCATTATCAAGGTTAATTTTTTTGGTGTCGATGTTCGAGAATGTCGTTTCGTTGTATTCGTATTCATTGCTGTCGAAATCGCCCGGAATCCAGAATACTTTGTGGTTTCCAGTGAGGTTGAACTCGGAAACTTCATCGGAAATGATAAAATAATTTAAGTCTTTTTGCTTTGGGAATTCGTAGCGGAAAGCTATACCTTCGTCGAACGCGCGGAAAATAATATTGATTTTTCGTCCGGTTTTGGCTTGGATTAATGAAACCGTTAGTTCATTGTATTGGTTTTTGATGCTCGATTGTTCGCCTAAAACAGGTTTCCAGTTTTCGCTGAAAGCAGTTATTTTAGAGCCTTCTACAGTAAAGTTTGTTGCGAGGTCGCCTAGGTTTTTCATCACGACCCCAAGGTCACTTTGCAGAATCACCGGTTGGTTTTTATAGGTTACGCTATAGGTTGGTTTCCCGGATTCGCCTAATTTAAAATCAAGCGTAATGGCTTTGGAAGGCGATTGGACGGATTGGGCGTTAGTGAAGAATACCAAGAATAGGAATACAATCGAGAGTGCTTTTTTCATGCTGCTTAAATTTTGCTAAAGATAAAATTAAGCTTTTACTTTTTGAAAAAAACAGCCTTAAAACTACGACAACGTTGTAGCTGGTATTTGGTTATTTGTGGATTTGGTTATTCGGTTATTCGTGTCATCAAATAACCGAATAACCAAATCCACAAATCCACTTTTTCAAAAAATCTATTTTCCGTCCACGTAATCCTGAAGGTATTCGAATCTTTTGGTGAGCTTGCCTTTTTCGGTCATCTTGGCGCGGTCTAAAATGCCGTCTTTATCTCCATTGAAAAATGCGGGAATCACGTGTTGCATAAACATTTCGCCAAATCCTTCACTCGCGTCTTTAGGCAATTCGCAAGGCAAGTTATCCACCGACATCACGACAATTGCGGCCGGATGCGTGTACGGAACTTCTTTGTCTTCACTTGGCAAATAACCAAATAACGGATCGGCTATCGTCGAAGCTTTAATGGTGCAGGCAATCGGGCCGTCCACGTCGCACGAGATATCGGCTACGACCTTGATTTTGCAATCAGGCGCGTTGAGCATTTCTCGGGATAGGATTTCAGGGCCTTCATTTCCGTAGAAATGTCCCGCCATGAAAATATCGGACACTTTGGAAAAACGCTCAAAATTCGAAGTGTATTGGGTTGGGTTTTTATAGAAATCTTCTTTTGAAGCGGGTTGGTCGTCTTTGCGTTGGTAATAATCCATCACGTCGATCTGCGTGTAGACCGGCTCTGAATATATTTTGGTAAGGAAATGCTCAGGCAAAACTTCCTTGATGCGCATGCCGTCGAGGATTTCTTTGGCGCCCATGGCCACTTTTCCGTGTCCGGTCAGAACGATTTTGATTGGTGGCAACACCTGGCGTCTGAGTTTGTTGACTAAATCGTCTTTACTTACTAAGGTTTCGGCTTTGGGAATTGAGAACAATTCGAATTTGAGCCCGAACGCGCGCATGCCGTTGTAAGCTCCGACAATTCCGGCGTAACGGCCAAAACCAATGAGTCTTTTATAATGCGCATCAACTATCGTTTCGTGGTCGTATAAATCTATTTTTTTATCGAGAATAGCCTGCAACAGTTTGCGGTTGTGGGCTTGCTTTTTTATAGTATGTGAAAAAAAGAAATATTTTTTATTCGGGATTAACGAATCGACTGGAACTTCCTTTACGCCAAATAATACGTCGCAATCCGAGACATCTTCCGTGACTTCAATGCCAAGCGCTTTGTATTGCTCATCGGTAAACACACGGATATCAGAGCTTTCAACTTTAATTTGCGCTTCGGGATGTTCTTTTTGGAGTCTTGCAACTTCTTCGGGGGTGAATACTACCCTGCGGTCAGGTGGGTTTTTTCTTTCTTTGATGAGGCCAAATTTCATGTGTGGGGATATTTTTACGGTCGCAAATGTAAACTATAACTACAACGTTTTCAAAACTTTTTTTCTTAAAAATAATCCTCGGAGTAATGCCTGATTTGTGGCATTTTATATAGTTAATAAAATGTTTATAACCCATTTTTCGGGTTTTTAATGCCATACCTTTGTTTGTCTATATTTGTCAATAAAGCTTTTCCCTATGACATTGAAGTCTTACACTCTATATATAAAACTTTTTTTAATCTGTATCGTATTCCTGACGTGTTCTCGACAGGAAAAGTCAGAAGATGGCATTGCCGAAACGGTGTTAAGTGCCAGCGGCTTGCCTACGATGCAACCTTCACAGGTAAAGTATGCCAAGGTTGATGCTGATTTTATTGATACCAAAAAGGCAGCGGTAGAAAAATACTGCAACAAATATTGGAGTAATGAAAACAACAATTTCAGTTTTTTGGTGGCCAAGAATGGAGAAATCATTTACGAGCGTTATCAAGGCATCGGCAACAGAGAACAACAAATTCCGATTACGAGCGACACACCTTTGCATATTGCATCGGTGAGTAAAGTGTTGACAGCTTCGGCGATATTATTATTAGTTGACAATGGTAAAATCGATCTCGATCAGAAAGTCAATACGATTATTGATAATTTCCCTTACCCGGAAATCACAATCCGTACTTTGTTGAATCACAGAAGCGGATTAAGGAACTACGCTTATTTTACGGAAGACAAAGGCGTTTGGGACCGACACAAAACACTGACGAACCAAGATGTTGCCAACTTATTGGCAGAAAAAAATATCGGTTTGGAATTTCCGACGGATACACGATTCGCTTATTGCAATACCAACTATGCGATTCTGGCTTTGATTATCGAGAAGATTACCGGAGTCAGCTATCCGCAGGCCATGGAGGAAATGATTTTCAAACCGCTGGGTATGACCAACACTTATGTTTTTGAATTTGACCGCGACCTTCAAACCGCAATGCCGTCATACAAAGCAAGCAATATGCGTTTGGCTTATGATTATCTCGATGCGGTGTATGGCGATAAAAACATTTATTCGACACCGAGGGATTTGCTGAAATTTGATATGGCGCGCAAGGCTCCGACATTTTTGAAACCTAAATTGTGCTGCCAGATATACAAAGGCTACAGCAACGAGCACAAAGGCACGAAGAATTATGGTTTGGGCATGCGTATGATTGAATGGGAAACCGGGCAGAAATACTATTTTCACAATGGTTGGTGGCATGGGAATATGTCATCGTATATTACTTTGACCAAAGAAAATGTGACAATCATTGCGATCACGAACAAGTCGAATAAGAATGTTTATTCGGTTCGGAAATTGGCTCCTGTTTTTGGGGATTATCCTTTTGAGTTTGGGGATGAAGATTGATTTTAATTGATAATTAACAATTGATAATTAGTTTACGGTGTATTGAACGATTCTTCTATAAACAACTTCTTTGTTTATTGTATGTTTTGGATTTACTTTTTAATGTAAGTGTTCTGAATAAGATGTAACCCTAGCCCTGATGGTAGTGGAAATCCTTTTGCGGTGGCGTTCGACGCAAAAGATTGTATCGGACAGCAGGTTCCCGGCTCCTGAATTAATTGATAATTAACACCCGAGGCTTTTGCCGAACTGAGCGGAGCTAATTGGATAATTGATAATTAGTTTTTGCAGAATTTAACGATTCTTTAGACCTACAACTCCAACTGTTTATAGTATATTTGCAGCTTCATTATCAATTATCAATTATCAATTATCAATTATCAATTATCAATTATCAATTATCAATTATCAATTATCAATTATC
>NZ_JAIXSL010000021.1 GCF_027484705.1 Flavobacterium sp.
CTTCCGATATAGTAACTTTCAACAAACAAGGTCAAATTCACTACTTTTCCTGTAGCACATGGGTTTGCTGGGTTTAAATCTGCATCGGTATCGTCACAGTCATCATTGGTAGTTGAATAGCCTGCTGGCGTAGCCAAACCTGAACAAACTGAAGCAGTTGTGGTACTTCCGTATGTATCTCCGTCAGCATCAACATAGAACGTTGCAAACTGATAGATGTTAGCATTGGTATCGTCGCAATCGGTATTGTTTAAGGAATATCCTATTGGCGCAACATTCGGGTTTTCCGCACACACCATCACTTCGCTTCCATAACCATAGCTATCCTGATCCGCATCAACATAGAAACCAAAAGCTTGATGAATTGCACTGTTGGTATCATCACAATCTTCTATGTTAGATGGTGTCAAAGTTGTTCCGGCTGGCAATGACGCCCCGTAACAAACCACACTTCCGGTGCCTATGGTATAAGTATCATTATCGGCATCGGTATACAAAGTAGCGCTTCTATAAATAGCTGCATTCGCATCATCGCAATCTTCTGTGCCAGATGCTGTCAATGTAGTTCCTGCAGGCAATGAAGCTCCGTAACAAACAGAACTTCCTGAACCTACAGTATAAGTATCATTATCGGCATCTGTGTATAAGAAAGCACTTCTGTAGATCGCAGCATTCGTATCATCACAATCTTCAGTTCCTGATGCAGTTAAGGTAGTTCCTGCAGGTAAATTAGCCCCATAACAAACAGAACTTCCCGCACCTACGGTATAAGTATCATTATCAGCATCAGTATATAAGAAAGCACTTCTATAGATTGCAGGATTCGTGTCATCGCAATCTGTATTGTTTGAGACGTATCCTGTTGGTGGAGTCGTTGCATTGACAGCACAAACTGATACTAAACTTCCTGCGCCAAAACTATCTCCATCGGCATCGGCATAGAATGGGAAAGTGTTGTTTTTCGTGGCATTCGTGTCATCACAATCCGTTCCACTGCATAAGAACTTCTGCAAAGTGCTCGGACATTGATCATAAGCTGCATTAAATGCCAAGAACTTACTAGGAAGCGCAATCAATCTGTTTCCACCATTACCGCAGCTGCCTGGTATATTTTGTTCGCTGAGCTGACTTCCATCAAACCAATTGTTACCTCTGAGGAATTTAAACTCTAAGTTAGCACCCGCAGAAGAGGCTGGGAATAAAACGGTCAATTCGTATATGCTATTCCCAATCAAACGCATTTGGCTTCCCGCAGCCGATGGATTCCAATCACTTGTAATAGTGGTTGAACCGTTAGAAGCAAAATTCCCTGCAATGTGAACGCCGCCTGAGGTAATGGTTTGCCCTGTCATATCGACTCTGAAATTGATCGCAATCGTATTGGATGAACAACTTACCGGCGCACAAACAGCGGTGGCAGTAATGGCTCCAAATCCGTCGTTATCGCTGTCTGCATATAAATTACTGCTTTGGTTTACGGCTGGATTCGCATCATCACAATCGCTTCCTGACGTGGTCAATGATTTTCCAGCAGGTAATGTTGCTCCGTAACAAACAACTGCTGATCCGGCGTCATATCCGTCGCTATCAACATCGGTATATAAGGTTGCGCTTCTGTAAATAGCTGCATTGGCGTCATTACAATCTTCTGTTGTAGAAGGTGTCAATCGGGTTCCTGCTGGCAAATTAAGACCATAACAAACAACACTTCCTGATCCAATGGTGTAAGTATCATTGTCAGCATCTGTATACAACGTAGCACTTCTGTATATCAAGGCATTCGTATCATCGCAATCAGATCCTAAAGTTGTTGCTGATGTTCCTAGCGGGATATTAGCTCCTATACAAATTCCAATGATGGCGCCATCATCATGTCCGTCTCCATCGAGATCCGTATACAAATTAGCAGTCGTAAAAATGGATGCGTTGGTATCATCACAATCTTGCGTTTGAGAAGCGGTCAAACTAGTTCCTGCTGGTAAATCAGCACCGTAACAAACAACACTTCCAAGTCCTAAAGTATAGCCATCATTATCAGCGTCTGTATAAAGTGTTGCACTTCTATAAATTAAGAAATCGGTATCATCGCAATCTTCCGTTTGAGAAGCGGTCAAAGTCTTACCGAACGGCAAAGAACCGCCCCAACATACTAAACTTCCGGCTCCGACAGTGTAAGTATCCAAATCGAAGTCTGTATACAAAATATCACTGCGATAAACTGCGCCACTTGAATCATCACAATCTTCTTTCTGAGAAGGTGTTAGTGTTGTTCCTGTTGGTAAATCATCACCATAACAAACAACAGTTCCCGATCCTACAGTATAAGTATCGCCATCAGCATCAGTATACAAAGTTGCCGAGCGGTAAATCAAAGCATCGGCGTCATCGCAATCCGAACCTAGCGTTGATAAAGAAGTTCCTGCCGGTAAAGTAGCACCATAACATAATGGTCCTGAAACCAAACCGTCGTCGTAGCCGTCGCCATCTACATCAACGTATAAAGCAGTGCTTCTATAAATTGTATTGTCCGTATCATCGCAATCGGTTCCATTCAATGAATAACCCGTTGGCGGTGTAACACTGTTTTCACCACAAACTAAAATAGGCGTTCCGGTTCCGTAATTATCGCCATCGGCATCTTCATAAAAAGCAAATAGATTAAATTTTAATGGATCGGCATCATCACAATCGGTGTTGTTTACGGAATATCCTGCAGGAGGTGACGTCGCATTTACCGTACATAGTAATTCTGACGTAAGGCTTCCGAAAGTATCGCCATCAGCATCTACATAATAAGCATAAGTGATGGTTTTTAAGGCATTCGTGTCGTCGCAATCGGTATCATTTAAAGAATATCCTGAAGGTGGTGATAGCGCATCGACCGCGCAAACCAAAGCCGTTGCAGTACTTCCGAAAGTATCACCGTCTGCATCTATGTAGAACGAAAACTTATTGAATTTCAACACATTAGCATCGTCACAATCTGTATTGTTTAAGGAATAATTCGTTGGCGGCGTCAGATCGTTGATCGCACATGCCTGAACCAAACTACCCGCTCCATAAGTATCTCCGTCTGCATCAGCATAGAAAGGATAAGTAATGGTTTTTCTGGAATCAGTGTCATCACAATCAGTATTGTCTGTTGAATATCCAGTTGGTGGTGTAAACGCATCCGAAGCGCAAACAAGCACTAAAGCACCAGCGCCATATGTATCTCCGTCGTTATCTGCATAAAATGAAAATTTCTCATGTTTCGATGAATCTGTATCATCACAATCCGTTGCATTTGAAACCGTACCCGGAGGCGTTGTTCCGTTACAACTGCTTACCGGACTCGCAAGATCTCCATAAGTATCAGCATCAGCATCAGTATAGAAAATTGTGGCTGCATTTACGGTCACTGTTAATGAACCTGAAGCCGTCGCAGTACAAACCCCAGACGAACCTAATTTAGAACTAACGCCTATTAATTCATATTGAGTACTTCCAAGCAAATTTGTTGGAATAGTAACGGTAACGCTGCTCCCTGAAGTCGTAGTGACCGTTTCTAGTCTTGGAGGAACGATACTGCCTACATTATAAACTGTATATTGAAATTCATAAGGAGGTGTTCCATTGGAACCTGTAAATGTTATTGAAGAAGCTGCATTCTGACAAACCGTCGCTGTTCCGGACATAGAAGCTGTTGGCGTTCCGTATACGGTTACTGTTCCCGAACCGTTGCTTGTGATGCTTGGTGCTGTTCCGCAACTTCCTGTGTAACTCACTACACAATAATAGGAATTAGCTCCAGTGGCAGCAGTTGGCGGGCTAAAAGTCGATGAAGTCTGTCCATTCAACATAATAGCGCCCGGATTGCTATACCATTGGTATCCTAAATTGCTTCCAGAGGCTGTTACAGATAAAGGCGTTGCAGCACTGTTCTGACAAACATCCTGCGGACTTGTTGAAGGTTGCGCCAATAACACCGGATAACCTATCGTCAAATTGGTGAAAAACACATCTCTGATAGACCCTCCGCCGGCATTGCTGTTGAAGAACTCGATCTGGGCTGGCACTTGTCCGCCTGTAGCAGTTGCAAATGTTCTTCCCGTTAATACTGTAGTAACTCCGGATCTTGTAACATAAAGGCTGTAGGTGTTGGCACCTGTATAGGCAAAAGTCACTTTGCTAAGTCCGCTTGTCGTGAAATTTACGCCGGTGTTGCTCGTAGTAGCATCGCTGATAAAATATTGCGCATCGCCTCCGGTAAAACGGAACTCCGCTAAAATATTATTGCTGGAGTTTCTCAATCGGACACCAACTTTATTACCATTGACTTCAATTTCACCATTGTCATAAGCGAAACTAACATTGCTTCCAATAGCCAATGGTGCTAAAAATGGTCGAACCGCAGAAGTCAATCCGCCTGAATTGGCATAAATCCCCCAGGATTGTCCTATATCTGAACCCCCGTTGAAGGTGCCTCCATTTCCACCAGATACACCAAAGAACCAAGGACCGAAGCCTTGTCCGGCATTTCCGCCATTAGTGATGGTGTAGGTTCCGCTATCATTTGGAAAACCACCAATGGTAACTGCCCCTGACACATTACTGGTTACTGAAGTTGGCGCGCAAGAACCACCCACCACACAATAATAATATACTGCCGTTCCTCCTGAATAAGTAGGCGTATAACTTGATGAAGTGGCGCCAGAAATCAAGGTGCCTCCCGAATTACTAGCAGTAGTATTGCTATACCATTGATAAGTTAACGAACCTCCGACAGCTACTACTGACAAAGGAGTGACCGAACCGCCAAGACAAGCAGATTGTGCGCTTGTTGCTGGCTGCGTCGTAATAGAAGTTGCTACACCGACGGTAACCACCAACGAACTCGGCAAACTATCACCACTCGCATTTCTCGCAATTACTGAAATAGAACCTCCAGGACTGGCAACAGTTGCCGTAATACTATTAGTAGAACTCGTACCTGACCAGCCGCTTGGCAATGTCCATACGTAGCTTGTGGCATTGAGATCATTGGTTACGCTATAAGTTTGCGAAGAACCATTACATACCAATGCAGAACCTGTAATGGCACTAGGTTGTGCTGGCGCTGTAGACGGCGGGGAATAGACCAGATTGATGGTATTTCCACCAGTTAAAGTCACCGCAAAAGTTCCTGTAAAGGATGTAAAACCTGCTGTATTGATAGTGAAATTACTGGTATTGAAACCTGAAACACTGCTTCCTGATGCAATGGGCCAGGTATAAGCATTAGCCGGATTAAAATTAGCAACCGATAAAGAAACTAAAGTTAATGTTATTGGAGAAGCTGAACAAGTGATGGCTCCAGTAGAAGTAATTCTATCCCATCCACTTGAAGTTCCCGCAGATCCTGTTGCGTTATTCATTTCTATTCGATAAGAAGAACTGCCATTTAAGGTAATGCTTCCTGTATTTAAATTGGCTGTTGTGGCCGCTGTAGCTCCTGGAGAAACTGTACCTGAAACAGCTACGGTACCAGCAACAGTTCCATTACCGGCTAAAGTAGCACCGCTGGTCACTGAAAACGCGCTACTGGAAGAAGTGCTTCCATTGACGAACAAGGTACCTGCATGAACAAATACTGAACCTGTATATCCTGAATTATTCCCCGTGATGGTAACCCTTGTATTGGATTGATCGGCGTCAACATTATCCCTACCAATCACAAGCGTCTTGGCACCCGATAAAGTATTGAGGGTAACAGAGCTGGCAGCATTGGTATTGGCTACTCGCAAAGCAGTAATACCGCCACCGGTGCCGAGATTTCCATTAAAAGTCAAAGCTCCTGTACTCCTTGCGGTAATCCAAGAAGTTCTGGCACCAGCATCGTTAAAATTGATGGGGAAATTAATCGTTTGCCCCACGGTAGCATCACTGAGCACCCAACTTTGATTGCCTCCAAAATCAAAAAGGTTTACCGAGCCGCTTCCGGTAAGGTTATAGGAACTTCCCCCTGAAAAATAAAGGCGCCACTGGCTCATACCACTGACATCGTTGACACAATTGGTCGTACTGCCCGCACCTTGGAATTGTAATTGACCATAACCGGTGCCGCTTGACCAGTTGGCCGAATTACTCCAGTTGCCAGAGCCTGTCCAGTTCGAAAAATTCTGAGAATGAATCGAGAGACAAACCATCAGCAAACAAAAGGAAAATAGAAATTTTTTCATAATTGATTGAGTTTAGTTAGAGATATCCGACAAAAAAATGTTTCTAAAACCGTTGGGCTTTAAAAAACATCCTATTTATCTTATTTTGACCTCATAAACTTAATGGTTTTTTAACCTAATTTTTGTTTTCGATTCTCGATTTGGTTTACTAAAACGTTTTCGTGTTGATAAATAATTGTTTTTTAGTTAATTAATTTAGATTCTGCCATTTTTTTGTAAGGAAATTTACAGAAAAAAGAATGACTGTGTTTTCAATCGCCTTTGGCCGGCTGATTCAAGAAAATTAACATCCTGAGCCTCATAAATTTGGAACAATTAAAATTTAGGGCATCCGTTTTTTCATACCTTTATGAAACTTAAAACTTTATCGGTATGACTGTAAATCAAATCATAAGCAAAAAAGGCGGTCAGGTTCATACTGTACTGCCAAACCTCACGGTCTTCGAAGCGCTCAAATTGATGTGTGATAAAAACATCGGCGCTATCCTGGTCGTTGAAGAGGATGTTCTGAAAGGGATTTTATCTGAAAGAGATTATGCGAGAAAGGTGGTCCTGAAGGACAAGAATTCAAAAAACACCTTAGTTCATGAAATCATGGATCTGGATTTCACCGCTGTAAAGCCGTCCGATTCGATTGATTATTGCATGGAATTGATGAGCAGCAAAAGAGTGCGCCATTTGCCTGTAGTGGACCAAAACAAGTTGATTAACGTCATTTCGATTGGCGATGTCGTGCAGGCCATTATTGAAGTCCAGAAGGACACGATAGAACACCTGAACTCTTACATCACACAGTAGCAGAAAAACAAAAACCTCTCAATTTCTTGAGAGGTTTTTTTTATTTAAATCATTTATTAAGCCTGACCTGCAGTCCCGAAATTTAGTGGAATCGGCGGTTGTTCACTGTCTTTAATTTCCCCATGGGAAACTTCAAAACGGTGGACGTTTTCTGCCAATGCCTTCACCAATCTCTTGGCGTGTTGCGGCGTCAGTACAATTCTTGATTTCACTTTCGCTTTGGGTGTACCAGGCATGATACACACAAAGTCTAAGACAAACTCAGAAGCTGAATGGTTGATGATGGCCAAATTGGAATAGATTCCTTCGGCGGTGGCTTCATCAAGTTCGATATTGATTTGCCCTTGCTGTGGTTGTTTAGAATCGCTCATATCTTAATAAATATATTCTTCTTTATTCGCCATCATTTCGTTGTAATCGTCTTTAGAACCCACGATTGCGTTGTCATATTCTCTCATACCGGTTCCGGCTGGGATTCTGTGACCTACGATGACATTTTCTTTCAATCCTTCAAGTTCATCCACTTTTCCGGCTACGGCAGCTTCATTCAACACTTTCGTGGTTTCCTGGAACGACGCAGCAGAAATAAATGATTTCGTTTGAAGTGATGCTCTTGTGATCCCTTGTAAAACTGGTGTAGCTGTAGCTGTAATGACATCACGAGCAGTAACCAGGTTTTTATCCGAACGTTTCAACAAAGAGTTCTCATCGCGCAACTGACGCGGCGAAATGATCTGTCCTGGTTTGATGGTTTCAGAATCTCCGGCATCTTCAACGACTTTCATTCCGTAAAGATTGTCGTTTTCGACGATGAAATCTTTAGTGTGGATTAATTGCTCTTCTAAGAATAAAGTATCTCCCGGATCTTCTACGCGTACTTTACGCATCATTTGACGGATTACTACTTCGAAGTGCTTATCGTTGATTTTAACCCCTTGCAGACGGTACACTTCCTGAATTTCATTCACCAAGTACTGTTGAACAGCAGCTGGCCCTTGAATTCTCAAGATATCTTCCGGTGTAATGGCGCCATCAGACAACGGAACTCCCGCTCTCACGAAGTCATTTTCCTGAACTAAAATCTGGCTTGATAATTTCACCAAGTATTTCTTCACTTCACCAAACTTCGATTCGATGATGATCTCACGGTTTCCACGTTTGATCTTACCGAAAGTAACCACCCCGTCGATTTCAGAAACTACCGCTGGGTTCGATGGATTACGAGCCTCAAGCAACTCGGTAATTCTCGGAAGACCTCCCGTGATATCGCCCGCTTTTGACGAACGACGTGGGATTTTCACCAATACTTTACCGGCCTTGATTTTCTCTCCATTCTCAACCATAAGGTGAGCTCCTACCGGTAAGTTGTATGAACGAATCAATTCGTTGTCTTTACCGTAAACCAATAAGGTCGGGATTAATTTTTTGTTTCTAGATTCCGAGATTACTTTTTCCTGGAAACCAGTCTGCTCATCAATCTCAACTTGGAACGATTGTCCTTGTTCAAGATCTTCATAAGCGATTTTTCCGGTAAATTCGGAAACGATAACCCCATTATACGGATCCCATTTACAGATTGTAGTTCCTTTTGTGACGACGTCTCCGTCTTTCACAAAAATACTAGAACCGTAAGGAATGTTGTGTGTGCTTAATAAAATGTCTGTTTTAGAATCGATCAATTTCAATTCTGTAGAACGTGACACGACGATGTCTGTTGAATTTCCGTCAGAATCTTCACCTTTAACCGTTTTCAAATCTTCTATTTCCAGACGACCGTCGAAACGCGTTACGATGCTTGATTCTTCAGAGATATTTCCTGCCGTACCACCCACGTGGAACGTACGTAAAGTCAACTGTGTTCCTGGCTCACCAATGGATTGTGCAGCAATTACACCCACAGCTTCACCTCTTTGCGTCATTTTACCGGTCGCTAAATTTCTACCGTAACATTTCGCACAGATTCCTTTCAACGCTTCGCAAGTTAATGGCGAACGCACTTCGAGTTTTTCAACTGGTGAGTTTTCGATATCTTTTACGATGGCTTCGGTGATCTGCTGGCCTGAATAGACCATGATTTCTGAAGTCAATGGATTGACTACGTCTTGTAGGGAAACGCGTCCTAAGATACGTTCTCCGAAGCTTTCTACAATCTCTTCGTTTTTCTTCAAGGCAGACACTTCGATACCTCTTAAAGTACCACAGTCGTCGATATTCACAATCACATCCTGAGAAACGTCGTGAAGTCTTCTTGTAAGGTAACCAGCATCCGCCGTTTTCAAAGCGGTATCCGCTAATCCTTTACGAGCACCGTGCGTAGAGATGAAATATTCTAAGATCGATAGCCCTTCCTTAAAGTTCGAAAGAATCGGGTTCTCGATAATTTCACCACCACCGGCGGTAGATTTTTTTGGTTTCGCCATCAATCCACGCATACCTGTTAACTGACGGATTTGCTCTTTCGAACCACGCGCACCGGAATCAAGCATCATGTATACCGAGTTGAAACCTTGCTGGTCTTCACGGATATTTTTCATGGCCAATTCTGTAAGCATCGCGTTGGTTGAAGTCCAGACGTCAATGACTTGGTTGTATCTTTCGTTGTTCGTGATGAGTCCCATGTTGTAGTTTGCCGAAATTCCTTCGACTTGCTCACGGGCATCAGCGATCAATTCTTGTTTTCTTTCAGGAATGATGATATCCCCTAATGAGAATGACAATCCACCTTTGAAGGCAAATTTATAACCCATATCCTTCATGCTGTCTAGGAAGGCAGCAGTCGTTGGAACATTGGTTACGCTTAAGATTCTTCCGATGATATCACGCAAGTTCTTTTTGGTCAATACGTCATTGATATAACCTGCTTCTTCCGGAACTACTTCGTTGAACAATACACGTCCGGCAGTAGTCTGGATGATTTTATATACGAGTTTTCCTTCTTCATTGAAATCTTTCGCACGTATTTTTACACGAGCGTTCAATTCCAATCTTCCTTCATTCAAAGCGATATTCACTTCTTCAGCAGAATAGAAAGTCAAATCCTGTCCTAAAATTTTATGGTCATCCGTAGAGATTCTTTCTTTGGTCATGTAATACAGACCCAAAACCATATCCTGTGAAGGTACCGTAATCGGAGCTCCGTTCGCAGGGTTTAGGATATTGTGAGAAGCCAACATTAACAATTGTGCTTCCAAAATAGCCTCTGGTCCTAATGGCAAGTGAACCGCCATCTGATCCCCATCGAAATCCGCGTTGAAAGCCGTACACACTAAAGGGTGCAATTGGATTGCTTTTCCTTCAATCAGTTTTGGCTGGAACGCCTGGATTCCAAGTCTGTGCAAAGTAGGCGCACGATTCAGCAATACCGGGTGTCCTTTGATTACATTTTCAAGAATGTCCCAAACTACGGGTTCTTTCTTGTCGATGATTTTCTTGGCCGATTTTACGGTTTTTACGATGCCTCTTTCGATCAATTTACGAATGACGAATGGTTTGTATAGTTCCGCTGCCATATCTTTTGGGATACCGCATTCGAACAATTTCAATTCCGGTCCAACGACGATTACCGAACGAGCCGAATAATCGACACGTTTACCAAGTAAGTTCTGACGGAAACGACCTTGTTTTCCTTTTAGGGAATCCGAAAGCGATTTCAACGGACGGTTTGATTCTGTTTTAACAGCAGAAGCTTTTCTTGTATTGTCGAATAACGAGTCTACAGATTCCTGCAACATACGTTTTTCGTTACGCAAGATTACTTCAGGCGCTTTGATTTCCATCAAACGTTTCAAACGGTTGTTACGGATGATTACTCTTCGGTATAAATCGTTCAAATCGGAAGTCGCGAAACGACCACCATCAAGCGGCACTAACGGACGCAATTCTGGCGGGATCACCGGAACGACTTTCATGATCATCCATTCTGGACGATTTTCTCTGTTCAGGTTCGATTCACGGAAAGATTCTACTACTTGCAGTCTCTTTAACGCTTCTGTTTTTCTTTGTTTTGAGGTTTCGTTATTCGCCGAGTGACGCAAGTCGTAAGACAAACCGTCAAGGTCAATACGCGCTAACAAATCCATGATACATTCGGCGCCCATTTTGGCAACGAATTTATTTGGATCCATATCATCAAGGTATTGGTTTTCCTGTGGAAGTGAATCAAGAATGTTCAAGTATTCTTCTTCAGTCAAGAAATCTAATCTTTGGATCGCGTCGCCTTCTGCATTTTTAGCGATACCCGGCTGGATCACCACGTATCTTTCGTAGTAGATGATCATGTCTAATTTCTTAGACGGCAAACCAAGGATATAACCGATTTTGTTCGGAAGCGAACGGAAGTACCAGATGTGTGCAATCGGCACGACAAGGTTGATGTGTCCTACTCGGTCACGACGTACTTTTTTCTCGGTTACTTCTACTCCACAACGGTCGCAAATGATGCCTTTGTAGCGGATTCTTTTATATTTTCCACAAGCACATTCGAAATCTTTTACCGGACCGAAAATTCGCTCGCAGAAAAGACCATCACGTTCTGGTTTGTGGGTTCTGTAATTGATAGTTTCCGGCTTCAACACCTCGCCTCTTGACTCAGCCAAGATCGATTCAGGTGAAGCTAGTCCAATCGAGATTTTGTCAAATCTTTTGATTGGATTTTTATCTTTATTGTTATTTCTATTATTCATCATAGTCGTTACTATTGAATTATTTTGAAATTGAAAACTGTTTTGTTTTTTAGCCCCGATGGCAGTGGAAATCCTTTTTTGCCGGTGTTCGGCGAAAAAGATTGGGAACGTACAGCGGGAATAGCTCCTAAAAATTATAATAACCAATCCCGAAAACGAATCCGGGACTGATTACTGCTTCTTTATTCTTCTAAACGAATGTCGAGGCCTAGCCCTTTTAATTCGTGCATCAATACGTTGAAGGATTCCGGCAAACCTGGTTCTGGCATCGTTTCGCCTTTTACGATCGCTTCGTAAGTTTTGGCTCTTCCGATCACGTCATCCGATTTCACGGTTAAGATTTCACGTAGTGTACTTGACGCGCCGTACGCTTCAAGTGCCCAAACCTCCATCTCTCCGAAACGTTGCCCTCCAAATTGCGCTTTACCTCCAAGAGGTTGTTGCGTAATAAGAGAGTACGGTCCGATAGAACGCGCGTGCATCTTATCATCGACCATGTGTCCTAGTTTCAGCATATAGATAACACCTACGGTTGCTGCCTGGTGGAAACGTTCTCCGGTTCCTCCGTCATACAAGTATGTATGTCCGAATCTTGGGATTCCTGCTTCGTCAGTCAATTCGTTGATTTGGTCTAGCGTTGCTCCGTCGAAAATAGGTGTCGCGAATTTGCGTCCTAAGTTCATACCGGCCCAACCCAATACCGTTTCGTAAATCTGCCCGATGTTCATACGGGATGGTACTCCAAGTGGGTTCAGTACGATATCTACCGGTGTTCCGTCTTCTAAGAAAGGCATGTCTTCATGACGAACGATACGCGCAACAATACCTTTGTTACCGTGACGTCCTGCCATTTTATCACCCACTTTCAACTTACGTTTTTTGGCGATGTATACTTTAGCGAGTTTCAGGATTCCGGCTGGCAATTCGTCACCGACAGTAATCGTGAATTTCTCTCTACGCAACGCACCTTGCAAATCGTTCAGCTTAATTTTGTAGTTGTGGATCAAGTCGTTTACCATTTTATTGGTAGCGTCATCCGCAACCCACTGTCCTTTGCTTAAGTGAGCGAAATCTTCAACGGCATATAACATTTTTTGGGTGTATTTTTTACCTTTTGGCAATACTTCTTCACCCAAATCATTCATCACACCTTGCGATGTTTTTCCGTTGACGATTAGGAATAATTTCTCTACTAATTTGTCTTTCAATTCAACAAATTTCGTTTCGAATTCCATTTCAAGCGCACCCAAAGAATCTTTATCTTGTGTACGTTTGCGTTTATCTTTTACCGCTCTCGCGAATAATTTTTTGTCTAAAACCACACCGTGTAACGATGGAGAAGCTTTCAATGAAGCATCTTTCACATCACCCGCTTTATCCCCGAAGATCGCTCTTAAAAGTTTCTCTTCCGGCGTAGGATCTGATTCTCCTTTTGGTGTAATTTTTCCGATTAGAATGTCACCAGGTTTTACTTCGGCTCCGATTCTAATCATTCCGTTTTCATCCAAATCTTTGGTCGCTTCTTCAGAAACGTTTGGAATATCATTCGTCAATTCTTCGTTACCCAATTTCGTATCACGAACTTCCAAAGAATAATCGTCTACGTGGATTGAAGTAAAGATATCGTCGCGAACCACTTTTTCAGAGATTACGATCGCATCCTCGAAGTTGTACCCTTTCCATGGCATGAACGCTACTTTTAGGTTTCTACCTAAAGCGAGTTCTCCGTTTTGGGTTGCATACCCTTCAGACAATACTTGTCCGGGAACCACTCGGTCGCCTTTTCTTACGATCGGTTTCAGGTTGATTGAGGTACTTTGGTTCGTTTTTCTGAATTTGATTAAATTGTATGTTTTCTCATCAGCTTCAAAAGAAACCATTCTTTCTTCTTCGGAACGGTCGTATTTGATGGTGATGATATTCGCGTCTACGTATTCTACTACTCCGTGACCTTCAGCATTGATCAATACACGCGAATCAGAAGCCACTTGTCTTTCAAGACCCGTTCCTACGATTGGAGCTTCAGGACGCAACAACGGTACGGCCTGACGCATCATGTTCGATCCCATCAACGCACGGTTCGCATCATCATGTTCCAAGAAAGGAATCAACGATGCGGAAATCGAAGCGATCTGGTTTGGCGCTACGTCAGTATAATGGATTTCAGCCGGATCCACTACAGGGAAATCACCTTCCTCACGGGCAATGACTTTATCGGCGGTGATTTTTCCGCTGTTGTCCATTTTGATGTTCGCTTGCGCAATCAATTTGCCTTCTTCTTCTTCAGCACTTAAATAAGTAGGTGTAGAGTCTAAATCGACTTTACCATTCGTAACTTTACGGTAAGGTGTTTCGATGAATCCCATGCCGTTTACTTTTGCATAAACACCAAGTGAAGAAATCAAACCGATGTTTGGTCCCTCAGGCGTTTCAATCGGACACAAACGTCCGTAGTGCGTATAGTGAACGTCACGTACCTCAAACCCGGCTCTTTCTCTTGAAAGTCCGCCTGGCCCAAGTGCTGATAATCTTCTTTTGTGCGTAATCTCGGCTAATGGATTCGTTTGGTCCATGAACTGAGACAACTGGTTGGTTCCGAAGAAAGAGTTGATTACCGATGATAATGTTTTGGCATTGATCAAATCGATTGGTGTGAACACCTCGTTATCCCTAACGTTCATTCTTTCACGGATGGTTCTTGCCATACGCGCCAAACCAACGCCAAACTGTTGTGACAATTGCTCGCCTACAGTTCTTACACGACGGTTCGATAAGTGATCGATATCATCAATCTCTGCTTTAGAATTGATCAATTCAATCAAGTATTTCACGATGGTGATGATATCTTCTTTGGTCAAGACTTGCTTTTCCATTGGGATATCCAAACCTAATTTTTTGTTCATTCTGTAACGACCTACTTCACCCAAGTTGTAACGTTGGTCAGAGAAGAACAATTTATCTATAATACCACGAGCGGTTTCTTCATCAGGCGGTTCTGCATTACGCAATTGTCTGTAGATATGCTCAACGGCTTCTTTTTCAGAATTGGTTGGATCTTTTTGAAGCGTGTTGTGAATGATCGAATAGTCAGCCTGATTCGTACTTTCTTTGTGCAACAAAATAGATTTTACGTTCGAGTCGATGATCTCTTCTACGTTATCTTTGTCGATAATCGTGTCACGATCTAATATGATCTCGTTACGTTCGATAGAAACTACCTCGCCGGTGTCTTCATCTACGAAATCCTCGTGCCATGTGTTCAATACACGCGCAGCAAGTTTTCTACCGATATATTTTTTAAGTCCTGTTTTCGATACTTTGATTTCCTCAGCAAGGTCGAAGATTTCAAGGATGTCCTTGTCTCTTTCAAAACCGATCGCGCGGAATAAAGTCGTTACAGGTAATTTTTTCTTTCTGTCGATATACGCGTACATCACGCTGTTGATATCGGTCGCGAATTCAATCCATGATCCTTTGAACGGGATGACACGGGCAGAATACAGTTTGGTTCCATTGGCATGGAATGATTGTCCGAAGAAAACACCAGGAGATCTGTGCAATTGGGAAACAACTACACGTTCAGCACCATTGATTACAAAGGTACCACTAGGCGTCATATAAGGAATCGTACCAAGATATACATCTTGCACGATCGTTTCAAAATCTTCATGTTCCGGATCGGTACAGTACAGTTTCAAACGTGCTTTCAAAGGCACACTGTATGTCAATCCTCTTTCTATACATTCTTGAATGGTATAACGTGGTGGATCTACAAAGTAATCTAGGAATTCCAATACGAAGTTGTTTCTCGTATCTGTGATGGGAAAGTTTTCCATGAAGGTGTTGTATAACCCTTCGTTGCCTCTTTCGTCAGATTTGGTTTCCAGTTGGAAGAAATCTTTAAAAGATTTTACCTGAACATCTAAGAAATCCGGATAGTCCGGGATGTTTTTGGTGGAGGCAAAATTCAATCTTTCAGTCTGATTTGTTATCATCAATGGACAAAATTTTGATTAAAAAAAAGTAATTTGTTTGTGTAAAAACACGGTTTGATTGATACTTTCTTTTTAAAATCAATACCTCTTTAAAAGCGAACCGGAGTATCTTTCGGTAAACTTCTGTCTTCGTATTGATCAAAAACTTTTTGGGGAATTTTAACTATTTTATAATAAAATTGGGAATATAATTTTATTATACGAAAAATGGTTTAGGCCTTTGAGCGTCGCTGCCCAAGGCCTAAACCTAGTTTTTCAAAACCGGTAAGCTTATTTTAGCTCAACAACAGCTCCAGCTTCTTCTAAAGATTTTTTAAGACCTTCAGCCTCATCTTTAGTGACACCTTCTTTGATGTTAGATGGAGCAGCGTCCACTAAATCTTTAGCTTCTTTAAGACCTAAACCAGTCAATTCTTTAACTGCTTTTACTACTGCTAATTTAGAAGCACCAGCGTCTTTCAATACTACTGTAAATTCAGTTTGCTCTTCAGCAGCAGCTACTTCACCACCACCAGCAGCAGGACCAGCAACTACAGCAGCAGCTGCAGGCTCGATACCATACTCATCTTTCAAAATTGTTGCTAATTCGTTAACTTCTTTTACTGTTAGGTTAACTAATTGTTCTGCGAATTGTTTCAAATCTGCCATTTTTTCTATCGTTTTTAAATAGTTTGTAAAATATAATTTATTAAGTGCGCGCGTGGGCTAATGTTATCTTTCCGATAACGTTTTAACAATTCCTGCGATTTTTCCACCACCTGATTTAAGGGCAGAAACAACATTTTTAGCAGGAGATTGTAACAATCCGATGATTTCTCCAATCACTTCGTCTTTCGATTTCAGTGCGATTAAAGCATCGAGTTGGTTGTCTCCAATAAATACCGCTTGGTGTATGAAAGCACCTTTTAAAAGGGGTTTGTCAGACTTCTTGCGGAATTCTTTGATGATCTTCGCAGGAGCGTTTCCGTTCTCAGCGATTAATATTGAAGTGTTTCCAGCCAATACTGATGGCAAATCGCCATAGTCGTTGTCTGAAGCTTCCATTGCTTTTCCAAGCAACGTATTTTTAACTACCGCCAATTCGATACCTGCTTTAAAGCAAGCTCTTCTTAGGTTTGAAGTAGTTTCTGCATTTAAACCAGAAATGTCTGCTAAATAAACAACATTCGTTCCCGCTAACTGTGCAGTTAAATCTTCAATAACTCTTGATTTTTCTTCTCTAGTCATGATTTCTAATTTATACCGCTTTAGGATCTAAGGCAATCGCAGGACTCATTGTGCTTGACAAGTGAATGCTTTTGATGTAAGTTCCTTTCGCCGCAGTTGGTTTAAGTTTCAATAATGTTTGAATGATTTCGTGGGCATTGTCGTTGATTTTATCCGCGTCGAAAGAGATTCTTCCGATACCGGCGTGAACAATACCTGTTTTATCTACTTTAAAGTCGATTTTACCAGCTTTTACTTCAGCCACAGCTTTCGCCACATCCATAGTAACTGTACCAGTTTTAGGGTTTGGCATCAAACCTCTAGGTCCTAAAACACGACCTAACGGACCTAATTTACCCATTACAGCAGGCATAGTGATGATGACATCAATATCTGTCCAACCGTCTTTAATTTTTTGTAAATAATCGTCTAAACCTACGTGGTCTGCACCAGCAGCTTTAGCTTCCGCTTCTTTGTCCGGAGTAACCAATGCAAGAACTCTTACATCTTTACCTGTACCGTGTGGCAAGGTTACGACTCCACGTACCATTTGATTCGCTTTTCTTGGATCTACACCCAATTTCACGGCGATATCTACTGACTCATCAAATTTTGCAGAAGCCACCACTTTGATTAATGCAGAAGCATCCTTCAAAGAATATAGTTTGTTCTTTTCAATTTTAGAGGCAGCCTCTTTTTGTTTTTTAGTCAATTTTGCCATGTCTTACGCTTTTTTTAATGGAGATTCCCCACTTACAGTTATACCCATAGATCTAGCTGTTCCAGCGATCATGCTCATTGCAGACTCCATTGTGAATGCATTCAAATCGACCATTTTATCTTCAGCGATTGCTTTGATTTGGTCCCAAGTAACAGATGCTACTTTTTTACGGTTTGGTTCACCTGAACCGGACTTTAGCTTTGCAGCGTCCAATAACTGAACGGCAGCAGGAGGAGTTTTCACGACAAAATCGAAAGATTTGTCTTTGTATACCGTGATTTGCACAGGGCATACTTTGCCGGCTTTATCCTGGGTTCTGGCATTAAATTGCTTACAGAATTCCATGATGTTTACACCAGCAGCTCCAAGAGCAGGTCCAACCGGCGGCGATGGATTCGCGGCGCCTCCCTTAACTTGTAGTTTAACTACTTTACTAATCTCTTTAGCCATTGTTTTTAAAAAAATTTGCAGCAGTCTGTGGAAGCAGACGTTTGCGGTTTATAATAGTGTAACGAATTATACTTTTTCAACTTGCATGAAGCTCAGTTCCAAAGGTGTTTTTCTTCCGAAAATTTTCACCATGACTTCGAGCTTACGCTTTTCTTCATTGATTTTTTCAACTGTCCCATTGAAACCGTTGAAAGGACCATCAATAACTTTGATGGTTTCCCCAACATTGAAAGGAATCGCATGCGTATCGGTTTTCACCGCCAACTCATCTACTTTTCCTAACATTCTGTTGACTTCTGACATTCTCAAAGGCACGGGATCGCCACCTTTTACTTCGCCAAGAAAACCAATCACACTGGTGATAGACTTAATAATATGTGGAATTTCTCCCGCAAGGTTGGCTTCGATCATTACATAACCAGGAAAATAAACCTTGTCTTTGGTGATTTTTTTACCTTCACGAACCTGTACTACTTTTTCAGTAGGCACAAGAACCTGAGAGATGTAATCGCCCATTCCTAATCGGTTGATTTCAGTTTCGATGTAAGCTTTGACTTTATTCTCTTGTCCGCTTACCGCTCTGACCACATACCATTTTTTCACATTACTGTCTGTCATCACAAAAAAATTAAGCTTTTAACCAATTAAAGAAACCGGCAATTGATTTTGCGAAAAGCTCATCAACACCCCAAGTTGCCAACGCGAACAATACTGAAAACAGAGCAACAATAATAGTAAGCCTCTGTACTTCTTCCCATTCCGGCCAGGTAGTGTTTGATTTTAATTCTTCAAACGCTTCTGATATATAATTTATAACTTTCATTATCATGTTTGTTTTTTGCACGGGCGGAGGGATTCGAACCCCCATCAACGGTTTTGGAGACCGCTATTCTACCCTTGAACTACGCCCGTAGTAAAAGCCAGCAGACAACCAAATGGCTATCTGCTGGCTCTATGAGTGTACTTAATAATTATTCAACGATTTCAGTCACCTGACCAGCACCAACTGTTCTACCACCTTCACGGATAGCGAAACGTAAACCTACGCTCATTGCAATTGGGCTTAATAAAGCTACATCAATAGTTAAGTTATCGCCTGGCATTAC
>NZ_JAIXSL010000010.1 GCF_027484705.1 Flavobacterium sp.
CTTTACCAACTTTAAATTCGACAGGAACCATTACTTATTTCGCAGCAGCCGGAAATGGTTGTCCGTCATTAACCAGAACACCAGTAACATTAACAATAAACGCAGCTCCGGCAGCTCCAATTTCAGGTGGAAACATCACGCAATGTCAAGTATCGCCAATACAAACATTAACCGCTACAGCTAGTGTTACGTTGGGACAAACGATTACTTGGTTTGATGCGGCTACTGGCGGAAATGTTGTGGCAAACCCTAAACTCAACAGTATCGGAACCATTACTTATTATGCAGAAGCGAATGATGTGACTTGTCATTCCTTCACAAGAACTGCGGTTATCTTGACAATCAATCCTGCTCCGGCAGCACCAATCACTGGTGGCGATATATTCCAATGTGTATCGTCTCCGGTGCAAACAATCACCGCTGTGGCTACAGTCCCTGCCACACAAACGATTACTTGGTTTGATGCGCCACTTAATGGGAACATTGTTCCAAATCCTTCCATCAATACTGCGATTTCTGTGATTTATTATGCGCAAAGCAATGACGGAACCTGTAATTCCTTGACCAGAACACCCGTAATTTTGACTATAAACCCTTTACCTGTTGTACCCAATATAGGAACTATAGTGCAACCGGATTGTTTTACAAGTACGGGTTCGGTCACCATTTTCCCTGTTCAGGCTGGTGTGACTTATAGTTTAGATGGTGGCCCATTCACAACGACCGCTTTCTATGGTTCGCTCAGCGCTGGAGTGACCCATACATTAGTCGCGAAAAATACAGGAGGTTGTCTTTCAACTCCGGCTTCAGTAATCATGCAGCCACAACCTATCACGCCTAACATTCCAACTTACGTGGTTACCCAACCTACTTGTACCAATTCAAAAGGAACCATAACCATCAATGGGGTAAGCGGTGAAACTTACAGTTTTGATGGCGGCCCGTACATCAGCACCCTAACTTACGGCAACCTGTCCGACAATTCCACCCATACGATCAAAGCCAAAAATGCTGCGGGTTGTTTCTCGCCGGTAGCCACGATAGTTTTAAACGTTCAGCCTTTAACTCCGGCAGCACCAACACTGACGCCAATACAGCCCACTTGTAAGGTACCTACTGGAAGCATATTAGTTTCTGGAGTGATCGGGCAAGCTTACAGCCTTGACGGCGGTGCCTTTTCAAACAATTTGACTTATGACCTGTTATCACCCGCGATTACACACAATGTCAGAGCTATTAATGCTACTGGATGTATTTCAGCGCCGACCAACCTGACTTTAGATCCGCAGCCTCCAACACCGAATGCGCCATCTTACATGACGGCACAGCCTAATTGCACCACAGCTTTGGGTGAGATTACCATCAACGCAGTCGTAGGAGAAACTTACAGCTTTGACGGAAGTGCTTATTCGGGTACTTTAATTTACAGCAATCTAGCACCAGCCAATTACACCATTACTGCCCAAAACATATTTGGTTGTACCTCAGCCATTGCTACTGCTATTGTGAATCCGCAACCCATCACAGCCACTCCTGCTATTAAAGATGGCGTGATCTGCGTGGATCAACTCACTGGAATACCGATCAGAACTTATACTTTAGAAACAGGCATCGACCCAGCGACACATACATTTATATGGACATTAGACAATGTAGTACAAACCAACACGGGGAATACCTTCGTAGCTACACAAGCCGGTGTTTATACTGTGATAGCAACGAACACAACTACTGGTTGCGATTCGGTAACAGCCACAGCCAACGTGACCGTTTCTTATCCTGCGTTAGGAATTACCACACAAGTATTGGGTCAGTTTGATAACGATACAAGCATTATCGTCACAGTCAATACCGGAACCGGACCATTCCTCTACCAGTTAGATCACGGGCCTGTCCAACAATCCAATATGTTTGGCTCCGTGGAACCGGGAACTCATACGATCATCGTAAAAGATGAAAACGGTTGCACCTATCTGACTACGGAACTTATTGTCCTCGGTTACCTGAATTTCTTCACGCCGAACAACGATGGCTATAATGACAAATGGAACATCGTCGGGTTAAGAGACCAACCTGATGCCACCATTTATATTTATGACCGTTACGGAAAATACATCAAACAGCTCAGACCAGAAGAAGAAGGCTGGGACGGAACGTTCAACAACACGCTCATGCCCGGAACAGATTATTGGTTTACAGCGAAGTATACCGAAAACGGTCAAGCGAAAGAATTCAAAAGCCATTTCTCTCTGGTGCGATAAATTGATTCGCCATTCATGCTAAAAAATAACAGGAATTTAATTGTCCGTGATTTCCATAAAAAACAAATTCACATTCAATTAAATTCCTATTTTTGTCTTGAAAACTATAACCCAACTATTGTATGCTAATTATTGGAATTGCAGGCGGAACCGGTAGCGGAAAAACTACCGTAGTGCACCAAATCATGAATGAATTGCCCGAAACCGAAGTCGGGATCATCTCCCAGGATTCGTATTATAAAGACAATTCCAATCTCAGTTTCGACGAACGCGCCCTGATCAATTTCGACCATCCGCGCGCCATCGATTTCGATTTACTCGTGCAGCATCTCCAAGAACTCAAAGCAGGAAACACAGTAGATCAACCCGTTTATTCTTTCGTTACGCACAACAGAACCGACGATACCGTTTTCACCCATCCTAGAAAAGTGATGATTGTCGAAGGCATCCTAATCCTCGCCCATCCCGAACTCCGCGACTTATTCGACGTCAAGATTTTCGTGCACGCCGACTCCGACGAACGCTTAATCCGCCGTTTAAAACGTGACATTGCAGAACGCGGCCGCGACATGGATGAAGTGCTCAACCGCTACCAAACGACGCTCAAACCGATGCACCAGCAATTCATCGAACCAACGAAAGCGTTTGCCGACATCATCATCCCGAACGACAAATACAACACCGTAGCAATCGATGTGGTTCGCGCCGTAATTAATCAGAGAATTTCATAAATAATTCGTACTTTTATGCTGCTTTTTTTGAGGAGCTAATCCCGCTGTACGCTATATCTTTCGCGCCGAACGCCGGCACAAAAGGATGCCGCTGCCATCGGGGCTAATACATTCAGAATCCAAATGGAAGAACAACCACAGCAAGAAAAACACTGGTTCATCAAATTCGTCAGCAATAAATACGTTTGGGTATTGCTGTTCTTCTGCGCCTGGATGTTGTTCCTCGACAATTACTCCTACTTCGATCATCGTGTCCTTGACAAAGAAATCGACGAACTCGAAGCCAACAAAAAATACTATCAGGAAGAAATCAGAAAAGACCAGGAAAACATCAAACTTTTGAAAAATCCTGACCAAATTGAAAAATTCGCGCGCGAGAAATACTATATGAAACGCGACAGCGAAGACATTTACATCATCGAATACGAAGGCGACACGGTAAAAAAATCATAAAATTTCAAATCCAAAATTCCAATGGCAGAAAATCTATTCCACGACTTTGAACCTGTTTCTTCCAAACAATGGAAACAGCAAATCCAGTTCGAACTCAAAGGCGCCGACTACAACGACACCTTACTTTGGAACAGCCCCGAAGGTATCCAAGTCAAACCGTTCTACCACGTTGACGAAGCCACAATACCTTTAGCCGTAACGACCAAAGCCACGGAATTCAAAATCGGGCAAGCCATTTTCGTACACGACATAGACAAATCCATAGCCCGAGCGATTGACAGTTGCAAACGCGGCGCGGAAAGCCTTTATTTCATGATAGAAAACGAAGAAACCGACGTTGCCAAACTATTAGAAAATCTTCCTTTAGATTCGGTTGCGATCCACTTTCATTTGACGTTCCTTTCAATCGATTTCGTAAAAAAAATTGAGACCATTGCCAAAGCAAAAAACGCAAAATTTTTCATCAACCTCGACCCGATCGGGCATTTAGCCAAAGAAGGAAACTGGTTTACAACCGCTGAAAAAGACAACTTCGAAACCTTGAATTTGCTTTCTTCTGAAAGTTCAATCCTGAGCGTTGATGGCAGTTTATACCAAAACGCAGGCGCGAACATGGTGCAACAAATCGCTTACACTTTAGCACACGTCAACGAATATTTCAACCGCATTGTAACTATCGATCAACCTATAGTTTTGAAAGTTGCCGTAGGAACGAACTACTTTTTTGAAATCGCGAAACTGCGTGCGTTACGCATTTTATTCCACCTGATTGCCAAAGAATACAACCATACACAAGATTGCCATTTATTGGTCATGCCGACCAAACGCAACAAAACGATTTACGATTACAACGTCAATATGCTGCGCACAACGACCGAATGCATGAGTGCGATTTTTGGCGGTGCGGATACGATCATCAACCAGCCTTACGATGCGTTATACCACAAAGACAACGAATTTGGCGACAGAATTTCAAGAAACCAATTGCTGATTCTCAAAAAAGAAAGTTACTTCGATAAAGTTGACAATCCGGCGGACGGCAGTTATTACATCGAAAGTCTGACGCAGCAACTTGCTGAAAAAGCACTGGCATTATTCAAAGATATCGAAGCCAACGGCGGATTCCTGAAGCAACTCAGCGATGGCACCATCAAGCGAAAAATTCAAGAAAGTGCCGATAACGAGCAAAAGCTTTTCGATGAAGGCAAAGAAATCCTGTTGGGCACGAACAAATATCCGAACAAAAACGACAAGATGAAAAACGATTTGGAGTTGTTTCCGTTCGTCAAAATCAAACCTAGGAAAACCTTGATTACGCCGATTATCGAAAAACGTCTGGCCGAACAAACAGAACAGGAACGCTTAGCTGCTGAAATATAACTTGCGAGACATTACCATGAAAAGAAAAGACCTCCAACATATCACTCTCAACGATTTCGGAACTGAAAAACGTCAAGCATCAACCGATAACTTTCTGATGGCGGAAGGTATTGAACTCCAACCGAACTATTCGAAAACCGACATCGAAAACCTAGAACATATCGGTTTCGGTGCTGGCTTCGCTCCTAACTTGCGCGGTCCGTACGCCACTATGTATGTGCGCCGCCCGTGGACAATCCGCCAATACGCAGGATTTTCTACCGCTGAAGAAAGCAATGCTTTTTACAGAAGAAACCTCGCTGCCGGACAAAAAGGCTTGTCGATCGCTTTCGATTTACCAACGCACAGAGGTTACGATTCCGATCACGAACGCGTAGTTGGCGATGTAGGAAAAGCAGGCGTCGCGATTGACACTGTTGAAGATATGAAAGTGTTGTTCGACCAAATTCCATTACAGGAAATGTCGGTTTCGATGACTATGAACGGCGCGGTTTTGCCCATTATGGCGTTTTATATCGTCGCCGCAGAAGAACAAGGTGTGTTGCCAGAACAACTTTCGGGAACGATTCAGAATGATATTTTAAAAGAATTCATGGTGCGGAATACTTACATTTATCCGCCGACACCATCGATGCAGATTATTGCCGACATCTTTGAATTCACGAGCAAAAAAATGCCGAAATTCAATTCGATTTCGATTTCTGGTTATCATATGCAGGAAGCCGGAGCCACTGCCGATATTGAACTCGCATATACTTTAGCCGATGGATTGGAATATATCAGAACCGGTTTGGCGACAGGAATGAAAATCGATGAGTTCGCGCCAAGGCTTTCGTTCTTTTGGGCGATTGGGATGAACCATTTCATGGAAATCGCTAAAATGCGGGCCGGTAGAATGATTTGGGCGAAATTGGTCAAACAGTTTCATCCGAAAGATGATAAATCGCTTGCACTCAGAACGCATTGCCAGACTTCAGGTTGGAGTTTGACCGAACAAGATCCGTTCAATAATGTTGCTCGAACTTGCATTGAAGCAGCAGCAGCAGCTTTTGGTGGAACGCAATCCTTACACACCAACGCTTTAGACGAAGCGATTGCCTTGCCTACTGATTTCTCCGCACGAATTGCCAGAAATACGCAGATATTCCTTCAGGAGGAAACCAAAATTACCAAAACCGTCGATCCTTGGGCGGGTAGTTATTACCTAGAAAGTTTGACGAATGAAATCGCGCAAAACGCTTGGAAACTCATAGAAGAGGTTGAAGAACTCGGCGGCATGACCAAAGCGATCGAAGCCGGAATTCCAAAATTGCGTATCGAAGAAGCAGCAGCCAGAAAACAAGCGCGTATCGACAGCAATCAAGACGTCATTGTGGGTGTCAACCAATACCGTTTGGACAAAGAAGATCCATTGCACATTCTAGATGTTGACAATCAAATGGTGCGCAAACAACAAATTGAACAATTGCAACACATCAAAGCGTCTCGAAATACAGAAAAAGTAAAAGAATCACTGAATCAATTAACCCTTTGTGCACAGACCGGGAAAGGCAATTTACTCGAATTGGCCGTAGATGCCGCCCGAAACAGAGCCACGCTTGGCGAAATCAGCGATGCGTTGGAAACCGTTTTCGGCAGATACAAAGCACAAATCAAATCCTTTAGTGGCGTGTATAGCAAAGAAATCAAAGACGACAAAAGTTTCGAGAAAGCCAAACAATTAGCTGATGCTTTTGCCAAAAAAGAAGGCCGTCGCCCAAGAATCATGATTGCCAAAATGGGACAAGACGGACACGACCGCGGCGCCAAAGTAGTAGCGACGGGTTATGCCGATGTTGGTTTTGATGTCGATATAGGGCCGTTATTCCAAACGCCTGCCGAAGCTGCGAAACAAGCGGTTGAAAACGACGTGCACATTCTCGGTGTTTCATCATTAGCCGCAGGACACAAAACCTTAGTTCCTCAAGTCATCGAAGAACTCAAAAAATACGGTCGTGAAGACATTATGGTCATTGTGGGCGGTGTGATTCCGGCGCAGGATTATCAATATTTGTTTGATGCCGGTGCGGTAGCAGTTTTTGGACCAGGAACTAAAATCAGCGAAGCGGCGATTAAGATTCTCGACATTTTGTTGGATTGATGCTATGCTTATGAAAAATCGGTTACCACTTTATAAACTTTGCCTTTTGTTATTCGTTGTCGCACTTTCGTCATGCTCTTCGGATGACAGCGATTATGTAGCTATTGAAACCTCTCCGGTCGTGCTTAATTTAGCGGATGTTCCTTATGCGAAATTGTCCGATTACAAGTTTTTTGAGGGCGAAATGAAAAACCAACAGCCCGCTTATGGCGTCATTGCTTTCAAACCTGCGAGTGAGCTCTTTACCGATTACGCGAAGAAAAACCGCTTTGTGTGGATGCCTGACGGAACTAAAGCCACTTACATTAATGATGGCGAAATTTTGAATTTACCGGTAGGTGCGGCATTGATTAAATCATTCTATTACAACAATGTACAACCTGCCAACACTACAAAAATTATTGAAACCCGTTTAATGATCAGGAAGTCTACAGGTTGGATTTATGCAGAATATGTATGGAACGATGAGCAAACCGATGCGTTGCTTCAAATTCAGGGAAGTACGCTTTCGCTTTCTTGGATCGATCAAAATAACGCAACACAAACCATCGATTATAAAATTCCCGGAACCAATGATTGCAAAATGTGTCATGATGTTTACGGCGAAAGCAAACCCATTGGCATCAAACCTCAAAATCTAAACAGCAATTATAACTATACTTCCGGAACCAAAAACCAGCTTTCAAAATGGATTGAATTTGGTTATTTAGAAAATAATTTACCCGCAACTATAGTGTCCATAGTAGATTATAAAGACACTTCTAAAAGTTTAGATTTGCGCGTGCGTTCTTATTTCGACATCAACTGTGCGCATTGTCATCAAAATGGTGGAAATGCTGATTTCACAGCCATTAGATTGGCATTTGATCAAACTATAAACCCAACTAATATGGGCATTTGTATTGGAGGACTTCAAGTTCCCGCTATTACCCGTGGTCGTATTGTTACGCCACAAAATGCCAGTCAATCTACTTTATTTTACATGATGAATACCACAAATCCGAGTTTTCGAATGCCGCGAGTAGGCAGGACTATCGTGCATCAGGAAGGCGTTCAGCTTGTAGAGCAATGGATTAACTCGCTTCCGGCCTGTCCTTAAAGTTAAAATTCCATCTAATAAATAATTTGTAGTATATTTGGGCTTCTTCTAGCAATTTTCAACTCTCTTATTTCTAATTTAATTTATTCGCTATGAATATATTTCAGAAGTTTAGTTGCTATGTACTTCTATTTTGCTGTTGCTTAGGTTACGCCAATCCGTCCGACAATGTGCTGCTCCAAAAAGGTTGGGATGCTTTAGTGAAAGACCATGAAAACGAGGCCTTCAGTTATTTTTGGCAAGCGTTTGAAAAAGCAAGAAAAGAAAACAACACCCAAGACAAAGCCGAATCATTGTTATATCTGGGCATCTGCTCTTTCGGCGCCAGTTCCGAAAAGGGTTTGCGTTATGTAACACAATCTTTGAGCGAATACAAAAAACTAGCATCCTCAAATCCGGAGTTTGCCAAAAAAGGCAGAAGCCGTTGCTTACAGCTCATCAGTACGATTTACAGCCGACAGAAAAAATATAAAGAAGCCATTGCGTTGAGTAAAACAGTTGTAGCGGATCTTCAAGGAACTGACGACAAAGAAGGCACTTTAGGACTCGCCTATTCCAGCCTTGGAACTTTATATGAATATCAAAAGCAAAGTGATTCTTCCGCTTACTTCTTCAAACGTGCTTTAGCGGAATTTGAGAAACAAAAAAACATCGCTTATTTGCCAACGGCCTATGTAAAAATGGGCGATTTAGCGAAGAGGAACCGCCAGAAAGAAATCAGTTTTGGCTTTTACAACAAAGCGATACAACTCGCCGATACTTCCGAGAACAAGCAAGCACAGGTGCATTCGCTCGTGGCTTTGGGAAAATGGGAACTCGATTTTAATCACGATGAAGCCAAAGCGGAGATTCATTTCCAAAAAGCAAAACTGATTTCGCAAAATCTTTCCGATAAAGTATTTGAAATCAAAGCCATACAGGCACTTATTGATTTAAAAAAGAAGCAAAATAAATTTCTAGAAGTAAGCCAACTCCAAGACGAACAAATCAAAATCAAAGACCATTATTATTCCCTTGAAAGAGAACAGATTGCCAAAAATCTTGAAGTTCAGTTTGAAGTGGCCGAAAAAGACCGCAAGCTCGAACTGATTTCCAAAGAAAAAGAAGTATCTAGGCTGACCAATTATCTTTTGTTCAGTTTGGTCATGCTGCTGGTCATCGTGTTTTCATTTCTGTATTTTTTCCTCAAACGCATCAATAAGCGCGACAAACAACTGCTCAAAACTAAGGAAGAATTGTTTACTGTTTTGGAAGAACAGAAGCAACTTAAAGAACAGCAATTTGAAAACGACCTCGAGCATAAGGAAAGTCAATTGAGCGCGATTACATTGCAGATGCTTCAGAAAAACGAACTGCTCGAGGAAATCAAATCGATCATCAACAAAAAAGAAGACACCACAGAAAAACAACTGACCAAAGTCATCAACAGCCATTTTACGCAGGACAACAACTGGAACGACTTTGATAAATATTTTGAAAGCGTCAATAAGAATTTCTACAACAAGCTCAAACAGAAATATCCGGACATCAGCTCGAATGATTTAAAAATTTGTGCCTTAATCAAGCTCAATCTTTCCATTAAGGAAATGGCTTCGATTCTCAACATTTCACCAGACAGTGTCAAAACAGCACGATACCGTTTGCGGAAAAAGCTACAACTCACTACTGAGGACAACCTGACGGAATTTATTTTATCAGTGTAGTTTTTTTTTAGTAAGTCTACCCGCTATTCATCAGTATTTAAGGCATTGTATACCTTTTGTCTACCTGTTTTTTGACCTATCGTATTACAAAATGTTTACTTTTGGAATATGAAATTGCTATGAAGAAGAAGTTTCATTTGGTTCTAACTTTAAAAAAAATATCATGAAAAAAAATTATTTTTTAAACATGGCCGCCTTTCTGACTGTTGCGTATGGAAGCATGCAGGCTCAGGTAGTCAACGGTAATTTTGAGACCATAAAAGACAACGGAATGATCAGCAATTGGAATACCAATAGGTTGTTACCAGTTGCTATAGAAGTTGAAGGTGAGCCAGTAGAAAATCCGATTTCATTCGGTTGTTGGCCCGGATTTGTTTTTCCAAGTTCGGATGCCTATTGCGGTCAAAACGCGATGCAACTTACCAATGCGTGGGATATGCAACAAAACATTGTCTATCCGGGAACTTCCTTGATTTTCAATGATGCCGAACAAGATTTCCCAGGTTGGAATCAAGGGGTTCCGATCAATTCAGGAGATTCAGTAACGATGCTAGGATTTTTCTATAAGTTCTTCCCGATGGGAAATGACGTAGCCGAAGCCCGACTCATCCTTTTGGATGCCGATGGACAGGAACTCGGAAGAGCTACAGCAGATATCAGCGAGATGACTCCTGAATTTGAATATTTGTATTCGCCGGTTCAAATTACGGCACCGGGAACACCCGTTTCGATGCAGATTTTATTCTCGATGGCTAAAGAAGGTTCTACTCCGGCATTCGGAAGCACTTTGATTGTAGATGATGTTATTGTGAATTTTACAGCACTGGCCGATGATCAGTTCCAGCAAACACAGTTTTCCGTTTTTCCAACCGTGGCAAGCCATGAGATTAACATTATGAAAGGAACTGCCGCTTCCAGTGGAGCCTATGATTTCACCATCAGCAACATCGAAGGTAAAATCGTCAACAACCAAACCGTTCAACTGTCAGGCAATAACCCTGTAACCGTTGATGTAAGTCAACTTTCCAAAGGCGTTTATATTATTTCCTCAAAAGGATTTTCGACCAAATTTGTGAAGCAATAAAAAACTTAAAAATCATATAGAGCCTGACCGTCATCAAAAAACTGTCAGGCTTTTTTTATTTCCTTTTTATTTTCTATTGATTATTTTATTACTTTAGTCATACCCATATTGCGTTTTTCCCCGAAAACTGTAGCTTATCATCCTACCGATTTTAAAATCACGATGTCTTTCTATAAAAGAAATTGCATGAAACTAGTAGGTTATATCAAAGAAAAAAAAGAAAATTCGTTCAGGATTCCTGTATATGCTAACGCCAAAGGCGCTTTTTTTTTCCATACTGTCGATGAGCGTTACAACATTACTGATTTTGTTGCGGCAACTTATCCAGAAAAGAACTTCCAGAAAATATACCTGTCCAGAAAATTTGAAACGGGAAACAAAGGCGCCATTGTTTTTATAGGCTCTGAAGGTTATCTTCATTACAACGAAGCGCCTTCTGCGATTGAAGAAATCATCCATTATCTGAACGATCATAGCACCATTGCCAATATCAATGTCTTGTTAGACGAAGCGATGTTGCTCAAAAACAGAATATTTTCAGACCATTTTGTCGTTGATAATTTTGTCGTAAAAATGGACCCGACTGACGATCATATTATTTTGTCTTTTGATTTCCCATCGCCTAAGAAAAACAGTATCACCGAAAAAGAAACTACAAACGGAAATCCAGAAATACCGCAAAAAAGAAGAGAACAAACAGTACCACTGGAGCAGGAAAGCGATCCTGCCTTTAACAACGCCATCAAGCAATTGAATGCTGTAGACATGAATTTTGAGCTTAAACTTAAATTGCGTGCCGAAGAACGCAGGAGTAAACTCAAAACGTTCAATTACCAATTCAAATTGAACCAGAATACCGCCAAAAGAAAAAATTCGGCGGAATAAATTTGTCAAATAATTTTCACAAAACTCAGCAAAAAAATATATTTGCAGTCCAATTGCGGGATGTAGCGCAGCCAGGTAGCGTACTAGCATGGGGTGCTAGGGGTCGCTGGTTCGAATCCAGTCATCCCGACAACAAATCCTTTTTGCGCCAGCAAAAAGGATTTTCTATGAAAAATACAATGTAAGTCCCACTTACAAATTGTATTTTTCATAGAAAATCTCAAGGTTTTTTTTCAAAACCTTGAGGATTTGTTGTAACGACACCCCCAAAAGGATCACGCAAGTAATCCAGTCAAAACCTAAACTCAAAAACCTATAGGATTTGTTGTAACGACATCCAAAAAAGGATCACGCAAGTAATCCAGTCAAAACCTAAACTCAAAAACCTATAGGATTTGTTGTAACGACACCCCAAAAAGGATCACGAAGTAATCCAGTCGATCAAAAAAACATCCAAATAAAAAATCATTTGTTGTAACGACACCCCAAAAGGATCACGCAAGTAATCCGATCTTCAAAACAAAAACATTCCAATCAAACCTTTTATTACAACGATACCCCAAAAAAAGATCACGAAGTAATCCCGTCAAAACCAAAACTCAAAAAACTATTAAAGATTTGTCCCAACAAAACCCAATAACGATTACTTTAAAACCATTTACTTTCAATAGAAAATATCTGGGTTTTCGATTTTACAATAAGTACTTCAAAATTTGATACGACCACAAAAACCGCAATACATAAAACCAATTAAAAAACAAAAATTATAAAGTTAAGACACGGCCCTAGCCCCGATAGCAACGGCATCCTTTTGCGGCGGCGTTTACTTCGTCAGTTCACTGCACTCGTTTGACGCAAAAGATATAGTGGATAGCGGGATTAGCTTATAAAAACAAACCTTTAAATTATTTTTCAAACCAAATCCAATTGTTTATTTTTAGAACATCAATTCCATGCTAATGACCAATTCCCCACAGCCAACCACAAGCATTTTTTCCGTCATGACCCAAATGGCCAACCAATACAACGCCATCAATTTGGCGCAGGGTTTTCCTAATTTTCCCGTAGATCCGGTTCTAAAAAACATCACTTCAAAATGGGTTCAGGAAGAAATTCATCAGTATCTACCGATGGCCGGTTATCCATTGTTATTGGAAAAAATTGCCCAACTGACTTATGATTCTTATGCGAGAAAAGTAAATCCGGCTTCCGAAATTCTGATAACTGCCGGTGCCACACAAGGAATATTTACAGCCATCCAATCGTTGGTTCACCAGGGCGATGAAGTCATTATTCACGATCCAAGTTATGATTGCTACGAAACACCGATCTTACTGCGCAATGCAAAGCCTGTTCGGATTAATATGAAAGCGGATTTCACGCCAGATTGGGAAACTATTGGCGATGCGATAAACCCAAAAACGCGCATGATCGTCATCAACAATCCGCACAATCCTTCCGGTAGAATCTGGACGGAACATGACTTTATCCAACTCGAAAACCTATTGGATATTTATCCAGAAGTGCTCGTGCTTTCCGATGAAGTCTACGAATATATTACTTTTGAAAACCGTCATCTTTCCGTACACCAACGTCCGAAATTGTGGGATAAATGCATCAGTGTGTCTTCCTTTGGGAAATCATTCCACATCACAGGTTGGAAAATCGGTTATTTAGTGGCTTCAGAGCCTTTGATGAATGAAATTAAAAAAGTGCATCAATACCTGGTATTCAGTGTCAACAGCCTCGCGCAATATGCGATTTGCGAGTATCTGGATCATGTGAAGATTCATGAACTTAGGGATTTCTACCAGCAAAAAAGGGATTTGTTCCGAGAGCTGTTGCAACCTTCAAAATTTGAATTGCTGCCGTGCGAAGGTTCTTATTTCCAAACGGTTTCGTATGCCGGGATTTCAGACGAAAGCGACATCGAATTTACGAAAAGACTTGTGCGGGATTTTGGAGTGGCCGCGATTCCGCTTACGCCGTTTTATAAGGATTATAATGATTCGAAGTGCATTCGGTTTTGTTTTGCCAAAGACGACGCGACTTTAATGGAAGCGACAAAAAGAATTGTAAATCTATAATAGCAAGAGTGAATCTCTAAATCACGTTGACTTCAGCTTCAATATGGATTCCAAAAGTGTTGAAGATGGTTTGCTGAATATCTTTAGAAACATTGAGGATTTCCTGCCCTGTGGCATTTCCATAATTCACCAAAACCAAAGCCTGATTTTTATGGATGCCCGCGTCGCCGAAACGCTTGCCTTTGAAACCGGCCTGTTCGATGAGCCAACCTGCGGGAACTTTCACTTCAGTAGGCGAAACTTCGTAATATTTCATTTCGGGAAACTTGCTGTGAATCGGTTCAAAATCGCTTTTGAGCAAAATCGGATTTTTGAAAAAACTGCCGCTGTTGCCGAGTTCTTTCGGATCGGGCAATTTGCTCTGACGAATCGCAATCACCGCGCGGCTTACATCCTGAATCGTTGGGTTTTGAATGCCTTGTTTGGCCAATCCCGATTGGATGTCGCCATAAGCCGTATTGATTTTATGGTCGCGTTTGGTCAACTGGAAAACCACTGAGGTAATGATGTATTGGTCTTTCGCTTCCTGTTTGAAAATGCTTTCGCGATAACCGAAATGACAATCTGTATTGGAGAAGGTTTTCATGGTTTGGGAATCGATACGCATCGCTTCACAAGAAACCATCGTGTCTTTGATTTCAGTGCCGTAAGCGCCGATATTCTGAACCGGTGTGGTGCCTACATTTCCCGGAATCAAAGACATATTCTCCAATCCGCCGAAATTCTGCGACAAAGTCCAGAGTACGAATTCATGCCAATTTTCACCCGCTTGACATTCAACCCAAACATAATCTTCGGTTTCTTTAATAATCTTTTTGCCTTTGAGATCGATATGAATGACCAAAGCATCAATATCCTGCGTTAACAACATATTGCTTCCGCCACCCAAAATAAATTTCTTTTCGTTGGCATTTTGCTCCAAAATCAAACGCAATTCATCAAGCGAATGTACTGCCACGAATTGCTTCGCTTTGGCCTCGATGCCGAACGTGTTGTAGTGCTTTAAAGAAAATTGATTGAGGATTTCCATGTGCTTTTTTTCAAATTTACAGCAATTGGGTTAGCGTGTTTCCAATACGGTTGAAAATTTTTCGACATAATACTTCATCCAGATGTGCATCATGAACAACGGGATCACATAAGAAACCATGCGCGTGTCGCCTTGCTGTAGTTTTCCAATCAATTTCTTGATATCGATGTGTTCAAAATAAGGCATCTTGAACATATCGCTTCTTGAAAACGCTTCGAGTTCTTCACGGAATTCTGGACTTTTGGTAATGTAATCGCCCCAAGGCGTGCTCAATCCTACTTTTCTGAATTTCAAAATTTCATCTGGTAAACGATCTTGCATCGAGGATTTCAGGATGAATTTCCCTTTCTTGCCCGTGAACAACCATTTGTCTTCGAGGGAACCCAAACCGGCAATCAGACGTTGGTCTAAGAACGGCTCGCGGCATTCAATCGAAGCGCCCATCGTGCAACGGTCATTGCGGTCTAAAAGCGAGCACAAATAAGTATGCTGGTCGAAATAAAGCACTTGCCTTCTCAAATTTTTCGGATACAAAGAACGGGCTTCTTCATATATCTTTTCTCTGTAAGTATTTTTAGGTACTTGACTGATTCCAAAAGTGTTGGCGATGTCTTTTGGGAAAATATTGCAGCCATTGAACATAATCAGATCACGATTATTTTTAATCTGCGCATAACGGATCAGCTTCTCAAAACGCGGTTTTTTTGAAAACGCTTCAATGCTCGAAAGTGCGCCTACCGAATGCAGCAACGACGGATATTCCAAAGGTTTGTATCGCACGTAACCGCCCATGAGTTCGTCAGCACCTTCGCCCGAAAGCAACACTTTGACGGCCGGTTTTGCGAGTTGAGAAATCGCTAATAAATGCGGTTCGCTCAAATGCATCAACGGTTCATCTTGGAAATACGTGGCTTTCAGCAATCGGTCATACAAAGCGGAACCTTCCAATTGTAAGGTGTTGAATTTATAATCGTATTGCTCCGTAAGTTTCTTGGCGAGATGCGATTCGTTATGCTCTTCTTCCTTAAAACCAATTGTGTATGCCTGAATGTCTTTGAATTTCTGGTGGTGCAACGAAGCCAATACCGACGAAGAATCCAATCCGGCACTCAACAAAACACCAACCGGAACATCACTGACCATGCGAAGTTGGATCGAACTGTCGAAAGTCTCGCGAAACCAATCCAAAGGTTTACGGATGTCCGCATGATTCTGGATTTCACTTTTAAGATCCCACCATTTTTCAGTGACGATTTTCCCACTTTCGTGAATGGTCATCGCGTGTCCGGGCAGCACTTTTTGCACAAGCTCGAACATCGTGTTTTCCCCAGCCACAAAACGGTTGAAGATGTATTCCTCGAGACCATTGTGCGCAATCTGCAAAGGAACTCCCGCTTTGAACAACGCTTTCTGTTCCGAAGCGAAGTAAAACGTTTCCTTATAGAATGCGTAATACAAAGGCTTCACACCCATTCTGTCGCGAACTACCGTAAGTTTCTTTTCGAGCTTATCCCAAATCGCAAACGCGAACATCCCATTAAGTCGGTTCAGCATTTTGAGGCCTTGCCATTGGAACAATTTCATCAGCACTTCAGTATCCGAATGCGTCCTGATTGCGAAACCGTGACTTTTGAGTTCGCCGTAAAAATCTTTGAAATTGTAGATCTCACCATTAAAAACCATGGCGTACCTGCCATCCTCGGAAAGGAAAGGCTGATGTCCGGCTGAGGAAACGTCCAGAATCGATAATCTTCTGTGTCCCAAGCCTATATTCTGATCGATGAAAATGCCTTTGTCATCCGGTCCGCGATGCTCTAAGGCATCACGCATTTGTGTCAAAACGCGCTCCTCTACTTTTCTTTGCGATTGCAAATGCAATATGCCGTTAATTCCACACACGCTTAATTGACTTTATAATTGGTTATTAATTCGTGGTAGCGGTCGGCAATCAACTTCATATTGATCGCGTAATTGGCTTTTTCTTCCACAAATTTTCTATTTTTGATGATCACTTGTTCTCTGTATTCTTTATTTTCGAGCGCCCACAGTAATTCCCGCGCCAACATTTCTTTATCATCAACCGCTACGAGTTGCCCGTTTTCACGGTGCGTAATCCAACTTTGATTGCCCAAAACATCCGTAACAATTGGGTAACATTCAGCGGCCATCGCTTCAAATAAGGAAGCTGATACACCTTCTGTTATAGGCATACTGATGTAAAAATTGGCTTGCTGTAACAATTCCGGCAATTTGCCATTTGGGATTCTTCCCGTAAATTCGACTTGATGCTCTATATTCAGTTTTTTTGCCAATTCCTTCAAAGGCTGACATTGCGTTCCGTCGCCAACAATCGTGAGCTTGAAATCGATGCCTTTTTCATTAAGCATCGCAAATGCTTTTAAAATGGTGCTATGACGGTATTCAGGCAATAACGAACGGGTTACAATCGCATGAATGCCTTTGATTTCAGGCTTAGCATTCTTTTTAAAAAGATTGAGGTCAATACCTTTAGGCAACACCATGACTTTGTTCATATCGACCTGCGCTTTTTTCATCGAAAAAGTCATTACGGTGCCCCAAGCGTGTATCAACGTCGCTTTTTGAAACGCATAATGTTGAATGAGTTTTTTAACCGGAAACAATATCGAATTCTCAGGCCACAAATCCGTAATTCCTTGTTGTGCTATGGCGAATGGTTTCACGCCCGATAACGCTGCCAGAAAACCGTAGCTGGTCGTTCTTTCAGCAATGACCATATCGGGCTGGTTCTCGTTGATTAGTTTTTTGATGTTGATCAGCGCCTTGCAATATTCCATAATGCGCGACCAACGATTGAAAAATCCGGCACTCGAAGTTTTCAATTCCCAAGTCAGGATTTCGAAATCGCCGAATTCCTGCAGGCCTTTCATCCAGGTGATGGCGTCAGCTCGGTAAGTTTCGCCGAGAAATAGTATTTTCCTTTTTTTGGTTTTCACTATTCCTCAGAAGTTAAAGCGCGGTTGATGAAATCGTTCAAAGGTTTGAGTGCGAAGAATTTTTTACTGATCTCAGCCACAAAATCTTTTTGGGTTGCGGCAGAAGCATTGAATTTTTGAGTGGCGGTAAAGCTTTTGAGTTTGAGGTATTCAATGGCAGGATGGTCTTTTTCGTAGCCTCGTGGTGGGTTTTTAAGCGTCGAATTTTCGTCACGGTTCAAATCACCGTATGTCGATTGGAAGTTTTTATCGTGCACAAGCTGCTCCAAATCTTCGTGGAAAAAATTGATTTCCTTTCTGATTTTTTGAAGCTGTTCGGGCATCGGACAATACATTCCGCCACCCACAAATGAATTTTCCTTACTAATTTGAAGATAATATCCAGAGGATTCGGCATTCTTAACGCCCGAAGTCAGCCAAATGCCCATATGTGTTTTGTAAGGCGATTTGTCCTTAGAAAAACGTATATCGCGGTTGATGCGGAACGCACAGTCTTTCACTTCGAGCATTTCGAGCGAAGGATCTAACGGTTTCATCACGTTGAGTAAATCACCAATAAGCTTGTGATAATCGGCTTTGTAGGCTTCGTACCGTTTTTTATTGGCCAAAAACCATTCGCGGTTGTTGTTGGCTTTGAGATCTTCAAGAAATTGAAGCGTTTCCTTTGACAGCATTTCTATTGCAATTGTTTTTTCAGTTCATCTTCACTCATAAACCCTAAATGCTTCCATTTCAAAGTAGCTCCTTCATAGTATAAAAGTGCCGGAAGTTCATCCAGTTTCAATTCCGAAATCAGGGTTTTATTTTCATCGGCATTCAAACGTACGATATTGATTTTACCTTTCATATCGGTTTGCATTTGCTTGATGTAAGGCGCCATTTTTTTGCAAGGCTCACACCAATCGGCATAAAAATTAACCAACACTTTTGGATCGGCTTTGAGCAAATCGCCATATTCCTGAGAACACATTCCAATGATTTTATCGGAAGGTTTTGCGAGTCCGGCGGCGTTCCATTTCATAATACCACCTTGTAAATCATATACTTTAGTAAAACCTAAATCAACCAATTTGTCAGAAGCTTTTTTGCTGCGTCCGCCGACCATACAATACACAAAAACAGGTTTGGTCTTGTCGAGTTTTTCGGCTTTGGTGGCAAAATCGTCACCGTTCCAGTTGATGTTTTGGGCGTTGTCTAAATGCTGGCTTGCATATTCTTCAGGAGTTCGCACATCGATGACCTGAGCATTCGGTGTAGCTTTAATTTTTTCGGCAAAAACCGCAGGCGCTACATTTTCATAAGCTTGATTTTGCGCGTGGCACGAAAAAAGTAAAAAACTCAAAAAGAGCAGTATGGGATGTTGAACTTTCATAGCAATCTTTTTAAAAAAGGCATCGCAAAATTACTCAATTTTTGATACCGTAAAATAAATTTACCTTTAATTTATAAGTTAAATATTTTGTAGCTCTGATGCGTCATTTTGACAATATTCTCGGTGCGTTCCGGGTGCGTGTCCGATATGAACAACTGCCCGAATTCGTCATTGTTGACCATAGCTACAATTTTGCTGACGCGGTTTTCATCGAGTTTGTCAAAAATGTCATCAAACAGCAGCACAGGTTTTTCGCCGCATTGCTTTTTGATAAATTCGAACTGCGCGAGTTTTAAAGCAATCAGAAATGATTTTTGCTGGCCTTGCGAACCGAATTTCTTGATCGGGAAACCATCAATCTCAAACGAAAGATCATCTTTGTGTATGCCGGTTGTAGTGTAATAAACGATGCGGTCTTTAGCCAAGTTTTCTTCTAGCAACTGCAACAATCCCTTTTCGTGCAACTGGCTTTCATAAACCAACTGCACCGATTCCTCGGAACCTGTGACGGCTTGATGATGCTGGTTGAAAATCGGAATGAACTCAGCTAAAAAATGCTTTCTTTTCTCAAAAATCGCGTGTCCGAGTTCGTGCAATTGTTCGTTGTAAATCGACAACGTGTCATTTTCAAAAACGTGATTGAGCGCAAAATATTTGAGTAACGCATTGCGCTGCTGCAGGATTTTCTGGTATTGTATTAATTGCTGAAGATAATTCGAATCGGATTGCGAAATCACCGTATCCATAAATTTTCTGCGGGTTTCACTGCCTTCCACAATTAGGTCGCGATCGGCTGGTGAAATGATCACAAGCGGAATCAATCCGATGTGGTCGGAGAATTTCTCATAAAGTTTGCCGTTGCGTTTGAGGATTTTTTTCTGACTTTTCTTCAAACTGCAAACAATCTGTTCGGTTCTACCTTTAATTTCAAACGTGCCGTCAATCACGAAAAACTCTTCGCCATGCTTAATGTTTTGCACCGCCAACGGATTGAAATAGCTCTTTCCGTATGCCAAATGGTAAATCGCATCGAGCACATTGGTTTTCCCGACACCGTTTTTTCCGACAAAACAGTTGATCTTGTCGTCGAATTCGAAATCGGCTTCCGAAAAATTTTTATAATTGAATAAAGCGATTGATTTTAAATACATGGAACTAGCAAAAGCATTATATTTACTGAGGAATTAACGTTTTCTAAGCGGCTGCAAATTATTGAAAATTATCGATAAAATGGCTGTTAAAAAAATTTCTGTTCCAAAAAAAAACCACCGAAACAAACACGAATTGGCAAACCAGCCACAGTATTTGAAAAATTTTAATATAAAATCAATTTTTTTTGCGTGGGATAGAATAAAAATTTTATTTTTGCGGCTCACTAATTTAAAATAAATGGCAACATATAATAAGAGAGGTTATAAAGCTCCAAAGGAAAAAGTTGAAAACGACAATGCTTTTATCGAAGAAGATGTAAAAGTTGATGAAAAAGACAGTACCACCGCCGGTGTTTTTAACTCTTTAGACCAAACCGCTTCCAAAACTGAGGAATGGGTTGCTAACAATCAGAAATATATCTTTGGTGTTGTAGCCGCTATCGCTTTGGTGACGGTGGGTTATTTAATGTATCAGAAATTCATCGTTCAACCTAAAGAAGACGAAGCCGCAAACGAAATGTTTGATGCGCAGCAGAACTTCCAGAAAGCGGTTGATGCTACGAAAAGCACTGATTCTTTGTTCAATTTAGCGTTGAATGGAGAAAAAGGAAAATCAGGATTTAAAGCGATTGCTGAAAATTATTCAGGAACTGCTGCCGGAAACTTGGCTAATTATTATGCGGGTATCGCTTATTTAAATACCGGTAAATACACTGAAGCGATCACTTCATTGGAAAGCTTCAAATCAGATGACGCGATCTTAAGCACTTTGGCTGTTGGGGCGATTGGTGATGCTTATGCGCAGAAAAAACAACAAGACAAGGCGTTAGAGCAATATGTAAAAGCGTCTGAAATGAACAAAAACGACTTGACTACGCCGCGTTTTTTAATGAAAGCCGGACAAACTGCTTTGGCTTTGGGTAAAAAAGCGGATGCGTTGAAATATTTCACAGAAATCAAAGAAAAATACGAAAGCACTCCTGAAGGTTCTACCGTCGATGCTTTGATTGGTTTGGCACAATAATTCTAGATTTCTGATTCAGGTTTTAAATCTAAACAGTCTTAAAATCTAATCTTTTAAATCTTTAATAAAATGGCTACAGCTAATAAAAATTTATCCAATTACGATAAAAAAACAATCCCAAATGCGAAAGATTTTCGGTTTGGGATTGTTGTTTCTGAATGGAACGATCACGTCACCAATGGCTTATTTTCGGGTGCCGAAGCAGCATTAATTGATTGTGGTGCGGCGCCGCAAAACATCCTCCGCTGGAACGTTCCCGGAAGTTTTGAACTGATTTACGGTTCGAAAAAAATGATTGAAACCCAAAGCGTCGATGTTGTGATTGCAATCGGTTGCGTCATCAAAGGCGAGACCATGCATTTCGAATTTGTCTGCGACGGCGTTACGCAAGGCATCAAAGATCTCAACGTTTTATCGGATGTTCCTGTGATTTTTTGCATGCTCACCGACAACAACGAACAACAATCGATTGACCGAAGCGGTGGCATCCACGGCAATAAAGGAACAGAAGCTGCGATTGCCGCAATCAAAATGGCTTATCTTCGAGAACTGGCCAGCAGAAATTACCAGCTCAACCAACAGGAAATCACTTCTGGGCAATTCCAGATTGAAGACAAAACCCTCAAACTCGAAGAATAGTTTTAATCGATTAACCATCATACGAAACCTGCTTTTTACGAGTAGGTTTTTTGTTTTTTATGATAAACTTGGCTGTAAAAGCTAATGGAAATTAGTTAAATTTGTACGCCTTGCAAAAAATAAAGTAACCATCAAATAGCACCATGTCGAGCATCATTCAGCTTCTTCCCGATCACGTTGCCAACCAGATTGCCGCCGGCGAAGTGGTGCAGCGTCCCGCATCCGTCGTAAAAGAACTGCTCGAAAATGCCGTGGATGCCAAGGCTACCGATATCAAACTCATCATCAAAGATGCCGGAAAAACACTGATTCAGGTCGTTGACAATGGCTTGGGAATGAGCGTGACCGACGCACGTCTGTGTTTCGAAAGACACGCGACTTCCAAAATCCGTCTGGCTGAAGATTTGTTTAAACTGCATACTAAAGGATTCCGCGGCGAAGCCTTAGCGTCGATTGCCGCCATTGCCCATGTCGAACTCAAAACCAAACAGGAACAGGAAGAACTTGGCACGCACATCATCATCGAAGGCAGTAAATTCCTGTCGCAGGATGTTGCGGTGTTGCCCAATGGTACTTCATTTTCCGTAAAAAACCTGTTTTTCAATATTCCGGCGCGACGCAATTTCTTAAAGTCCGATACGATTGAATTCCGCCATATCGTCGATGAATTTCAGCGTGTGGCCCTCGCCCATCCGAACATTCATTTCGCTTTTTACCACAATGGCAATGAAGTGTATATTTTGCCGGCGAGCAATTCCAGACAAAGAATCGTAACTATTTTCGCGGGAAAGACCAATGAAAAACTAGTTCCGGTACAGGAAGAAACCGACATCCTCACGATTGATGGTTTTGTAGGCAAACCTGAATTTTCGAAAAAGAGCAAAGGCGAACAGTTTTTCTTTGTGAACGACCGGTTCATCAAAAGCGGTTATTTGCACCATGCGCTGATGAATGCTTATGAAGGTTTGCTCAAGGAAGGTGCGCAGCCAAGTTATTTCCTGTTTTTGAATGTACCGCCGAACACCATCGATATCAACATTCATCCGACTAAAACCGAAATCAAGTTTGATGACGAGCAGGCTTTGTATGCGATATTGCGATCTTCAATCAAACACAGTTTAGGACAATTCAACGTCGCTCCTATTTTAGATTTTGACCGCGATGCCAATTTAGATACGCCTTACCATTATAAAAATACCGAAGCGGCTTACCCGACGATTCAGGTCGATGGCAATTACAATCCTTTTGCGGACGAAAAACCCACGAGAAGTCATGGCGGCGAAAAATCAAAATCGAGAAAACACAGTTACAACGAAAATGTTTCCGCTTCATGGGAAAGCCTTTATGTCGGCCTAAAAGACGATATTGACAGCGTTTCAGAAGCAGGCATGCAGTTTGAAAGCGAAGATTTGACCGCGCCTTTATTCGGCGAGAATGAAATCGAACAACAAAGCAACAAAACGTACCAAATCAACCGCAAATACATCGTCAATCCGATCAAATCGGGAATGGTCATCGTCGATCAACAACGTGCGCATCAGCGCATTCTTTATGAACAGTTTCTTACAAACATGACGGTTCAGCACGCTTCAAGCCAGCAGTTGTTGTTTCCTTTGCATTTGTATTTCTCGACCAACGAAATGGAACTGATCCGCGAATTGCAACTCGCTTTATCAAACACCGGATTTGTATTCGAATCAACCAACGAAGATAATATTATAATTTCAGGAATTCCAGCGAACATTACCGAAAGCGAAGTCAATGCGGTGCTCGAACAACTGTTGCGCGATTTGCAGCATGGCGTACCCGAGAACAGCTTCAGCCAAAATGATACGATCGCCAAATCGATGGCCAAAAGCCTCGCAGTCAAAAACGGAACTTATTTAACCGAAAAGGAACAGGAAAACCTTGTGAACGGCTTATTCGCCTGCAAGGAACCGAATGTTTCTCCTTTTCAAAAACCCACGTTCATCACGATGCATGTGGAAGATTTAGACAAAAAATTCGCGCTATGATGCAGATTACCCCTACGGTCAAACAATTGTTGATCATCAATGTTTTGTTTTTTATCGGAACCCAATTTGTGGGTGAACAGGCCTACGATTATTTATCGCTTTTCTTTTTTGAGAATGCGAAATTCCAGTATTGGCAACCGCTTACGCATATGTTTATGCACGGCGGCGTGATGCACATCGCTTTCAACATGATTGCTTTGTATTCGTTTGGTTCGGCTTTGGAGCATTTTTGGGGTGGTAAGAAATTTTTGTTTTTCTATATTTCGTGCGGATTGGGTGCTGCTGCCTTGCACACTTTGGTCAATTATTTTATGTTTCATCATGGCTTGAACGCTTTGATTGAGGCGGGTTTCAATCCAAAAGAAATATATGCACTGCTCAACCAAGGGCAAATGGATACGCGTTGGGTAGACACTTTAGGCAATTCTGGTTTATCCAATTTTGCGGGATCGTTTGCTTCTCCTGCAGTTGGTGCTTCTGGTGCCATCTACGGGCTTTTAGTAGCTTTTGCGTTTATGGTTCCTAATGCGGAATTGGCGCTGATGTTCATTCCTATTCCGATCAAAGCGAAATATTTCGTGCCTGGATTGCTGGTCGTCGATTTGATCCTGGGCGTTTCAGGAGAATCGATTTTTGGCGGTGCGAGTGGCATTGCGCATTTCGCCCACATTGGCGGCGCACTTGTCGGCTTTTTGATGATGTGGTATTGGAAGAAAACCAGTTTCAATAAGAACCGATGGAATTAAAATATTGAGCCAGAATCCGAAAAGTAAAACGCGACGTATCTTATAATCTTGAAGTCTTACAATCTTACAATCTAAAAAAATGAATCTCTTAGACGATTTAAAGTTGCAATATAAAATGGGTGGTTTTGAACAAAAACTCATCTACTGGAATTGTGGCGTCTTCTTGTTGTCGATTTTGTTTTTCTACCAATTCCGGTTGGGTTTCTTCGATTTTCCGAATTGGATTGCGTTGTCTTCCAACGGCATGGAAGCGTTATACAAACCGTGGACATTCCTCACATATTTCTTTTTCCACGCGGGATTTTTCCACTTGCTGTTCAATATGATCGTATTGAATTTCGCCGGGCGGATTTTCCTGACGTTCTTCACCCAAAAACAATTGTTAGGTTTGTATTTGCTCAGCGGTATTTTCGCCGGACTGGCTTTCACTCTCATCTATAATCTTTTAAGTCCCGGAAGTAGTTCTGCCATTGTCGGCGCTTCGGGTGCGATTATGGCAATTTTAGTCGCTACGGCTACTTATTCGCCTTTTATGAATTTAAGGTTGCTGCTCATCGGGAATGTCAAGTTGTGGCAATTCACGTTTGTGATTCTATTGCTCGACCTGATTCAGATTTTTACTGAAAATACAGGCGGTCATATCGCGCATTTGGCGGGCGCTTTCTTCGGATTCTTATACATCAAACTGTTGCAGAACGGCACCGATCTGAGTAAAATAGTTTCGTTTGTTTTGGACGGAGTTTCAAATGTGACCGCTCCCAAAAAAGCAACACCGTTTAAGAAAGTACACCGAAATTACAACTCAAAACCTACCGGAAAAGTATCCAAAATCGTAACAAAAGACAAGACGCAACAACAAATCGATGAGATTTTAGACAAGATCAGTAAATCAGGTTACGACAGCCTCACCAAAGAAGAAAAGGAATTTTTGTTTAAAGCCGGAAAACAATAATGAAGAAACTATCATGGTTCAATAAAGGCATGTTTCTGTTCAATATAGTGTTGACTGTATTGACATTTCTGGCTTATGTGCTGCCGTTTCTTGCGCCAAAATTGTTTCCGTTGTTGTCTGTACTTACCTTGATTTTACCGTTGTTCCTGATTCTGAACGGACTGTTTTTTATCTATTGGTTAATCCAATTCAAAAAACAGATTCTTTTGTCGGGATTGGTTTTGCTGATGGGCATCACTTTCATCAACAAATTCTATAAATTTTCCGCCGTCGACTTACCCAAAAGCGATCAGGATTTCGTCGTGATGAGTTATAATGTACGGTTGTTCAATTTGTTCAATTGGCTTCCTGATACTGATGTCGTGTCGTACATCAAAACTTTTATCAACGACAAAAATCCTGATATTCTATGCATCCAGGAATATTCTGCCGCGGCACAAATCGACTTGAAAGTCTATCCTTACCGCTACATTTTCATGCACGGTAACAAAATCAAAACCGGACTCGCAATCTTCTCGAAATTCCCGATTATTGATGAAGGCCAACTCGTATTCCCAAAATCGAACAACAATGCCATTTTTGCCGATATCAAGAAAGGAAAAGACATCATCCGCGTGTACAATATGCAGTTGCAATCAATCAAGATTTCACCCGACGTCAATGAGATTTCCGAAAACATCGACGAGATCAATCAGGAAAAATCGCAGTTGGTGTTCAACCGCATCAGCCTTGCTTTCAGGAAACAGCAACAGCAGGCCGAGATCGTGATGAACCATAAAAACCGTTGTGATTTCCCTGTGATTATTTGCGGTGACATGAACAACAGTCCGTATTCGTATGTATACAGAAGCATCAAAGGAAAACTTAACGACACCTTTGAAGAAGCCGGAAGCGGTTTTGGCAACACCTACAATTTCAAATACTATCCGGCGCGGATTGACTATATTTTTGCCGACAGCAAGATGAAAGTCAAAAGTTTCGAGAGTTTCCCAGACTTTGTCAATTCCGATCATTATCCGATCATGACGCGGCTTGAGATTGTGGAGTAATTAGAGTGTTTGGTTTTTTAAGTAATCGAGCGCAAAACGGCCTTCATTAAAAAGCAAATCCAAAATGCTTAGATTGTTCAGAAAACCATGCTTATCGCCGAAAACCTGCGTGTAAGGTTCGAAAACCGAAGTATCTTTTTTACCGTTGGCGAGGTTTCTGAAATCCGTGAAATCGGTCACTTCATGAAAATATTCCTGAGTTTGATGGTATTGAAAAGGCATCCCCAAACATTTCGAAACAATTTCGATGGTTTCAAAATTCAAATCCATCATGAACGTATGTTTCTTGGTGAAAATCGGGGTGATTGCATCTTCAAAATATTCAAAAAATGGCGAAGTTCTGTAAGCTGCTTCAAGCGATTTGAAATGTTGTTTTTGCCAATCGAAAGCGGTTTCTAGTTTGACTTCTTTGGTTTTCTGATGCTTTTCTTTGGTATGTTTTATAGGAATATTCAAAAGTTGGATGCCGTTCGGACTGTAAATCATCGTCCGATTGCGGTTGGTTTGCTTCTGAAAATTATCTTCCATTTCCATAGTAATTGAATCCGCCTGCGCCATGGCAACGAAATGACTGATCGATGGAAAATAGGTTGGATGGATTAAGATGTTCATCGTATTCAAATCAAATAAACAAATTCTTACTAGCTATTTGATTCTCTGCGTTTGTTCAAAAAGAACGTAATGCCGAAATAAGCCGCCAAAGCAATCAGGAAAAATTTGAAGTACGAATACGGTTGTCCTTCACCGCCAACGGTCGTAAACAAACGCTCCCAACGGATTTTGGCCAAACCACTCGCATGCGAATCCAAACTCATCCAGATAAACACCGGTTTCCCGACAATATGATTTTCAGGAACATAACCCCAATAACGACTGTCTTCGGAATTGTGGCGGTTGTCGCCCATCATCCAGTAGTAATTTTGCTGGAACGTATACGAATTGGCAATTTTTCCGTTGATCCTGATTTCATCGCCGCTGACTTTAAGGTCGTTACCTTCATACTCAGTGATGATTCTTTTGTAGAAAGGCAAGGTCTGTGCATTCAAAGGCACAGTTTTTCCGGCTTCAGGAATGTAAATCGGGCCGTAATTATCTTTGTTCCATCCATTGGAAACCTGCGGAAATACTGCCGGTTCCGGATCATGTGAAATGTTTCGGGTAATATTGGTGACAATCGGATTGCTTTTTAAACGCTCTGCTGATTCCGTGGTCAAGGCTGAAAAGAGGAACGTATTGGCTGACATTTGATAGACACCATCGGTAATGTGAAGTTCTTTCAGAATATATGTAGGATCGAACGAGGAACCATTCGTGGTCACGGTATAAGAATACTGAGGTTTCGCTCTTTCAGGCAAAATAAGTTCTTTTCCATTGATGAACACGACGCCGTCTTTTATCTGCAACATATCGCCCGGTGTTCCCTGACATCTTTTGACGTAATTCGATTTTTTATCGATGGGTTTGTCAGCTTTTCTTTTCGAAGTATCGAAGAATTTGTAAACCGTATCGACCGGCCAGTTGAACACGACGATATCATTCTTCTCAATTTTCTGCAAGCCCGGAAAACGGAAATATGGCAGTTGTGGCTTGTTCAGGTAAGACTTTTTGTGTAACACCGGAATCGTGTCATGCACCATCGGCATAGCAACCGTAGTCATCGGCACACGCGCGCCGTAATGGAATTTGCTCACAAAAAGGAAGTCGCCCACCAACAATGATTTCTCTAAAGACGAAGTCGGAATCGTATAAGGCTGCATCACATAAGTATGCACAATCGTAGCTACGACAATCGCAAACAATAAAGAACTTACGGTATCAGCTCCTTTATTTGTCGGCACTAAACTGCGGTCCGGAATGTGATTTAAAGGTTGTGTGTAGTTGACATAAGCCACGTATAATCCTAAAGTAGCGATGGCTAAAATGGTATCAGTTGTAGTATTTTTCCCGAAAGAACGCAAAGTTTCGACCCAAACAACCGGGAACATAATCAGATTGACAATCGGCACAAACAATAAAATGGTATACCAAGTCGGGCGGTTGATGATTTTCATCAAAACAATTCCGTTGTATACCGGAACCGCTGCTTCCCAATGTTTTCTGCCGGCCGCTTCATACATTTTCCAGGTTCCGATGAAATGAACCACTTGAAGAATCAGGAAAAACACAAACCATTGCAATAGTGTCATAATGTAGATTTTTAGATTGTAAGATTATAAGACTTTAAGATGGCTATCGGTAAAGTCTGAATTTATTTCATTTGTTATTTTAATGCCAATACATCTTTCATTGTAAATACGCCAGTTTTGCCGACAAGCCATTCTGCGGCAAGCACGGCTCCTAATGCGAAACCTTCGCGGTTGTGTGCCGTATGTTTGATTTCAATCGCATCGACTTCAGAATTGTAAACCACGGTGTGCGTTCCGGGAACATTTTCAATTCTTTTGGCATCGATTAAAACTTCATCTTCCTTTGCATGTTCCAAAGCCCAACCCGAATAGTCCGAATTGGCGATGATATCTTCTGCCAACGTGATTGCCGTTCCGCTTGGCGCATCGAGTTTCTGCGTATGGTGAATCTCTTCCATCGACACTTTATACTGATCGAATTTCGACATGATTCTCGCCAAATGCGCATTCAATTCAAAAAAAATATTCACGCCCAAACTAAAATTCGAACCGTAAATAAACGCGCCGTTCTTTTCGTTACACAAAGCTACCATTGACTCATACGATGAAAGCCAACCGGTCGTGCCGGAGACAATCGGTACGTTAGTATGCAAACAAGCCGAAATGTTACTCACGGCCGCATCTGGAATACTGAAATCAATCGCGACGTCAGCCTTTTCAAGACCTTCAAAGGTGTTCTCGCTAGTTTTGCGCAAAACGATTTCATGCCCGCGCGATAAAGCCACACGTTCAATCACATGGCCCATTTTACCGTATCCGAGCAGCGCTATTTTCATTTGAAAGTGTAATTTAAGGCGAGGCCAAAAGTCGGCTTTCTGTATTGTTCGTCAGGATACAAATCAGGACGCACGGAAAGATTATCATTGACGTTGAATTGCCCAAGATGCGCATCGACATTGGCATCGATGATGTTTAAGGCATAAAAACCAACAGTCAGCAACATCGAAAGGTCGCGGTTTCTTCTGTAAAAACGCTGTGCCCGGATCAATCTCGAATCATCGAGATAATCGTATTTCGGATCGGGATTTCCTGCTAACCTGGCTTTATAGGCGTCACGGAATTCGTGGTATTTGTTGTTGTTTGAGGTGTAGAAGTATAGTGTTGCTCCCAAAGCACCATACACCAGAGGAATTTTCCAGTATTTTTTATTGTAAGCTTGACCCAAACCTGGCAGAATGGCCGAATAAAAAGCCGCTTTTGCAGGCGCCAAAGGATTGATGTCTTTATCTTTTACAGAATCTTTGGTAATCAGTAGCGGTGCCTCTTTCTCCTGACTGAAAACCGTGTGGTTTCCGCATTGCAACAACAATAGCAGTATGACAATATACCTCAGCACTTAGCCTTTGATGAGTTTGATGATTCTGTGAAAGTCCTCTTCGGAATGGAATGGAATCGAGATTTTTCCTTTGCCATTACCCGCCATTTTCACATCGACTTTAGCGCCGAAATAATTCGCGATCGCTTTCTTTTCGTCTTCAGCAATCGAAAAAGCAACAGTTTTGGTTACTTTCTTGGCGGCAGGTTTAAGACTTTCCTGATAACTCTTGACCAAAGCTTCCGTTTCGCGTACCGATAGATTCTGGCTCACGATTTTTTGGTAGATATCGGTCTGAACGTCTTGGTCATCGATGTTGATGATCGCGCGGCCGTGACCCATACTGATAAAACCATCGCGGATGCCGGTCTGAATGATCGGATCGAGTTTCAAAAGGCGTAAGTAATTCGCAATGGTAGAACGTTTTTTTCCGACGCGGTCGCTCATTTGCTCTTGGGTCAATTGGATTTCATCAATCAAACGTTGGTACGAAAGCGCAATCTCAATCGGATCAAGATCATGTCTTTGGATATTTTCAACGAGCGCCATTTCCAGCGATTCCTGATCATTGGCGATTCTGATGTAAGCCGGAATCGTAGTCATTTTATTGATTTTGGAAGCGCGCAAACGGCGTTCGCCAGAAATCAACTGGTATTTATTGAAATCTAATTTTCTGACGGTAATCGGCTGAATCACGCCCAACTCACGAATCGAAGTCGCCAATTCCTGCAAGGATTCTTCGTTGAAATTGCTTCTGGGTTGGAACGGATTGATTTCAATCGCGTCAATTTCAAGTTCGATGATATTGCCCACCACTTTGTCAGCATTCTTATCGTTGACCGACTGGATGTTATTTTCAGGATCTTTCAACAAGGCAGATAATCCTCTTCCCAATGCTTGTTTTTTTACTGCTTGTGACATAAATCTAAATCGTATTTTTCTTAATAATTTCCTGGGCTAAGTGCAAGTAATTTGTGGCGCCTTTGCTCGTTGCGTCGTAATTGATGATGCTTTCCCCGAAACTCGGCGCCTCGCTCAATTTGACATTTCTCTGGATAATCGTCTCAAAAACCATGTCGTTAAAATGTTTCTGCACTTCCTCAACCACTTGGTTTGACAAACGCAACCTCGAATCGAACATCGTCAATAACAAACCTTCGATATCAAGTTCTGGATTGTGTATTTTTTGGACGCTCTTAATCGTGTTGAGCAATTTACCCAAACCTTCAAGCGCATAATATTCACATTGAATTGGAATGATCACAGAATCTGAAGCCGTCAAAGCATTCAATGTAAGCAATCCTAACGACGGCGCGCAATCAATAAGGATATAGTCATATTCGTCTTTGATACTCGCTAAAGCCTGTTTGAGCATGTATTCGCGGTTTTCCTTATCGACAAGTTCAATCTCAATCGCCACCAAATCAATATGGGCCGGAATGACCCAAACATTCGGTGCCGAAGTTTTGAGAATGGCTTCCTGCGGCGTATTGCTATGCTCGAGCATCTGGTAGGTTCCCACGGTCACGTTGTCAATGTCAATGCCCAGACCCGAACTCGCGTTCGCCTGCGGATCGGCATCAATCAGCAACACTTTCTTTTCTAAAACACCCAACGAAGCCGCCAAATTTACCGAAGTCGTCGTTTTTCCCACACCGCCTTTCTGGTTGGCAATAGCAATGATTTTACCCATTTATTTTTTCAAATTTTGAGCCGTAAAAATACAATTAATTATGGGTTTTTCAAGGGTTATTTGTTAACAAAAGTTAATAAGCTGATTAATGGATAATTGGTCCTTAATAATTGATAATTAGCCCCGAAAAAGGGAAATCTAACACTACGAATTGCCCTAGCCCGGATAGTAGCGGAAATCCTTTTGCGCTGTTGTTCAGCGCTAAAGATTGTAACGGATAGCCGGAAACAGCTCCTAAAATAATTATCAATTATTTTTTTTCGCCTTAATCATCATCTCCAGCATGTCCCACATTTCCTCAGGAATCTGCTCCAATAGGTTGAACTGTCCCGCGCCTTTGAGCCATTCGCCGCCATCAATCACAACGACTTCCCCATTGATATAAGCCGAGAAATCAGACACCAGATAAGCCGCAAGGTTCGCCAATTCCTGATGGTCGCCTACCCTTTTGAGTGGCACTTTTTTCGCCATATCGAACTTCTCCGCCAAATCGCCCGGAAGCAATCGATCCCACGCGCCTTTTGTCGGAAACGGTCCCGGGGCAATCGCGTTCGAACGGATGCCGTATTTCGCCCACTCGACCGCCAAACTCCTTGTCATTGCGAGAACTCCGGCTTTCGCAGTAGCACTCGGAACGACATAAGCTGAACCTGTGAATGCATAAGTAGTGACAATATTGAGAATCGTCGCGGAAGTCTGTTTGGTATCAATCCAGTGTTTTCCGAAAGCGAGCGTGCAGTTTTTGGAGCCTTTCAGCACGATATCAATAACGGTATCAAAAGCGTTTGCGGACAAACGTTCTGTAGGTGAAATGAAATTCCCCGCCGCGTTGTTAAGCAACACATCGACTTTACCGAAAGCTTTTAAAACTTCTTGCAACATGTTTTCTACTTGGTCGTAATGGCGTACATCGCAAGCCAACGGCAGACAAGTTCCGCCGGTTTTGGTTTCGAGTTCTTGTGCCGTGTTTTTTAGTTTTTCAAGATCACGGGAAGTTATGGCTACATTAGCGCCAAGTTCTAAAAAATATTGGGTCATCGCTTTGCCCAATCCGCTTCCGCCGCCGGTAACTACAATTACTTTTCCTTTGAGCGCGTCGTCGCGGAGCATTTTTGCTGAGAAATCCATAGAATTTTATTTATCGAAGTAAAAATAGAGAAAATACCTGACGCAACTATCTTTTTAAAGTAAAATGACCACGGTGTGTCCGGCCGTCCTGCCGCGTGACCAAAAACCAGTAATCGGTGGATACGGCCTGATGCCCATTATACGTGCCGTCCCAGCTTTCGTTGGCATTCAGATATTTGATCAATTTGCCGTAACGGTCAAAAATCGCAACCGTCAAATCAGGCTCAAAACCAGCGTTATCAATAAACCAAGTGTCGTTATAAGCATCATTATTCGGCGTAAAGAAATTAGGGTAATACAACAGCCAGATGTCTTTTTTAGTGAAACCACAGCCCAACTTATCCTGCACATAAATGGTGTAAACGCCGGGTTTCAAATTTGTGAATGTGTTTTCGTTTTGGTAGTTGATGCCATCCAACGAATATTCAAAAGAACCATTGTTGGAAGTAAAAACCGTGATGCTGTTTTCATCGACAGTCCAGTCGCTGGTTTCAAAATGGTCGATGACCGGCAAATCGGAAATCGTTACTTCGATGGTTGCGAAATTGGGGCAATTTCCTGCAGTTCGGTAGCCGTTGGTAGCCGTTACATTGAGATTGGTTACCCCAAGCTGTGTGACCGTAATCGTCGGATTAGCAGAGCCGTCAGACCATAAATAAGTCGTTGTCGGTAAATTTCCCGGCGAAGCATCGAGCGTGACGGGATTCGAAAAACAACTCAAATACGTAGGATTAATATTCAAAACCGGATTTTGTCCTACGACCAAATCAAAAGAAGTCGATTCATAACAGTTCGGTAACGGATTATAAACCAAACGCGCAAAAATCGTTTTGGGATTCGTATTTGGATTATAAGTCGTGAGGTTTGAAATCGGGTTGACGTTGTTCTGAACATCCGCCAACGATTCATGATAAGTTAAGGTAAAATTGGCTGGATTTTGAGTCCCTAAAATGGTAGCATTCTGGGTAGTCAGATCGAAAACTTCATTATTGGTAATCACATCCTGACATTGCAGTAAATTCGGCATATCGTTCGGTTTTGGAATCGTAACGAGCGACAACAAACTATTGACATCAAAAGGCCTACTAACGATAAACCCGCAACTGTCTTCAATCTGAAAGGTATAATTTCCGGGCGCCAGATTGTAGAATATATTGGAATTGAAGTTGTCCAGACTAAAAGGCAAACCATCTTTCTCGATAATCGTATAATGAACCGGCGGCTTTCCGTTGGCATCAATCACCACATCGAGATTGCCATTACTGCTGCAAGGGATGCGGTAAGCATTGTTTAGTTGAAGCACCTGATTGAACGAAAGCGTCGGACTCAATAGCTCAATACATTGTTTGTCTATGGAAGCCACGGTTCCGTTATTGACATCGGCACCGTTGTTATAAGTACTGAAGATGTGCACGATACGAAAGGTGCCGTTAAAAATTAAATTGTAATTCGTAGCATTATTGACCAAAGCATAACTGTTCGAACTATCCGGAACAGTATTGTCGGGATAAATGATTTCGGTATTGGGATGCCCCCAAATGTTGTTCGCAGGATCGATCAATTTCTGCAGCCAAAACGATTCATTAATCGCGTTGCTGACAAAGTTCAAAGGAATATCAAACGAGCCGCAATTGGCCTGCAGCGAATAGGAATTGGTTGTCACAGTATAACCACGTGTAATGGTGACCAAAATCGTGTTGGTGAAATTGCATTGGTCAGTGGCGTTAAAAGTATAACTGCCTTCGGGAAGCTGGCTCATGTAGAAACTACCATCGGTGGCAATATTGGCCGTACCGTCGTAAGGCAGCGCCGGAAGAAAACCCGCTGGGGCTGCCGTAATCCTTATGGAACTCAATCCAGTATTCGCGCTTGATATCTTTATGGAGCTTTTCGTGAGATCGCAACCCGGTCTTAAATCGCTCGTGAGCCCCTGATCGACGTAGACCGGAACTGTGATGTTCACCGGATTCATCAAATCACCGCAATTGTTGGTCGTACTAATCACATAATCGCCAAGCGGTAAAGGGTCTAAAGTCAGGATTCCTGTAGTCGTATCCACGGAAGCCGTGACATCATGCGGTAAAGGAAAAGGATATGAAGCCGGAGCGCCTGTAACGCTAGCGGTCACTACTTTATAAGCCGGAATCGAAACAAAAATTTTCCCGGTATTCGTCCCGCAGCCATTATTGACGCCTATTCCCGAAGCGGCAGCGGGAAAAGCAACAATAGTAAACGGAACCGTATTCAATCGCCCGCATACGTCCTGAATACTGACTTGATAGTTTCCCACAGGGGTATTGGCTGAAGCGCCACCAAAAGTAGTTGTATCGGTCAAATAAGGCCCGGGATAGCCTGCATTAAAATTGACGGGATTGAAACCTGCTGGAGCGCTGATAAAATTAAGTGTATAAGGCGGCGTGAAATTCTCGGCTTTCAACTCGAAATAATAAGCATTACAATTCAAATCGTAGATCAGCGGTGCTAAAGAAATATTTTGATTGACCGGAAAATTCTGCGTAAAAACAGAACCACAAGAATCTGTAATCGTAACATCATAATCGTAATTCTGATTGGGAAAAGTAGGAATGGATTGGGTTATGGTCTGTGAGGTGGTATTGCCTGTAGCTAAAGTACTGTTGAAAGTCTGTGTAGATGCCCCACCCGGAGGATGAACATCAAATTGTATTTGCAACGGATAACCAATAACGGTTCCTGTCGCTGGTGTAATGGTTTGATTAGCTATGGATTGGCTGCACGATGGTGGCGTTACATTCGTAAAACTAGGTGGCCCGATAGTAAGTCCGGTGGGATTCAAAGTAACCGTAAAAGTGGAAACCACTCCAGTGCCGCAATTGTCAAAAACTCTAATTCTATAAACACCCACGGGCAATCCTGAAAACGTATTGGTAGCTTGCGGTGGGAAGGTGACCGGGCCGGAAAATATCTCATAAGAAACACCAATTCCCGAAGTAATATTTACAGAGATGTTGCTATTGCTTGAACAAGCTTGGTTAAAACTTTGAACCGAAAATACTAAAGGCACCACCTGATTGGCAATCGTTACGTCCTGTTGCTGCGTAGTGACGGCTGTCCCGACCGTTTCTTTGGCGATGATGCGGTAGGTGCCTGCGGAAAGTCCGTTATAAACATTTGTGGTTACCGTTGCCAGAGGAACTGTTGTATTGGGCAATTCATAAATTTCATACACAATCGTTCCTGCCGGATCAATATTGCTAGCAGTAAAAGTAAGCGTTCCGTTTCCGGTGCAGCTTTCCGGCGTTGGTGTTGCAGTAAATGTAAAACCAAAACCCATCAATGGCATCAGGAAAAATGCAAAAAAAAGGAGTAATGATTTCTTCATATTGTAAAAATAAATTTAATTTTCGACTGGCAATACTTTAAAAACCATCAGTTTACCAGAAGTATACTTTAATAACGAAATTAGTACTATTAAATTTTGTCATATCCCATTAAATGCGTCGAACCTTATATTCGTAAGCTAAACTTATACGCACCTCAAATTATCCAATCCGCAACCCATTATCAACTTTGAGGTCTGAAGTCAGCAATACGATGTCATTCGCGGCTCCGACCGAACCCAAAATCAGGCATTCGCTCATAAACTTTCCGATTTGCTTTTTAGGGAAATTGACCACAGCCACAATCTGCTTTCCAATCAGATCTTCTTTTTGGTAACGTTTGGTGATTTGTGCCGACGATTTCCTAATGCCGATTTCACTTCCGAAATCGATAGTGATTTGATAAGCAGGTTTTTGCGCTTCCGGAAAATCTGCAACCGTGAGAATCGTTCCCACGCGCATGTCTACTTTTTCAAATTCTGGCCAGAGCAATTGGTTTGGTTCCATTGAAATTGATTTGAATTAATGATTCTTTAATATTGTCAAGAACTTCAAAGTTCAATTTTTTTATCTAAATTTAGATTTTTAAATCGATTTTATCTTACTGCATGGAAATTTTTCACCTCAGCGCCGAATGTTATCCCGTAGCCAAAGTAGGCGGTTTAGCCGATGTCGTCGGAGCTTTACCCAAATACCTCAACCAGTCCGGACAATATGCGAAAGTCGTCGTGCCGGCTTACAACAATAAATTCTTTCAGGAAAATGAGTATGACATTGTACATCAAGGGCAGCTCAAATTAGGTTATTTCCTGTTTTCGTATTCAATTGCCAAAGAGAAAACCAACAAACTCGGCTTCGAATTATACCAGATTGCCATTCCGGAATTGTTCGACCGCCCAAATGTCTATTCATATGAAGACGACACCGAACGCTTTCTTTCTTTTCAGATTGCCTTTCTGAATTGGCTTGTGGAAACCAACCAATATCCTGACATTCTACATTGCCATGACCATCACACAGGTTTGATTCCTTTTATGGTGCAGCATTGTTTCAATTACCAGCACTTAAGAAATACACCTACACTTTTGACGATTCACAATGGCCAATATCAAGGTTGGTTTGGTTACGACAAGTTGCATTATTTGCCACAATTTGATTTGTCTAAAATCGGTTATCTCGAATGGAACGGCACGATCAATCCTTTAGCATCGGCGATCAAATGCGCCTGGAAAGTGACGACGGTTTCGCCGAGTTATCTCGATGAAATCAGCAACCACGCCAACGGACTTGAAAATCTTTTGCGCTGGGAACGCCCGAAATCTCTCGGAATCCTGAACGGTATCGACACTGAGGTCTGGAACACCAAAACCGATCCGCTGATCGCGAAAAATTATACGCTCAAGGATTTCAAAAAAGGAAAAGCCGAAAACAAAGCGTTTTTGTGTTCGCATTTTAATCTTAATCCGGACAAACCTTTGTTCACATTTATTGGTCGTTTGGTTGGTGAAAAAGGAGCTGATTTATTGCCGCAGATTTGCAGCGTCGCATTGCATCAGCATCAAGGTGAAATTAACATCCTGATTTTAGGTTCGGGCGATCCGAATGTGGAAAAGGAACTTTCGGGCTTGCAAAATTTCTATCACGGAAATTACAATGCTTACATCGGTTATAATGAAAAACTCGCGCACATTCTTTATGCAGGCGCAGATTTCCTTTTGATGCCTTCGCGTGTGGAACCTTGCGGCCTGAATCAAATGTATGCTTTGCGTTACGGAACCATTCCGATTGTCAGAAGAACCGGCGGTTTGCGTGACACCGTGATTGATATGGGCGACGGCGGTTTTGGGATTTGCCATAACGAAACCAGCGTTTTCGATGTGACGCATTCCATTTCACGAGCGATTGTATTGTTTCAGGATGCTAAAAAATTCGACGCAATGCGCAAAACCGTCCAACAAATTGACCATTCATGGGACAAAGTCGCGACACAATATATTGAAGTATACCAATCTTTAAAAAATTAACATCATGAATAAATCTACGTTGGCGATCATTTTAGGCGGAGGACAAGGCTCACGATTGGCGCCGCTTACCGAAAGTCGTTCGAAGCCTGCCGTTCCGATTGCAGGAAAATACCGTTTGGTGGATATTCCGATCTCGAATTGCATCAACTCACAGATACAGCGCATGTTCGTACTCACGCAGTTCAATTCGGCTTCGCTGAACCAGCACATCAAAAACACTTACCATTTCAGCACTTTCAGTTCGGCTTTTGTCGATATTCTTGCAGCCGAACAAACGCCTGATAACCCGCGTTGGTTTCAGGGAACCGCCGATGCCGTGCGCCAATGTATGCAACATTTCTTAAACCACGATTTTGATTATGCGCTGATTCTATCTGGCGATCAGTTGTATCAGATGGATTTCAATGAAATGATCCAGGCGCATCATAAGAACGGCGCCGCGATTTCGATTGCGACTTTGCCCGTGACCGCTAAAGAAGCTCCGGAATTTGGTATCTTAAAAACCGATTCCGAAAACTGGATCACTTCATTTATAGAAAAACCGGAAGCCAGTTTATTACCGCAATGGACTTCTGAAGTCAGCGATGAAATGAAAGCGGAAGGCAAGCATTATCTGGCTTCGATGGGGATTTATATCTTCAACCGCGAGCTGCTGATTGAACTCATGAACAATCCCGACACCAAAGATTTCGGAAAGGAAATCATTCCTCAAGCGATTGGAAAACATAAAATTCTAAGCTACCAATATGAAGGCTACTGGACCGATATCGGTAACATCGATTCGTTTTTTGAAGCGAATTTAGGATTGACCGATGATCTTCCTAAGTTTAATTTGTTCGACAATTCGAGCAAGATTTATACGCGTGCCAGGGTTTTGCCGCCGTCAAAAATTACGGGCGCATCGACCATTGACCGCTCTGTAATTGCGGAAGGTTGCATCATCAATTCCGCGACGATTGAACATTCGGTGATTGGCATCCGGAGTCGCATTGGTTATGGCTCGACGATTTTCAATTCTTACCTGATGGGAAATGATTATTATCAGAACCTTGAGGAAATCCGGACCAACAGTTTAAACAACATTATGAATGTCGGTATTGGCGAAAGATGTTTCATCAACTATACTATCGTCGATAAGAATTGTAGGATTGGCAATGATGTGAAACTCAATGGAGGTGCGCATTTAGCAGATGTCAATACGGATTTGTATACCGTGAAAGATGGCATTATCGTCGTGAAAAAAGGTGCGGTATTGCCTGACGGATTTTCAGTGCAGTAGTAATAAAATTGAAATAAATACCTTTAATAAAAAAAGCATCCTCATTCAGGATGCTTTTTCAATTAGAATAGTTGTAAATTATAAATGGGTATAAATATAATTCGTAATCGGTGCCATTTCGGCGTCGGTTAAATGTGCTTTCTTTTGCATTGTTACTAGAATCGGAGCCCATTCTGCTTTAGAGAAATCCCTTGGATCGAATAGTTTGTGGCATTTGGCGCAATTGTTTTCATAATTAGTTTTTCCGGCAGACAATTCCGAAGTCACTGCTGCGATGTTGCCTTTAGAATCTTTTGGTGGCGTGGGTGCTGCCACTTTTTCCATTGATTTTCCTATAGCAACAGCTGGAGTTGCTGGCGTTTCGGGAGCCGCAGGGCTTGCCTGAGACGATGAAGCTACGGCTGATTTTGAAGCGCAAGAATACACTACTGCTGCGATGACTGCCAATCCTAAAATTTTTAGTTTCATATTGTTGATGTTTGTGAATCAAATATAAAAAATCCCGATAATAATTTACTATCGGGAAGTTATTTTGTTGCTTTTTTTGTGTTCTTTATTTGACATCCATCAATTCGACATCGAAAACCAACGTCGCATTAGGTGGAATCACACCACCGGCACCACGCGAACCGTAACCCAAATGCGATGGAATGACGAATCGCGCCTTATCACCTACCTGCAATAGTGCGATGCCTTCGTCCCAACCTTCGATCACGTTGCCTTGTCCTAAAGGAAATTCGATTGGTTTCTTTCTGGTGTAGGAAGAATCGAAAACCTTTCCGTTTTCTAAAGAACCTGAATAATGCACAGAAACCGTTTTCCCATTTTCCGCTTTTTTCCCGTTTCCTTTCTGGATCATTTTATAACGCAAACCGCTTTCCGTTTTTTCGAAACCCGCAGAGAGTTTTTCCATTGCGGCTTCTGCAGCTTCGCGTTCTGCGGCTTCTCTTTTGGCACGCGACCCTTCAAAAGTTCTGAAAGCTTCCACGGCGTTCCATTCTTTGGCTTCGTCGCCTTCGCGGATGATTTCAACAGAATCAATCACGTCGCCTTGTGCAATCGCGTCAACAACATCTTGTCCTTCAACCACATTTCCGAAAACGGTGTGTTTGTCATCGAGCCATGGTGTTGCGATGTGTGTGATGAAAAATTGAGAACCGTTGCTTCCCGGACCCGAATTCGCCATAGACAAAACGCCCGGCGCATCATGACGCAAATCTTTGTGGAACTCATCGTCAAAGTTGTAACCCGGACCACCGGTTCCGATGCCTTGCGGACAACCGCCCTGAATCATGAAATCAGGAATGACGCGGTGGAATTTCAATCCGTTGTAGTATGGCGTTCCTTGCGGTTTTGCTTTATTTTCGAGGTTTCCTTCGGCAAGTGCTACGAAGTTTCCGACCGTTCCCGGTGTTAAGTCGTGGGTGAGTTTTACTAAAATCGACCCTTTGGCGGTGTTGAATTTAGCGTATATTCCGTTTTCCATGGTTTTATTTTTTTTTAATTTGAAGCCACAAATTTATAACTTAATCACGTTTTTTTGTCGCACTTTTAGAAAGTATTTTTTAATTATCTTGTGGCACAAATAATTACACATGAGAATTCTTCTTTCTTTCTTTTTTATGAGCAGTTTCTGCATCAACGCTCAGGTAATTGCCATTGGACAGGGGCACAGTGTTTTCCTTTGCGAAAGCGGCATTCCGCAATCCAGCGGATGGAATTATCAAGGCGTATTAGGCACCGGCGACGGCACCGGTCATGCAACGCCTGTAACGGTTGCAGGCAATATTTCAAATATTATCTCAGTTTCCGCCGGAAGTAACAGTAATCTTTTTTTGGACAATCAGGGAAGGATTTGGGGATGCGGTCTAAATTTTTACGGACAACTCGGCGACGGCACATTCACCAATAGACCAGTTCCAATCCTTATTCCCGGAACATCTGGATTTATTGCAATTTCAGTCGGAGAAAGTCATTCCTTATTACTCAAAAATGATGGAACTGTCTGGTCTATGGGGCGAAATTTTGAAGGAAAATTGGGTTACACGACAGCAAATGAAAGTTCATCTGTGATTCGACAAATTCCTACATTATCGGGAATAACTGCAATTGCCGCAGGCAATTACCATTCTCTTTTCCTTAAAAATGACGGGACAGTTTGGGCATGCGGGCTTGGTTCTTCAGGTCAATTGGCCAATGGAATTTCGGCTTCGCGCATAATTCCTTACCAATGTAATATCACTGACGTTGTGGATATTGCGGCCGGCTCTGAACACTCACTCTTTATAAAATCTGACGGAACGGTATGGGCGGCAGGAAATAACTATTATGGCCAATTGGGAGACAATACCGTTATAAACAGGAAAAACCCTGTAGCGGTAAGCAATCTGACTGGCGTGATTAAAGTAATTTCATGCCCTACGAGCAATGGCTCTTATTTCTTAAAAAGCGACGGGACTTGTATGGCAACCGGAGACAACGTGGGCATGATCGGTAACGACGTCGCACAAAGTTTGGTTCCAGTTCCTGCTGGTCCTGACGGAAATATTAGAGCCATTGCAGTAAGTTCTGATCAGGCTTTATTTTTAAAAAATGATAGCAGTGTTTGGGGTATCGGTAATAGTGCAAGCGGACAATTGGGAATTGGAACTTTTAGCTTTGCCAGTACACTCCAACAATCTTTGAGTTGTAATATTTTGCTGGATACACATGAGCCGACAAAACAGGAAGCATATCTCATTTCCCCAAACCCTGCTACCAATATGCTTCACATCAATCACAAAGGCCAAATTGCCAACAGCATCATTTACGATTCTTTGGGAAAAATAACAGCGGAATTTGGCAATGAAGATGAAAGCCTTGATATAAGTTCTTTAGAGCCGGGGTTATATTTTATTCGCATCATTAGCATTTATAATGAGGCATTTACAGCAAAATTCATCAAAAAATAATCAGCTATCCTACTTCATATTTATCTGACTGAATTAAAATGTTTTCATTTATGAAATAGCCCTAGCCCCGATAGAAGGGAAAATCCTTTTTTGTTTTTGTCAATGCATGATTTACGCAAATACGTCAATAAAACAAAAAAGATTGGAATGATAGCGGGAACAAGCTCCTAAAAAAAACTTCAAAAACTTTGTACCTTTGCGCCATGAGAATTGATATTATCACAGTATTACCCGAATTATTGCGCAGCCCGTTTGAAGTTTCGATTATGAAACGCGCCATTGACAAAGGTTTGGTCGAAGTTCATATCCATAATTTACGCGACTATACGACCAACAAACAAAAAAGTGTGGATGATTATCCGTTTGGCGGTGGCGCGGGCATGGTGATGATGGTGCAGCCGATTGATGCTTGCATTACGCATCTCAAAAGCGAGCGTGAGTACGACGAGATTATTTATATGACGCCTGATGGGGAAACGCTCGACCAGAAAATGGCCAATACGATGTCGATGCTGAAAAATATCATTATTCTATGCGGGCATTATAAAGGCGTGGACCAACGCGTGCGCGATCATTTTATCACGAAAGAAATTTCGATTGGCGATTATGTTTTAAGCGGCGGTGAATTGGGCGCTTTGGTATTGTCGGATGCCTTAATCCGTTTGATTCCAGGCGTATTAAGCGACGAAACTTCAGCCCTTACGGATAGTTTCCAAGACGGATTATTGTCACCACCGATTTATACGCGGCCTGCGGAATATAAGGGTTGGAAAGTACCTGAGGTTTTGACAAGCGGCCACTTTGCCAAAATTGAACAATGGCGCGAGGAAATGGCGTATGAGCACACAAAAAACAGAAGGCCTGATTTGCTTGAGGATTAAGCTATTATGAATTTTAAATGCTGAATTTTGAATGTAGGACATGCTGGGTAAAATAATTCAAAATTCATCATTCAAAATTCAAAATAATTTTTATCTTTGCGCCCACATTAGACCAACCTCTGGCGAAATCCGTGTATGTTGCTCTGAGTTTAAAACCATCATTAAAACAATTATCATGGCAGATTTATTAAAATTCGTACAGGACGAATTAGTAGCTAGAAAAGATTTCCCTGATTTCGGAGCTGGTGATACCATCACAGTGTACTACGAAATCAAAGAGGGTGAAAAAACAAGAACGCAGTTTTTCAAAGGCGTTGTGATCCAAAGAAGAGGTTCTGGAAATACAGAAACTTTCACGATTCGTAAAATGTCAGGTGCTATTGGAGTAGAGCGTATCTTCCCGGTAAACTTGCCTGCTTTGCAAAAAATCGAAATCAACAAAAAAGGTCATGTTCGTAGAGCTAGAATTTTCTACTTCAGAGAACTTACCGGTAAAAAAGCAAAAATCAGAGACAAAAGAAGATAATCTTCGTCTCGAGCATTATAGAAAGTCCCAATGTATGTTGGGACTTTTTTTTTGGCAAAAATTAAAGGTTAAAATTACGGCTTTCGTATTTTTAAAGAAGTAAAATGACAAATCGATAAATCAATCGATTTCGCCAGCCAACTTCATTGTATGTACTTGATTTTACTATATTTGTCTCCACAAAAAACACAAAACCCAAAAACGATTTATAATGGCAAAAATTAAAGTAGCCAATCCGGTAGTAGAATTGGATGGCGATGAAATGACTCGAATTATCTGGACTTTTATCAAAGAAAAATTAATTCTTCCCTATTTAGATTTAGACATCAAATATTACGACTTAGGCATCGAAAGCCGAGAAGCCACCAAAGATCAAATCACGATCGATTCGGCAGAAGCCATCAAAAAATACAACGTAGGAATCAAATGTGCGACGATTACGCCCGATGAAGAACGCGTCAAAGAATTCAACCTTTCCAAAATGTGGAAATCCCCGAACGGAACCATCAGAAACATTGTAGGTGGAACTGTGTTTAGAGAGCCAATCATCATGAGCAACGTTCCAAGATATGTGCAAGGCTGGACGAAACCGATTGTTATTGGGCGTCACGCTTTTGGCGATCAATACAAAGCGACGGATACCGTAATCAAAGGAAAAGGAACACTGACGATGAGCTTTACCAACGAAGCCGGGGAAACACAATCGTGGGAAGTGTACAATTTTGAAGGCGATGGCGTGGCGATGGCGATGTACAACACCGACGAAAGCATTTACGGATTTGCACATTCTTCATTCCAGATGGCGTTGACGAAAAAATGGCCGTTATACCTTTCTACAAAAAACACGATTCTTAAAGCTTACGACGGACGATTCAAAGATATCTTCGAGGAAGTTTACCAACAACACTACAAAGCCGATTTCGAAGCCAACGGCATGATCTACGAACACCGATTGATTGACGACATGGTCGCTTCGTGCATGAAATGGAACGGCGGATTTGTTTGGGCTTGTAAAAACTATGACGGCGATGTACAATCCGATACCGTAGCACAAGGATTCGGATCATTAGGATTGATGACTTCTGTATTAGTAACGCCGGACGGAAAAACCGTAGAAGCCGAAGCGGCGCACGGAACCGTAACGCGTCATTACAGAGAACACCAAAAAGGAAGAGCCACTTCAACCAACCCAATCGCTTCTATTTTCGCCTGGACACGCGGCTTGGAACACCGGGGTAAACTCGACAACAACCAACCATTAATTGATTTCTGTTTGGCCTTAGAGCAAGTTTGCATCGATACCGTAGAAAGCGGAAAAATGACCAAAGATTTGGCGATGCTTGTAAAACCGGAAGGATTGACGAGCGCTGATTACCTGACTACAGAAGGTTTCTTAGAAGCCATCAAAGAAAATTTAGACAAGAAACTAGCGTAAGCTTTTCAAAATTCAATCACGAAAGACAACTGTTTCCAGTTGTCTTTTTTGTTTTCAAAAATCAATGTACTTTAAAATAACATTTCTTTAACAACCGCGTTAGTAACAAAGGCTATTTTAGTCGGACTTAGAAAGCACCCGAACCAAGCATATGTGTTTGGAGCGCGGAAAAAAAATCAAAAAAACCAACATTAATCAAATGATTTCAAAAGTAACTTATTTAACAACGTTCTTATTCGTGCTGTTCATCAACAGCGTATGGGCACAAAAAGGGATTTCGCCTGAAGACCCGGGCCTAGAAAAATTCACCATCAGCGGCACCATCACCGATGCCAAAAACAACGAGACCTTAATTGGCGTCAACGTTTACATTCCCGAACTCAAATCAGGAACCACAACCAACGAATATGGTTTTTATTCGATTACGATTCCGAAAGGAAACTACACCCTTCAGATCAGTTACATGAGTTACCAGACCATCACTGAAACAATCAATCTTGACAAAAACATCAAGAACAACTACAAACTTTCAAGCTTTGAAGAGCAATTGCAGGAAGTCGTCATCACCGACAACCGCAAAGCGACGAACATCCGTAAAGCCGAAATGAGCGTCAACAAACTCTCGATTGCCGCGATCAAAAAAATGCCGGTCGTGATGGGCGAAGTCGATGTTTTGAAATCGATTTTACTATTGCCCGGTGTGACGAATGCAGGCGAAGGCGCTTCAGGATTCAACGTGCGTGGCGGTGCGGCAGATCAAAACCTGATTTTGCTTGACGAGGCGAATATTTTCAATTCCTCGCACGTGTTCGGTTTCTTTTCAGTATTCAATCCTGATGCAATTAAAGATTTAAAACTCTATAAAGGCGGCATTCCTGCGCGTTACGGCGGTCGTGCTTCTTCCGTTTTGGATATCTATCAAAAAGACGGCAGCAGCAAAGCATTCCATATGAATGGTGGAATCGGTGTCATCTCAAGCCGCTTGCTCGCCGAAGGCCCGATCGTGAAAGACAAAGGTTCGTTCCTGATTGGCGGCCGCGCTTCGTATGCGCATTTGTTTTTAAAACTCAACGAAAAGCAAAAAGACAATACCGCATATTTCTACGACCTCAATACCAAACTGAGTTACAAACTCAACCCGAACAACAATTTGTATTTGTCGGGTTATTTCGGTCGCGACGTGTTCAGCATCCAGAAAAGTTTTACGAACAAATACGGAAACGCCACTTTGAACCTGCGTTGGAACCATTTGTTCTCGGATAAATTGTTCTCGAACTTATCGCTCATCTACAGCGATTATTATTACGGATTGGATTTAGGATTCATCGGATTGCGCTGGGATTCGGGCATCAAGAATTACAACATCAAATACGATTTCAAGAATTACATCAGCGACAATTTCAAGCTCAATTATGGTGTGAATGCGATTTATTACGATTTCAATCCCGGAACCGTCAAACCGCTCAACAGCGATTCGGGCATCAATTACAAACAACTCGAAAAGAAAAATGCCTTCGAGCCCGCAGCTTACCTTGATGTCGAACAAAACCTTTCCAAAAAAATCTCGTTGTCTTATGGTATGCGTTTCAGCTTGTTTTACCGTTTGGGAGAATCGAATGTAAATACTTACGCCGACAACAATCCGGTCGTGTTCAATCAGGAACAGCAGATTTATGAAAAAGCTAAGCCAACAGGTTCGGTGCATTACGGGAAAAACAAAACCATCGCCGATTTCAGCAACTTCGAACCGCGCGCTTCAATCGCTTACCAGCTCGACGACAACCAATCAGTTAAGGCAAGCTACAACCGCATGGTGCAATACTTACAATTGCTTTCGAACACTTCATCGCCTACGCCTTTGGATGTCTGGACGCCTAGTGACGAATTTATCAAACCGCAGATTGCCGACCAAGTGGCTTTGGGCTATTTCAGAAATTTCAGCGATGAAAAGTACTCGCTTGAAGTAGAAACTTTTTACAAAACCATCAAGAACCGTCTGGACTACATCGACGGCGCAAACCTGATCGCCAACGAAGCCATCGAGCAAGTGATCCTCAACGGCCGCATGCGTTCGTACGGACTCGAAGTCATGTTGCGCAAAAACGAAGGACAACTCACGGGTTGGATTTCTTACACTTTATCCAAATCACAACAGCAAACGCCGGGCAGAAACGCTTCGGAAACCGGAATCAACAATGGCGAATGGTATAATTCTCTGTATGACAAAACGCACAACGTCGCCGTCACAGGAAATTACACCTTGACCAAAAAATGGAGTTTCGGCGCCAACTTCGCCCTGCAAACCGGACAACCTGTGACTTACCCGACCGGACAATACGAATACCAAGGCATCAACGTGCCGAGTTATGGGTTGCGCAACGAAAACCGATTGCCGCTGTACCACCACCTCGATATTTCCGCTACTTTAACGCCGCATAAAAACGCCAACCGAAACTGGAAAAGCGAATGGGTGTTCAGTATCTACAACCTTTATGGCCGCAAAAATGCCGCTTCGATTGCGTTCCGCGAAAATGTCGATACCGGCATCAACGAAGCTGTAAAAACCTCAATCTTCGGATTCATTCCAGCCGTCAGTTATAATTTTAAATTTTAAGTATTATGAAGAATATATATATCATCACCGCAATCCTTTTTTCATTCTTCCTGCACAGCTGCGAAGAAGTCGTCGATGTTCCGCTCAAAACCGAAAAACCAAGGCTTGTCGTCGATGCCGGAATCAATTGGTATAAAGGCAGCGCGGGTGACCAACAGAAAATCAAACTGACCACAACCACAGATTACTACAGCCAAACGATTCCTGTGGTTTCAGGCGCGACGGTTTACATCAAAAACAGCGTGAATACGGTTTTCGATTTCATTGAAATCCCGAACAGCGGCGAATACGTCTGCACGAATTTCATCCCGCAACTCGACGAAACGTATACGCTTACGGTCATCAGCAACGGACAAACTTACACGGCTACCGAAACTTTAAAACCCGTAACGCCGATTCAAAGCCTCGAGCAAAAAAATGACGGCGGCATCACAGGCGAGGACATCGAAATCCGTACGTATTACAACGACCCGATTTTAGAGGAAAATTATTATATGTTCAAGTTCAAATATTCAAATCAGACCAAATTGCAGTATTATGTCGATGAAGACCGATTCTACAACGGCAACATTTTTTTCAGCGTTACGGATAATGATGATTTAAGCGTCGGTGACAATGTTGAAATCACGCATTATGGCATCTCAAGATCGTACTATAACTACATGAATGTATTGCTGAGTGTCGCCGGAAGCAATGGCGGCGGCCCGTTCCAATCGCCTCCCGCAACCGTGCGTGGCAACCTTGTGAATCAGACGAATTTCGACAATTACGCGCTCGGCTATTTCAGGCTCAGTGAAGTCGATACGCGCAATTACACGATTCAGTAAAAGATTTTAAGATATAAGACTGCAAGATAACACCATTCGATCTTACAGTCTTGCAATCTTATCGTCGCACAGTCTCTTCAGCAGCTGATCCGGCTGTTCCCTACAAAAAAACCGCGTCTTGCCCACAATGGTAAGGCTTGCCAAGAGCTTCCTTCGGGCGCTTTGTCAAACCAACCAAAGTAATGGCCAAGACGCGGTTTTGTTTTCCGGTGCCATCCGGGCTATGGCATCGTGCTATTTTGACACATTTCGTTATCTTTACTGACATTCAAAATTTATAATTTATAATTCAAAATAATAAATGTCTTCCCACCACATAGTCCGCGACGACCAGGAACCCGCACTCATCATAGCCAACGGCGCCGCCTGTAATGACGAATTGCTCGGCCAACTGCTCGAATGGCAACCATTGGTCATCGTTTTGGATTCGGCCATCGAACGCGTCATCGGCCTCAACATCAAAGTCGATGTATTACTCGGCGATTTCGACCGCGGTTTCAATCCTGAGGAATTCCTAAAATCACAATACCCGATTGAAATCGTCCATGCTCCGAACCAGGACAAAACCGATCTCGAAAAAGCTTTCGATTATTTAATCCAAAGGAAGATTCCAGCAGCAAATGTCATTTGGGCTACCGGACGCCGTGCCGACCATACGATTACGAACCTGACGAATATTGTGCGTTATCGCAACAGTCTTAAGATTGTGATCCATGACGACCATTCCAAAATATTTGTGTTGCCGAAGTATTTTCAGAAATGGTATCCAAAAGAAACGATTATTTCACTGATTCCGATTGGGCAAGTCGATGGCATCACCACGCAGAATTTAGTCTATCCGTTGCATGACGAATCCTTGATGATGGGTTATCGCACCGGAAGCAGCAATGCCGTTGCTGAAGATGGCATCGTCACCATCAGCCACAGCGAAGGCGATTTGCTTTTGATGGAGTGTATAGATTAGATTTTCAAATCCAATAAAGCATCGCGAATCAAATCAAAATGTTCCCAAGGAATAAAGTGGTTGGCGTTTTCAATCGAGATATTCCGAATCGATTTTGCTTTTACAAAAGCCTTGTTCATAAACGCCATATTGCGGTAAGGCACGAGCGGATCTTGGGTTCCATGGATGATGACGACATCGGCTGTGATTTTCTTTAAGTCAGGTTCCATAGCCACCAAGTCGCTTTTTAACCACCACAATTCATCATTCGCCGTACGCAAAGTACCCGGAATCAGATAGCGAAGCGGTTTTGACATGATAACGCCACGCCAGCGTTCAGGTTTTTCAGCACGAGGATCGACGGCACCAGCCAAAATCACTAAATGTTGAAACAAAACCGGATTGTCAGTCGCCATTTTTACAATCACTGGCCCGCCTAATGAATGTCCGACCAAAACGATCTGTTGATGGTTGTCAATTTGCGTGATGAATTTTTCGAGAATTTGTGCCTGCGTGGGTAAATCTTCCGCCTCGCCAAAATTGCTGTAGCCAAAACCCGGGCGGTCCATGGCAATCATGCGGTATTTTTTTAAAAGCAGCGTGTCGCTTAAGTAACTTTTATACGCATCCCAACTTCCGGGCGATCCGTGTACAAAAAACAAAGTGGGTTTGTCAGCATTTCCAGTCTGCAGGTAATGGATTTCGTGCGCATCGACTTTAAGGGATTTACTAACGAAAGGGATTTTTAAAGTATCGAAATACTTATGGGTTTCTTTGGAAGACAGGCGCATCGTCATACACGACTGGCAAAACAGCACGTACAGGAATAAAATTCCGAACAGCATATATTTAAGGTAAGGTCGCAATGGCTATGAATTTATTATTCCCTGAGAATCATAAACGAGGCTTTAAAGCCTGTGGCGAGATTCCATTGCCCCATCGTAATGAGGTTGCCCTTATCATCAAAGACTTGAAATTCTGCCGTATTCGGAACCGAAAGGCCTTCGTTGAGCGCTTCGCATTCGATTTTGTTGAAACCCTTTTCGAGCCCGAGTTCGATGCTTCTGGTTTCACCTTGTAACGTGATTTCAGAAATCATCACGCTTCCGTTGACTAAAAGTTTGATTTGGTCGCCATCGACATAACCAAAATCGCGGTAGGTAATTTTGACGTGATCGGCCTTGAGTTTGTATTCCCCGAAATACTCGTCTTTTCTGAAAATTTTATTGTCCTGCCCGCCTTCCTGCAAACTGTTGTTGAGCTTTTCCTTATAGGAATCGCCAGGGTTCGCAAAATTGTTATTCTGTGCAAATTGTAATTTTTTATCCTCTAGAATCGATGAAGTATTGTTCGGTTTTGGTTTGGCATTTGGCGTAAACACTGAAGGCGTAAAGGTTTTTGGCGCACTCATGCTGCTGCCTTTTGGGGCAATGGAATTGGAGTGATTGAGGAATTCGCCCTGTGCCAATCCAACTGTAGATATGCAGCAAAATAACAATGTCCTAATCTGATTGAATGTTCTCATTATAAAGTAAAACCGATTTGCAATTCCGGCGATAAAATTATAGTTTTTAGCACCAAGCCAACACTTTTTATCTTTTTTTTATCATTTATTTCGCAAAGCAATTTTCAATAGTTACTTTCGTTAAGATTCCATCAAATCCATCTTTCATGTCAAATCCGAACATTAAAATCACCAACACCGAAGTGCTCGCCAACAACTGGTATACTTTGCGCAAAATCACTTTCGATTATCAAAAAAAAGACAACAGCTGGGAAACACAAGTGCGAGAAGCTTATGACCGCGGCAATGGCGCTACAATTCTACTCTACAACAAAGCCAACAAAACCGTAATCCTGACCAGACAATTCCGCATGCCGACTTATCTCAATGGTAACGAAACCGGAATGATGATTGAAGCCTGCGCCGGATTGTTAGACCAAGACAACGCCGAGGATTGCATCAAACGCGAAACCGAAGAAGAAACGGGCTATCATGTGAATGATGTCCGCAAAATTTTTGAAGTCTATATGTCGCCGGGTTCCGTGACTGAAATCGTCCATTTTTTTGTCGGTGAATATACCAAAGACATGAAAGTCAATGATGGCGGTGGCGTGGCTGACGAACAGGAAAATATCGAAGTGCTTGAATTCCCTTTCGACCAAGCTTACGACATGATTGCTTCCGGTGAAATCAAAGACGCGAAAACCATCATGTTGCTGCAATATGCTAAAATCAACAGTATTCTGTAATAAGGTTCGCTATCTTTGCGGCTAATTTACTTCGATGAAAGCCCAAAATCCTACAGAAAAAACCCATTTGCATCCGAGAAATGCGCATAGAAACGGCTATGATTTTGAGGCCCTGATTTTAGTGTGTCCGGAACTTGAACCTTTCGTGTTCACGAACCAATACAAAACGCAAACTATTAATTTCAGTGATTCCGAAGCCGTAAAGCAACTCAACAAAGCACTTTTGATTTCTAATTACAAGATCCGCTTTTGGGATATTCCTACGACTTATTTATGCCCGCCGATTCCTGGGCGTGTGGATTACATCCATTACCTTGCAGATTTACTCGCTTCAAGCAATAATGGTACGATTCCGACTTCTGAAACGGTTCAAGGTTTAGATATCGGAATCGGCGCAAACTGCATTTACCCGATACTCGGAACCGCGCTTTACCAATGGAGTTTCGTCGGCACGGACACCGATGAGAAAGCATTGCAAAACTGCAAGAAAATCATCAGCCAAAACCCGCAACTGATTGATGCGATAAGCCTGCAACTGCAAACCGAACCGAGATTCATTTTTAAAAATATCATTTTGCCCGAAGACCGATTTGCGTTTACGATGTGCAATCCGCCTTTTCATGCGTCGCAAGCTGAGGCCAATAAAGCGAACCTCAGAAAAATCAATACGCTGCAAAACGCCAAAAGTGTCAAACCGGTTTTGAATTTCGGTGGTCAAAATGCCGAATTGTGGTGCGACGGCGGTGAAATCAAATTCATCACGCAAATGATTTTCGAAAGCGTCAAATTTGCCAACCAAGTCCTTTGGTTTACGACTTTGGTTTCCAAAAAAGACAATCTCACCTCAATTTACAGAACGTTACAGAAAGTCAACGCCTCGGAAATCAAAACCATCGACATGGCGCAAGGGCAAAAAAACAGCCGCATCGTCACCTGGACATTCTTGACACAAACGCAACAACGCGATTGGAAATTCGCTTAATTTTTCTTGAAACTTTGTTAACTTAGCAACTCAGTAACTCAGCAACTCCAAATGAATTTCCAAGTCATCTCCGATTACCAGCCCAAAGGCGACCAACCGCAAGCGATTGAAAAACTAGCACAAGGCATTATCGATGGCGAGAAATACCAGACTTTATTAGGTGTAACGGGTTCCGGAAAAACTTTTACGGTAGCCAATGTTATCGAAAATGTGCAAAGACCAACGTTAGTTTTGGCGCACAACAAAACTTTAGCGGCACAACTCTATTCCGAGTTCAAGCAGTTTTTTCCGAACAATGCCGTCGAATATTTCGTTTCCTATTACGATTATTACCAGCCTGAAGCGTTTATGCCCGTAACTGGCGTTTTCATTGAAAAGGATTTGTCCATCAACGAAGAGCTCGAAAAAATGCGAATGTCGACCGTGTCATCCTTATTATCGGGGCGCCGCGACGTCATTGTGATTTCTTCGGTTTCGTGTCTGTATGGCATCGGAAACCCGACCGAATTTCAAAATAACATCATTCCGATTGTAAAAAACCAGCTCATTTCGCGAACCAAATTGTTGCATTCTTTAGTGCAGAGTTTGTATTCAAGGACAGAAGCTGATTTCAGTCCCGGAAGTTTCAGGATTAAGGGCGATACGGTCGAAATCTATCCGAGTTACGCCGATGACGGTTACCGAATTCATTTTTTTGGTGATGAGATTGAAGAAATCGAAAGTTTTGATGTCAAGAATTCGAAAGTCGTCGATAAATTTGAACAATTGAATATTTATCCCGCCAATATGTTTGTGACTTCGCCGGATACACTGCAGCATGCGATATGGGAAATCCAGCAGGATTTGGTGAAACAGGTCACTTATTTCAATGAAATCGGAAAAAACCTCGAAGCCAAACGACTCGAAGAACGCACCAATTTTGACTTAGAAATGATTCGCGAATTGGGTTATTGTTCCGGTATTGAAAACTACTCACGATATCTTGACGGCCGATTGCCCGGCACGCGTCCGTTCTGTCTGCTCGATTATTTCCCGAAAGATTATCTGATGGTGGTTGATGAAAGCCACGTCACGCTTTCACAAGTGCATGCGATGTATGGCGGCGACAGAAGTCGAAAAGAAAACTTAGTAGAATATGGTTTCCGTTTGCCCGCCGCAATGGACAACCGCCCGTTGAAGTTCGAGGAATTCGAATCGATGCAAAACCAGGTGATTTATGTTTCGGCCACTCCGGCTGATTATGAATTGCAGAAAACTGATGGCGTTTATGTGGAGCAAGTGATTCGTCCGACGGGTTTGCTCGATCCGATTATTGAAATCCGTCCGAGTTTGAATCAGATTGACGATTTGATTGAGGAAATCCAACAACGCGCTGAAATCGATGAGCGTGTGCTGGTGACAACTTTGACCAAACGAATGGCCGAAGAACTCGCAAAATATTTGACGAAAGTGAACATCCGTTGCCGTTACATCCATTCGGAAGTCGATACTTTGGAGCGCATCGAAATCATGCAGGATTTGCGAAAAGGCATTTTCGATGTTTTGATCGGTGTGAACTTATTGCGCGAAGGTTTGGATTTACCTGAAGTGTCGCTTGTGGCGATTCTAGATGCCGACAAAGAAGGTTTCTTAAGAAGCCACCGTTCGTTGACGCAAACGATTGGCCGTGCCGCGCGAAACCTCAACGGAAAAGCGATTATGTATGCGGACAAAATCACCGTGAGCATGCAGAAAACCATTGACGAAACGAATTACCGCCGAACGAAACAGATCAATTTCAATAAGGAACATCATGTCGTTCCGATGGCATTGAACAAGAAAATCGAAAGCGCGTTCACCAAAATTCCGCTGATTGATTACGAATTGGGCTATGTAGCCCCGAAAGCGTCAGAACCGGTTACCGAATACTTATCGAAAACCGAAATCGACAAACGCATCCGCGACAAACGCAAAGCCATGGAAAAAGCGGCGAAAGATTTGGATTTTATGCAGGCGGCGAAATTCCGTGATGAAATCAAAGTCTTGCAAGGAAAATTGGATTAGTAATAGAATTCCTCACTAATTATTTTTCCGTCTTTCACTTCGTATTTGCACATTTCTCTCATGTCCATTCGTCCCATTCCTTTCATGGTGACGTCCATGCCCATTTCCATAAAAATGTACGGTCCGAAAACTTTTGGCTCGTGGTTGTAAGCGGAATGCACTTCCTCAATACCAGCATTAAAACCTTCAGATTTTGCTCGGATGGCCGCCAATCCTTTTACAGATTGCATTCCTTGTGCATGTGGTGGTTCAATGTTTAAAGCGTCCTCTGAGAACAATTCATTGTAGGCTAATTCGTGTTGGTGGGTTGAAGTCAATTCAAACAGTCTGGTTGCTATTTCTTGTGTTGTCATGATATGATCATTATTAGTTATACCATTCAAATATAAAAAAAACATTCATTTAGCAAAATCAATTATGTATTAAGCTATCTTAAAGAAATGATGAATCAAAAAACTAACAATTTTTAATTTGTATATGAACTGAAATCATCAAAATAAGTAGCGATAAAGATTTAGACTTGATGCAAACCGCAAAATATCGTAATGAGATTAAAACGTTGCAGGACAAACTGTAAGCAAAAAAAAGAATACGCTATTGTAACCTAAAAATGTTACATAACATATAAAAAAGTAGCTTTTATTTTAATAACATTGTATAGATTTACGCTTTTACAACTTCATACATGAAAAAATCACTACTTCTTTTGTTTTTTATTTCGAGTTTTTCGTTTGCTCAAAGCGATCAAGGAATTGATTCCTTAAAAACGATTATAGCTTCTAAAATTCCTGAAGAACAAAAATTTGCTGCTTATGATGTACTTTTATCCGCCTATTTAAACCAGCCCTCCGAATTTGAAAAGCTCTATGCTGCTTTAATTAATAAAAATAAAAACGGGAAATGTCCGAAATGTGAATACTTAGCATTGTATTATAAAGGCCATTTATACAATCAAAAAAGTGATTTGAAAAACGCTGTGCTCTACATGGAAAAATCAGCAGAAAAAAGCCTATTAAAAAAGGATTATAAATATTATCAAAATGCTAAAAATTGGATCATTCAGTTTTATTTGAATGACGGAAAGCTTAAAGATGCTGAAACTAATTTGAATCGTTTATTTCAAAAAGTTAAAGAATTTGAACCCCAAGCGGATTATGATAAAATGTATTTCGTTAAAGGAATTCTGGATTATAAAAAAGGTTTTTTGAACGCTGCCATTCAGGATTACCTTGATGCAACACGTTTTTTAGAAAAATACTATCCCGAAAGTGTCTCTTTTAGAAGTTCCATCACAAACAATATTGCACAGGTTTATAAAGAACTGAAAAATTACGAGAAAGCGCAGTTCTATGTCCATCAAGCCTATAAAATCATCAGCAAGTCGACTGATTCCCTTAATATTATGGCGATTACTTTGCACCGGGGTGTTATAGAGACTGACTTTAAAAATTATAAGGCTGCCCATCCGTATATCACGAAGAGTTATCATTATTTCAAGAAAAATTTTTACCCCGAGTATTTTGCATCGAGTGCTTATTATATGGGCATTCTAAATTATGAACAATCCCATTATGATGTTTCGAAACAATATCTGATGGAAGCCAAAGCATTGTATGAAGGAAACGATGATTACGGATTAGCACAAATATTATCTTATTTAGCATTAATTGATGCTTCAAAAGCGAATACGAATGAGGCCATAAAAGAAATTAATGATGCCAAGAAATTATTAATCGACGACAAAGAATCACCCGTTTATTTAGAATTACTAAGCTCCGAAGTTAAAGTATATGAAAAATTAAATCAATTAGATTTAGCCTATAAAACCTTAAAAATAAGAGATTCCTTTGACGCCATTTTAAAAAAGAAAACCAATTTAGACAACCTTAATAAACTTGAAGCTCAATACCAAACCGAGAAAAAAGAACAACAAATCAAACTGCTTTCCACTCAAAACGAACTGGCTCAAAAACAAAAATTTATTTATATCGGTTTACTCGGTTTACTGGTCTTAATTGGAGGAAGTTTGTTTTATGGCTACCGAAATAAAATTAAAACAGCCGAAAAATTAAAGGAGTTAAACGAATTGAAATCGCGTTTCTTTGCCAATATTTCACATGAATTCCGAACGCCGTTAACTCTGATCAAAAGTCCTGTTCAAAGTATGTTGGGTGAAACATCCGACAGCAACCAAAAAAACAAATTGCGATTGATTGACACCAATGCTTCACGAATGCTAGAATTAGTAGATCAACTGCTCGAACTTTCTAAAATTGACGGCGGCAACCTAAAGCTTATTTTAAAAGAGGGAAACATAAGTACTTTTCTAGCTTCCATTGTTGAATCTTTTGAGTTTCAGTCGAAAGAGCAAGGCATGATGTTCACGTCGAATATTCAAAAAAGGAGCGAAAACAATTCTTTTGACAAAGACGTCATCGAAAAAATTGTAATGAATTTAGTATCGAATGCCTTTAAATATACGCCTTCAAACGAACAAATTACTTTTAGCGCTGCTGTAGAAAATTCCAATTTAAAGTTAGTAGTTTCCAATTCAGGAAGCGATGTCAAAAAAGAGGATTTGCCTAAATTATTTGAACGTTTTTATCAGAAAAACGAAAGCCAGCAAGGCATCGGAATTGGTTTGGCATTGGTGAAAGAGTTGGTCGATTTGTATCAAGGAACCATTGAAACCAAAATGGAAAGCGGCGAATTATCCTTCATAGTGCATTTACCTCTGAGTGAAGCCAATGAGAATGCGGTGGTGATTCCGGCAAAAGCTGAAAACATCACTGTTCAAAATTCAATTGCTGAGGATGTCGAAATTCCGGTTTTGTTGATTGTAGATGACAATAATGAAATCCGAGCGGTTTTAAGAGACATTTTTAAGAACGACTATCAAATTATTGAAGCGCAAGACGGTGAAGAAGCTTTACAATTGGCTCAAAAAGAAATTCCAGATTGCATCATTTCGGATGTGATGATGCCTAAAATGGATGGTTTTGAATTTACTGCCGCGATCAAAAACAATGAGTTGACTTCCTTTATTCCTGTAATTTTATTGACGGCTAAAACCTCCGATGAAGCGCATTTGGATGGATTGAAAAGTACCGCCGACGCTTTTTTAACCAAACCGTTCAACAACGAAATTGTAAAAGCCACCGTAAATCAATTGATTGCCGAGCGCAAAAAATTGCATTTGCGATACAGTCAAGAATTGGTTTTAAAACCTGTAGATATCGTCATCAACTCTGTTGAAGAGAAATTTATTGTGAAACTGCAACAGATTCTTGAGAAAGAACTCTCCAATTCAGAATTCTCATCGGAAGATTTTGCCAGTGCTGTTGGCATGAGTCGCATGCAATTGCATCGAAAATTAAAATCACTTTTGGGGGTTTCAGCCACTGAATTTTTGAGAAATGAACGGCTAAAAGTGGCGGCAGATTTACTTAAAAAAGGCAACGGCAACATTTCTGAAATTGCTTACACGGTGGGTTTTAATGATGTGTCGTATTTCTCGAAATGCTTCAAGGAAATCTATCAATGTACTCCGAGCGATTATAATCATAAATAATTTCGCTTCCTTAACCCCCTATTTTATTGGCTTGTAACTCGATGTTACATAAGTCATAACTGTTGTTACATGCTTCATAGTGCTGCTGTTGGGTTTATATGATATTTGCTTTATTCATGAACCAAATATCTATATTATGAAAAAAACAATACTACAATTTGCGTTATTATTGGGCTTTGTTAGTCTTTATGGGAATACCATTTCAAAGAAAAGTTTAAACTCAGAAACCGTACTTGACCCTTGGGTTGAGATCTATACCCAAGCCAATTATGGCGGCGTCAGAACAATCGTTACCGGCGCCACGAATACTGTTAATTTACCCATTCCCAACACACCGGGCTACAAAACAATCTCGGTAAAAGTACAACCCGGTTACGTGGCTTACATCAATACCTGTAATGAATTCAATGACGAGGTTATGATATATGGCAATCGCCCTAGTCTCACTTTATATGCCTTGTGTCCTATAACGATCAAAGCGGAACGTGCTGATTTTATTCGAGTACAATTTCAGGGTTTTACAACGAACATCCACAATAATGACTGTAGAAAAATATTTGGTTCTGTTCGATTAAAAATGTTTGAAAACCGGCCCGGAGGCGGAACTGTTACCAACGTTGTCACCATGCAAAACGGTGCTGACGTTAGCACTTTAAATCGAATTGAAGCTTTAGTTTTTAATCGAGCAAGTGCTAGTGATACTAGCCTTCCGAATTGTGTAATTCCGTATGTTTTTGACAGTTCTTTTGTGCCCAATTTTAATGAAGCTATTGTAAACCAAGAGCGTACATCGGGCATTTTTGTAGTTTTTGTTGCGGGGGAATCTGCTATTGCTGAGCGACGAATCGGTTTCACATCGAATTCTAATTTACGTACGGCACACAAGATGAATGATTTTGCTACATACTACTCGAACATCCAATTATCACCGACATTACCAATGTCAAGACTAATTACAAGTTTACCCAATATTCCGGGATCGACTAGTTTGACGAGAGATAAAATATTGCAATTCGGTTTTTATAGCAATCCACCTCAAAATAGCGGCGATAGTGGGCATTTAGTAAAAATTTTAATGTCCGTTTTCTAATATTGATCTTATTCAGATGCCTCAAAAGAAAAGCAAATACGAAGCGGAAATTGATGCATTGCCTTCCAATAAAATCTTCATCAACATTAATAAGATGGAAAAAGGCGACTACGAACTCAACATCATTCATCAAAACAAATTGATTACGAAAACCACTTTTAAAAAAAAGTAACCATGAAAAATTGGCTGTTATTGCTACTGCTCTTCCCTACATTATTAATCGCGCAAGTGGGTGTAAACACTACTACTCCCAATGCCGCCCTCGATATTCAATCGGCCAACAATGGCGTTTTGATTCCGAGGGTTCAATTGACGGATGCTTTAGATGTTACGAATGTGGTCAACCCAGCTGGTGGCGCATTACCAACCTCAACATTAATCTATAACATTGCCGCAGCAGGTGTTGCTCCAAATGATGTGGTTAGTGGTTTTTATTATTGGAATGGCGCGCGATGGACAGCAATGACAAACTCGACCGACCACGATTGGTATGAAGAAGGAACTACAGCATCGCCCGATGCCATTACCGATAATATGTTCCATACAGGAAATGTGGCTATTGGTAAAAACACCGCCAACACCACGTTAGATATAGAAACCACTGATCGGAATGGGAGTATCAACAATAATTTCATCCAAAATTTAAGTTTTGGAACCAGCTACAGCATTGATAATACCATAACGATCAATGCCAATGACGATGTTCATGGGATAAGAAACTCTTTTTTCGGAACGGGAACAGGAACAAAAATTGGTTTGACTAACTTTTCAATTCCTGCTATGCTGGGTTCAAAAACTGGAATCTCCAATAATTTTACAGGAAACAATACGGACGATATTACCGGTGTTTCAAGCCTATTGGTTCAGAACAACGATGGCAGAAGTTATGGCATCCATAATCATTTGATTAATCCTGCAGGCTCAACTGGCCTTGCCTATGGAATGTTAAACACTTTTAATAATAATAGCACCAATCCTCTATTTGGCGTCAGTAATGAAATCAACAGCAACACCGGGGCAGGTGGTACTTACGCCATATCCAATAGCATACAGGGCGGAAAAACGGGTGGGAAATTCGGTGTTAAAAATAACATTACTTCAAGCGTTTCTGACACCATGATAGGAATCTCAAATACGATCACTTCAACAGTAGATGGTGGCAATATAACCGGGATCGAAAACACGATCAATGCCAATAGTGACACCGCCGTTGTTGGGAACTATAACCAACTTGGCGGTAGCGGGAATAACAACGTATCGGCAGTTTATTCGTTTATCACCAACTCGGGAGATGGTGAACATATTGGCATTTTTAGTAATCTTTCTGGTGTCGGAATAGGAAGAAAATATGGTACTTATAGTAATATAGAAACGACTGCCGGGGGACAGCATTTCGGGGTTTTTGCAAGGGTATTAAAACCTGGAGCCAATTACGCAGGATATTTCAATGGCAAGGTGGCCATTGGTAGTAATATTAGCTTTGGCATAGACGATTATATACTTCCTTTGTCCCGCGGAACAAATGGCCAAATCATGCAAACCGATGGTATTGGGAATGTTACTTGGCAAGATATCAATAGTACAGCATGGTCACTTACTGGAAATACTATAAATAGTACCCTGAATTTTTTAGGTTCTGTTAACGATGATGATGTAATTTTCAAAAGATACAAGGTGAAAGCTGGCTTTATAGGATTAAACAGTACTTCCATAGGAAATGGAGCATTACTAAATTACACCTCACTTATCACGAATAATACTGCTCTTGGAAATGCTGCCCTAAGTGGTGATGCAAATACAGCTCTTAACACGGGTACATCTAACACTTCTGTTGGATATGGTGCATTAACTTCCAATACTGCCGGAAACCAAAATACGAGTATTGGTCATCTCAGTTTAAATTCCAATATCGCAAATAGTGGCAGCACTGCTGTAGGGTTTGAAGCCATGAGATATGCCCATAATAGTACCTCTAGTGTTGATACCTATAATACTGCTATTGGCTATTGGGCATTAAGAGGAAGTACTAACCCAGCAGATAACATTGGTCGCTTTAATACTGCTCTTGGTGATAGTACGTTGTTAAATAATACCTCTGGCTTAAACAACACTGCTGCAGGCACTCGATCTTTAAGGACAAATACAACCGGAAATAACAATACGGCTTTAGGTTTTAGTGCTTTATATACAAACAATGCCAATAGTGGAAGTACTGCAATAGGATATGAAGCCATGAGGTATGCAGATAACAGAACCGTTGGACGTGATACCTATAACACAGCTGTTGGTTTTTGGGCATTAAGAGGTAGTACTATTCCAGCAAACAACACAGGACAGTATAATACGGTAGTTGGACGTTCAGCATTATACTCAAATTCTTCAGGAAATTCAAATACAGGAGTTGGCTATACTGCACTTGGATTAAATGACACGGGTACAGGAAATTCAGCAGTTGGACAAGGTGCATTATTCTCAAATATCTTAGGAAATGAAAATACTGCCTATGGATTTAACTCTTTGTACAATAATATTGGTTCTTATAATACTGGATTAGGCAATCAAACGCTTTTTAATTTAGGAAGTGGATTTTATAACACAGCAGTAGGTATCAATGCGCTTTATAATTTATCAACTGGCGATCAAAATTGTGCTTTAGGATGGAATGCCTTGGGTAATGTCACTTCTGGTGGAAACAATATTGGTATTGGGACTGGTTCACAAGTACCAAATCCAACGGGAAACAATCAAATACGAATGGGCAATGTAAATATTGGGTATGCAGGCGTCCAAGTAGCTTGGACCATAACATCCGATAGCCGCTGGAAAGATAATATTAAACCCTCAAATTTAGGTTTGGATTTTATTAGCAAACTAAATCCTGTTTCCTACATCCGCAAAAATGATGAAAACAAAAAAACAGAATATGGTTTTATCGCCCAAGAACTTGATAAAACATTAATCGATTTTGGCGAAAATAACAACGGGATAATTTCTAAAGACGATAAAGGAATGTATGGTGTAAGATATAATGATTTGCTTGCACCCATAGTCAAAGCCATACAGGAATTGAAAACTGAAAATGAAGCCTTAAAGCAACTCAACGAAACACTAAACAGCCGATTAAAAGCGATTGAAGAAAAAATAAATGACAAATAAAATCAACAGAAAAAGCAGCCAAAGATTTAGATTTTATGCAAGCGGTGAAATGGCGTAATGAGATTAAGGCGTTTTATGAACAACTAACTTAATTGCATTGCTCCTGAAAAACTTCGAGCAAAAATTCAGGTGAAATCATTCCAGTTGGTGAAATTTCCATCGCTTTTAAAACACGTCTGATTGCAAAAGGATTCAAACCCATATTGATGCCGATTTCGTGGATCGCATTTTTTTCACGTTCGTGCAAAACACCATCGCAATGCATCAACAAAGCCAAACGATAGAATTGCTGGATGCGTTGAAATTCTGACTTCATCACCGTCGGATAAAATTCCTGATGAAACAATTGCTTAAAATCTTCGGGTTTGATCTGAAGTTCATCGGCCACCAAAGCCAAAAATTGCAGTTCGCGATCGTGCAGTTTCCCATCGACCACAGCGAACGAAACCATTTCGCCTAATAAACTGAGTTTTTCTTCGTAGCTATTCATCAATTGCTTATTTTTAGCTAAAATATCATTTTTTGTTTAATCTGAATAATATTGCCTTGAAATCAGTCTTTCCCTTGCTTTTTTTCTTTATAATAAACGTTTTGAACGCGCAGGAAAGCACGGCATCCAAACAAGTTTCGACTTTTACGATAGACGCGCCACAACTGAAATCCTCAAAGAAAATCTGGTTGTATTTGCCGAAAAATTACGCAACATCAACTAAAAAATATCCGGTGATTTACATGCACGATGCGCAAAACTTATTCGATGCCAAAACGTCTTTTGCAGGCGAATGGAATGTCGATGAAAAACTCGACAGCCTCAACGCACAAGTCATTGTAGTCGGAATCGAAAACAACGACAAACGCATGGAAGAACTCACGCCATTTCCGCATCCAAAATACAATGGCGGTAAAGCTGACCAATATTTAGACTTCATCGTCTCGACCTTGAAACCCGAAATCGATAAAAAATACCGCACAAAATCTGACGCCAAACATACGACGATTATGGGCAGTTCTTTAGGCGGATTGGTGTCGTTTTACGCGATTCTGAAATATCCCAAAGTGTTTGGGAAAGCGGGTGTTTTCTCGCCTTCCTTTTGGTTCAACCGCAATCAGATCAATGAAATGCTCGAGAAAACCAAAACACTCAAAGCCAAAATATATTTTATGTGCGGCGATAACGAAGGCGACGCTGACGTGATTCCCGATTTGAATAAAGTGGAATATCTCGTCAATTCCATCCGCTGCCAGTGCAAGATGCTCAATAAGAAAACCATCGTCAAAGGTGGACAACATAACGAAAAATTGTGGCGCGATGGATTTGTAAAAGCGTATCTTTGGCTTTTCTAAGTGACTGAGTTGCTGAGTAACTGAGATACTGAGAATGAAAAGCGCAACAAATTACTAAATACCCGTTTTAAAAGTCAAAATTATAACTCAGAGACTCAGCAACTCAGTCTCTCTGCAACTAAAAAATATGAATAACAACGATATTTTTAAAAAACTCCGTGTCGCACTGATGCTGCGCGATGACCAGATTATAGAAATTTTAGAACTGGTAGATTTCCGTATGTCGAAAGGTGAAATCGGGAACATTTTCCGTAGTCAGGACCATCCCGATTTCATGGAATGCGGTGATCAGGTGTTGCGCAATTTCCTTAACGGGCTTGTGATTCATTTGCGTGGCACGAAAGAAAATCCTAAAAATCCTAACGAGGTTTTGGCCAAACATAAAGCGGAGATTCCGGTAAAGGAAAATTTCAAATCGAGACCGGAATTTAAAGCCGCACCTAAAAACGATTTCAAGAAAAAACCCGCATCGAACGCTAAATCCCGCGAGAAAAAACCGGCGCCCAAAATTCAGGTCGTAGAAAAAGTACAATTCAAAAACGGAAAAAAGAAGCCTTAAACGAATCTGATGGAAGCGCTGCATCCTATACTAAACGAACTTGAAAGTAAAATCGCTTCGAAAGATTCGATCAATACCGAAATTTCCCAAAGTGATGTTTCGTGGCACATTGCGCATAGTCTGAAAGTGGTTGCTAACATCACCAAAGTACTGCAAAGTTCCGACCCGAAAGAATACCGTTGGCAATTCAACTGGATTAGAAGCTTAGTTTTTATCTTTAATAAAATTCCGCGCGGGAAAGGAAAAGCGCCGAAATCGGTCATTCCGGAAGAAAATAAATCTGCCGCGGAACTGCAACAAGAATTAGATTCAGTAAGAACATTGACGCATGCTTTGGAAAATTTACATCCAAAAAACCATTTCAAACACCCTTATTTTGGTGTATTAAATCTGAAACAGACCCAAAAGTTTTTGGTTTTGCATACGAAGCATCATCTCAAAATCATCGATGATATTATAAAATAAATCATAAGAACTTCCTATAAACAAAGGCGCTGCGACAAATTCGAGAGCGCCTTTTTCGTTGTTAAAATACTGAACGTGAAAAATATGTAAGTTATTTAAAGAATCGTGTAAGAGATTTTAAGCTCAAACGGGTGAATTTTACCATGTTGAAATTTTCGCTGGAATGTAAGCACTCAAAAAAATAATTTCATGGATTCGGACAACATTAAAAAATACAACATCATGAAAAAGATTTTCTTCACCATCGCAGCAATGATCATCACTTGTGGTGTGTTTGCACAAACTGATTCCGAAACCAAAAAATTGGATACTGACAAAACGATTCAGAAACAATACCGCCATCCCAATGGTTATATGATGAAAGACGGTAAACTGATGATGGTCAAAGACGGCAACATGACGCTCGTTCAGAACGACATCACGCTCAGCAACGGCACCGTCATTATGGCGGATGGCAGTTATATGGAAAAAGGGAAAAGCAAAACCAAGTTCAAAGACGGTCAGCAGATTGACATGAATGGAAATTGGGTGCCGATGAACAACACTAAATCAAAATAGATGAAACATTATAAGTTTTTCAAGACCAGCTTACAGATTGCCTTTACGATTGTATTGAGTTCTATGATTTATTCGTGCCTTAATTCCAAAAAAGAGGAAGTCGTTATAGAATTGCCAGCGGAAAAGAATGAAGCCAAAATAGCCGATATGCACAAAGAAGCCGATGCACAGTTTTTAGTGAATGCGACGCAAATCAGTTTGGCGCAAATCAAACTAGGAAATCTTGCTCAGCAACTCGGAAGCAGCAAAACCATCCGCGATTTAGGCAAAATGACCCAAACTGAGCATACCCAATCGCTTGCTGAAGTGACGGAACTTGCCAAATCAAAAACGGTTACAATTCCGACCACGCTCACTTTTGATGGGGAAGCCGCTTTCAATGCCCTCAACACCAAAAGTTCAAAAGATTTCGACAAGGCTTATTCCGATATGATGATCAACAGCCATCAGAATGCGATTGCACTATTCGAAAAAACATGCAACGATTCTAAAGATACTGACATCCGGGAATGGGCCACCAAGACGCTTCCGACATTAAAAATGCATCTTGCACAAGCAGAGCAAGCACAAAAGGAAGCCAATAGGAAATAACAACTAACTATGAAAACAATAATGAGTGCGCAATATAACGCCGTGCCGTAACAATCCATGGTGATGCGTGTTGTTCGTGCTGTTATTGCAAAAAAAATCCTAAGTGCTTCTGTACTTAGGATTTTTTATATCTATTGGTTTTAATTGCTTAAGAACCTAAAGCTTTTTTCACTTGATCCGCAGCTTCCTGGAACTGCACCGCAGATAAAATCGGCATTCCGGAATTGTCAATCATTTCTTTTGCCATTTCAGCGTTGGTTCCTTGCAAACGCACGATGATCGGCACTTTAATCGAATCGCCCATGTTTTTGTACGCATCGATAACACCTTGCGCTACGCGGTCGCAACGCACGATTCCACCAAAAATATTGATTAAGATTGCTTTTACGTTCGGATCTTTTAAGATAATTCTGAAAGCCAATTCCACACGTTTTGCGTCAGCCGTTCCTCCAACATCCAAGAAATTCGCTGGCTCAAAACCGGCGTATTTGATCAAATCCATCGTAGCCATCGCCAAACCTGCTCCGTTGACCATGCAACCTACAGTTCCGTCAAGATCCACGTAATTAAGACCTGCAGCTTTCGCTTCCACTTCAATCGGATTCTCTTCACGGATGTCACGCATTTCAGCATATTGCGGGTGACGGTATAAAGCGTTGTCATCTAAATTTACTTTAGCATCCACCGCGATGATTTTATTATCAGACGTTTTCAAAACCGGATTGATTTCGAACATCGTCGCGTCACAGCCTACATACGCATTGTATAAAGCCGGAACGAATTGGGTCATTTCTTTAAACGCAGCGCCAGACAAACCAAGATTGAAAGCGATTCTTCTCGCTTGAAAACCTTGCAAACCAACCGCAGGATCGATTTCTTCTGTAAAAATCAAATGTGGCGTGTGCTCGGCAACTTCCTCGATATCCATTCCACCTTCTGTAGAATACATAATCATGTTACGGCCTTTGCCTCTATTCAATAAAACCGACATATAAAATTCTGAAGTTTCACTTTCACCAGGATAATACACATCTTCGGCTACCAAAACTTTGTGCACTTTCTTACCTTCAGCCGAAGTCTGTGGCGTGATCAATTGCATGCCGATAATCTGCTCAGACAATTCTTCTACTTGTTGTAAGTTTTTCGCGAGTTTCACACCACCACCTTTTCCGCGTCCACCGGCGTGAACCTGCGCTTTGATCACATGCCAACCGGTTCCGGTTTCAGCCGTCAATTGTTTCGCAGCCGCAACGGCTTCCTGAGGATTGTTGGCAACATAACCGCGTTGCACTTTCACACCATAACTGGCTAATATTTCTTTTCCTTGGTATTCGTGTATGTCCATATTGAAGTGATTTGACTTTTTTAAAGTGCCACAAAAATAATAAAATCCATCAAATTAATGATGCTGATTTCGTGTTTTATTTTGTATTTTTTTAGGAGCTAAATCCCGCTATCCACTATATCTTTTCCCGCTTCAAGAAAGCGGCAAAAGGATGCCGTTACTATCGGGGCTAGTGCACTGCAATAAACAGGCACTACATCGTTTGATTTGCTAATTCTTCTTTAATTATTTGGAAGTCAATCGCGGGAACAATAGATTTGCTTAAAAACAACTCCAATGCAGCCCAAAGAACTAGTCGCCTTAGCAGAACAATTCGGTTGTCCGTTATACGTTTACGACGCCGAGAAAATCAAATCGCAATACGACCGATTGAAAAATGCGTTCTCAAAAGTGGAACGCGTACGCATCAATTACGCCGTCAAAGCGCTTTCAAACGTGGCGATATTGCAATACATCAAAAGCATCGGCGCAAGCCTCGACACGGTTTCTATTCAGGAAGTGCAGCTTGGTTTACACGCCGGTTTCAAAGCTGAAGATATTATTTACACACCCAACGGCGTTTCGAATGAAGAAATCGAAGAAGCCGCAGCTCTAGGCGTCCAGATCAACATCGACAATCTTTCCATACTCGAACATTTCGGCACCAAACATCCGAAAATTCCGGTTTGCATCCGCATCAATCCGCATGTGATGGCGGGCGGAAACACCAACATCTCGGTCGGTCACATCGATAGCAAATTTGGAATATCCATTCACCAAATGCCGCACATTTTGCGCATTGTTGAGAATACCGGCATGCACATCAACGGCATTCACATGCACACTGGTTCTGACATTCTCGACATTGAAGTGTTTTTGTATGCTTCTGAAATTTTGTTCGAAGCCGCCAAGCATTTCAAAACCTTAGACTTTCTCGATTTCGGAAGTGGTTTCAAAGTGCCGTACAAAAAAGGCGACATCGAAACCAACATTGAGGAATTCGGGCGCAAATTGTCCAAACGCTTCAACGCTTTTGAGAAAGAATATGGCCGTCCATTGACTTTAGCTTTCGAACCCGGAAAATTCCTTGTGAGTGAAGCCGGTTTCTTTTTGGCTAAAGTGAATGTCGTGAAGCAAACCACATCAACGGTTTTTGCAGGCATCGACAGCGGTTTCAACCATTTAATCCGTCCGATGCTTTACGGCTCACAGCATTATATTGAAAACATCTCGAACCCGAAAGGCAAAGAGCGTTTTTACAGCGTAGTCGGTTACATTTGCGAAACCGATACTTTTGCGAACAACCGCCGTATAGCAGAAATTAAGGAAGGTGACATTTTGTGTTTCAGGAATGCGGGCGCTTATTGCTTCTCGATGGCCTCGAATTACAATTCGCGGTACAAACCCGCCGAAGTTTTGTGGAAAGACGGCAAAGGCATCCTAATCCGCGAGCGCGAAACTTTTGAGGATTTGTTGAAAAACCAGATTTTATTAGATTAGTTTATTCTTCAACAGTTTCAAAAACCGAATCGGCATCGGGAAAGACAAAATCATTTTCGGAGAAATCAAGAATTTCCGCAATTGGACTGTATTTCATGATTTCATCAACGCCTTTGAGCATCAAAAGTTCCGTAGTATATTTTCGGCTGTTGGCGAGAATCAATCCGTCTTTCGACAGCCTGAAAAAATACTTTCCACCGACATTTTTGACTTTGGTAAACGTAAACAAACCCAAGTTTTCTTTAAACCAAACGATCATTTTCTCGCAATCATCCTTGTGCTTATAATGGATGCTTGTGAAAACAGTCTTGCCTTTTCGTGAGGCGTAAATGAATTTATAATCGCCGTTGTCGCGCTTGTGAATGACGAATGTTCCCAATGTAAATGCTTTGTTTTTTGAAAGCGCTAAACTAAACAAAACCAATGCATCATCAAGGAAAAGATATAAACAGTAAGGTTTGTTTTGGTGAATAAAACAGGCACACCATTCATTACAAAGCAGTTACTGAAATCTGATTCCACCATTTCATTTGAAAAAATCATTACTTTTATGCTTCGCAAAAAAAAGAAACTCATGAAAACAAGATTATCGCTATTCATTGTATTGCTTACGAATCTTACCCTATTCGCACAACCTGTTTGGCATGAAGTACTTGCTACATCAAGTGGCGGAAGGTATGATGATGTCTTTTTCCTGAATCCGAATTTAGGCTGGGCTGCAGGAAGTGGCGGTTACGTATACAAAACAACGGACGGCGGAGCCCATTGGAACGAACAACTGTTCCTAAATGATGCCTATATCAGAAATATTGAATTCTTAAACGAAAATGTTGGATTTCTGGGCATTTTACAAGGCAAATTATACAAAACCATAAATGGAGGAACCACCTGGACTTTGGTTTCAGATATTATTCCTCCCAATTCCGTGAACACGGCGATCAACAATGATGTGATTTGCGGCATGGATGCAATTGGAACCCATACCATATATGGCTGTGGCGCTTATTTTGGCCCTGCTTACGTCATAAAATCAATCGATAGCGGCGCAACCTGGCAATATATTGACATGAGCGCTTATGCGGAAAGTCTCGTAGAAATTATGTTTGTGGATGAAAATACTGGTTTTGCATCTGGAGGCAATTCGAACGGCGGGATTATTTTAAAAACTACGGATGGCGGGACTTCATGGACAGAAATTTACCATACCGGAATCAACGGGGAATATGTGTGGAAATTGCAACGCTTATTTTCCAAGCCTGATGTCTTATTCGGATCGGTGGAATCTATATCGCCACTCAATGGGAAACTTCTGAAATCTGTCGATGGCGGGCAAAACTGGGTATCGAAAGAAGTGCCCGATACCGATATTCAGGCAGTAGGATTCATCTCTGAAACCCACGGCTGGATGGGCGGACATCACACCGGATTTCTCGAAACTTTTGACAGTGGCGAAACCTGGACCAACACCGGATTCGGTGGAAGCCTTAACCGCATTCAGGTATTCAATGAAAATCTGGTGTATTGCTCGGGAACGGAAATTTATAAATTCTCGGATGAAAATCTCGGCACCCAGAACTTCAACCCCAATACAGAACGCGAAAGGCTCGAAGTAACGATTGCGCCGAATCCGGTAGAAAATCAATTGGAGTTTTCAGTGAATTTTAAAACCGACGATCACATCATTTTAAGGTTGTTTGATGTCAACGGAAAAATGCTTCAGGAATTCAAAAGAGAAGTGATTTCGGCAGCAGCCAAAAAGAATTACAGTTTCCCGTTTCCTTATCCGGCAGGAACTTATTATCTGAACCTGCACAATGACACCGGTGGACAATCTGAAAAATTTATAAAAAAGTAGGTTACTGTTTGCTGAATTTCAACCTGCGGCTATTCCCGTTTTGATTGATTTCAAGTACATAAATTCCGGTTTCAAAAGACGTGACATCCAAAATCAAAGTTGCAGTATTTGGGTTTCCTTTTTTCAAAATCAATTGTCCTAAACCGTTGTAAACACTGATGATTGAGTTTGCCACAGCATTTCCTGAAACTGTCAAAAGGTTGGAAGTCGGATTCGGATACAGATCGATTTTATCAGCCAATTCAAATGGATCATTCGACAAAGGCGTACAAGTTCCCGCCGCATCAAAAGGATTGAACCAACGCAACGCATCCTGTCGTATCGTAGACGCCTCATTACTCTCAACATCACGGCACAACCAAGCCGTTAAAGCTCCGGTTTGCTGGCATTTTGGAGTTAAGGCAAATCCTTCGACATTGTCATTGTTGCCAGACGGATTGGGAATATTATATTCGTTTGTAGCCGTAAATTTTCGGTCGCTTCCTACGATGGCGGAAGATAAATCGGTTACTTCTAAAGTATTGGAACCTGAAATATTGTGCAAAATATACATCAATCCCGTACTTCGGTCAAACGATAAATCACAGCTTTCTTCCTGATTGGTTTTGTATTTCCCAACGTAAGCAAAATCGTTGTTGGTATTAGGATTCACATCAAAAACCCAGACATAACCACCGTCCTGATGCGCGACGAAAAACAATCCGCCCAAGCCTTTCACTGAAGTATACAATTGTCCGGTTGCTTGGCTGACAAATCCAATAGAAGTTAAAAAACTGTCAGGAATGAATACGATGCCTTCAGGCCCGGTGTTTCCGGTATCTTCCATCGGCGAAGGCGCGTTGAGCAGTTTCCAGTGCTTGAATTCCGTTACGGTTGAAAAATTAGTGGTATGGGTATAGCGTCTGATTTCGTAGTTGTTTTCATCCATCGTATAGAATTCATTCGCCGCTAAATTCGCTTGCGTAATGCCTTCCGGTCCGCCGACAATCGTTTTGTTTGCGATTTGCGTGAACGTATTGCTTGTTGTATTCCATTGCAAAACCCTGATGTGTCCATCGCCTTGAACCGCATACAAGCGATTGTTCGTCGGGTTGAAATGCAATCCGCTCAAATCCGTAATTCCGGCGGCATCCATCGTATTGGTCAGATTGATTCCTAATGACCAAGGCGTGCCAGGCCAACTTTGAGCTTGCACAACTGAAATCGATACCAAAAAAAAAACACAACAATAATTAAGAATTCGCATAAATCAGTTTGATATTAATGAGTATCTAGAATCTCGGTGAGCACATGAGCTTCCGTACCATTGGGCAAAGTGATTCCTATTTTTTGAGCGATGGTCGGCGCAATTTCAGTAATGACTTTCCTGTCAGAAGTGTTTCCGGGTTTGATGTTCCAGCCGTAGAAAATGAGCGGTACGTGCGTGTCATAACTGTAAGTCGTTCCGTGGGAAGTTCCTGTCGCGCCATATTCGATATAAGCCGGTTTATCAATCAGTACCAAGTCGCCATTTTGCGTCACGTCATAACCTCTGGCGATGCAATGCAAGTGAAAATCGTTGCCATTGTCGGCCAGAATTTCTTCTTCGGTGTAAACGCGTTTGACTTGTTCCTGTGTCATCAGATAAGCTTTGAAAGATTGTTTAACTGAATTCAGATCAAGATTCTTAACTTTGATTTTATCGCAGTTCAGAAATACGTTGAAGTTCGAATAGTTGAGCAACAGATCTTCCCCAAAAGTATCCGTCGAGAATTTTCGCAAGCCTTTTACGATTTCTTTAGGTTCAATCGGTTGCACATTATACTTGTTATCCGACAGAAATTTAGCATTTTCAGCTCCGGCATGGTCAGCAGTCAGAAACAATAAATAATTGTCTTTGCCCACAGTTTTATCGAGGTAATTCAGAAAATCTGCAATGGTCAAATCGAGTCGAAGATAAGTATCTTCAAGTTCCATCGAGCGCGGACCCAAAATATGTCCGACATAATCGGTTGATGAAAAACTCACCGTTAAGAAATCCGTAATGTCGTCTTTGCCGAGCTGTTCTTTTTCAATCGCACGCTTGGCGAAAAGTTCGAGCAGATCGTTTCCGAAAGGCGTCGAACGGATTACGCCAGCATCGTTCTTTTCATACATGCTTTTGAGATCGTACGGAAATACCGGTTTATCGGCTTTGTATAATTTCCCTTCATACGGATTATCATCGGCCAAACTTTCGTCGTAAGCCGCGGCTGGTTTTAGCAATTCCCATGGTTTGTTAAGGTAAGTTTCGTAGTTTTTCTCCTTGTTGAAATCATTAACCCAATCCGGCAACGCGGTTCCGTAAAAAGTGCTCGAAATGAAACTTCCGGTTTTGCTGTACCAAAATGCCCAGTTCGCAAAATGTCCAGCTGGCAATATCGCGCCACGGTCTTTAAGGCTCATGCCGATGACTTTGCCTCTGAAGTTGGTCGATAAGCGCAGTTCGTCTGTAATGGTAGTCGACAATAAATTCTTAGGCGACATTTTTCCTTCTTCTTTAGAACCGTTGCCCAATGTTTCGACCGCGTCATCGTCGGTACAATAGCGTTCTTTTCCTGTAGTTCGGCTAAACCATTCGTTGCCCACGATACCGTGAATGGCTGGCGTGGTTCCTGTGTAAATCGAAGCATGTCCTGGAGCCGTATAAGTCGGTAAGTAATTGTAATGCGTATTGCTGAACGTATGTCCTTGATTCATCAAACGTTTGAAACCATTGTTTGAAAAATCGCCCGAAAAGCGGTACAAGTATTCCATTTTCATCTGATCGACGACGATGCCGACCACGAGTTTTGGGCGTTGTTGCTGCGCAAAAGTTGCATACACCGACAGAAACATTAAAGCAAAAAGTACTTTTCTCATAAGCTAAGACTGAAAATTAACCGCTTACAAATATAAGGTTCTAAAATCGGAAGCCCGAAAAATAAAACACAATTTGTTGATTCCTTTACATTGAAACAAAAAAAAAATGCCACTATCCCTAGTGGCATCTTTAACCCAATAAAATAACTATTTCAAAATTATAAACTCACAACGTCGGTTGATGGAATGTTCCTGTTCGGTACAGCTGTTTCCACATCTTACTAAAGGAACCGTTTCTCCGAATCCTTTGTAACGGAGGCGTTTCCTTTTGATGCCGTTCTTCACGAGATACTCTAAAGTCGAGGCAGCCCGTTTGTTTGAAAGCATCATATTATAAGTATCGGTCGCACGCGAATCGGTGTGTGCGCCAATCTCGATTTCCATTTCCGGGTATTTCTTCAATAAATCTACTAAGACATTTAAGATTCTTTCCGCGTCAGATTTGATATCCCATTTGTTAAGATCGAAATAGATGTTTTCCAAAACAATCTGCACTTTTCCATCCTGACGTTTGGTGATGATTTCTTCGGCATCGTCGTAACATTCCATGAAAAGTTCGATGGTGTAACGCAGTTTTCCGTCTTCATTGGTCATGAATTCTTCGCTGTGCGGAATGTAGAAATCACGCATGGCTTCAATCCTGTACTTTTTGTTCGGCTCGGTCGCAAACACATAATCTGCTTCTGCGCCGACAACCATTTGCCCGATCAGGATGTTGTTTTCATCATACAACGACACCAAAGTTCCCGGCAATAGGTTTTGAGTGTTTTTATCTTTGACCTCACCTTCAACGACGTAACGTTCTTCGTTTTCCGTTCTGGTGAAACTGTATAAAGCATCGCCGATTTTTCTATTGGAAGAAAAGTAACCCAGATTTCTTTTTTCGTCAACCACATAGCTGAAATCGTCCATGTTACTGTTGATGGTTTCCCCTAAATTCAGCGGTTTGGCAAATGGTCCGCCATTAAGCGATTTGCTCATGAAAATGTCCAGTCCACCCATGCCTTGATGTCCGTCAGAAGCAAAATATAAAATACTTCCGTCATTCGAAATTTCGGGGAATTGTTCGCGGTGCATCGTATTCACGGCATTGCCTAAATTAACTGGCGTTCCGTAAGTTCCGTCTTCATTCACGTCAACCACAAAAAGGTCAAACGAACCTAAAGTTCCTGGCATATCGCTCGAGAAATATAGTTTCTTACCGTCTTTGGTCAGCACAGGATGTTCAGTAGAATACAAATCGCTGCAGAAAGGCAACGCTTTGATGTTGGTCCACTTGCCATCGACAAATTCGGCTTTATAGATTTTGATATTCGCAATCTTCTCGTCGCCTATTTTTACTTTTTTATCGTTGGTTCGGTTGAAATACATGATATGACCATCTTGGCTAAACGTGACGGAACTCTCATGCGTTTTAGTATTGATTTCTTTCGGGAAAGGTTCGATGTTGGTCAGCAATCCTTTTGAATTGACTTCAGCGCTGAACAGGTCGAGATACGGTTTTTCATTCCAGCCGAACGATTTGGAATCGGCATTTCTAAGCGACGCAAACGCTACTTTATCGCCGTAGAACGACATTCCAAAATCGCCATTGGAAGTGTTTTTCGCCATCGGCTGCACCACATAATTAAACGGCACATTGGTTTTAAGATTGTTGATGAATTTCGGCGTACTGACGTTAAATTTAAGGTATTCACTCATGATCTGATCGGCCTTGTCATAATCCGCCATTCCCAACAACGAATGGGCATATTTGAAATAATATTCCGGATTGAGCGTGTCTTTTTTATAGGTCAGGAATAACTTTCCGTAAGCGCGGACGGCTTCCTTCATTTGGGAATTGTTGTAATAGCAATCGCCTAAATTCTGAAGCACATTTCTATTTTCACCAAGCTGCTCGTACATTTCGGCGGCTTTCACATAAGATCGCTTGGCGAACAATGCATTGGCTTTCTTCTCGCTTCCTTTTTGGGCAAACAGCGAAAGATTGAAACAAAGTATTAAAAGTATAAAATAGTGTTTTCTCATTTTTTTCGTTGTTAGAAGAACCTTGGTGATTTTTCGTAGCCTTTAGATGAAAGATTCGAGGTGTCCAAATCAAACAATAAAAATATTTCGTGCGAACCTGAATTGAAATTACCCAGGTTACTCAATGTGTAATCGTAAGAATAACCGATGCGTAAATTCGGTGTAATGGAGAAAGCAACCAAGCCACTCACAGCATCATCCACGCGATAACCGGCACCCAATTCGAATTGGTTGTCAAATAAGAAATTGGCGGTCAAATCCATCGATAATGGCGCACCTGAAACGGCTTTGGTCATAAACGCCGGTTTGAATTTGGTGTTCGGACTCAAATCGAAAACATAACCTCCGGTGAAGAAATAGTGTATTTCTTCTACGCCGGTTGCTTTGATGCCATTTTTAGTTTCGAGGTGTTTCGTCGTTAATAAATTAGGAGCCGACAAACCTATGTAATAATGGTCGCTGAAGTAAAATGCTCCTGCACCAACATTCGGGAAGGTCTCGTTGATGTTTTTAGAAAAGGCTTCATCTGGTGTGGTATCGGTATATTGGAAACCACCAAAATCCGCATCAAAAAGCGTGACGCCGGCTTTAAGTCCGAACGATAATTTATTGTTTGGCGAAACCGGAATCACGTAAGCTGCATCGGCATAAATGTTATTTTCATGGACGACATCTCCGATGACATCACTTACGACAGACAATCCTAATTCGATTCTTTTGGCCACCGGCGCATGCACGAATACAGTAGCGGTTTTTGGCGCTCCTACTACTCCAACCCATTGGGTTCTGTATAATCCACCAGCGTTTATGACACCTTCGTTGTCAGTTGCATAACCCGGATTGATGATGCTCATGTTATACATATAATGTGTAAACTGAGGATCCTGTTGCGCTTTTGCCAGAGTAGAAACCAGGAAAATGCCGATAAAAACCAAATATGTAAAACTTCTTTTTTTCATCTTATTTCATTTATCTACTTAAATATAGTCGGCCTTGTTTGTCATCCATCACACCGTCATTGTATTGCAGGATGTAAAAATACACGCCGACCGGAACCGTTTTGTCGCCGAATTTGATACCGCCTTCAGAGGTTGTTCCGTCCCAATTTGGGGTATTGATATCGCCTTTGTAAAGAATATTACCGTAACGGTTAAAGATTTCCAATTTAAAGGCTGGATATTTCGTAGTTAAGTTTTTGATTTCAAAAGTATCATTGACGTTATCTCCATTAGGAGAGAATCCGTCAGGAATCAAAATATCATCACATGGATCAAGCGTCACCAGAACCGGAAGACGCGTTTCGCTTTCACAACCTGTTGCTGCTTGAATCGCTGCAAAATAAGTAGTCGCATCAACCAATAAATCAGTACTTGCGTATGCTGTTCCGCCTGTGTTTGCATTATACCAAACGATGGTTTGCGTTCCTGTAATATTAGCGGTCAAAGTAGCAATCGTTGGGTTGGTTGGGGCACAGAATTTACTTCCGTTAGGCCCTAACACCGGCGTGTCAACTGCTGTAGACACTTCAAAAGTGAACGGAGCAATGCCAATATTTGCAGTATTACAAAGCCCTACGACACCAACAATTTGGGTGATGGTCACCGTGACATTTCCGGCAGTGGTTAAGTCCGCTGCAGGAATCGTAAACGTTCCGGTGCCGCTGACTACCGTAACCAAATCAGTATGGGTTGCTGTAGCGGCTCCTGATAAATCGTAGGTGATATTATAACTTCCATCTTGTAAAGGTATTGCCGTTTGGCTCGCAAGCGTAATTTCATTTGAAGTATTCAAACAAGCCGTTGCCGCTGTCATGACGCCATTCGATAAATCCGGTAATGGGCTTACAATAAACGAAGCATTAGCCGTTTCCGTCAAATTATTACATCCGCCCGAAAGGTTGACGATGGAGCTAATAGTAAGTGTAAAAGTTGCTGAAGTGCTTAAAGTAGCCGCAGGGATTGTAAACTGTCCTGCACCTCCGGCTATTGCAATTACACCAGTGGTGTCTGTATTTGGAGTTCCCGATGGAATGCTGTATACAAATTGATAATTTCCATCGGTTAATCCGGTTGCGCCGTTAATAGAAACCACTGCAGGGTTTCCGAAACAAATGTTAGCTATACTCAAATTGGCATTGTCAAGATCAGAAGTCGGTTTGATAATAAAATCAGCACTCACGTTCGGATTGATTGGCACCGTACACGATGTTGTGGCGTTGGTAATATTCAGGAAGGTAACTCTTGTGGTTCCAGTGTTTGGAATATCACTCGCACTGATCGTAAGAATTCCGGTTCCTCCTGAAATGGTTACCGGTGCATTTTGATTGACCAAGATATTGCTGATCGATAAATCATAGTTTAAAACATATGCGCCATCAACCATACCATTGAAAGTGACTGTTACATTATCGCCTTTACAATTTGGCGAAGACACGCTAATATTAGCCGCATCTAAAATTGGATTGGTCAGTATCGTAAATTGAACCGTAGCAGCATCAGTCCCGCAAGTATTGGTAATCGTATAAGTGTAAGTGTAAGTTGCCGGTGCTAAAGTAGTAACATCAACCGTGTTGGTTACGACCTGATTGGTAGCGTCAGTCCAGATGCCTCCGGTTTGCGCTCCGATCAACAAAGAATTCAAATCGAACGTTCCCTGAGAATTGCAGACATCCTGATTCCCAGCAGACGTTCCCGCATCCGGAATTGGATTCACCGTAACACTAACGATTGCGGAATCATTATCGCACGGATCATTTCCGCTTAAAGTATAGGTGTAATCTTGCGCAACATCCACTGCAGGGTTAAAAACTCCGGTACCACTTGCTAATGCAGGCGACCATGTTCCTCCCGCTTGAGGCGTACCGTTAAGGCTTAAAAACAAATCACGTGGTGCATCAGTGATACAGAAAGTAGTGGCTCCATTTGCTCCTGCTTCAGGTCCCTGACGTACAACGACGGTAAGATCGGCATGATCCGGTGCACAAAATGGATCTCCAACGGTGTAAGTATATACTCCAGATAAATCTACTGAAGGATCAAACATATTTGTGCCGCTCGCTAAAGCAGGTGACCAAACGCCGCCCGGTTGTGGTGTGCCGCCAAGTCTGGTTGTCAAATCAACTGGAGCAGAATTAGAACAAATGTTGGTGCTGTTATCATCTCCTGCATCCGGTACTGGATTTACGATAACAGTTACTGTAGCGGTATCATTATCACAAGGAGCATTTCCGCTCAAAGTATAAACATAAACATTGGGCGCATCAACAGCAGGATTGAACAGATCGGTTCCACTAGCTAATGCCGGCACCCACGTCCCTCCGGCTTCCGCTAAAGGCCCTAACAATGGAAATAAATTTATTGGGGCACTGTTGACACATAAAGTCGTGCTCGCAGGAGCTCCAGCATTTGGACCAACCCTAATGCTAACGGTTACTGTTGCGCTGGCACTTCCGCAAGGCGCTGTACCATTAACCGTGTATGTATAGTTTCCAGCTACATCTACAGCTGGATTAAACATATTAGTTCCACTGCTCAAGGCTGGCAACCAAGTTCCTCCGGCTTGAGGGGTTCCTCCTAAATAAGTCGTTAAATCAACCGGATCAATATTGGAACATAACGGAGCGTTCCCATTCGTTCCTGCATTTGGAGCAGTTACTATCGTAACCATCACTAAAGCAGTATCATTAACACATGGTGGTGTTCCGGCTACCGTATAAATATAAGGACCGGCGGCATCAACAGCAGGATTAAAGAAACCTGTTCCGCTAGCTAAAGGCACGCCAGTAGCACTTGCCCATGTTCCGCCCGGTTGTGCTGATGCTCCTAACAGTAAAAACAAATCCTGAGGCACATCGTTACTGCATATACGAAGATTTGCGTTGCTTCCTGCTGAAGGAGGTTGCGTCACGGTCATCGTGGTCGAACCTGTCAGAGTCTGTGTACAGCTTGGTGGATTGGTCAAAGTAACGCTGACCAAATTAAAAGTGGTAGTCACTGATAAAGGAATGCTCAAAGTAGCGGTTCCTGATGCACCGATATTAATAGTTGCAGGATTCACTCCATTGATGTTGTAAACCACTGTAGAATTTGGTGTTCCTGTAAAAAGTATCGCTGCGATTGTTCCCGAACAAACCGTTCCGCTTGACGAAACTGTAGCCGTCGGCAATGGATTGATGGTGATGGTGATGCTATCGGTGAGCAATTTAGTACATGATGGCGTTCCTGCAGAAACTACATTTACCAATGTGTAAACTGTAGTTGCCGATAACGAACCGGTTAGTGTTGCCGTACCTGAACCATCCAGAACAATGGTCTGATTAACGCCATTATTCACAGTATAAGTTACTGTAGCATTCGCTGTCCCTGTAAAAGTAACTGTCGTGTTAGCTCCCAAACATACACTTGAAGGACCAGCAATCGTCGCATTTGGCAATGGCGAAACAGTTATTGTAACGCTACCCGTTTGAGGTTGACTGCAACCCGGCGTTCCTGTTGTTGAGATGCTCACCAATGAAATAGTCGTTGTGCTTGAATAAGTATTGGTATATGTTGCGACTCCCGAAGCGTCTAAGGTGATGGTCTGACTGTTTCCGCCGACCGTGAAAGTTACGATAGCATTTGGTGTTCCGGTAAAAGTAACCGAAGCACTCGAACCTGAACAAATCGTAGCATCTGAAGTAAGGACAACTGACGGCACAGCTTGGACTGTTATTGTACTAGTAGCCGTAAGCGGTTGCGTACAACTTGGCGTTCCAGAAGTCGTCGCATCGACCAAACTAAAAACGGTTGTGGCATTGTAAGTATTGGTTATTGACGCTGAACCAGAGGCATCTAAAACTATCGTTTGATTAGCCCCACTGTTGATGGTATAAGTAACGGTAGCATTAGCGGGACCAGTAAATGTCATGATAGCACTAGAACCAAAACAAATGGTAGCATCCGGAGATAAGGTCACTACCGGCAGAGGAATAACCGTTATGGTTACGCTTCCGGTTTGAGGCTGTGTACAAGGCGTTGTTCCTGAAGAAGTAACGCTTACCAAAGTATAAACAGTAGTTGCAGTATAGGCATTTGTTATTGAGGCCGTTCCTGAAGCATCTAAAATAATGGTTTGGTTCGCCCCGCCATTGACCGTATAAGTAACAGTCGCATCAGCCGTTCCTGTAAAGGTAACAGTGGCATTCGTTCCCTCACAAATAGTAGTGTTGTCTACAGCAATGGTCACTGTTGGCAACGGCAATACGGTTATGGTAACGGTTCCTGTTTGAGGCTGACCACAACTTGGCGTTCCGGCAGTGGCAACACTTACTAAATTAAAGGTAGCGTTTGCTGAATAAGTATTGGTCAATGTTGCAGATCCTGAAGCATCTAAGGTAATGGTTTGGTTCGCTCCACTATTGATGGTGTAAGTAGCAATAGCATTAGGCGTTCCTGTAAAAGTCACCGTTGCTGAACCTCCAGAGCAAATCGCCACATCTGAAGCTATGCTAACTATTGGCAAATCAACGACCGTTATGGTCACAGATCCTGTTTGCGGTTGCGTACAGACTGGTGTTCCTGCGGTGGTAATATCAATTAATGTGAAAGTTGTCGTTGTAGTATAAGAATTGGCAATAGTAGCTAGCCCAGCAGTATCTAAAGTTATCGTTTGATTAGCTGAACCGGTAGTATAAGTCACGGTAGCATTGGGCGTTCCTGTAAAAGTCACCGTAGCGGTCGAACCGGTACAAATCGTTTGGCTTGAAGCTATCGTAACTGTAGGCAATGGCAAAACTGTAATGGTCACCGTACCCGTTTGAGGTTGTACACAAACCGGAATCGTCGGTGTAGCTACACTCACTAAATTAAATACGGTTGTCGCGGTATAATTATTTACAATAGTTGCTATTCCGCCCGCGTCGAGCACGATCGTTTGATTCGCTCCGCCATTGACAGTATAAGTTACTGTAGCATTCGCCGTTCCTGTAAAAGTTACTGTTGCTGAACTATTAGGACAAATATTTTGACTTCCTGAAATACTCACTGTAGGAAGCGGAATGACTGTAATCACCACTGATCCCGTTTGTGGTTGCACACAACTTGGCGTGCCAGCAGAAGCGACACTTACCAACGCAAATGTTGTTGTTGCTGAATACGTATTGGTTACGGTAGCCGTTCCGGCAGCATTTAAAACAATGGTTTGGTTCGTGCCGCCATTAATAGTATAGGTAACCGTTGCATTCGCCGTACCTGTAAAAGTCACTGTAGCCGGAGTTCCTAAACAGACCGAAGTACTCGACGCGATGGTAACCGTTGGCAATGGCAAAATGGTAATGGTCACAGAACCTGTTTGTGGCAAAGTACAAACCGGAATGGTCGCCGTAGCAATGCTCACTAAATTAAAAATTGTTGTTGCACTATAAGTGTTCGTAATGCTTGCAGTTCCTGCCGCATCCAAAACAATAGTTTGATTCGCCCCACCATTAATAGTATAGGTAACTATAGCATTTGCAGTTCCCGTAAAAGTAACCGTTGCCGGACTGTTAGGGCAAATATTTTGACTCGAAGTAATGGTTACTGATGGCGGCGGGATAACCGTAATAACCATCGAAGCCGATTGCGGTTGTATACAGACCGGAGTGGTTGCTGAAGCGACACTTACCAATGTAAAGGTAGTTGTAGCCGTATAAGTATTGGTTATCGATGCGGTTCCTACAGCATTTAAAACGATGGTTTGATTCGCTCCGCCATTGACCGTATAAGTTACCGTCGCATTGGCTGTTCCTGTAAAAGTAACCGTAGCTGTGGAACCCGAACAAATCGATACGTTAGAAGAAATTGTTACTGTCGGCAGCGGCAAAACCGTTATTGTTACCGAACCAGACAAATTCTGTCCACATACCGGCGTCCCTGAAGAAGCGATACTTACCAAATTAAATACCGTATTAGCAGTGTAAGTATTGCTAACAGTACCCGAACCGGAGCCATCCAATACAATTGTCTGATTAGCCCCACTATTAATTGTATAAGTTACCGTTGCATTAGGTGTTCCAGTAAAAGTTACGACAGCATTCGAACCCGAACAAATCGTCGGCGTATTGACAGCAATAGTAGCAGTTGGCAAAGGCAAAACATTAATGATTACCGTTGAAGAAGCCGGCGAACAAACCGAAGCAGTTACATTATAAGTAAAGGTATACGAACCAACCGCCAGAGAAGAAACATCAATCGTTCCTAAATTTCCATTAGTGGTTGGCAACGGGCCTGTCCATGTTCCGGTAGCGTCAGGCGTTCCGCCCAATTCATCAAACAAATTGAAAGGCGCGGTGGTCGGAATATCAGAAATACAAATACCTCTTGTAGCATTTGAACCAGGATCATTGGGGTCGTTAAAGATGACTGACACATCAAGACGGGTGATGCTTTCACAAAACTCATCAGAAGACGCGGCGTAATAGGTTTGCCCTTCAATCAAAGGCGTCGACAAAGGTATTTCTACTCCTGAAGTAGAGCTTAAGTACCAAAGCACGTTGCTTCCACTGACTACAAAGTCAGCCACCGTAGGCGTGGGCGTAGAACAAAGCACCTGAACATTATCTCCAGTCGGCGGTGGCAAAATCCTTACAGCCACAAAAACCCTTTGCCTTGATGTTTCACAACCCGTATTGGGATTGATCTGGCTCGCGTAATAAAAAGTATTGTTGATTAAAGAAGTCGTCGGCGCCAAAGCGGTTCCACCAGTCGGAGACAAATACCACTGAATCATATTTCCCGTCGCCTGAAGATCCTCAACAGTAGATTCCTCACAAAATCCTTGTTGCTGCGCTACTACCGAAGGCTTAGTATAAATACTCACTACCACCGGCTGGCGAACACAGGTTCCCGTATTGTCATCGGCAAAATAATCTTCGCCATTATTCAAAGCAATTGAAGGAGATAAAGCCACACCCCCAGTAGCATTAGCATACCATTTAACTCCACCTCCATTATCCGTTGCAGCAAGATTGGCAATAGTCGGCGACTCGGTATCGCAAAATGACTGAGCAGGATCGTTGACCGACGGACATTGCCCAAACGAATTTAAAGCAAACCCGAAACAGGCTAAGAACAAGTAAAGATGAAGTGTGTTTTTTCTACCAAGAGTATTAATTCCCATAAGCATAACAAATTGACCAATTAAGAAATTTACAGCACCAATAAAGCGGCTTTCATAATAAAAATCTAATGTCTTCGAGTCTTTGAATCACCTTTGTATACGGCCAATTCAGACTAAAAACTATAGTCCAGATTACAGTTACTATATTACTGCAATTAATCTTTTCAAAATTTGAATCATTTTAATGTTATGAACAAAATCATCAACAGCCTGTTGATAAAAAACAGTAGCGGAATTAAATTTTAAATTATTGTTTTTCAATATTTTAAAATTTAAAAATAAAAATAACAGTAAAAAAAAAGTGTTTTTAGAGGCAAAAAATAAAGTTTTCAACAGCAGGATATTCACAAAAAAAACGACCTAAAATACAGTCGTTTTGATTAAAATTGATGCTAAAACTACCTTCAAAAATTTCAACAGAAAAAAGTAGCATCATCCAAAAAATTAAAAAACTAGCGCTCGCCTTTTTCGATGTAATTTACGATGTTATACACCACGATAAAGTTTTTCTGATTGATGTAAAGTTGTTTTCGGTTGTCTTGTTTTTTTCTGGTGATAATCGAAATTGTAAAAGGATTCCCATCATCATCTTTGCAAGTAAAAGGGTAAATGATATCGTTGTCATTCTCTTCCTTGTCTTCATAATTCAGGATGTCGTATAACTGAACTTCCTGCGAGTAAATAACGATGCGGTTTTTATTGGTATCTAAAGTGATTACTATAGATGTATCTTTGAGATCAGACCATTTCCCCCAATCGCCTTTGGAATCTTTTTCCATGACGCTAAAACCAGTCGTCAGAAATTTATAGGTTTGGGCTTCTGTGTGCAAAGCAATAAAAACGATCAGAAAAAAACTGTAGATATACTTCAACTTCATAGTTTTGAATTTACGATTTAAAAATGAATCCGCGATATCGATTCTTTTACTTGATCAAACTCCGCCATAACCTCATCGATGATTTGCGCTACAGGTTTGATTTCATCAATCAGTCCGGCGATTTGACCGATTTCAAGTTCGCCTTCAATCAAGTCACCCTCAAACATACCGCGCTTGGCCCTCGCCCGCCCTAACAAAGTTTTCAATTGTTCAGTGGTCGGACATTGGTTGTATAAATCCTGCAAATCATTATAGAATTTATTCTTGATCAAACGCACAGGTGCAAGTTCTTTTAAGGTCAATTGTGTGCCGCCTTCTTCGACTTCGATAATGGTTTTCTTGAAATCCTCATGCGACGAAGATTCGACCGTTGCTGCAAAACGGCTTCCCATCTGAACGCCATCTGCGCCCAAAACCATTGCCGCTAACATGCCTCTTCCTGTAGCGATCCCTCCCGCGGCAATCAAAGGAATGGTGATATTTCTTCTGACCATCGGAATCAGCGTCAAGGTTGTAGTTTCTTCTCTTCCGTTATGACCACCGGCTTCAAATCCTTCGGCTACGACCGCATCGACTCCGGCTTCCTGCGCTTTCAACGCAAACTTGGAACTGCTCACCACATGAACTACCGTGATGCCGTTTGCCTTCAAATGCGATGTCCATGTTTTTGGATTTCCAGCGGATGTGAACACGATTTTCACGCCTTCTTCTATAATGATGTTGATGATTTCTTCGATGTTCGGATACAGCATCGGCACATTGACCCCGAAAGGTTTGTCGGTCGCTTTTTTACATTTCTGAATGTGTTCGCGCAAGACTTCCGGATACATCGAACCGGCTCCAATTAAGCCTAATCCTCCGGCGTTACTGACTGCGCTAGCCAATTTGTAACCGCTATTCCAAATCATTCCGCCTTGTATAATCGGATACTGGATGTTGAAAAGTTGCGTAATCTGATTCATTATTGCTTCGAAATTTTCCCGGATTGCGAATAGTTATTGGACTGTATGGTATAGAGATACATACCTGAATTGATTTCATTCAAAGTGAAAGTCGCATTCTGATCTGAAACTTTTTGTTGCAAAACCAATTGGCCTAAAGTATTGTAAATGCTCACATCAGCACTATCATATCCGTCTGGAAAAGAGATCGTAATATTGTCTTTTGTCGGATTTGGGAAAATTAAGAACTTAGATTCCGTCTGATTCTGAACAGCCAACAATCCATTGTTCAACGCGAGGTTAAAATCCGGGATTCCATAACCCAATTCGGCATCAGGGTTGGCATACTGACTAGCCGATTCTTTAATCAATCGCACTATGGTTTCGTTGGTGTAATTGGGTAACGCCTGCCACAGACAAGCAACCATTCCAGCAATAATCGGACCCGAAAAAGAAGTCCCGCTTGCCGTAGTAATGTTTCCGTTAGTATTCGACAATACGGATTGCTGTCCTTGCGCCACGACATCAGGTTTTACCCTTCCGTCAAACGATGGTCCTTGTGAACTGAAACTCGCGTAATTGCCCGCAGCATTGACTGCACCAATCGTTAAAGCATGCACCGCATCAGCCGGAGCGGAGATATAATGCCAGTCGCTATTGCCTGAATTTCCGGCAGAATTCACAGAAATGATGCCTCTACTGAAAGCCATATCAACGCCTTTAGAAATGAAAGCGGTGTGGCCATTCATATCTTCATAAGTAAAATTATAATTGGGATTGTCGAATTCGGTATAACCGAGTGAAGTCGTAATGATATCAACACCTAAACGGTCAGCTTCTTCAGCGGCTTCGACCCAAAGCGACAATTCTAAAGGCCATTCGTTATTGCCGTCTTCAGTGATGAACAAGTAGTACGAAGCGTCTGGCGCCGTGCCCACCAATTGACCGTCTTTGTATCCTCCCATGGTGGAAAGCACCATAGTTCCGTGCGAAATTCCGCTGTAAAAATCAGCATTTCTGTTCACATAATCATAGCCGCCCAAAATCTGATTGTTATCTCTTAATCTTGCAAAAGGTTCTGCCGTATCAACACCCGGAAAACCACCATCCATCACGGCAATGATTTTTCCGGAACCTGTATAATCCTGCTGGTGTAATAGTTGGCCGTTGAGCATCTGGATCTGGTTAGAAGAATTTCCATAATTGAACAATGACATATTCTTAAAAAAAGTTTTTCCTTTTTTATTTTTTTTGACTGTGGCTGTTCTGCCGCCTACATTCAAAGACCTGTCGGCAAAATCCAAGTGATCCACAAATGGCAAAGTACTTAACGCATTGATAGCTTCGACGCTTCCCTGAACGTGCAATACATTAAACCACTTTGACTTGGCCATCACAGCAATACCGTTGGCAGCTGCAATTTGGTCAATGTAGGGTTGGTATATCGGCGCATCATGAATATCCAAAGCGATGTTTTGTGTCGTTCTTCGATCTAACGAACGTTGGGACAATTCAGACAACGGATTGTTGAAAAAATCCTGCGCATTAGGCTTCGCATTCAAATAGACCCAAGCATCCTGTTGCGAGAAAACCTGAACCGAAATTAAAATCAACAATAGAATAATATATTTTTTCATAGCCCTATTATTTTAAAATGTAAACTTACGAAATTACTCCAGAACCTACTAATTCCTCATCGAGATACCAAGCGACAAATTGTCCTTCGGTGATTGCGGATTGCGGTTCATCAAAAGCGACGTACAATCCTTTTTCAAATTGGTGTAAGGTGGCTTGCTGCAAAGGTTGACGGTAACGGATTCTCGCCATCACCTGCATCGATTCGCCGTTGTTCAACTTCAAATCCTGACGCACCCAATGCACTTCGGAAGCCTCAACAAACAAAGCTTTCCTGAAAAGTCCGGGATGATTGCTGCCTTGTCCTGTATAAATCGTATTGGTTTCTACATCAGTCGCAATCACAAATAAAGCTTCAGGTGTGCCGCCAACGTTGAGCCCTTTTCGCTGCCCGGTCGTAAAATAATGCGCGCCCTGATGTTTGCCCACGACTTTTCCCATGGCGGGTGTGTAAGCAATGGCCGCGGCTTCAAGTTCGAGTTGTGCTTCTATCGAATCGGCGCTTGGTTTTGGGTCGAGATATACGGATTCGGTAGCTTCGACCTCGAAAATCAATCCTGCTTTTGGTTGCAGTTTTTGTTGCAGGAATTCGGGCAAACGCACTTTTCCGATGAAACACAATCCTTGTGAATCTTTCTTTTCAGCGGTCACGAGTTCCATTTCGGTGGCGATGGCGCGCACTTCGGGTTTGGTCAATTCGCCAATCGGAAATAATGATTTCGATAATTGTTCCTGCGACAATTGGCAAAGAAAATACGATTGGTCTTTATTGGTATCAACACCGGCAAGCAATTGATAAACCAGTTGACCATCGACTTCGATTTCACCTTTGCGGCAGTAATGTCCGGTAGCAACAAAGTCGGCGCCCAAATCCAAAGCGATTTTCATGAACACATCGAATTTGATCTCGCGGTTGCACAATACATCGGGATTCGGCGTGCGGCCTTTTTCATATTCATTGAACATATAATCGACGATTTTCTCTTTGTATTGCTCGCTGAGATCGACCGTCTGGAAAGGAATGCCTAGTTTCTGCGCGACCAAAAGTGCGTCGTTGCTGTCTTCAAGCCAAGGACATTCGTTGGAAATTGTCACAGAATCATCGTGCCAGTTCTTCATGAAAAGCCCGATCACTTCATAACCTTGCTGTTGCAACAGATAAGCCGCAACACTCGAATCAACTCCACCGGAAAGCCCGACAACTACACGTTTCATTTCGCAAAAATTTAAGCTGCAAAACTACGATAAAATTTTATTTCGATTTGGGTTTTACGAGATTCTTAACTTTAGCCTTTGGTTGGCTAATTTTCGATAGGATTCTCTACAGGACGCGCGGGTTTTCTGCGCTTGATTTTGTCCATGTTGTCTTTCTTGACGAGTTTGCCGTCTTGGTAAAATTCCCAGGTTCCGGATTTCTTCCCGTTTTTGAAATTGCCCTTGGAAACCAGATTCCCAAGCGGATCATTGTAAACCGCAGGGCCGTCAAGTTGGTCTTTTTTATAATTAGAATCTTCCAGTATGGTGCCTTTTAAGGTATACTTTTTATAACTCCCGTTTTTAAGCCCATTGCTGTAATAGGCTTCTTCAGCAACATTCTCCTCACCTTTGACACCTGAACCTCTATAAAAAACCGTTCGCTTTCCTTCTAATTTTCCGGCTTTGTAATTTTCTATCGTCATCACATCAGGCGAACTTTCGTGGTAATATTTCCATTCGCCTTCGTTGCGTTTGTTGACCTGCTTCCCTTCGCTGACTTTGTTTTTGGTCTGGTCGTAGAAAATCGTGTAAACGGAATTATCTTTCGAATTGAACTCGCGCGTGGCTATGACTGTGGGTGTTTTAATGTCGTCGTAAAATTTAAACACACCGGTTTCTTTGCCATGGCTGAAAGCACCTTCGTAACGCAATCTTTTCGATTCGGGATAATAACCTTTCCACAAGCCGTCTTTGTTGCCTTTTGCATCGAGTTTGTTGATATCGGTTTGGGATGCAACAGATTGATGAACGCCAAAGATAATCATCAAACATAAAAAATAAATCTTGTTATTCATCAAAATCGATTTAAGAATAGTATACATAACTGAAAGCAGTAAGGTTTTATTTTGTCAAAAATACATTATTATTTCAACAACATTTTGAGTAATAGTTTTTGTGGGGACTTTGGTTACGGCAAATTTTATTTTGTTTGACGCCAAGCAACGACATCAAGAATACAAATCAGTCTTTAGCGCCTAAAAACCATAAGCCATTGATTATTAACGCAAAATACAGAAGTAAACACACGTTAAGAAAGTGCTAAATTTTAATTTTGTTTATTCTTTTTAACAAAAAATTAGACAATTACATATTTTTGTTTAATAGTTTAGCCAAATAACCAAACAATAATTCTTATGAAAAAAAATCTTAAACTCAGTTTACTAGCCTTAGTGGCTTTTATGGCGTTCACAACAATTTCATGTAGTAATGACGATGATGATGACACTCCAGCAGCACCTCAAACTATTACACAAATTGCACAAGGAAATGCAAATTTATCGCTTTTAGTACAGGCTCTGACCAAAGCAGGTCTGACCGAAACTTTAAATACTGCCGGAACTTACACAGTATTCGCACCAAACAATGATGCTTTCAATGCTGCCGGTTATACAAGTAGTGCAATTGCTGCGCTTACAACACCAGCGGAAATTGCCGGATTAAAAAATATTTTACTCAACCATGTAATTGGAACAAAATTTACAGCTTCTCAATTGACAACTGGTTACAAAAAGACACTTGCAGTTTCAGCTGCAGATGCTCCAAATGGTAAAATAGACATTTACATTAACACCTCTTCCGGAGTTAAGTTGAATGGCGGGGCAAATGTAATCACCCCAAATGTCAATGCTTCAAATGGTGTTGTACACGTTGTAGACAAAGTGATTGCGTTACCTACGATAGTTACTTTTGTTGGAGCTGATCCAAATTTTTCATCACTATTAGCTGCACTAACAAGACCAGACCAATTGGATGAAGGTTTTGCAACACTATTATCAGGAACTACATCTTCTCCATTTACCGTTTTTGCTCCAACAAATGCTGCTTTCAGCAGTTTATTAACAGAATTAGGCCCTGGAACAACATTGGCAAACATTCCTGAACAAACATTAACCAACACCTTAAAATATCATGTCAAAGCTGGAGCAAATGTGCTTTCTTCCAGTTTATCGAATAACTTACCAGTGAGTACATTTTTAGGTCAAAATTTCACCATTGAGATTTTACCTACTACTGGCGCACAAATCAGAGATGCCAGTAACAGAGTTTCAAAAATAGTAGCGGTAGATGTTCAATCGAATAACGGAGTTGTTCATGTCATTGACAAAGTGTTATTACCCACTCCATAATAAATCATTTAAAAACAAAAAAGCCTTCAAAATTGAAGGCTTTTTTTATGGATAAAATTATTTATCAATGATGTTATCACTCATCAACTCGCTTTTATTCTTCGCGTATTCATAACCTTGCAACCACCATTCTTTCATTTTATTTTTATTGAAAATCAAGGCGTTATTCGTCAGTTGAATCGGCGTGTAATATAAATTAAGCTTGACATCTTTGTTTTTCGCCGCTAATTTCCCAATGGTGATGTCGTGCTTTTCAACCTGATCGAGCAAAGTTTGAAACAGATCGACCATCAACGAAAAAGGATTTCTTCCGATGCGTCTTGGCGCGGTTTGCGTTTCAGTTTCCAAAATGATCACATCGATTTCAGTGGCGCCGCGGTTGATTGCTTCCCGGATTGGAACCAAACTGGAAAATCCGCCATCCCCGTATTCACAATCGTTTTTCGAAGCCAAAGTCATGAACGGAATGTAATTGCACGAAATCCAGATCCAGTCGCAGAATTCTTCATAATCGAAATCGCGAATGCATTTGTATTCGACCTCGTTTTTGGAAAGATTCGTCACCGTCACAACAATATTGGTTTTCGACATTTTAAGTTGGTTGAATTCCGACAAAGTGAAATTTTCCTTGATGTAATGTCGCAACCGTTGGCTTTCCCCAAAAGTCCGTTTGCCGCGAAAAAACTGAAGCAACACGTTAAAATGGTTGATCCCGACCGAATCCATTCCTTTCTTATGCCTGACCACAAAAGGATTGACATCGAAAATATGGTGCATATCGACTTCGGTGTAAACGTTACGGATTTTTTCGACATTGCCCAAAGCAAGGTGTGGAATCAGCAGGCTTCCCGTTGATGTGCCGAGCAACAAATCATATTCACAGCGTTTTTCCTGCAACAGATATTGCGCTACGCCGCCTCCGAAAGCACCTTTGCTTCCTCCGCCTGATATGACTAATGCTTTCATTCCCTCTATTTTTCGTCCAGCAAACGCTGCAAATGGGTTTTCTCACGAATGGGCAATTGCCCGCGTATGGTCACAAAGATATCCCGATATTTTTGTTCTTTGATGAGTTCCCTGATATTGTCTTTACAAAATTTCACATACTGCCAGCGATGGTTGGCGGTTCCGTAGGCCAAACCGCGAAAAACATCTTCTGTGTAAAGCTCTAAGTTCAACAATTTTTGTAAAGCTTGCTGTTGTACGTTCGAATCGTAGTTTGTTCCTGTAAAGGCAAGCAATTGAAGGTAAATCTTAATTTTTTCCTTTTGGTTTTTGGTCGTCAGATACGCGAGATACAAATGCATCAATTTTAAGTTTTTATCCTGAAAACCGATCCAGTCTTTCGAAAGTTCGATATAACGTTCCTGATGCTCCGGAAACTGCTTCCACAAATGAAACAAGGCCGCTTCCTGCGTTTCATAAGAGCGGTCTTTGAGCAAAGTTTCATAAGATAGACGAAACGATTCCGGGATTTTTACCAATGTATTGGCTACTGCTTGACGCACATGAATTTCATTGGTTTGTAAAGCGGCGTTTAACAAATACTCTTTCTCTTCAAAAGGAAGCGAAACCGACTGGTAAATTAATAATTCCTTAATCGGATAATACGCATCGCTTTTCATAATGTCAAGTATCGCCGCACGATCTTTAGTCAATGACAAAGGTTCATTGATGAGCTGCACATACTTTTTCATGAAATCATTCTTGAGCAGAATCTCCATATCGGCTTCAGGGAACACAGCGCTTTCGAGCCATTTTTTTCGGAATTCTGTCGTATTGAAATCAGAAACCAGATTGACTTCATCGAGAAAATCCTTCGTGGTCACATTTTGATATGCGTACTTTTTGAGATAATTTTTGATAGCCGCATCAAACTTCTCATCACCTATCGCTTCGTGCATAACGTGTAATGCCAACGCGCCTTTCTGATAAAAACTTAACGAACTCGCTTTTTCATTCAAGACAGGAATCGTATCGGTTTTGGAAGCCTCTAACAATTGCTTGGAAATGTTGTACAATTTATTGTAGAAATAATCGTCGCCATACACATATTTTTCCGCCAAAAGCGCGTAATAAGTCGCAAAACCTTCCTGCAGCCAATGGTCTTTTCCTGATTTCGCCGTGACCATATCGCCGAACCACTGATGCGCCAGTTCGTGCGCATTGACATTGAGATAAGTCCGGTCGTTATAGCCAATACTATCAACTACAAAATCTCTCGAAAATACTGTTGCTGAAGTGTTTTCCATACCGGCATACAAGAAATCGCGCACCGGAACCTGACGGTAAATCTTCCACGGATAAGGCACACCAATCTTATTTTCAAGAAAGTCAAAAACGTCACGGCTGTTGCGATAAGTTGGCTCTACTTTGTTGCCGTCTTCCTTTTCATAATAAAAAACCAGCGGCGTCAAGGAGTTTGAAACAATTTCCTGTTTGCGAAAATGCCCAATGGCGACCATCACGAGATAACTGCTCATCGGATGGTTCATGCGGTAATTCCAAACGATATCGTCGCCTTTGTTTGTCTTTTTGACGAGATCGCCGTTGGAAATCACTTCGAAACTTTTGTGGAAAGTAATCTCCAAGCTGAACTCGACTTTTTCATTGACATCATCAAAACTCGGTAGCCAATGGCTCGTGTATTTGCCTTGCCCCTGCGTCCAGATTTGACCCTGCACTTCTTCTGGCGTATCGATTTGTTTGTTGAAATCCCAGTTGACGAAATACATCGTTTGGGTCGGAAAAGCCTCATAAGAAAAAGTGAGGATATTGCTGCCGGTTTTGAATCCTTCGAACAACAAAAGCTCCTTTTTGTTTTCTTTGAATTTTACGTTTTGGTCATTGATTTTGACATTCGTAAAAGTCATTTTCTGGGCATCAATTCTGATGGTATCAATCTTGTTTTTGACTTCAAAGTTGTAGGTTACGTTTCCGACGACATTGCGTTTTACAGGATTGATTTCGAGCGATGCCTGCAGGGTTTTAAAATCAACCGATTGGGTTTGCTGCGCGATAAGAATCGACGTGAACAAAAGCAAAAAACAATAACGCATAGTATGGGTTTAAGGCATTGTGGCCTACAAATATAAACAGAGTTTATGCAATTTTTGCAACTTTAAATTTACATGTTTCCCACTTTAAAATTAAAACTTATCTTCGCTATACTTATTTCCTAACCATTCAGCGATACCCAAAAGCAATCATCACGATGTCGAATCTGCTCCAAACTCCTATCGAATACCTCAAAGGCGTCGGCCCGAATCGCGGCGGATTGCTTCGGAAGGAATTGGGCATCAACACCTATGAAGATTTGATTCAATGTTATCCGAACCGCTACATCGACAGGACGCGTTATTACAAGATCAATGAGTTGCGAAACCAACCTGCTGAAGTGCAATTGATTGGCAAAATCATTTCTCTCAAAATGGTTGAGCAAAAAAGAGGTAAAAGACTGGTGGCGAGTTTTGTAGATGATACAGGTCAGATGGAATTAATTTGGTTTCAGGGCCACAAATGGATTAAGGAAAACCTGCAATTAAACGTGCCGGTAGTCATCTTCGGAAAGTGTACTTTGTTCAACAATACGTACTCGATGTCGCATCCTGAAATCGAACTTTTGAAAGAACACGAACAGAATTTGCGCTCTGCGATGCAACCCGTTTATCCTTCAACGGAAACGCTCACCAACCGCGGATTGACGAGTCGTGTATTTTCGAGATTGATGCAGCAGTTGTTCCTCGAAACGCACAATCTTTTTGCGGAAACGCTACCTGATTATCTGATTGCTGAACTGAAATTGTTGCCGAAAAAAGACGCATTGTTCAACATCCATTTTCCGAAAAGCACAGAAGCTTTGGCAAAAGCGCAGTTCCGTTTGAAGTTCGAGGAATTGTTTTTCATCCAACTGCAACTGATCACCAAAAACCTGATACGCAAACATAAAATCAAAGGCCACGCATTTACGCAGGTTGGCGATTATTTCAATACTTTTTTTCAGAACCATTTGCCCTTCGATTTGACCAATGCCCAAAAAAGAGTGCTCAAAGAAATCAGGAACGATATGGGAAATCCCGCGCAGATGAACCGGTTGCTGCAAGGCGATGTAGGTTCTGGAAAAACCATCGTGGCGTTCATGAGCATGTTGTTGGCTTTGGATAATGGCTTCCAATCGTGCTTGATGGCGCCTACAGAAATCTTAGCGAACCAACATTTTATCGGTTTGAATGAATTGGCTAAATCGCTTAATATCAATATTAAAATCCTAACCGGCTCCACCAAAACTTCCGAAAGAAAAATCATTCACGAAGAACTCGAGAACGGCAATCTGCACATCATCATCGGCACGCATGCGCTACTCGAAGACAAAGTGAAATTCAAAAATCTAGGCTTGGCAATCATTGATGAACAGCATCGTTTCGGCGTAGAACAACGCTCGAAATTGTGGCAGAAAAATGAGATTCCGCCGCATGTCTTGGTGATGACCGCGACGCCGATTCCGCGCACTTTAGCGATGAGTTTGTATGGCGATTTAGACATTTCCGTCATCGACGAATTGCCACCAGGACGTAAACCAATCCAAACCGTACACCGGTTTGACACGAACCGTTTGAAAGTCTGGAAATTCATTAAAGATGAAATCGCCAAAGGCCGTCAAATCTACATCGTATATCCGTTAATTCAGGAATCCGAAAAAATGGATTTCAAAGATTTAATGGATGGTTATGAAAGTATTTCGCGCGATTTCCCTTTGCCATTTTATTCCATATCAATCGTTCACGGTAAAATGAAACCCGCCGACAAAGATGCCGAAATGAAACGTTTTTCAGAAGGCAAAACCAACATCATGGTCGCTACAACCGTTATTGAAGTTGGCGTCAATATTCCTAATGCCAGCGTCATGATTATTGAAAGTGCGGAACGTTTTGGCTTATCGCAACTGCACCAATTGCGCGGTCGTGTCGGTCGTGGCGCCGAGCAAAGTTATTGCATCCTGATGACCTCGCACAAACTATCGAGCGACAGCAAAACCCGAATGGAAACGATGTGCCGCACCAATGACGGTTTCGAAATTGCCGAAGTCGATCTCAAGCTTCGCGGCCCGGGCGACTTGATGGGGAAACAACAAAGCGGTGTTTTAAACCTTCAAATTGCCGATATCGTTCGCGACAAAGACATTTTACTAATCGCAAGACACGAAGCCGTAAAGCTTTTAAAAGACGACGCGCCCATGGAAAAACCCGAACATGCTAGTTTGCGTGCGGTTTTCATGGCATTGTCAAAAAAGAAAAACATCTGGAATTACATCAGCTAATTCTATTCACAAATCTGTACCTACAAACGTTAAATAAAATTAAACGCCCCGAATTTTCCAATTTGTAACCGTAAATTTGTTTGCTACACGTTATCCCACTACCATGAAAATAAAATACCTCGCCTATATTCTCATCATTATTGGCTTTGGCGCCTTCATCACCTACCGAATCAGCGAAAACAAAAAGAAAGACGACACTGGTAAAGACAAAAACGGAAAAAATAAAACGATGAATGTCAGCGGCATCGTGGTTAAACTGCAAACTTTCGACAACAATCTTTCGCTCTCAGGCGCTATTGAAGCCAACGAACAAGTTGAAATCCGCAGCGAAGTTTCAGGCATTGTGGAAAGCATCAATTTTCAGGAAGGCAGCAACGTCAGCAAAGGGCAACTGTTGTTCAAAGTGAATGACGTCGAGCTCCGCGCCCAACTCGGCCAAGCCAAAACCAAAGAAGGATTGGCTGCAGAAAATGAAAGACGTGCCAAATTACTACTCCAAAAAGAAGCCATCAGCCAGGAAGAATACGATATTGCCAGAGCCGATTTCAAATCAGCCCAAGCACAAAGCCAACTGATCAGCGCACAAATCGGAAAAACATCAGTCAGAGCGCCGTTTTCAGGAAAGATCGGATTGCGCAACATTTCTCCTGGAACTTACATTACGCCAACCATTTTAGTGGCCAATCTCGTCAATAGCGGGAAATTGAAAATCACTTTTTCGATTCCTGAAAAGTATGCAACGGAAATTAAAATGAATTCCAACCTGACGTTCACCGTAGCGAATTCAGAAAAAAAATATACCGCAAAAATCTACGCCATCGAGCCCGGAATTGAAGCCACTACCAGAACTTTACAAGTCCGCGCGATTGCCGAAAACAGCGACGGAAAATTACTTCCCGGGACATTCGCCAACGTCGAATTGCCTTTAGACATCATCAAAGACGCGATTGTCGTTCCTACAGAAGCCATTGTCCCAGTACAAAATGGCAAGAAAGTTTTCATCTCCGACCATGGAAAAGCTAAGGAAGTTATTGTTGAAACCGCCACGAGAACCGACGCTTCGATTTTAGTACTTTCAGGTTTAAATGCGGGCGACACCTTAATCACGTCGGGCGTTATGACCTTGAAAGCAGACGCCGGAGTTAAAGTAAAAGTCAAATCATGAGTTTATCCACTATAAGCATCAAACGCCCGGTACTCACGATTGTACTGAATCTGACGATTATTTTGTTCGGTTTGATTGGGTATACTTTTCTGGGTGTACGCGAATTTCCATCAATTGATCCGGCGCAGATTTCAATCCGAACAGATTATGCGGGCGCAAATTCTGACATCATCGAATCGCAGATTACCGAGCCTATTGAAAAAGCAATTAACTCGATTGACGGAATTAAAAACATCACTTCCTCGAGTGTTCAAGGGACAAGTAATATTACTGTTGAATTCAACCTGAATAAAGACCTAGAAACCGCTGCGAATGACGTGCGCGACAAAGTAGCGATAGCTGCAAAAAGCCTTCCGAAAGATATCGATGCACCGCCGGTAGTTTCGAAAGCCGATGCCAATGCCGATGCGATCATTTCGATGACGGTTCAAAGTGATTCCAGAAGTCCTTTAGAGCTTAGTGATTACGCTGAAAATGTGATTGCGCCAAGGTTGGAAACGATTCCGGGCGTCAGCGGCATCCAGATTTGGGGGCAGAAAAAATACGCGATGCGCTTGTGGATTGATCCAATAAAACTTGCCGCTTATGGTTGTACGGTTTCGGATGTCAAGAATGCATTAAACCAGCAAAACGTCGAATTGCCTTCAGGAAAATTGACTGGAAACAACACCGAACTTACCGTAAAAACTGTTGGGAATCTGGACAAACCCGAGCAATTCAACAACATCATCATCAAATCCGATGGCGAAAAAACCGTGCGTTTCAGCGATATCGGTTCTGCCAATTTAGGACCGGAAAACCTCGAAACGCAAATGTCACAATCGGGTTTGCCTTTGGTCGGTGTGGCGATTGTGCCGCTTCCGGGTGCGAATTATCTTGATATTTCGAAAGAATTCTACAAAAAATTTGAAACGCTGCAACGCGATTTACCCAAAGACATAAAACTTAACATTGCAATTGACAACACGCTTTTCGTCAAAAAATCAGTACTTGAAGTGGCGGAAACCTTAGGTATTTCATTGTTGCTCGTGATTCTGATTATCTATTTATTTTTCAGGGATTGGGCGATTGCGTTCCGACCGCTGATTGATATTCCGGTTTCTTTGATTGCCACGTTCTTCATCATGTGGATGTTTGGTTTCTCCATCAATGTCTTGACATTGCTCGCTATCGTACTAGCAACAGGACTCGTCGTCGATGACGGAATTGTAGTCACTGAAAACATCTTCAAAAAAGTCGAGGAAGGCATGTCGCCGATTGAAGCCGCGATCAAAGGATCTAACGAGATTTTCTTTGCTGTGATCTCGATTTCAATTACACTCGCAGCGGTGTTCTTACCGGTAATTTTCCTTGAAGGATTTGTCGGCCGTCTGTTCCGGGAATTCGGCGTCGTCATTGGCGCTGCGGTTTTGGTTTCCGCTTTTGTTTCCTTGACCTTAACACCAATGCTGAACGCTTACCTGATGAAAGGCGGCGAACAAAAGAAATCGAAATTTTACAATTTTACCGAACCGTTTTTTGTCAAAATGAACCAGACTTATGCGAGCAATCTGCAAAGTTTTATGAAAAGGAAATGGCTTAGTTTTCCCATTTTGATAGCATGTTTCGGATTGATTTACCTGTTTTTCAACATCATCCAAAAAGAAACCGCGCCTTATGACGACCGCAGCGGTATGATGATGTCGATTACCACGGCGGAAGGTTCTTCGTATGAATACACAAACCGTTTCATGCAGGAAATTTCACAGCTGATTGACGATTCGATTCCCGAAAAACGAGTGGCACTTGTGATTACGGCACCGGGTTTCAACGCTTCGGCAACCAACAGCGGAAGGGTTCGACTTTCTTTAGTGCAGCCTGAAGACCGCGAACGTTCGCAAAAAGAAATCGCTGAGAAGCTCACCAAATGGACGAAAAAATATCCCGAAGCCAAAACATCCGTGACCGAACAACCAACTATTGCCGTGAATAAACGCGGCGGTTTGCCGATCCAATACATCATTCAGGCACCGAATTTTGAGAAATTACAGGAAAAAATTCCTCAGTTTATGGAAGAAGCCTCGAAAGATCCTACGTTTGCAATGGTCGATGTAAATCTCAAATTCAACAAACCCGAAATCAACGTCACGATTGATCGCGAGAAAGCTGAAAGCCTAGGAATTTCAGTACTTGATATTGCACAAACCTTACAACTTTCGTTCAGCGGACAGCGTTTCGGTTATTTCATCATGAATGGAAAACAATATCAGGTTATTGGGCAATTCGACCAGAAAGACCGCTCGAAACCGCTCGATCTGACTTCGATTTTTGTGCGCAATGCCAAAGGCGATTTGATCCAGATGGACAACGTCGTGAGCATTTCTGAGAAAAGCAACCCGCCGCAATTATACCACAACAACCGAAATATGTCGGCTACGGTTTCCGCTGGATTGTCGCCCGGAAAAAGTATCAGCGACGGAATTGACGCCATGGATCGCATCAAAGCGAAAGTGCTCGACGATTCGTTTACGACGGATTTGGGTGGCGAATCGCGCGATTTCGTGGAAAGCAGTTCGAATACTTCGTTCGCATTTGGCTTGGCATTGCTGTTGATTTTCTTAATTCTTTCGGCGCAGTTTGAAAGTTTTATCGATCCGTTTATCATCATTTTAACGGTGCCGATGGCAGTGGCCGGAGCTTTATTTTCGTTGTGGCTGTTCGGTCAAACGTGGAATATTTTCAGTCAGATCGGAACGGTCATGTTAATCGGTTTGGTGACGAAGAACGGAATCCTGATCGTTGAATTTGCGAACCAATTAAGAGAACAAGGCAAACCGAAACTCGAAGCGATTTTAGAAGCCTCAGAAGCGCGACTTCGACCAATTTTGATGACGAGTTTAGCGATTTCACTCGGAGCATTACCAATTGCATTATCGCTCGGAGCAGCCTCAACAAGTAGAATCGGAATGGGCGTCGTGATTGTCGGCGGAACGATTTTCTCATTAATACTAACCTTGTTTGTAATTCCTGCCATGTATTTAATGTGGTCGAAAGCCAGAAAACACCATCCGGAATTTGACCATATAGAAGACTTTGAAAAAGAAACCAAATAGTATGAAAACGATAAGCTTTTTGATGTTGTTGCTGGGTGCTTTCGGTATGAATGCGCAGGAAATTCTGACGCTTGAAGACGCCATCAAAATCGCCTTTGAGAATAATTACGAGATTAAAATCGCGGCGAACAATTCCAAAATCAACCAAACGAATACTGCCGTTGGAAATGCCGGAATGCTTCCTTCGGTTACCACTTCTTTCGTTGATAATAACGGTATTCAGAATTTGTCTCAAACCAGAACTGACGGCACGACCACTTCGCTCGACAATGCCAAAAACAACAGCCTGACATACGGCGCGAATTTAGACTGGACGATTTTTGACGGCTTTACGATGTTCGCGAAATATGACCAATTAAAGGAATTGCAGAAACTCGGCGAAGTACAACTCAAGCAAACAATCTTAAATAAAGTAAGCGATGTAATCTCGATTTATTACGATTTGGTGCAACAACAACAGCAATTGAATGCACTTGATACGACGATTGTCATTTCAAAACAACGGTTGACTTTGGCACAAAACCGATATACGATTGGCAAAGCTTCCAAACTTGAAACGTTAAATGCTCAAGTCGATTTGAATACCGACACGACGACTTTATTGCGTCAGAAAGAATTGTTTGCGAATACCAAAATCGCTTTGAACGAACAGCTTGCGAGAGATACCAAACTTGATTTTAAAGTGATTCCCGAAATCAAAATCGACGACCAATTGGAACTTGCCAACCTGACACAGCTCGCATTCAAACAAAATCCTGAACTCGAAGCTTTGGTGATTAATAAACGGATTTCTGAATTGCAGTTGAAACAGGTCAAAGGCACGCGTTATCCAACGGTCAGAGTCAATACAGGTTATAATTTTGGCGAAACGAAATCGGATTTGGGATTCACGACCGCGACTTCTTCGCGTGGTTTGAATTATGGTTTCAGCGCTTCGTTGAATTTGTTCGATGGCTTCAACCAGAACCGCACGGAAAAAGTGGCGAAACTGCAGATCGAGAATTCTCAAATTGCGATTGAGCAGCAGAATAAAACTTTGGAAAGCCAGTTGAATTCAGCGTTTCAAACCTATTTGACCAATCTTGAATTGGTAAAACTTGAAGAAAAAAATGAAGCGATTGCCCAACAGAATCTCGACATCACTTTGGATAAATTCAGGATTGGGACGATTACGACTTTAGAGTTCCGTACCGCGCAACTCAATTACATCAACGCCAAAGTGCGCAACACCAATACGCAGTTTCAGGCGAAATTGTCTGAGATTGCTTTGAAGGAATTGGCGGGAAATTTGGGTTTTTAGTTTAAGTTTGCACTTCATGGAACGCGAATATCACGGATTTGGCGGATGGCACTGATTTCTTTTGATGCGTGAATTACAAACAGCTACTTATTGAAATATGATTTCCTACAACACCAAAGATTGGTTTACTTTTATATTCAGATTCCACAAGGCCGATACGTTTAGAACGCTGTTTCCTATTATGATTGCGATTGGAATTTATTCTGGTTTCGTCGGTTATATGGAAGTGGAATATTGGCAACTCACTGAGAAAAGCTATATCAAAAACATTACGATCATGCACGGCATGCTGGGTTTTGTGATTTCATTGTTGCTCGTTTTCAGAACCAATACCGCTTACGACCGTTGGTGGGAAGGCCGTAAAATGTGGGGCGCGTTGGTGAACAACAGCCGGAATTTTGCGCTCAAACTCGCGGTGATTTTAAAAGATGAAAAAGACAGCCACTATTTCAAAAAAATGATTCCGACTTATGCGGCGGTGTTGCACCAACATTTGAGCAATGAAGAAACAAGTCAGCAATTGTTTGATGGTGTTGATTTGGAAATCGACCACCATTTGCACAAACCCAATCAGGTGGCCAAAAAGATGTTTCAGAAAATCAATGATTTGTATGATTCTAAAAAAATATCAGGCGACCAGTTGATTATTTTGAATGCCGAAATCCAGTCGTTTACGGATATTTGTGGCGCTTGTGAACGTATTAAAAACACGCCTATTCCCTACTCTTACAGCGCGTTCATCAAGAAATTCATTTTCTTTTATGTGATGACTTTGCCGTTTGGCTATTCGTTTAGCTTGGGATATTATACTGCGCCCGTAGTGGTTTTTATCTTTTATGTTTTGGCAAGTTTAGAACTCATTGCCGAGGAAATCGAAGATCCTTTTGGTGGCGATGCGAATGATCTGCCGACGAAGAAAATCGCCGAGAATATCAAAAAACATGTCGCGGAACTGATGCCCTAGCCCGGATCGCAACAGCATCCTTTTGTTCTGGGGTTCAGAACAAAAGATATTGTGAAGAGCCGGAATCGCTTCTAAAAAAGGGCACGCTGATTACACTAATCTTACGGATTTACGCTGATTAAAAATCCGTGGCCATCTGTGTCATCCGAGTTATTTGAGTTCCATAAATTATAACGTTTTCGATTGCTGATTTTAAGTATATTTTCATACATTTAAACGCTTGTTTTGAAAATTCAACCGCTATGAACCACCAACGTTCTTTTATCCATCCGCCGCATTTATCGAACGAGAAATCGTTGAAGACTTTAGTCGAAAACCGCACCGTGTACTCGCTGAACCATTGTGAACTCAATCTTTTCGAGACTTATGAAGCTTCGGCTTTGGTTCCGTTGAAATTTAATGACCTGGTCGTGACCAGCATGTTGCGCGGCAAGAAAGTGATGCACCTTTTTGACGATCCGGAGTTTGAATATTTGCCTGGTGAAACGGTGGTGATTCCGTCGAATGTGGAGATGAAGATTGATTTTCCGGAAGCAACTAAAAACAATCCGACGCAATGTCTGGCTTTGGCAATCGATCAGGCGAAGATTACCGATACTTTGCATTTCCTCAACGAGCGTTATCCGAAAGAAGGCAACAACCAATTCTGGCAATTGAACTATCAGAATTATTTTTTCTATAACAATGTAGAATTGGCGGCCACGATCAACAAACTCATCAAAGAATGCACAAGCACTTCGATTACGAAAGATGCTTTGGCCGATTTGACATTGCAGGAATTGCTGATACGAATCATTCAGACGCAAACGGCAAAAGCCATTGATGACGGCTTATTGCTGGACCAAAAAAATCCGATGTCGCATGTCGTGGAATTCATTCGGATGAATCTTAAAGAGAACATCAGCATGAAGAATTTGAGTGAAAAAGCTTGCATGAGCACGACTTCTTTCTATCGTTTTTTCAAGCGCGAATTGGGCATGAGCCCGCTGGAATTTGTATTGAATGAAAAAATAAAATGCGCCAAGCAACTGTTGAAAAACCCTACGATACAAATTAACGAAGTGTGTTATTTGTCGGGCTTTGAAGATTGCAATTACTTCATTCGACTGTTTAAAAAGCACGAAGGCATTACGCCGAAACAATATCAGTTGCTGTATGTGAATTAATCTTCGAGGAAATGCAGCGGCGTCAAATCTTCTAATTCTTCGGCTGTAAACATTCTGGACTGCGTCAGAAATCTCAAACCCATAGGGATTTCAAGTGAAAAACTGGAGCCGCGGCCTTCGACAACGTGAATGGTCAAATGAGTGAATTTCCAGTATTCAAATTGGTCTTTGCTCATCCAGAACTCGCAATCGTCAATACTTCCGAGGCAAACATCGCTTTGCCCGATTTTGAAATCGCCTTTTTCGAAACACATCGGTTGCGAACCGTCGCAGCAACCGCCACTTTGATGGAACATGAGATCGCCGTATTTGGCTTTCAGTTTTGCAATCAACTCGCTGGCTTCGGGTGTTAAAGATACTCTTGGTGTCATATTTTAGAATTAAAATGGAACGCGGATAACACTAGTTTTACGGATTAACACTGATAAAAAATTCGTGAAAATCTGCGTCATTCGTGCGATCCGCGTTCCTCAAAGGACTACTTTCTACTAAAAGAAACCTAACTTATTTTTGTCATAAGAAATCAACATGTTTTTCACTTGACGGTAATGGTCGAGCATCATTTTGTGGTTTTCTCTACCGAAACCTGATTTTTTATAACCACCAAACGGAGCATGTGCCGGATAAGCGTGGTAACTGTTGACCCAAACGCGTCCGGCCTGAATCGCTCTTGGCACTTGGTAAATTTCGTGTGCATCGCGAGTCCAGACGCCGGCACCCAATCCGTATAGAGTATCGTTGGCGATCTCTAGCGCTTCTTCGACGGTTTTGAAAGTCGTCACGCACAATACCGGCCCGAAAATTTCTTCCTGAAATACACGCATTTTGTTGTTGCCTTTGAAAATCGTCGGTTGGATGTAATAACCGCCCGCCAATTCGCCATCGAGGTGGTTGATTTCACCACCGACTAAAACTTCTGCACCTTCTTCTTTTCCAATTCTCAAATACGATTGAATTTTTTCATATTGATCATTCGATGCTTGTGCGCCCATCATCACGGTTCCATCTAACGGATGTCCGATTTTGATGGCTTTTACACGTTCTATAATTCTTGGCATCAACTTATCGTAGATATCTTCTTGGATTAACAAACGTGACGGACAAGTACAGATTTCGCCTTGATTCAAAGCAAACATTACGGCGCCTTCAATCGCTTTGTCGAAGAAAGCATCGTCTGCATCGGCTACGGATGAAAAGAAAATATTCGGAGATTTTCCGCCCAACTCCATCGTTACCGGAATCAAGTTTTCTGAAGCATATTGCATGATCAATCGACCTGTGGTGGTTTCTCCAGTAAATGAAACTTTCGCCACGCGATCGGATTGCGCAAGCGGTTTTCCGGCTTCTAAACCAAAACCGGTGACGATATTCAAAACGCCCGGTGGCAAAATATCCTGAATCAATTCCATCAAAACCATGATTGATGTTGGTGTCTGTTCGGCTGGTTTTACGACGCAACAGTTTCCTGCCGCTAAAGCCGGAGCTATTTTCCAAGTGGCCATTAATAGCGGGAAATTCCATGGAATGATTTGTCCTACAACGCCTAAAGGTTCGCTCAGACAAATGCTGACCGTATTTTCATCGTGTTCTGAAATACTACCTTCTTCAGCGCGGATCACGCCTGCAAAATAACGGAAGTGATCGATCACTAAAGGCAAATCGGCGGCACGTGTTTCGCGGATGGCTTTTCCGTTGTCGATGGTTTCTACGATCGCGAGGTATTCTAAGTTTTCTTCGATGACATTCGCAATTTTATTCAACAGATTGCTTCGGTGCGCTGCGGATGTTTTTCCCCAGGTTTTGAATGCTTCGTGTGCGGCATCGAGTGCGAGATTGATGTCTGCTTTGGTTGATCTCGCAGCTTTAGTGAACACTTTTCCGTCAATCGGGGAAACATTTTCGAAATACTCACCACCTACTGGTGGAACAAATTTCCCACCGATAAAATTGTCATACTGTGCCTTAAATTGAGGTCTTTGTACTATGTTACTCATGTTTTATAGTTTTTTTGGTTTGTCCAAATTTAATTTCATCAGGACCATTCGAATAGCACAATTCGTTCAACTAATAGCATGAAATTACCACATCCACGTTTTATAACTTATTTTTTTAATTGATTCGTAAAATTGATGGCTTTAATTTAACGGATTCCTATTTTTGAAACCAAATTAATCCGGTTTTCTCAATCCTAAAAAACCAAAAAAAATTGTTTCGGGTTCCCACGCGCAATTCCTATATTTGCACGCGCATTTAAGACTTATTTAGCATTATGAAAATCTCGTACAACTGGTTAAAACAATTTATCAAAATCGATTGGAAATCTGATGAAACTGCCGCTTTGCTGACCGACTTGGGTCTTGAGGTGGAAGTCGTTGAAAAATATCAATCCGTCAAAGGCGGTTTAGAAGGTATTGTCGTAGGTCACGTACTCACTTGCGTACAGCATCCGAATGCCGACCGTTTGAAAGTGACGACCGTTGATTTGGGCGATGGCGCTCCGGTGCAGATCGTTTGTGGTGCTAGTAACGTAGCCGCCGGACAGAAAGTACCAGTCGCTACGATTGGAACGACTTTATACGACAAAGACGGAAATTCATTCGTGATCAAAAAAGGGAAAATCCGCGATGAGGAAAGCCACGGGATGATCTGCGCTGAAGACGAATTAGGTTTGGGAACAAGCCACGAAGGCATTATGGTTCTTGATGCGAACCTGAAACCCGGAACTTCCGTCGCCAAAGTATTCAAAATAGAAAACGACGAAATATTCGAGATTGGTCTGACACCAAACCGTGCCGACGCCATGAGCCATTTAGGAACCGCAAGGGATTTACGCGCAGGATTAATCCAAAGCGGTGTGAATGTGGAATTGATTACGCCATCGGTCAGCAATTTCAGAATCGACAAACGCACGCTCAAAATTGACGTGAAAATTGACAATAATAAATTAGCACCGCGCTATTGCGGCGTTACGATTTCAGGAATCAAAGTGAAACCTTCTCCCGAATGGTTGCAAAACCGTCTGAAATCAATCGGATTGAATCCGAAAAACAATATTGTTGACGTTACGAATTATGTGCTTCACGAACTCGGACAGCCTTTACACGCTTTTGATGCTTCGAAAATCAACGGGAAAATTGTGGTGAAAACGTTGCCAAGCGGAACCAAATTCACGACGCTTGACGATATCGAGAGAACCTTGCACGAAGAAGATCTGATGATTTGCGACGACAAAGGACCAATGTGCATTGCCGGTGTTTTTGGCGGTAAAGATTCGGGAGTCACTGAAAACACCACGAACATCTTTTTGGAAAGTGCTTATTTCAATCCTGTGAGCATTCGTAAAACGGCGAAAAGACATAGTTTGAGCACTGATGCTTCGTTTCGTTTTGAAAGAGGCATCGACCCGACTATTACAGAATATGCGCTGAAACGTGCGGCTTTGTTGATTCAGGAAGTGGCCGGCGGCGAGATCACTTCGGACGTCATCGATATTTATCCTAAGAAAATAGATGATTTTCCTGTGTTTTTGAATTTTGCCAAAACCGCGAAACTCGTCGGGCAGGAATTGTCCAAAGAAATCATCAAGAAGATTTTGGCTTCGCTTGATATTAAAGTGAACAGCGTGACTGATGCCGGTTTGGGATTGACGATTCCAGCTTATCGCGTGGATGTTCAGAGAGAAATCGATGTGATTGAGGAAATCCTTCGCGTGTATGGTTACAATAACATCAACTTCACGAAAAAACTCAATGCGACCGTTTCGAATTCGGCGCGCACGGAAGATTATAAAGTGCAGAATATCGTGGCGACGCAATTGAACTCGAATGGGTTCCATGAAATGATGGCCAATTCGTTGACCTCGCCCGAATATGTGGCGCTTTCTGAAATGCTCAAGGAAGAACACAACGTGACGATGTTGAATCCGTTGAGTAATGATTTGTCGACGATGCGTCAATCTTTATTGTTTTCAGGATTGGAGGCCATTTCATACAACATCAACCGTAGAAATTCAGATTTGAAATTATTCGAATTCGGAAAATCTTACCACAAATACGAGTCAGGTTACGAGGAATTGAAGCACTTGACGTTATTCCTTTCGGGAAACCGAACTTCAGAAAACTGGACGAGCCCGCAAAAACCGACGGATTTTTTCTTTTTCAAAGGTTATGTCGATGCGATCGTTGCAAGACTTGGTTTGGAAAAAATCAAAATCGAACCCGTAAAATCGGATGTTTTCGCTGAAGGCGTAGCGATGGTAATTGGCGAGGAAATTTTAGTCGAATTTGGTACAATCAAAAAATCGATCCTCAAACATTTCGACATCAAACAGGAAGTTTTGTTTGCGGATTTCAACTGGAATCTGGTGTTGAAACAGGTTTCGAATAAAATCAAATTTGCCGACATTCCGAAATATCCAGAAGTCAGAAGAGATTTGGCTTTGCTGCTGGACGAAAACGTAGCATTCGATGCGGTGTATAAAATCGCGCGCCAAACGGAGAAATCATTGTTGAAGAACATTTTATTGTTCGACGTGTATACCGGAAATAATTTACCTGAAGGCAAGAAATCATACGCCGTGAGCTTTACATTACAAGATACCTCCAAGACACTGACCGACGAGCAGATTGACAAAGTGATGGGCAAACTGCAGAAGAATTTAGCGGCGGAACTGGGCGCGACATTGCGATAATTATGGCACGTGGGCCACACGGATAACGCAGATTTACACGGATACAATAAATTTTATCGGCGTAAACCCTTAAAATCCGCACCATCAGCGTTCCTTTTTCTTCGTTATGATTTAACCAATGAAAGAAAAAATTATATTTGTGTATCAAATTATTAATCTAAACACACGATAAAATGAAAATCAAATCTTTAGCCATCGTACTGTTCGTATTGGCGATCAACAGCGTAAGCGCACAATCCACTATGGACAAATGGCCGGCCATCAAGACATTCCACGAAGTCATGTCGCAAACGTTCCATCCATCAGAAGAAGGTAATTTGCAGCCCATCAAAACCCGTTCGGAAGAATTGATGAATAAAGCGGTCGATGTATTAAAATCGGACATTCCCGCAGATTACAAAACTCCTGCTATTTTGGCTTCGGCTGAAAAACTGCAACTCAAAGCCAAAGCCTTGCACAAAATGGTCGTAGCCAAAGCATCGGATGCCGACATCAAAAAAGCATTGTCGGATCTTCACGATGTTTTTCATGATATTGTCGGACTTTGTTCCGAGAAAAAATAAGAAATCCTAGACCGAAGTGGTGAATCAAAATTTAGCCACGGATTTGCGAATAAAAGTTTGAATGCTATTTCAAAAAAATTCGTGAATCCGTGGCTAAAATCTTTTCAACAAATGCGAAATCCTAAATCTAAATGTAAAATTAAATTTTACCTTTGGCCTTTCAAAAAATAAGACATTATGGTTTATAAATTCAGAGTAATTCTCGACACTGAAGAAGATATTTTTAGAGACATTGCCATTCTTGAGGACGATACTTTAGAGGATTTGCACAATGCGATTGTAAATGCTTTTGATTTTGACGGAATGGAACTGGCTTCATTTTACACTTGCGACAACCAATGGAATCAGGATGAGGAAATTCCTCTTTTTGATACAGGCGATGTGGCCGGCGAAATGAAAACCATGGCGGACTATCCGCTCGCTTCGATTCTTGATAAAGAGCACACCAAAATCATTTACGTCTACGATTTCCTTAACATGTGGACGTTCCTTGTGGAATTGGCCGCAATCGAAGAAGTTGCTGTGAATGAAACTTACCCAAGTACTTTATTTTCGCACGGAATCATGCCGTTGGATGCGACAGACAAATCGTTTGAAGCCGATATGACCGATGACATTTACGGCGAATTTGAAGACGATCTTGACGAAGACGACCTGGATATGTTTGACGATAATGAAGGCGGCGAAAGCTTTGAGGATTATGGGTTTGAGGAGAATTGGAATTAGTCATAAGTCACTAAGGTTCTAAGTCGCTAAGGTTCTGAGGTTTTTGAGTATCTTTGAGATGTCTAATCCATACAACCATGAGCAATTACAGAAATCTATTAGTGTGGCAAAAAGCCATGAGCCTGACCACAATCATTTACCAATCAACAAATCAATTTCCTAAAGAAGAAATTTTCGGATTAACTTCACAAATCAGAAGAGCATCAATTTCAATTCCAAGTAATATTGCCGAAGGATACGGAAGGGATAGCAATAAAGAATATTTGCGTTTTTTAAACTTTTCGATTAGTTCTCTTTTTGAATTACAAACCCAACTTGAGATTGCCAAAAACATTACTTATTTAAAAGAGACCGAATTTAATAACTTATATGAAGACAGCCGTGAATTAGAACGGATGCTGGTTTCATTCATAAACAAAATTAAAGAACGAAATTAAAAACCTTAGTGCCTGAGCGCCCTTAACCTTAGAACCTTTCATAAAAAATGATCAATTTATACAACACCCACATCGAAAACCTTTCGATCCACAGAGTCGGAAACAAAAGCCGCAACGAAGCCATTTTCCTTTCGGAACAGCCTTACAACCTCAATGATGAAGTCGTTCCTTTGCTCAAGGAATATTTCTTCAAGCCTTTTCGCGAAAAAGAGGAAAACTATTTCCAGTTTGCACATGAAGTTGATTTGGATTACAATGACATGTACAAACTCGCATCGGAAGTTTTCGACAATCCTAGTGCAATTCATGAAGTTTCGAAAAAAATCACCAAGCATTTGTTTGAGCAGTCGAACCATCCGCACATCAAGAATGGTGAAGTGTATGTGACTTATCTGACGAACCTCAACATCGACAACAATGTCGTGGATGCGATTGGAATTTTCAAAAGCGAAATACAGGCTGATTTTATGCAGTTTGAGGAAAAAGGCAACACGCTTGAAATGATTTTGCAGCAAGGCATCAACCTTAACAAACTAGATAAAGGCTGTCTGATTTTCAATTATAAAAAAGAAGAAGGTTATAAAATTCTGACCGTGGATTCCAACCGATATGATGCGAGATATTGGCTTGAACATTTCCTTTCCGTGGATGCTTTTGAGGACGAGAATTTCATCACCAAAAAATACCTGAAGTTCTGCCAAGGTTTTGCCAAAGACGTTGTTTTTCCTGCCGAGGACAAGAAAGAAGAAGTGATGTTTATGAACCGTTCGGTGAATTATTTTGCGAAAAATGATCAGTTCGAAGAAACGAATTTCCTCAATGAAGTGCTAGACAATCCTGATTTGATTCCGGAATTCAAAAACTACAAAGTCGATAAAGGCGAAAAATACAGCATCGAAGACGTGACGACATTCCCGATTGCGAATGCTGCGGTTTCTGATGCGCGAAAATCGATTAAAAACGTCATCAATCTTGATACGCACATCCAAATCAAAATGGATTTCATCAACCCCGAAAGCGCCGAGAAATATGTCGAAAAAGGCTGGGATGAAGAAAAGCAGATGTATTATTATCTGGTGTATTTCAACAAAGAACAGAAAAGCTAGAAGCTTTATTTCAATGAATTAAATCCTCAAAGGCAAAACCGTTGGGGATTTTTTGTGTTTTGTAAGTATTGAATTACTCTTTCGTTAAAAAAAAGCATTTCATCGATATAATTTGCTTTTTACCAGCTACTTAGCTAGGTTTGATTTCTTAATGCACCCCAGATTATGAAAGCATCCCAAACCAAACCCCTGCAGACCGTCGGAAAAGTATGGTGCGCCTTTTTTGGCCATAGGTTTTATACCTCGCGTAATGTGACCGACCATTTCAAGGAATACAAATGCAGCCATTGCCAGCTCGAACTGACCAATGACGAGAAAGGGCATAAAATCTATTTAACGCCTGAGCTTAAAGACATTAATGAAACGCTGGTCAACTTCTACCAAAGAAGGCATCACTTGGTATCATAATTTGATGTCGTAATTGGTAACTTTTCCATAACTTGTTCGTCGAATACGCAATCTCAAAAACGAACACTTTGGAAACCATCCTCAGCATTGAAAACCTCAACAAACGTTTCGGCCCGATCCACGCCGTGAAGAACGTTTCCCTCGAAATACAAAAAGGCAATGTCTACGGAATTCTAGGCCCTAACGGCTCCGGAAAATCAACGACTTTGGGTATTGTCTTAAACGTCGTCAACAAAACATCAGGAAATTATTCGTGGTTTGGAGGCACAATGCAAACCCATGAAGCTTTGAAGAAAGTCGGCGCCATCATAGAACGCCCGAACTTTTATCCTTATATGACCGCGCGCGAAAACCTCGAACTGGTCTGTAAAATTAAAGGTATTCCGTATACCAAAGTGCATGAAAAGCTCGAATTGGTGGGCTTGTTAGATCGTGAAAACAGCAAGTTCAGTACTTTTTCGCTTGGGATGAAACAGCGTTTGGCGATTGCTTCTGCCCTATTGAACGATCCTGAAATCTTAATTCTTGACGAACCCACTAACGGTCTTGATCCGCAAGGCATCCATCAGATCCGCGACATCATCAAACTGATTGCAGCACAAGGAACCACTATTTTATTGGCTTCGCACCTTCTTGATGAAGTCGAGAAAGTCTGCACGCACGTTCTCGTATTGCGTAAAGGCGAAGTTCTTTACTCCGGCCGCGTCGACGGTATGTCTTCTAACGAAGGTTTTTTTGAATTGCAAAGCGATGATTTGGCGCAATTGAAATCTGCGTTATTATCAATTCCCGCGATTGAAAAATGCACCGAAGAAAATGGAAAAATTCTCGCCTATCTCAAACAGCCGCTGGAAGCCAAAGAACTGAACCGCATCCTGTTTGAGGAAAAAATCGTACTGAACCATCTCGTGAAACGCAAACACAGCCTCGAAGAACAATTCCTGGCGCTGACCAACAAATCCTAAACCGCCATGAAAAGATTACTCGCCATAGAATTACAAAAAATCTGGAAGAACAAAGCCAGCCGGATTTTGACTTTGTCTTATTTTATATTGCTGACGTTTATTGCGCTCGTGGCTTCGATCAAGTTTGATTTGGGCGCGTTCCAGTTCCATCTGGCTGAAATGGGGATTTTTAATTTCCCGTTCATTTGGCATTTCAACACTTATATCGCAGCGATTCTGAAGTTTTTCCTTGCCATTGTCATCGTATCGATGATGGCCAATGAATACAGCTATGGCACGCTGAAACAAAATTTGATTGACGGATTGAGTAAGAAAGAATTCATCGCCTCAAAGTTCCTTACTGTTGTAGTTTTTGCTGCAGTATCAACCATTTTTGTGTTTGTGATGTCGCTGATTCTCGGGTTGAGCTTTTCGTCATATACCGAACCATCAATCATCTTTTCCGAAATGGATTATCTCGTAGCCTATTTTGTAAAACTCGTCGGGTTCTTCTCGTTCTGTTTGTTCTTGGGGATTTTGGTCAAACGTTCCGCGTTCGCCATCGGTTTCTTGTTGGTCTGGAACATTCTGGAAGGCATCGCGAAAGGCATTCTGACCTTCAAAATATTTCCGAACAATAACAACGATGTATACATCACGCAATTTTTCCCGCTCGAAGCGATGTCAAACCTGATTATTGAGCCGTTCACCAGATTGTCGTTGGTCAAATCCATCGGGACGCAGATTGGCATCAACAATATCAAGGATTATAGCGTACATTGGTTCGGAATTTTGATTGTTTTGGTCTGGACATTTATTTTTATGTTAATGTCTTACAATTTGCTCAAAAAAAGAGATTTATAGTATCTTTGCCGATGCTATGAATCGGATGAAGAAACTTCTTATTACCTTAATTTGTTGTTGTTTCCCTACAGTATTGCTAGCCCAATACATTCAGGTTGATGATACTTATACCGCACAACGGCTCGTCGAAAATGTGCTGATCAATAGTCCGTGCGCGAATGTTTCGAACTTCAGTGTCAGCGGCGATCCGTTCAGTCCTGGCGAACAAAGCTATGGCTATTTCAATGGAAGCAGCAGTACTTTCCCGTTCGCGCAAGGCATCGTATTGAGCACTTCGCGCGCCAAAAGAACCGAAGGCCCAAACAACAATCTTATCGATGAAGGAAGTTCGGCATGGGTTGGTGATTCTGATTTGGAGCAAGCATTAGGAATCAGCAATACATACAACGCTACGGTATTAGAGTTTGATTTTACACCACTTACGAGTGCTATCAGTTTCGATTATATCTTTGCTTCTGAAGAATATCAAGGAAACGCACCTTGCAGATATTCCGACGGATTCGCCTTCCTGTTGAAAAAAGCCAATACTACTGATACTTATCAAAATTTGGCTTTAATTCCAAATACTACGACACCGGTTCTTGTGACTACTGTGCATCCAACAATTTCAGGTTGCCCTGCCATTAACGATGCATATTTTGGTGGTTTCAATGGCAATAACGCACCCATCAACCTCAACGGGCAGACCACAGTGATGACTGCAAAAGCGACCGTCATTCCCGGTGTGACATACCATATCAAATTGGTGATTGCCGATCATGAGAACATACGATATGATTCCGCGATATTTCTCGGAGGCGGAAGCTTCAATGTAGGAACCGATTTGGGTTCGGACCGATTGGCTGCTACCAACAATGCGATTTGTCAGGGAAAACGCTACCCGCTTGATGCAACGGAAGCGGGCACGAATTCCTATCAATGGTTTAAGAACGGAAGTCCACTTTCGGGCGAAACCAATCCAACCTATGATGTCAACGACGCCGGAACTTACTCCGTGGAAATCACACTCGGCACCACTACCTGTATCGCCACGGGCGAAGTCACCATCGAATATATCCCGACACCAACACTGACCAACACGACGATCGTGCAATGCGATGAAGATAACGACGGGACCACTTTGTTCAACCTAACCAAAGTCGATGGCATCATTACCAATAACGACAGTACTTTTAGCGCCGTAACTTATTACGAGAATTTACCTGATGCACAGAACCAGATTACGGCCAACGCGATATCCAACACAACTTCATACCTCAGCACTGCAAAAACAATTTATGCTACGTCCGCTAATGCTTCAGGCTGTTATGGTGTTGCGAATGTAGTGCTTCAAATTTCCAATAATACTTTTCCTTTTGTGGTAGATTATGAAAGTTGCGATCTGGATTCCGTCATAGATGGTTACTATGCTTTCCCGTTGAGCGATGTTGATACTAAAGTACTCAACGGATTGCCTGCCGGACTTATCGTCAACTACTATCCTACATATAACGATGCGCTTTTGCAAACCAATATTTTGCCGGCTAATTACACCAACAACACACAATACGTTGATAGAATTTATGCCAAGATTTTAAACGGCAGCGATTGTTACGGCATCAAGACGGTAGATTTGTATGTCAACAGCAATACGCCACCTAATTTCGGAGACGAAGAAGTGTTTATCTGCGACGGTGTTCCTTATCCGGTATCGATTGCCACCAACTTTTATTCCTACCTCTGGAGCAATGGCGATCTTGACAATGCCACGACCTTCAGTACGGCAGGATTATACACCGTAACCGTGACCAATCGCGATGGTTGCGAGGCTACGAAACAATATACCGTTACGGCTTCTCAGACGCCCATTATTACGAGTGTTGATGTGAATGACTTTCAGGGTGACACCAATTCCGTTTTTGTTAATGTGACTGGTTCGGGAGATTATGAATATTCTTTGGACAGCGTCCATTTTCAAAGCAGTCCGTTTTTTGCCAACGTGCGCTCAGGTGAGTATATGGTGCACGTTAAGCATCCGCTTTGTGGTGAAGATTTCTATAAAATTTACGTCTTGAATTATCCGCAGTATTTCACCCCAAATGATGACGGTTACAATGACTTATGGCAAATCAAAAATCTGGATTCCCATACGATGGCTACGGTACGGGTTTTCGACCGTTATGGCAAACTTTTGAAACAGTTCGATGCCCTGGAAAAAGGCTGGGACGGAACCTTCAACGAAATGCGACTGCCTGCCGATGATTACTGGTTTGTGCTTGAACTCGAAAACAACAGAACCATCAAAGGGCATTTTTCACTCAAACGATAATAATTGTATTTTATTTGCTAATTTTATCGAATGAAAAAACAATACCTACTATTTTTTCTACTTTTTACTATGGGTTGTTTCGCCCAATTTAGTAAGATTCATTACATTCCGCCATTATCGGGAACCAACGATAGTTCAGGCAGCGCGCAGGAACAATACCTTTACATTTCTACCCCAACGGTTACTCCGGTAAACTTCAGGATTATACAACTTGGGGGTGCCATCATCAATGCGACGGTTTCTAAAAGCACGCCTTATGTTTTTGATTGCGGATTTGGCACCAGCACCCAACTGATGGTTGAAAAAACCGATGTCAATGCTATACTTTCCAACAAAGGATATATGATTGATGCCGATGATTTAGTCTACGTATCGGTGCGTGTCATAGCAGGGAACGGCAACCAGTCTGGAGCGGTAATTTCCAAAGGATTGGCAGCCTTGGGAACGGAATTCAGGATTGGGTCGTTGCTCAATACCGATGTGGGACTTTCTTTCGGTTTAAGGCATTATACTTTTGTGTCCATTTTGGCTACGGAAAACAATACAAGGGTTGATTTCAGTGCTATCAAACCCGGTGTGATTTTAATCAACAATGCTGTTGCCGGCAATACCCCATCATCCATCAATTTAAATAGCGGCCAGAGTTTTGTGATGGCCGTCGAAGGCCCAAATAGTCCGTTCGATCCGGATCAACTGGTTCCCAACAGAGATGGACTTATAGGGGCATTAATAAAATCAGACAAACCCATTGCCGTCAATTGCGGCTCTTTCGCAGGAACTAATGCCGATAACAATCTTGACTTAGGGTTCGATCAGATTGTTTCTGTGGAAAAAACCGGAAAGAATTATATTTTCATCAAAAGTACCGGTGCCAATGTTGTCGAAAAAGTACTACTTGTAGGGCATACCAACGGAACCGAAGTCCGCCTCAACGGCAACACAGGAGCTTACGATTATTTACTGAATGCCGGTCAATACCTAGCGCTCGATGGCAGCCGTTTTAATGCGCAGGGCAATCTATACGTAGAAACTACCGAAAACGTATTTGCCTACCAGACCATAGGCGACGACAGCAGAGTTGATTACGCCAACCAGGAACTTTTCTTTGTTCCGCCACTGAGTTGTGAAACGCCAAGAATCATCGATAATATTCCGTTGATCAATAAAATCGGTAGCAGGACTTATTCGATAGGACGTGTCACAATGATTACGGAATCCGGGGCTACGGTCAATTTTGAAATTAATGGTGTTCCATACACTTTGGCCGCACTTAATTCGATTCCGGGTGTAATTGTCATTGGCCCTACGATTGTTCCTACAGCCTTACAGAATTATGATACTTATGTCATTACAGGATTGTCGGGAAATGTGAGCGCTTATTCTACGGGGGAACTTTACTTAGCGGCTTATGCTACTGACGGAGCTGCGACTTTTGGTGGGTTTTATTCCGGCTTTATATTCAAACCTGAAATCACGTTCAACCTGCTCAATGTCACGCAAAACAATTGTATTCCGAATGCGGAACTCAGAGTCAGTTCGTTGAGTTCTTTCGATTTATTTCAATGGTATTTCAACGGAAATCCTATAGCCGGAGCCAATCAGAATTTTTACAATCCGTTACAACCCGGTAAATATTTTGTCAAAGCAGCCATTTCCAATTGCGGGACTAATAATATTTCCTCCGATGAAATCCCAATCAGTTCCTGTCCAACCAACTCCGACAATGACCTCGCCAACGACAACGTTGATACGGATTTTGATAATGACGGCATCTCGAATTGTAATGAATCCTTAGGAGATCAACCCATAGATTTATCAAATGCAACTTCCATTACCGTTACTACATCCGGCAGTGTATCGCCACAACCCGTTCCTTTTTCAGGCGCGAGCAATGGCAATTTCATTACACGGACGCCTATCGGCAAGAATAACGCAGTTACTTTTCAAAAAACATTTTCAGTACCTACGAATATCTCTTTAGAATATGTAAATACTGCGCTGGCATCTGATTTACCAAACTCGAATGCAGAATTCATAGTCACTTCCGACATCAATAAAACGATCACGTTGCTCAATCCGAATGACCAATTGTTAGTCGATACGAATTATGATGATATCTATGAAAGTGGCGTCACGAGTTATTCATCTTATGAAATCCGTTTCAGGATGAACAGTGCGATACCTTTAGTACCCGGTGCGGGAACCTTCCGATTCAAATCAGCAGCGACCTCTAACATTACATTCACACACACGAATTTATCCGATGCCACAGACAATAATGCTACCTTCAGGATTGTAGAGACTTGCGTTTCAAAAGATTCCGACCTCGATGGCGTTGCGGATGCTTTTGATCTCGACAGCGACAACGACGGTATTCCGGATCAAGTCGAAGCTATTGGAAACAACACCATCATACTTTCAAATACCGACGCCAACCAAGACGGAATGGATGATGCTTTCGGGAGCGGAATAACGATAGCCGATTTCGATGGTGATGGTGTATCCAATTTCTTAGATCTGGACAGTGATAATGACGGAATATTCGATCTAACAGAATCTGGGAATACAAGTAGTGATGCCAATGTGGATGGAATTATCGACGGCCTTCCGTCATCGTTCGGAGCCAACGGATTGAACAATGCGCTTGAAACGGCACCGAATTCAGGAACTTTAAATTATTCCATCACCGATACTAATGCAGATGGTATTAGAAACTACCTCGCTTTAGACAGCGATGCAGACGGCTGTAACGATGTCATCGAAGCGGGTTACTTAGACCCCAATGGCGATGGCGTTTTAGGCAATACTCCAGCGGTCACCAATACGAAAGGTTTGGTGACTTCTGCTATAGGTTATACTGTGTTGCCTAATAATAACTACATCACCAGTGCGCCAATAACCATTACTGCTCAGCCAGCCGTAGCGACATTCTGTACTTTGCAAAGTTCGTCCATTGTCATTGAAAGTACACAGGTGGATTCTTATCAGTGGCAAATACTGACCACTAGCGGATGGACCAACATTGTCGACAATGCCAATTACGCCCAAAGCAACACGCATGAACTGCAGGTTATAGCGGCACCGGCCAGCTGGAATGGCAACAAATACCGGGTCATCCTTCAAAAAAATGGCAACAGCTGTAATTTGATTTCTGCCGATGTGACGCTTTCTTTGTATCCGCTTCCTGTGGTGGCTTCTCCTACTACTTTGGTGCAATGCGACGACAATAATGATGGTTTTACGAGAGTCAATTTAAGGGAAAAAGAAAGTGCCATCGCCAATGTAGCCAATCGTGTTTTTACTTATTACAAATCCTATAGCGCTGCCAATGCCGGAGATGAAACGAGTCCGGATTTCATCAACAATCCTCTAGGTTATTTTACCAATTCGACTGTAATTTGGGTAAGAGTTGTTGATCAGCTTCATGGCTGTTTCAATGTGGCGGAACTTCTTGTTTCCGTTTCTTCCACTCAGGTACCGTCGAATTTTAACCGAAAATTTTACAAATGCGATGATTATTTGGATCGGTTCGGAAACAACAATGCCAACAACGATGACCATGATGGCATTGCTACTTTCAATTTCAGCAGTGTCACCGCCGATATCATTGCGATACTTCCTGCTGCTACGGGTTACAGGGTCAAGTATTATAAAAACTATCAGGACGCCGCCATGGAAGTAGATGCTTTAGGCAACAATCTAGAAATATCCCAAAACCCTTCGAGTGCAGAAAATATCTATCATTACAGGAACATCGATTATCCGAGTCAGCAGCAGATTTGGGTGCGTATTGAAAGTATAGGAGATAACGCCTGCTACGGGCTTGGGCCGTTTGTGAATTTATATGTTGAGGCGCTTCCGATTGCCCATCCCTACAACGACGATAATATCATCAGAAAATGCGATGACGATCATGACGGTATTTTTGCGTTTGACACCTCGATACTCGAAGCCGTAATTTTGGACGGACAAACCAATGTGGTGGTGACCTATTTCGATGACGCCGGAAGCCCATTGCCTAGCCCATTGCCAAATCCTTTCGTTGTTAATACTACCAAAACCATCACGGTTAAGGTTTCTAACGCCTCAACTTTTGATCCCAACGGCCCTTGCTTTGACGAGGAAACCCTACAGTTCATTGTTGACGATTTGCCGCAGGCTTTCCCTGTAAACACGAGTTTATTTTCAGTTTGTGACGACGAAGCCGATCCGGTTTTGCAGGATGGCATGTACGGTTTTGATACAGCTACCATCGAATCGCAAATCCTCAATGGCCAGACGGGTATGGCAGTCAAATATTTTAACGGAAGCGGACAACCTCTGCAAAGCCCGTTGCCAAATCCTTTCATCACGAATTCACAAAATGTGACCGCGGTAGTCGAAAATCCGATCAACAAAACCTGTCCGGCGAGCCTTGTGCTTCCTTTTGTAGTCAAAGCGACGCCTAAAATAAAACTAATCGGGCGCGACCTCATTTGTTCGAATAATCCTGCCTTTTATACGGAAATCAATGCGGCCATAGTAGATGGAAGTTCGATTTCCAATTATACTTTCCAATGGTATCTTAATGGAGCGCTCATTCCCGGAGCTACAAACTATACCCTCGATGTGAATGTTGCCGGAACCTATACCGTAGACGTCACAACGGTTTTAGGTTGTATGAAAACACGAATCATCGATGTAGTCGCTTCAGATATCGCCCATATTGACGCTATTAATATTATTGATTTGACGGATTCCAATTCCGTGGAGATTATCGCTAGCGGTAGTGGGATTTTGGTGTATAGCCTTGATGATCCGGAAAATTTTCAAGGCTCGAATCTGTTTGCGGATGTGCCTTCGGGAATCCATCAGGTATACGTAAAAGACATTAACGGTTGTGGCGTTGTCGGACCTATAGAAATTTATGTGTTGGGCATTCCAACCTTCTTCACGCCCGATGGCAATGGCATCAACGATACTTGGAACCTGAGAGGCAGCAGCGACAATTTTAATAAGAATGCCAGAATACGCATATTTGACCGCAACGGAAAATTCATCAAAGAATTTTTCGGCGCTGACAATGGTTGGGACGGAACTTATCACGGGCGTCAATTGCCTTCGGAAGATTATTGGTATGAGATTGTGCTTGAAGATCAACGGGTGTTCCGAGGCCATTTCAGTTTAACGCGATAGGTTAGTTTTTATGAAAAAATATTTCGCCTTATTGCTCATGACCTTTACATCCATCAATGCACAAGAAGTGAAAGTGACTACCGGTAAAGTAGTGCGTTTCGCGAATTTCAAATCGCAATTTGTGGATGCCCGAAATGTGGATGTTTGGCTGCCCGACGGTTATTCTGAAAACAACAAATATGCGGTTTTGTATATGCATGACGGGCAAATGCTGTTTGATCCTGAAACCACCTGGAACAAACAAGCCTGGCAAGTGGATGCCATTGCCGGGAAATTGATTGCTGAAAAACAAATTCAAAAGTGTATTGTTGTCGGTATTTGGAATAATGATAAAAAAAGGCATCCGGAATATTTCCCGCAGAAGGTTTATGCTACTTTCTCCGTCGAACAGAAAAAATTCATCTCCGATGTGTTAATCAAAAGAAAAAAAATAGACAGCGAGTTCCATCCTATTTCCGATAACTATCTAAAATTTATTGTCACCGAACTCAAACCCTATATTGACAAAACCTACTCCACTTTCACCAGTCGCAAACACACTTTTATCGCGGGTTCAAGCATGGGCGGATTGCTTTCGTTTTACGCTATTTGCGAATATCCGGAAGTGTTCGGCGGGGCTGGTTGTCTTTCTACGCATTGGACCGGAATATACCAGAACAATGACAATCCGATTCCAGATTCGATTATTTCCTATTTGAAAGTTCACTTACCCAATCCAAAAAGCCACAAGATTTATTTTGACCACGGAGATAGAACCTTAGATAGTTTGTATCGCCCATGGCAGGAGAAAGTGGATGTTGTGATGAAGGCAAAAGGGTTTGCATCTAAAAATTGGTCGACACAATTCTTCTCTGGAAAAGACCATTCGGAGCAATCTTGGAGAGAACGTCTGGACATTCCTTTACAGTTTTTGTTAGGGAAGTCGCTGCCCTAGCCCGGATGGTAATAGCATCCTTGGTTTGCGGGGTTCGCAAACCAAGATATCATGGACAGCCGGAATAGCTTCTGAAAATAAAAAAACCCACTCTTTCGAATGGGTTTCTTGTTTACATGATGAAAGTTTCTAGTTCTTAATGATTTTAAAAGTTTCATTGGAATGGCCCACAAAAACTTTGACCAAATAGATTCCTGCAGTATAGCCTGACATATCGATGATGGCATCGGTGGAATTAATCGTTCGTTGTTGTATATGTTGCCCAACGATATTGGTAATTTCTATGCTTTTAATTACTTCAGTGTTGGTAATGTTTAACAGCGAAGATGTTGGATTTGGAAAAACCTGCAAACCTTCAATCTGGTTTTCATCTACCGAAAGTGCGGTGGTACATTTGACGGATTTGCTTCTGAAATTGTTGTCCGTTCCGCAAGTGGCATTTTTGTGCGCAAAGAAACGAACGGTTCCCGAATTGGTTCCCGAAGACCAGACCAGTGGCGTTACTCCGCTAGCTAAGACCGTCGTATTGGTAGCGTTGGCAATAGTGATGAAATCGGTCGCAATGGAACTTGTGAAAGTATATTGCTTATTGCTTTGAATGGCAACATTGGCGTATTGGGAAGCCCCGTTGAAATCATCAATCAATTGATTGGTGTTGTTGCAATTGGGCACGAAAGTATTATCCGGATACAATCCGAACGTGGCTTGGTTGCAACTGGTTACACTACTCGTCGTGAAACTACCTCCAACAGCCCAAGTACTTTTGGTACTGCCACAATTGCTTCTAACCCACCAATAGTAAGTCGCATTTGGTTGTGTATTGGGTGGTACTACCAAAATCGAAGTAGCGCTTTGGGTGCCACTTGGAATAGAAACCGCAGTAGGCGCTACGTTATTGGCTCTTACTAAATAATCAAAATCCTGAATAGGTAAAAAGGAAGGTGTCCAATTTAACCTTACCGTCAAGGGTGCTATTTGATCCACAAACAAATTAGTGGGCGCCGAACAAGTAGTAGTCGCAGCATTGCAAGTGATGGATCGGGTTCGTTCCAGTTGTTCGTTCCCACAGGAAGTATCGGTATGAAAGTAATACCGAATGACCCCAGCATTGGTTCCTGATAACCAAACCAAAGGCGAAATGCCACTCGTGTAAACCACGGTTGCGGCTTCATTAGTGATGGTGATATGATCAGTGGCTACAGCACTGGTAAAAGTGTATTGTTTGCCAGCCAGTATGTTGACCAATGAATATTCTCCCGCATAAGCATCGGTTACAATGGTTTCTGCAGTTCCTGAACAAGCAGGTGTGAAAGTGGTTGATGGATAAAGTCCGTAAACGGCATCGGTGCATTCGCCCTGAATAGTTGTAGTGAAACTGCCTCCCGAAACCCAAGCACTTTTGGTAGTCCCGCAATTGGAACGTACCCAAAAATAGTAAGTGGTGTTCGCAGTCAGGTTGATTAATGATGCCGAAGTTTGGGCGATACTGCCTACTGGAGTTGTAGATGCAGTTGGAGCTGTACTTGTAGTCGCAAAATAAACATCGTATTGCGAAGGAGCAGGCACCGCGGCAATCCAATAAAGGTCTGCAGAATTGTCGCCAATGTTAGAACTTGACGGACTAGAAGGAGGCGTACATGATGCCGCAAGCGTAGTAAAACTTCCTCCCGAGATCCAAACACTGTTGGAAGTCTCACAACTCGAACGCACCCAAACATAATAAGTCGTTGAAGCGCTCAAGCCGCTAATATTGACGTTGTTGCTCAGCGTACTTCCTGAGGGAGTAGTCGCATTGATCGGAGCCGTATTAAGGGTACTGTAATAATACTGATAGCCATAACTTGGCGTGGTACTCAACGCCTGCCAATTGATCTGAGCCGCATTACTACTGATGTTGGAAGTGGTCACATTCGATGGCGCATTGCATACCGCAACGGCCGTAGTCATGAAAGTAAATCCTCCAACCCAAGGGCTCTGCAATGATCCGCAATTAGAACGCACCCAAAAATAATAGGTCGTGTTGCTGTTCAACCCTGCTACATCAATGCTCGTAACTGCCGAATACTGAGTGGGTGCTGTTGTAGTTGATGGTTGTATACTACTAGTACTGTAATATACCTGATAACCATTGCTAGGTGCCGGATTGGCCGCAATCCAGGCTAAAGTAGCGGAGGAACTCGTCACTGAATTGACCGATAACGAATTCGGGGTGGAACAGGTCGGCGTTGGTGTGCAAGAAATCGATCTCGTCCTGCTGGTGATATCAAAACCACAATTGGAAGAAGTATGAAAATAGTATTTGATCTCTGTTGTATTCGCTCCCGAGGACCAAACCAAAGGCGTTAATCCGCTGGCATAAATAAAATCAGTAATATCGTCTTGAATGGTGATATAATCTGTGGCTACGGAACTTGAAAAAGTATAAGTTCGATTAGGCAAAATGGAAACAACGGAGAATTCGCCAGCACGACCAAGCGGCGTAATGACTTCCGGAGTGCCTGTGCAGTTCGGCGTAAAGGTCGCAGCAGGGTCTTGTCCGTAAATAGCAACAAAACAGCCCGTAGGATTTGAAGGTAAGGTGCTAAAACTACCGCCAAAGGTCCATTGACTTAAATTTACGTCGCATTGCTTTCTTAGCCAGTAATAGTAAGTCGTGTTTGCCGTTAAACCCGTAATAGTCGTATAAGTAAAACTTGTTCCTCCATTAGGAGCGGCGTTGATGCTTGGCGTAGCACTACTAGTACTGTAATAATATTGATAATTCCCATCAACCGATGGCGAACTATCGGTCCAACTCAAATTGATTTGATTGGCTTCTACGGATGAAGCAACTATTGAAACGGGAGCACCACAATCTGACGCCGGTAATCGCGCAGTTATCGAGCGAACACGATTGATCTGCTGCGTATCGCACGACGAATTCGAAGAAATATAATACCTGATTTCACCATTGTATCCGTTTGAATTCCATGTTAGTGGCGTGGGGCCATACGCTAATATCGTATTTAAGGATTGATTGGTAATCGTAATATAGTCAAAAGTAGCCGAGGTTGAAAAAACATATTCTCGATTGGCAAGCACATTGACTTTAGAATATTCGCCGGCAAAGGCATCCGAGTTGATGATTTCCGGATTCCCTGTATAAAGTGGTGTAAACGCAGTGGCCGGATACAATCCGTATGGCGCTACCGGACAACCGGTTCCGGGACTTAGCGTTCTAAAAGTCACAGAACTTCCCCATTGACTGTATAAATTTCCGGTGACCGTGCCGCATTTTGAACGAACATAGAAAAAATAAGTCACATTGGATTGGAGCCCGGGCAATGTGACCGAATTGCCATTGACAGATCCAGTCGGTGTCGTGCTTGCACTTGGCGGAAATACACTACCCGTTAGATAATACTCATAACCATACCATGGTCCCGGACTTGGTGAGGTCCAGGTGATTGTTGCGCTATTCGAAGACAAAGACTGAATCGCACGATTCGTCGGACCTCCGCATGGCGTTTGGGCATAAAGCGACACGTTTAAAAATAATATGAGCGCCCACAAAACTCGAAATTCAAATTTTGGCCTGCTGCTACTTGACTTTTGTAAATTGTATTTTTTTTTCATTTTAGTGTTTATTTAGTCATTTTTTATCCTAATTCATTAAACATTTGACCCTAAAATTAAAGAACAAATACAGCGTAAACTTATCGACTTGAAATGCGTAGCCGATTACTTTAAATGTGCGGCAAAATCAATGGTAACTGCAAGAAAAATATACCTGAACCCTTTTGTAAACATTTCTTAGTGTTCTGCTATTTCTTTTATTTTAAAAGCGTTCGCCAAGATTAAGGCGTTTTCAAAAAATGACTCGTAGGACACCTAAAATGCGCAAATTAGCAAATGAATAAAATCGTAGATATATTTGTCTGTCAATCAAAATAAAAATGAGTTTAAGACTATTTATATTTATTGTTTTAACATGCTCCTTCATCAGTTGTCAGAATAATACCGTTGTTTTGAATAACAAAAAAAATGACGATTTGAACCGGCTGTTTTTTCATAAAGGAAAATGTAGTACAGCATACTATCATAAAAAGGTAGCATCACTTTTATATCAATACAAAGGCAATGCGGATCCACTCATAAACGCCAAATTATATTACTACCAAGCAAAATATAATTATGAGAAAGGGAATGATTCGTTAGCAGCATGCTATCTAAAAAAGAGTATGCCAACGCTGTCACAATACGAAAGTGATAATTATCTGATGCTCATTGACGGTATTAGCATTCAAGGTTATTTAGAATACACTGCCGGTAATTATAATACCGCAAAACAATATTATAAACAAGCGGTTTATTTTGGCGAAAAGTACTTTACAACCGATACCACCAGTCAAAAATATTCATTGGCGGCTTTTGAAGGTTATGGTGCTGTAAATCGGATTTTGAATGATTATAAAACAGCAACAAAGTATATTCATAAAACCATTGAGCTAGCGGAAAAATACCATGATTACGAAAGAATCATTACGGCCAATTCAGACTTAGCGCTAGTGTATACAGACACCAAAAAGTATGACCTTGCTTTGTTTCATATTAAGAAAGCGGAAAGCCTGGCTTTGACCAAAAGAAAAGACTTATTACCCTTGGTTTACAATCATTTTGCTTCGGTGTATCATGCTAAAAAGGACCTCAACCAAACACTGTTTTATTTCAAAAAAGAACACGAGGCTGATCCTGAAACTTCTGAAACCGATAAAGCGATCAATCTTTCGTTAGTGTATTTGGAGCTTCACGAACTGGCACTTGCCAAACCGTTAGTGGTCTTTCTGGAAAAAGAATATTTGAACAATCATCTTTTAGACTATGATAGAATTCAAACTTTGGAGCGCTTAGTAAAATATTACACCCAAACAAGAGATTTTAAAAAAGTAGCTTTTTACTTTGATCTTTACGGTGAAGAACTTGATGCGTTTACGAGGGATGAGCAGCAGGCCACTACAGAAGATTTTATCAAAAAATATGATTTGAAAGCCAAGGAAGACCACATCAATCTTTTGAATCAAAAGAACCAATTGGCAGAAAATCAATTGTCGCAAAAAAATATTGCGATACTCATTATCGTGCTGGCTTTGCTGCTCATCGTGGCGATTGGACTATCCTTATATCTTCAGCAGCGCAATAAAAACCTGAAAGTAGAAAAACAGCTGCTGATTATGGAAGACACTTTGCTCAGAAGCCAGATGGAACCGCATTTTGTGTTCAATGCTTTGTCGTCGTTGCAGGGTTTGATTTATGAAAAACAGAACCAGCTCGCGGTGAAATATTTGTCGAAGTTTGCGCAGCTCTTGCGTTTGAGTTTGGAACACAGCCGCATGAAATTTGTGCCTTTCAAATCCGAAATCGAATCGGTTGAAAATTATCTGGAATTGCAAAGCTTGCGTTTCAGCAATCATTTCAACTATACCATTTCCGGCAATCTGGAAGCTGTAGGAAGTGTGTCAATTCCGCCGCTGATGATTCAGCCGTTTGTTGAGAATGCGATTTATCACGGTTTTGCCAATCTTGATTATCAGGGCGAATTAACAATAACTTTCGAAAAGCATTCGGATTACGTTAGTTTTACGATTGCCGACAATGGTTCTGGAATAGAAGCTTCTAAAAACAATACTGATAAAACCAAAACTTCGCTTTCTACGACCATCACGATGGAGCGTTTGAAATCGCTTGTTCATACAAAAAACAAAATCGATTTTCTCGAAATAAAAGACAATCCTGACGCGCCATCAGGAACCGTTGTCTTGCTGAGATTGCCTTATGTCCAAACCTTTTAACCCGAAATTATGCTAAGAACCATCGTCATAGAAGATGAAGATTTGATCCGGAAAATGATCGTCAACATGGTCAAAAACATAGACGCAGTCAATTTTATCGGCGAAGCGGGTTCGGTGCACGAAGGCGTCATTCTCGCCGAAGCCACACAACCTGATTTGATTTTATTAGACATTCAGCTCAGGGATGGCAGTGGTTTTACTTTACTCGAAAAACTCATGACCAAGCCCAAAGTCATTTTCATCACTGCTTACGATGAATATGCCATCAAAGCGATCCGATTGGGTGCGCTGGACTATCTCTTAAAACCGATTGATGAAGAAGAACTCGAAAAAGCCATCCGGAAAGTTTTTCAGCAAAGCCAATATGCCGAACCGTTTTCAGAAACCGCTGCAATGCTGAGTGAAAACGCCAATAAATTATTGCTCCGCACGCAGGAAGGATTGCATATCCTTCGAATGGAAACGATTTTGTATTGTCATGGCGAAGGTTCCTATACGCAGTTCCACCTCAAGGACGGCAGCAAAATCATGGTGTCAAAACCGCTAAAAGAATACGATTCTTTGTTGCCGGAAAATCAGTTTGCACGTTGCCATCAGAGTTATATCGTGAATCTGAATGAAGTGAACCGCATCGATAAATCGGACTTGATCATCATGACGAACCGTGATGAAATTCCGTTGTCGTCTCGCAAAAAAAAATGGTTTATCGATAGTTTCTTTTCGTCTTAAAGCAACTTTTGAATGCGAATGCCCTAACCCTGATAATTTGATATTAAGAGGAGGAAGTCCAGTGGACTTCAGGTATTATTTTAGCTTATTTGAAAACATAATGTCTTTATTTAACTAAACCCCAGCCCGGATGGTAATAGCATCCTTTGTTTGCGGGGTTCGCAAGCAAAGATATCATGAACAGCCGGAACAGCTTCTAAAAACAAAAAACCCACTCTTTCGAATGGGTTTCCTTATCAATATAACTTTCAAATTAGATTTTGAAACGTTTTCTGTCGTTCTCTGTCAAATAGATTTTTCTCAAACGAATCGATTTTGGTGTCACCTCAACATATTCGTCTTTTTGAATGTATTCTAAAGCTTCTTCCAAAGAGAAAATGATTGGCGGGATGATTCTGGCTTTTTCATCATTTCCTGACGAACGTACATTCGATTGTTTTTTGGCTTTCGTCACGTTGATGCTCATATCGTCGCTGCGGGAATTTTCTCCGATGACTTGTCCTTCGTAGATTTCATCATTTGGATTCACGAAGAATTTACCACGATCTTGTAATTTATCGATAGAATATGGGATTGCTTTTCCGTTTTCCATAGAGATTAACGAACCGTTGTTTCTTCCAGGAATTTCACCTTTGTAAGGTTCGTAACCGATGTAACGGTGCGACATGATCGCTTCTCCAGCAGTTGCAGTCAAAAGTTGATTTCTCAAACCGATAATTCCGCGTGACGGAATGTTGAATTTGACGATCATACGTTCTCCTTTGGCTTCCATGCTGAGCATTTCTCCTTTACGGATTGACACGAATTCTACGGCACGGCCTGAAAGGCTTTCTGGTAAATCGATGGTTAGTTCTTCAATCGGCTCACATTTTTTACCGTCAATTTCTTTGATGATTACTTGTGGTTGTCCGATTTGTAATTCGTAACCTTCTCTTCTCATCGTTTCAATAAGTACCGACAAGTGAAGAACACCACGACCGAATACCATGAATTTATCGGCTGAATCGGTTTCGCCCAATTTCATCGCGAGGTTTTTCTCGAGCTCTTTGGTCAGACGATCTCTAATATGACGAGACGTTACAAATTTCCCTTCTTTTCCGAAGAAAGGCGAATCGTTGATTGTAAACAACATACTCATCGTTGGTTCGTCGATGGCGATGGTTTGTAAGGCTTCTGGGTTTTCGAAGTCGGCGATCGTGTCTCCAATTTCAAAACCTTCAACACCTACAATCGCACAGATATCTCCGGCGATCACGCTTTCTACTTTTTTACGGCCTAAACCTTCAAAAGTGTGTAATTCTTTAATTCTTGATTTTATGATTTTGCCATCTCTTTTTACCAAAGAAATCGGCATACCTTCTTTTAATTCGCCTCTTTCCAAACGACCAATCGCGATACGACCGGTGAACGAAGAGAAATCTAAAGACGTGATTAACATTTGTGGTGTTCCTTCAGAAACTTTTGGCGCTGGTACGTTTTTGATGACCATGTCCAACAAAGGTTCGATGTTTTCGGTTTGGTTTTTCCAGTCGTCCGACATCCAGTTGTTTTTGGCAGAACCGTAAACTGTTGGGAAATCGAGTTGCCATTCTTCAGCACCCAATTCGAACATTAAGTCGAATACTTTTTCGTGCACTTCTTCCGGAGTACAGTTTTCCTTATCTACTTTATTAATAACCACGCAAGGCTTCAAACCCAAGTCAAGTGCTTTTTGCAGTACGAAACGGGTTTGTGGCATTGGCCCTTCAAAGGCATCTACTAGCAAACAAACGCCATCAGCCATGTTCAACACACGCTCTACTTCGCCCCCAAAATCGGCGTGACCCGGAGTATCGATGATGTTGATTTTGGTTCCTTTATAGACTACGGAAACGTTTTTGGAAGTAATCGTAATTCCTCTTTCGCGTTCGAGATCGTTGTTGTCTAGGATCAAATCTCCTGTGTTTTCGTTGTCGCGAAATAGCTGACAATGGTACATGATTTTATCCACCAAAGTTGTTTTACCGTGGTCGACGTGGGCAATAATTGCAATGTTTCTAATAGATTCCATCTGTGATTTTTAATGGGCGCAAAGGTACACTTTATTTTTAGATAAAAAATCTTTATTTCCCAGTTTACCTTTTGTTAACTTTCTGTGCAATAATTTGTTCAAAACTATAGCGAACTTTACCGGGACATTTTATAAATAATCAATAAATTATTTATATTTGAGTAATGAAAAATAAGGCCAATAAAATTACCCTGCTGTACATTCTTTTTTCCATGCTGTTGGCAGTAGTAAGTTATTACGGCTTCAATAGTTTTCATACTACACAAGATCAGGTTTTACTTGATTTCAGTTTCATCAAAGACATTGTTTTCATTATTATTTCCGGAATCATTTTTAAAGTCGTATTGACAAAAAACGATTACCGCAACAGCCGTACTTTTGAAAAACTTCAGGCGATTAACGAAGAAATCAAAGCTTCGAACGAACGCTATGATATTGTAGCCAAAGCGACAAGCGACACGATTTGGGACTGGAAAATTCAGGAAGATGATTTCATCTGGAACAAAGGAATTCAAGGCGTTTTTGGGTATAAGAAGGAAGACGTCGGCAAGACTTCGAAATGGTGGTTTGACCGAATTCATCCTGAAGACAGTATTAAGATGTCGATTAAGCTGTATTCATTCATCGAACAGAAAACCGAAAAATGGCAGGATGAATACCGTTTCAAATGCGCGGACGGAACTTATAAATATGTTTTTGACAGGGGATTTCTTGTGAAGGATGACGCTGGTAATGCGATTCGTATGATTGGAGCGATTCAGGATGTCACCAAACAGAAAGAGGAAGAACAGCGACTTAAATTGCTCGAAACCGTGATTACGCAAACCAAAGATGCCGTAATCATTACCGAATCGGAAAAACAAAGCAAGACGATTCCTAAAATTGTATTCGTCAATCCTGCTTTTTCGGAAATGACCGGCTACAAACCTGCGGAAGTGATTGGAAAAACGCCGACGGTTTTTATGGGACGGAAAGCAGTGAAAAATGATATCGCTAAATTATCCAAAGCTTTAAAAGGGAAGGAAGAATTTAAATTCGAGACTTTGAACCACACCAAAACTGGTGTTGAATATTGGGTCAATTTTTCAATGATTCCGATCACGAACCAGGAAGGCGAACATTCACACTGGATTTCGATACAGCGTGACATTACCGAAGAAAAGAAACAGGAAAAAGAGAAAGAACAGCTGATTCGGGAACTGACGCAGAACAATAAGGATTTGAAACAATTCTCATACATCACTTCGCACAACCTTAGAGCGCCATTATCGAATTTGACAGGCTTGTTGAATCTGATGCATGAAATTCCGGTTGAAAATCAGGAATTGCGCGAGATTATCAATGGTTTTTCGACCTCGACAAATTTGCTCAACGAGACCATTAATGACTTGGTGAAAGTGGTGATCATTAAGGACAATCCATCAATCAACAAGGAAGAAGTTTTAATAAAGGATGTGTTTGAGAATGTTTTCAACCAATTGAGTTACCTGATTAGCTTACACAAACCTATTCTGAAGATTGAGCTTGAAAGAGTGACCATCCTCAACATCAACAAGGCGTATCTGGAAAGCATCCTATTGAATCTGTTTACCAATGCCATCAAATACCGATCGCCCAAAAGAACTTTGCGAATTTTTGTTTCTTCGAAAGAAATCGACAACCAGATTGTTTTGATTTTTAAAGACAACGGAATTGGAATTGACCTGGAACGCAATGGCGATAAAATCTTCGGGCTTTACCAAAGATTTCACAATTATTCCGACAGTAAAGGTTTGGGATTGTATCTCGTAAAATCGCAGGTGGAATCGATGGGCGGAACCATCAGCGTGGAAAGCGAAGTGGACAAAGGCACTACATTCACCATAACATTTAAAAAATAAACCAGTATGCTTGATTTAATTTTGTGTGTAGACGACGACCCTATTACACTGATGCTTTGTAAAATGGTGATCAACCGGTCCGATTTTGCGAAGGAACTGATTACAGCGCAGGATGGCGAACAAGCATTGAATTATTTTGACGAATTGAAATTAAACAATTTAGGCACGGAAATAAAGCGTTATCCCGAATTGATTTTCCTTGACCTCAATATGCCGGTCATGGGCGGTTGGGAGTTTTTGGATTATTTTGCGAAACAAGAATATCGCACACAGTTTCCTAATTGCAAGGTGATTGTTTTGTCTTCAACCATAGATCCTGAAGACATCAGTAAAGCAAAGACTTATCCTATGGTTCTCGACTTTTTATCAAAGCCCATTTCAAAGGAAATGCTTGAGGATTTAAAGAAAACATTGGTATAAAAAAAACGCTCCAAATATTTGGAGCGTTTTTTTATAGATTCAAAATACGATTACAATTTTGCAACGTGTTTTGTTAGCTTAGATTTCAAGTTAGAAGCTTTGTTATCGTGGATCACATTTTTCTTAGCCAATTTGTCGATCATAGAAATTACGCCAGACAATTTAGCCGAAGCATCTGATTTATCGGTAGCCATACGCAAAGCTTTAATAGCGTTACGAGTGGTTTTATGCTGATAACGATTAAGAACTCTTCTTTTCTCGTTACTTCTGATTCTTTTTAAAGCTGACTTATGATTTGCCATTTTGTTTTTTTCTTAAAATTTATTTTTTTGTAGCCCGTAGGGGAATCGAACCCCTCTTACCAGGATGAAAACCTGGCGTCCTAACCGATAGACGAACGGGCCATACTTCTGTAATGCGGATGCAAAAATACAACTATTTTCTATTCGCACAATAGCTAAAGTAATTTTTTTTATTTTTTTTTAGTAGGCCTTGGCGAACAGTACTCTGCCTGAGGATTTTGCGCCTGAAAAAACACAATTCCCAGCCTCATTTTTTCCATTTAAAGGGATACAACGGATGGTTGCTTTGGTCAAATCCTTGATTTTTTCTTCGGTTTCTGCAGTTCCATCCCAATGTGCAGAGATGAATCCGCCTTTGTTTTCAAGAACGCTTTGAAATTCCTCAAACGAATTGACTTCGGTAATATGTGATTCTCTGTAATTTAAAGCCTTGTCAAAAAGGTCTGTTTGGATTTTTTCGAGCAATTCACTGACATAATTTACGATACTGTCTTTGGCAACGATTTCTTTGGACAGAGTATCACGGCGCGCGACTTCAAAAGTTCCGTTTTCCAAATCTTTTGGCCCTACGGCGATTCTGATCGGCACGCCTTTCAATTCCCATTCTGCAAATTTGAATCCTGGTTTTTGGGTCGTACGATCGTCGTATTTCACAGAAATCCTGAGCTTTTTCAATTGGACTGTCAGTTCATTGACTGCTGAAGTAATTTCATTGAGCTGTTCGTCAGATTTGTATATCGGGACAATAACCACCTGAATCGGCGCTAAATTTGGAGGCAATACCAATCCCTGATCATCAGAATGCGTCATTACTAAAGCGCCCATCAAACGCGTTGAAACGCCCCATGAAGTTCCCCATACATATTCTTGTTTCCCTTCCGCATTGGCAAATTTGACATCGAAGGCTTTGGCAAAATTCTGTCCTAAAAAGTGCGAGGTTCCGGCTTGTAATGCTTTTCCGTCCTGCATTAAAGCTTCAATACAATACGTTTCTTCGGCCCCTGCAAAACGTTCGGTTTCAGTTTTTAACCCTTTAATCACGGGAATAGCCATGAAGTTCTCTACGAACTCGGCGTATACATTCATCATTTTCTCCGATTCTTCAATGGCTTCTGACTTAGTGGCATGCGCGGTATGTCCTTCCTGCCATAGAAATTCAGCCGTACGCAAAAACAAACGTGTACGCATTTCCCAACGTACTACATTCGCCCATTGGTTGATTAGTAAAGGTAAATCTCTGTAAGACTGCACCCAGTTTTTATAGGTTGACCAGATAATTGCCTCACTTGTCGGACGCACAATCAGTTCTTCTTCTAATTTGGCATTCGGATCGACCATTAATTTACCTGGTTTGTCCGGATCGTTCTTCAATCTGTAATGTGTAACGATAGCGCACTCTTTAGCAAAACCTTCTGCATTTTTCTCTTCCGCTTCAAACATGCTCTTCGGAACAAACAAAGGAAAATAGGCATTGCTGTGTCCGGTTTCTTTAAACATACGGTCGAGTTCAGCCTGCATTTTTTCCCAAATGGCATAACCGTATGGCTTGATGACCATACAACCTCTGACGCCGGAATTTTCGGCAAGATCGGCTTTCACAACCAGTTCGTTGTACCATTTTGAATAATCTTCAGATCTTGTAGTAAGGTTCTTGCTCATAGCTGTGTATTGGCATAAAAATTGTTTAACTTTTTTTAACTAAATAGTTTGGCAAAACTAACTAATTTTGTGTTGTCCGACAATAAAAAAAACGGTTGACTATGAAAACTAAATATTTCTCAGCACAAAAAAATTCCGCCTATTTCATCCTTGGAATTTTGACCATATTAGCGACTTCCTGTGGGACTTACCAAAACACTTCCTATTATGACCGTGATGGTATATACGGAAGTTCAGAACCCCAAAACAGAACCGCTTCGGCTTCTAAAAATGATGTCGAGAACAGCCATTACAAAGATTATTTCAGTTCCTTACAAGATAATCAGGGAAAAGAGGAGATTTTCAGTGACGTAGAAAGTTACAGTTCCAATAATTATAATGATGACAACAGCAATCAGGGATACACCTCAAGCTATTCGGATTGGGGCTCTTCTGCTGACAATATAAATGTCAACATTTACGGTAATAATTGGGGATGGAACTTAGGCTGGGGATGGAACTTAGGCTGGGGATGGAATTCTTGGTATGGCCCAGCATATTACGGTTGGGGATATAACCCATGGTATAATCCTTATTATGGATGGGGTTACGGATGGAGCTCTTACGGAAATTATTATTCAGGATATCACAGCCCCTATTATCAGCCTTATTCTCATGGTATCAGAAATTACTCAGGACCGGGTCGGACTTATTCGACTAATCCACAAGGCGGTATCAGAACCAATAATTCGAACAGTAACGGCACTAGAAACTATAGCTCAGGCACCCGAAATTATAATTCCGGAGTGCGAACCAATACAGGTAATAACAGTAATACCCAATACGGAACCCGACCAACCAGAACCATCACAAGAAATCCGAATACTGTAAACAACAATAATTACAACAATGGCAATACCACGCGTTCATACAATAATGCCTCAACCAGAACACCGTCGAATCCGCCAAGAAACAATAATTACAATTCGACACCCACAAGGTCTTACAGTTCGCCATCGCCAAGTTACAGTGGAAGTTCCAGTCCTTCAAGATCTGCAGGTGGAAGAAGATAAAACCAATAATAATTTTACCTACGCTTTTGAGCACCATCAATCGCGTAGTTTTTTTTTGAAAAAATAATGATGAAAAAATATTTTGCCCTACTGATTGCCGGATTGAGTTTTGTTAATTTACAAGCCCAAACTATTGCAGACGCCTTGTTGTATTCTCAAGACCAACTGACCGGAACTGCCCGTTTCGGAGCTATGAGCGGTGCTTTTGGTGCTTTAGGGGGAGATTTTTCTTCCATCAATGTAAACCCTGCTGGAAGTGCCGTGTTCTCTAACAATCAAGCTGCCATTACTTTTACCAACTACAACAAAAAAAATAATTCGGAGTATTTCGGATCAAAAATAAGCACCAGTAATACTGCATTTGATATTAATCAAGCTGGTGGTGCGCTGGTTTTTATAAATTCCGATGAAAAAAATCCGTGGAAAAAATTTGTGCTTTCTGTAGATTATGAAAACACTTCCAATTTTGACAATGCTATCACAACCTTCGGAACCAATCCAAACCAATCCGTAACAGATTATTTTTTAAGTTATGCAAATCCGGGATTGTATAATTCAAATATTTCGGAAACTATGATTAGCGGCACCAATAACTTTTATGAATTTTTACCAGATTTCAGAACACAACAAGCTTTTTTAGGTTATCAAGCTTATGCGATCAATCCTATAACCCCAGATAACAATACCTATGAGGCGAATGTTACCGCAGGAAATTTTTATCAAGAAAACTACATTGACTCTAAAGGTTATAATGGTAAAGTGGCGTTTAATGTTGCAGCACAATATACCGACCGATTTTATTTCGGTTTAAACCTGAATAGCCATTTTACAGATTATGAAAAATCAACACTTTTCTTTGAAGAAAATGACAACAACCAAACTAGCGGAATCAGGAATTTACAATTTGAAAACTACACGCACACCTACGGAAATGGATTTTCATTCCAATTGGGTGCTTTAGCAAAACTGACTTCTTCTTTAAGAGCCGGTTTGGCTTATGAATCACCCACTTGGTATCAGTTGACCGATGAGCGAATACAAATTTTATCAAGTATACGATATACTCCTACTGCCATTGGTGCAACGATAAGTTCAGATCTTTTTAGCACTCCAACTTACAAACTCCAAACAGCAAGCAAATGGACTGGAAGTTTGGCTTATGTTTTTGGAAAGAAAGGATTAATCAGTGTTGATTACAATATCAAAAATTATAGTAACATTGCTTTTAAAACCCGTGGTTATTATTTTAATACTATCAATGCGAACGGTGATAATGTATTACACGCCGCAAGTGAACTGCGCATCGGTGGTGAATACCGCATCAAGGAATGGAGCTTGCGCGGCGGGTATCGTTACGAACAAAGCCCATATAAAGACAAGAGAATCATGGGCGACTTGGCCGGATTCTCTACCGGATTCGGGTATCATTTTGGCACCACAAGATTGGATTTATCGTACGCCTATTCCCAAAGAAAATCTCAGGAACCGTTTTTCACGCAAGGGTTTACAGCGGCTCCGAAAATAAAAACCGAAAACAACAATTTCGCCTTGACTTTGGTTTTTGAGTTGTAACTTTTCAAATCAGCCATAATAAAACGACCGTCACGATTTCATGATGGTCGTTTTTTTAGCCCTGATGGCAGCGGTTATCCTTTTGTGCCGGCTTTCGGCGCAAAAGATAGTAGCGGACAGCAGGTTCCCGGCTCCTTAAAATTTAACTTCATATTAGGCGATAAGGAATAAAAAAGCGTAATTTTGCACGCCTTCCGAACAATCAAGGTACAAATCCATGAGAACCAAGTCGTTAAAAAAGAATAAGATCAATGTCATCACTTTAGGATGTTCGAAAAATGTTTATGACAGCGAAGTGCTGATGGGGCAATTGCGCGCCAACGGAAAAGACGTCGAACATGAAGCGCCTGCCGAACGCGAAGGCAACATCATCGTGATCAACACTTGCGGATTTATTGACAACGCCAAAGCCGAATCGGTCAATATGATTTTGGAATATGCCGATAAGAAAGAACGCGGTTTGGTCGATAAAGTTTTTGTGACCGGATGTTTGTCGGAACGCTACAGACCTGATTTGGAGAAAGAAATTCCGAACGTAGACCAGTTTTTCGGAACGACCGAATTGCCTCAATTACTTAAAGCTTTGGGCGCCGATTATAAACATGAATTGTTGGGCGAACGCTTGACGACGACGCCGAAAAATTACGCTTACCTCAAAATTGCAGAAGGTTGCGACCGACCTTGCAGTTTCTGTGCAATTCCACTCATGCGAGGCAAACACGTTTCCCAACCGATTGAAAAACTGGTCAAAGAAGCCCAAGGTTTGGCGCGTGATGGCGTGAAAGAATTGATTTTGATTGCTCAGGATTTGACCTATTACGGTTTAGATATTTACAAAAAAAGAAACCTTGCCGAATTGCTCGAAAACTTAGTCAAAGTCGAAGGCATTGAATGGATTCGTTTGCATTACGCTTTTCCTACAGGTTTCCCAATGGATGTGTTGGAATTGATGAAACGCGAGCCTAAAATCTGTAATTACATCGATATTCCGTTACAGCATATTTCAGATTCTATTTTGAAATCGATGCGACGCGGAACCACACAAGCTAAAACGACTAAACTGCTCAAAGATTTCCGTGATGCCGTTCCGGGTATGGCAATCCGCACGACTTTGATTGTGGGTTATCCAGGAGAAACCGAAGAAGATTTCAACATTTTGAAGGACTTTGTTCAGGAAATGAAATTCGATCGAATGGGCTGTTTCGCTTATTCACATGAAGAAAACACACACGCCTATTTACTTGAAGACGATGTTCCCGATGCTGTGAAACAAGCCCGCGCCGAAGAAATCATGGAACTGCAATCGCAAATCTCATGGGATTTGAACCAAGAGAAAATCGGACAGACTTTTAAATGCATCATCGACAGGAAAGAAGGCGCTCATTTTGTAGGCCGCACCGAATTTGACAGTCCCGATGTGGATAATGAAGTACTAATCGATGCGTCGAAACACTATTTAAAAACTGGTGATTTTGCGATGATTAAAATTACCGAAGCTACTGAATTCGACTTATACGGCGAGCCTGTGTAATTATTCGTAATTGAAAGTAATTCCGGCCACCAGAAAATTTTTCCCAAAAACTTCCGTGTTTTTTGTCGTCGCATTGTGGATGTAATTCAACGATAAAGGCATCGAAATTCGCTTGTTCAACTGGAATTCGCGAATGGCTTTCAAACTCAGATTCACCAAAGAAGGTTTGTCATAATCGCCCGCCGTATAATATTCCGCCTGATTGTTCAGCACCGCTCCTGCTGTGGCTTCTAGGGTTATTTTACGATACAATTCTTCAAAACTGTATAGCGCTTCAAAATAAGTCGTGTAGTTCTGCTTTGGGTGTTCTCCGTTGTCGTCATAGCGATAATCATTTCCTGCAACCAAGGTACTTAACGTCAGATTCAAGGGTAATTTGTAATCCGTAAAATCAAACAACAACGTAGCATCGACGGTTTTGACGCCATCATTGCCATAATTGAAAAAGCCATTATCAATCCCTTCCACCCTTTCCACTGACGGCCAATAATAATCCCAAACCTGAACGGTCAAAAAGGAATTGATCTGGTAGCTTAAATTGAAATCGATTTCCTGATAGCCTTTGCCGGGAATTCCGTCATCGTAAAAAAAATCTTGCTTAAAATTGGTGGTTGCCCAAAAACCCGCCGTCCATTTACGCGTGAGTTTATAATTGATGGTTGGCTGCGCCACCACATAATCGCCACCCCAAGACTGACCGCGCCATAAATACCGGCTGGCCAGATCAAGATTGATTTCAAGTCTTTTGCTTTTGACAGGAATACTATCTTGCTTCGTTTTGGTTTCCTGACCCAATGCCTGAACACACATCAGTAATAACGCCATGCAAGACCCCAGTTTTACCATAAGACTAAGTTTTGTTTTTGATGAATTCGTCAATCGTCGCATAAAGATTTTCGCGGTTGATCGGTTTGGTCAGATAACCATAGAAACCGGCTTTCATAATTCTTTCCTCATCTTCTGCCGAGGCATAAGCGGTTTGCGCAATCACCACAAGTTCAGGGCGAATCGCCTTAATTTTTTCCATGGCTTCGAATCCATTCATCACCGGCATTTTGATGTCCATGAGTACGAGATCAATATTAGGATTGCTCAAGCTGATTTCAACCGCTTCCAGACCATTGACCGCGCGGATGATCTCGTAATGCTTCATCTGGATAATCTTCTGGAACAAAAGGAAATTGATGTTGTCATCCTCTGCAATCAAGATCGTAATGCCATGCGGCGCTTGCGGAATTGCATTGATTTTGACGGGCTGCACAGTAATTCTATGCACCTCGTCATATTGCAGCGGAATCGTAAAAGTGAATATTGATCCTTTCTCGACTTCCGATGATAATGAAATCGTGCCTCCGAGCATTTCAACGTAAGCTTTTGAAATCGCCAGACCTAAACCTAAACCGCCGGCTTTGATTGTCGCATCGTTCTCGACCCTTTTGAAACGATCAAAAATATAGGCCTGATTGGCTTTGTCAATGCCTGGCCCAGTGTCTTTAATGGTAAACAAAATTTGCTGCTTTTTGTCATCGACTTCGTAGCCAAAAGCCACAAGACCTTCGCTCGTAAACTTGATGGCATTGGTCACCAAATTGACAATGACCTGTTTGAGTTTGACTTCGTCGGTGATGATGTTGTATTCCGCAGGGTGTTGGTTTGGAATGATCTGGAAATCGATATTCTTGGTTTTCGGAATCGTGATTTTGATGGTTTCGTACAATTCATTGAGGCAAGATTCCAAATTGATATGCGTGTAATTCGGCGAAATCTGGTTTGAATCGATTTTGGACATTTCAATCAAATCATCAATAATAGAAACCAGGTTTTTCCCGCTTTTATCTACGACTTTGAGATATTCTAACTGCTCATCCTTCTCGAGTTTGGTATTCAGAAGCAAATCGGTAAACCCATTAATGGCGTTCATCGGTGTCCGGATTTCATGCGAAAGGTTCGCCAAAAATGATGCTTTGAGCCGCTCGCCTTCCTCCGCTTTGAGTTTCGATTTAACGAGTTCAATTTTCTGATTGCTGTTTTCTTCAAACAAAATCCCGATGTGGCTGAACTCGCCGGTAGTTTCTTTGAGCTTCTTGATGGCTTTCTTGTTTCCGGTTTCGAGCGCCCGCGTTATAAGGTCTAACGGTGCATACACTAATTTCCTCGTGTAAAATAAGTTGATGATCAGATTGACGAAAAAAGCAAAAAAGATGACATAGAGAATCGTCAGCATATTCTCAAAATAGACTTCAAACTTTCTTTTAAACAACAATTTCTCGACTGTTCTACCCTCAAAATCCTGTAAGGCGACCGTCGCAAAAATCTTATGGTTTGATTCCACATCATGATGCGCCTGATCTATAGTATGAATTCGTGATTCTGAAACTCTTTCCAGTTCTTTGATAAAATCATCATCGAGCAGCCGGGCCACAAAAAAATATCCGGAAGCTTTGGTTTTAATTTTTAAAGGATCGTTAGAAGGATGAATCGATGCTCCGGTGACTTCGACCAAACCTTCAGGAATTCTCATATAAAACTTATTCGACCCAAGACGATCCAGGGCAGCCATAGCCTTTTCAGGGATCATATCTTTCGATTTGATTTTAGGAGAAGCCGTCCGGATAATGAACTTTTTGTTGATATCATAAGCGCCCATATAATCGGCTTTGTAGATATTGAGTTCGTTGGCTATCGTCTCATTATACCAAGTCGAATCTTTTGTTTTGGTGAAAGTGACAAACTCATCCCAATTGGTGTCGTTGTTGATGGCCACCTGAATCGGCTTGTGGTCTAGATCAAGCAGCTTGTTGACTTCGCTGTTAAATTGGACTTTAGAATTGATACGCACCTGTCTTTCAACCTGTTTGGTGTAATAATATAAAAAGAAAAAGAGCAGCATGAAAAACATACTCGACGAAAAAATCAGCAGTAATATTTTAGGATACGTTTTTTTGACTTCCATTTTTGGTGGGTTCATTATTGATTTCTCGAAATTAAAACATTAAAAATGCAGTTTGTCGTGCGAAAGAAATATTAAACCAAAAGTTTTTAACAAATCAGCAATAATGATTGTAATTTACTTAAAATTCTTCAATAGTAAGACATAAAAAAACTCCAAACTTTCGCTTGGAGTTGATCACGCAACTAAGGCTTCAATTTATATCACCGTTCCTTTAAATGACAAAACTTTGGGAGCGTCTTCGGCATTGGTGGTTACGGTAACGGTTTTAGAAAAAGCCCCTTTTGCGGCCGCGTTGTAAGTTGCTTTTACGGTTGCCGTTTCTCCGGGCTGGATGGGCGTTTTGGTGTAATCTGTAGCGGTACAACCACAAGAAGCTTTTACATTAGTGATAATCACCGCAGTTTTTCCGGTGTTTTTGAATTCGAAATCGACTTCTTTGGGTTTGTTTTGTGGGATTTCGCCTAAATCAATCGATTCACTTTTCCAGGCGATTGGCGAAGTTGCAGTTGCGATGTGGTGGATTTTGCTTGTCGTCGGCAATACTGTAAATGACATTAACCCAAGGATGCTTGCTAAAATGGAGATTTTGATAGTTTTCATAATGAAAGATTTAATGGTTATTTTTTGGTTTGTTGTTTTTGAACATTCCAAAAGTAGTGGGCTTGTGCTTCGGGGCTTGTTAAGCGGTTTCTAATCTTTGTTAACGAGTTGTTAATGGTAAAATGGTTCCCGAATTTTGCCTAATATTGTACGGAGCGTTTCAGAAAATCTGTGGCCTAGCCCTGATAGCAGCGATATCCTTTTGTGACGGCGTTCGGCACAAAAGATTTAGCGTATAGCAGGTTCCCGGCTCCTAAAAAAGCAACCAAAAACAATGAACAAACTCAACAGCATCATCGTTCTAGGACTTCTCGCCATTATCGGTATTCTGGTCGCGCAACTGCTCTGGACCAAACAGGCGTTTACTTTAGAGGAGAAAAAGTTCAGCCAGAAAGTGCATATCGCGTTGCTCGAAGTGGCCAAGAAACTTTATGAAGGCACGAACCACGAGTTGCCTGCTGAGAATCCGGTGCAGAAGATTTCGAATGATTATTATATCGTCAACATCGACAATGATTTTGAACCGAAGATTTTGGAATTTTATTTGAAATCCGAATTTGAGAAAATGAACATTTCAACTGATTACGAATATGCGATGTACAACTGCCAAAGCGACGAAATGGTTTACGGCAATTACGTTTCGACTTCTTCAAATAATGATGCGCAGCGTTCGGTTTACTTTCCGAAACATAAAAATCTGGTGTATTATTTTGCGATCCGTTTTCCTAATGAAACGAGTTATTTGTTCAGTTCGCTGAAGTTCTGGTTTGTGCTTTCGTTTGCTTTGGTGATTATTCTTTTGGTGTATGTCTATTCGATTTTTACGATTCTGCAGCAGAAAAAATATTCGGAACTGCAGCGCGATTTCATCAACAATATGACGCATGAATTCAAGACGCCGCTGTCGTCGATCTTGATTGCGTCGAATTATCTCAAACAGCAGAACGTAATCAAAAACGATGAAAAACTCGAGAAATACACGAACATCATCATCAGCCAGAGCAACAAACTCAACACGCATATCGAAACGATTCTGAACAGCGCCAAATCGGACAATTCGCCTTTGACTTTGGATCAGAAGGAAATTTCGGTGATTCCGATTCTGAATGATGTGATTGAGAATATTCAGTTGAAATATCCTCAGAGTAAGATTCAGATTCAAAGTGTCGAAGCTGAGATTTTAATGAATGCTGATGCGTTCCATTTTACGAATATTGCCTACAATTTGCTTGACAACGCGATTAAGTATTGTGAAAACCAACCTGAAATCACGATTAGCATTTTCAAAAAATCGGACCAGATACAAATCGATTTTTCGGACAATGGCATTGGAATTTCAAGTAAAAATCTTCCGTTCATTTTTGATAAGTTTTACAGGATTCCTAGCACGAAAAGCAACGAAGTCAATGGTTTCGGCTTGGGTTTATATTATGTGAAGAAAATCTGCACTTTGCACCATTGGAAAATAGCCGCCAAAAACAACACAGAAAGTGGCATCACCATTTCGATCTTAATTCCGACAACTCATGACGCACTATAAAATCCTATACGCCGAAGACGACGAAACTTTAGCGTTCCTGACCAAAGACAATCTCGAGCAAAATGGTTATGAAGTGACGCATTGCGCCGATGGCAATATTTGTCTGGAACAATTCAAAACTACAAACTTCGACATTTGCATCTTCGATATCATGCTGCCAAAAATGGATGGTTTCGATCTCGCCACGGAAGTCAGAAAACGCAACGCCGACATTCCGATCATTTTCCTTTCGGCCAAAACGCTCAAGGAAGACCGCATTAAAGGATTGCGTCTGGGCGCCGATGATTACCTAGTGAAACCTTTCAGCATTGAGGAATTGCTGTTGAAAATCGAAATCTTTTTAAAGCGTTCGCAGAAAAACAAAGCGCTTGAAAAACCGATGTATCATGTCGGAAAATATACGTTCGATCCTGCGAATTTTATCGTATCGACTGCAGCGGAAAAAATCAGCTTAACGCAACGCGAATCGGAACTGCTCAAGCTTTTCCTTGACAATAAGAATGTCGTGCTCAAACGCGAGGAAATCCTCAAATCGCTTTGGGGCGATGACGATTATTTTATGGGAAGGAGTCTTGATGTTTTCATCTCAAGATTGCGCAAAATCCTAGCGAACGAATCAGGCATCAGCATTGAAAATTTGCATGGAATTGGGTTTAGGTTTAAATGTGAGTGATTTATGGCACGCGGATAAGACGGATTTCGCAGATCAGCACGGATAAAAGAAAAGCACAAAGTCATTCAATCACTATATCTTCTGGCAATTTTAAATCCTGAGGATATTTTAAAATCAGCGGAAATCCGTCAAATCAGTGTCATCCGCGTGCCATTTTTCAATCTGAAATTTTTCAAATCCATCAAATTCTAAATCAAACCTACCGAATTCTAATTGCGGTTATGGGTTTGTACAATCTTCAAGTATATTTGTGCTGTTAATGATAACCGATTCATTTTGAAAAATACAAGCATTCACCCCAACATCTTTTTACTGCTGTTTTTCTTTGGTGTCGTTTCATGGTCGCAAAATGTAGTGGTGGATAGTTTAAAAAAAGAACTCAAAACCACCCGAATAGATTCCGCAAAAGTCAACCTACTTAATGCTTTAGCGAACGAATTTAAAGAAGTCGATCCTGATTCTACCGCTCATTACGCAGACAAAGCCACAGCCATTGCCAGAAAAATCAATTTTGGTTTCGGTCTGGCCAATGCGGCGATGAACAAAGGAAACGCCAACATCATCTTCAGCAATTACAAACAAGCCCTCAAGCACTTTAATGAAGCTGAAACCTATTACAGCAACCTGTTAAAAGCGGCCCCCGGTGCCGATCTGAAGAAAGTCAAGAACGGACTTGCGCGTGCTTATGCCAGTGCCGGCGTGGTATATTCAGAAGTCAACAACTACTCGATCGCTTTGCATTATTACCTCAAAGCGTTGAAAATCTATCAGGAAATCGACAACAAGAACAGCATTTCCAAAGCCTACAACAACATTGCGGTCGTTTACAAATCGGAAGGCAACCTCAGCAAAGCTTTGTTCTATCTACAGAAAGCCTTACAAATCCAGAAACAGATTAAAGAGCCGACTTTCGGCGTCACGTTGATGAATATTGGCGTGGTTTATTTTGAACAAGGCAACGCGAATCAGGCGTTCAGCTATTATTCGCAGGCGCAAAAAGAATTCGACAAAACCACGAACGAAAGAAATAATGCGCTACTGCAAAGTTATTGGGGCGATTATTTCAAAAAGCAACACGACATTGAAAAGGCTTTTGCTTACTACCAAAAATCCCTGACCGCTTACGAAGCTTTAGACAATCAGTTTGGGGCTTCGCTGGCTTTGTTCAATATGGGGCAATTGTATTTCGATCTTAAAAAATATAGCGACGCACTCACCTACACTAAAAAATCACTTGATTTGGCCAAAGCGATTGGCGTCATCGATCAGATGATCCATTCAGAGAAATTGCTGAGTGACATTTACAGCGCGCTCAACAATCCTACGGAATCGCTTGTTCATTATAAAGAATACATCATCGCGAAAGATTCGTTGAACAACGAGGAAAACAACAAAAAATTCCTGCGCGCCGAAATGAATTTTGAATTCCAGAAACGCGAAGCCTTACTGCTGGAACAAAACAAAAGACAAAGCCAGTTTACCTGGTTTGCAATCATTGGCGGTTTGCTTTTCTTGGGATTGGTTTTCGTGACTTACAACAGACTTCAAATCAAACGCCGGTTGACGTTGCAGAAAGAAGTGGCTGAATACGAACAGAAAGCGTTACACTTGCAGATGAATCCGCATTTTGTGTTTAACTGTTTAGGTTCGATTTCTAGTTTTATCGTGCAGAATGGAACGGATTCGGCAATCAAATATTTGTCGAAGTTCTCGAAACTGATGCGGCTTACTTTGGAATATTCAAAAGGTTCGCTGATTCCGATTGATAAGGAAATCGAAAGCCTGCAAAATTATTTGGAATTGGAACAGCTTAGATTCAACAACAAGTTCGAGTTCCGCATTCATACGAGTTCCGCGATTGAAGATGACATGGCGCTGCCGCCTTTGCTCGTGCAGCCTTTTGTGGAAAATGCGATCTTGCATGGCATCGTACCTAAAGAAGGCGATGGCAGGATTGAAGTCAATTTTAATGTCATCAACAACCAACTGATTTGCACGATTACCGATGACGGTATTGGCTTTACAAAATCGCAAGCCATTAAGGAAAATTCCGTCAAGGCGCACCAATCGATGGCTTTGGAAATCACCAAGAAAAGACTCGAAATGATGGAAAGCAGCACGCAGCAAAAAGCGCATGTGACGATGGAAGAAGTATACAACATCGACAACCATATCATAGGAACCAAAATTGTTATTACCTTACCGATCCAATATACCCTAGAGACCAAACCAAGAATATGACCACAGCCTTACTCATAGACGACGACAAACATTTGCGCGAAGGCATGAAAAGCCTGTTGGAACGGCATGCCCCGGAAATACTGATTGTGGGCGAAGCTGAAAGCGTAAAAACCGGCATTGAAGCCATCGAAAAACACAACCCGCAAGTAGTGTTTCTGGACATTCACCTGACCGACGGCACTGGCTTTGACATTCTGGAACAAGTGGCGAAAACAAACGGAAAACTGACTTCGCACATCGTTTTCATCACGGCGCACGAACAATATGCTTTGAAAGCGTTTAAGTTTAGCGCGTTGGATTTTTTATTAAAACCCGTCGATCCGGAAGATTTAAAAAAATCGATTGCCAAGATTAAAGAAGCGCTTGAAAAAAACACGTCGTTCGAACATATCGATTTGTTGCTCGAGAACATCCGCAAGAAAGTCGATCATTTCAAACGCATTGCCTTATCGACCACGGACGGCATTCATTTGTTTGAAATTAATGACATTATTCGTTGCGAATCGCATGACAATTACACGCAGTTTTTCATCAAAAACCATAAGCCTTTGCTGATTTCTAAAACGCTCAAGGAATATGAAGAATTGTTGTCAGAGCACGGATTTGAACGCATTCATCAGTCGCATCTGATTAATTTGTCGTATCTCAAATCCTACATCAAAACCGATGGCGGCTATGTGATCATGGGCGACAACGCGAAATTGCCGATTGCCCAGCGAAAGAAGGAACGCTTGCAGGAACTCATTAAATCCTTATAGCCAACTCCAAAACAAAACAAACAAAACAAACTCAATGATAAAAAATATACTCATATTGTTATTGCTTTTTACAGGAATTGTAAATGGGCAAATTGTGAATATACCCGATGCGAATTTTAAGGCAAACTTGATTGCCTTAGGATATGACACGAACAGCGATGGACAGATTCAACTCACTGAATCTCAAGCTCAATACACGATGTTTATCAATGATAATACAATTGTAGATTTTACTGGATTAGAAGCGTTCTCTAATCTTAGCACCTTAAATATTAGAAGCTCACAAGCAACCTCAATCGATTTATCGAGTAACATAAACGTAATTTATTTAGGTCTGGATTTACCTGCTGTATCTACACTAAATTTAAATGCAATGCCTAACCTCATTAATCTTTCCTTGAATATGTCGCCAACAACGACTTCCATCAATTTTTCAAACTGCCTTTCTCTGAGAGAGATAAGGATTGAAAACTCAGGTATATCATCTATAAATTTTACAGGATTTAACCAATTGCGAAATATTACTTTAGGAAACAACAGTAACCTAACAACCATAATCGGAGATAGCTTACCGCAACTAAATGATATAAGTATACAATATATATTTTCAGCAAGTCAACCGGTCACATCTATTTCGATTACTAATTGCCCTCTTCTATTATTCTTTGATACTGCATTCTCTACTTTTTTGCAGTCACTGAATTTAGCTAATTGCCCCAACATTTCATCCCTAGATGTATCAAGTTATCCTAATTTGACTAATTTAAATATTAGCGGCTGTACTGCGTTACAAACTCTTAATTGCTCTTCTACCCAAATTACCTCACTTGATTTAAGTAGTAATATCAATCTTGAGAGTCTTGCATGCTTTAATACGCCACTAAGTGCTCTAGATGTATCGAACAATGTAAAAATCAAAAACTTATATTGTAGTTCTACCCCTATAACCACACTCGATCTTTCTTCTAATACGCTACTATTGGATTTGGATTGCAGACAATGCAACAGCCTTGAAATGCTCTTCATGAAAAACGGAACTAACGAGCAATTGCTTGTGTCAGAATGCCCTGCATTACTATACGTATGTGCAGATTCAAATGAGTTTGCTTATGTTAATGATCGAATTACTCTTGCAGGATTAACCGCCACAATAGGTGATTACTGCTCCTTCACACCCGGCGGCGACTACAACACCATCAACGGAAAGCTGCGCTACGACAACGACAATAATGGCTGTGATTTAAATGATCAGGCCAACCCTTATCTAAAAATCAATATCAACGACAACACCAATACAGGAAGCACTTTTACTAATAACTCAGGGAATTACACTTTTTACACCCAAGCCGGAAACTTTACCTTAACGCCTGATGTGGAAAACCTGAGTTATTTTATTTTTACACCACCGAATGCCATTATTAATTTTCCAGCTGTGGACAATTCGATACAAACACAGGATTTTTGTATCAGCGCCAATGGTGTGCATCCGGATCTCGAAGTGATTTTCGTTCCTTTGGGGAATGCGCGTCCGGGATTTAATGCCGATTATAAAATCGTTTTCAAAAACAAAGGCAATCAAATACTTTCCGGAAATGTCAAACTGGATTTAGACACTAATAAACTAGACTTTATTTCCACCTTTCCTGAAGACAATTTTGAATTAAATCCGGGCAATATCATCTGGAATTACAACAACTTACAACCGTTCGAAACCAGAAACATCGATCTTACTTTGCAAGTCAATGAGTCGCCCACAGTCAATAATGGCGATATCTTGGATTTTACAGCCACCATCAACCCGATTGATCCTGACGAAACGCCTTTGGATAATGTTTCGAACTACCATCAAACGGTCATCAATTCGTACGATCCTAACAAGATGGAATGTCTTGAAGGGCATACGATTGCTCCCGAAGACGTTGGAAATTACCTGCATTACAACATCAATTTTGAAAATATCGGTACTGCGGACGCAGTCAATATTGTGGTCAAAGACACGATCAATACGGCCAAATACAATATGAATTCATTGCGGTTACAATATGCGTCGCATGATGTGGAAACTAATGTTACAGGTAACGTTGTGGAATTTATTTTCAAAAATATTCACCTGCAACCTTCCAACGGCAATCCGATTGGCGGTCATGGCAATGTGTTGTTTAAAATCAAAACACTCTCGAATTTAGAGGTCGGCGATGAAATACTGGGCAGTGCCAATATCTTCTTCGATTATAATGCGCCGATTGCCACCAACGAAGAACGTACGGTGATTGCCTATTTAAGTAATGATCAGTTTGTCAAGGATGAAACCGTTTCAATAGTGCCCAATCCGACACAAAACAACATGACCGTAGCTTCAAAAAACAATATCCGCTCGATCCTGCTTTTCGATGCTCAGGGGCGATTATTGCAAACTGTTTTGGAGAATAGCAAGTCGAAAACTTTAGACATTTCGAATCATTCCAATGGGATTTATTTCCTCAAAGTGATTACGGAGCTTGGTAGTAGTGTATCAAAAATCGTTAAGGAATAAAACAATAAAACCGATTCATTATGAAAAAATTATTGTTCCTCTTACTTTTTTTTACAGCAGTTGCGCACGGGCAAATCGTCAATATTCCGAACACGCTTCTTAAAGATGCCTTGACCAATAATGCCTGCGTAGATCTTAACAGTGATGGTATTGGAGATGCCGATGCCGACACGGACAACGACGGCGAAATTCAAGTCGGTGAAGCCGAGGCGGTAAACGGATTATATCTTGGAATACTGCTTTCCGGAAGTATGACAGGCCTTGAAGCCTTTATAAATCTGCAGGATTTACAAATAAGTTTTATCTCTTTTACAGGAGTACTCGATTTTACGGTTTTACCTCAACTTAAAACCCTCGATTGCGCCGGAACCTTTGCGTCCGGAATCAATGTTACCGGTCTTACCCAACTCGAAACACTTGTATGCAACGGTTGCTTATTAGCAAGTTTGGATGTTTCCACCTTAACAAGCCTCAAAAGATTAAACTGCGAGGACAACAGCCTGACAACGCTTGACGTGACCGGATTAAATAGTTTAGAATACTTAAATTGCAGCCATAATAATTTGCTAAGTCTTAGTGTAAGCAACTTTACACTACTGACGCAACTGCTTTGCAACAACAACGAACTCAACAATCTAAATGTTCAGGGTTGTTCCGCTTTAACAAGCATCGATTGTTATCAGAACAACTTAACCAATATTAATTTCTCAGGATTGACTAACCTGCAGACAGCTCAGATTATGACTTCCGCAGCGTTTGACCAATTACTGACCAGCGTCAATTTTTCAGGTTGTGCTGCGCTGAGTAATCCTCAGATTTATACAAGCGCCAACATGACTGCGCTGAACTTTTCTGGTTGTGCCTCGCTGACCCAAATCAGCAACAGTTTCAGTACTATTGAAAGTATTGATCTTAGTGGTTGTACCGCATTGAAAAGTTTAAATATCGGCAGAAGTAATTTCACCGCTATTGATTTGAGCAGTTGTATCGGTTTGGATAATGTAAGTCTTCAATTCAACAATTTAACGGCTTTAGACTTGTCGGGTTATGCTTTATTGACGAGTGTTGATGTTTCACATGGTACTTTAACCTCAATTGATGTCACTGGATGTGCTGCTTTGAATGACATTAATATCGCTTTCAATGCGTTGCTGCCTACTTTGGATGTATCGACTTGCACGAGCCTGAATCAAATCATCATGCCATCGACGAACCTGACCTCGCTGTACATTAAAAACGGGCGTAATGAAACGATTAATTTTTCAGCCAATCCTAACCTGCTTTACATTTGTGCCGATGAAAGTCAGTTCGATATCCTGCAACAGCAAATGCAGGTTTTCTCTCCCGATGTGGTGATCAATTCTTATTGCACGTTCTTACCCGGAGGAAGCTTCAACACCATCACTGGCCGAACACCTTATGATGCTTTGGGCGATGGTTGTGACTTGTCCGACAGCAGCAATCCGTACATCAAAATAAGACTGAATGACGGAACCAACAACGAAAGTACGTTTACCAATCCGAGTGGCAATTATCGTTTTTATACCCAAGCCGGAAATTTTACTTTGACTCCGGAATTTGAAAACCCGACTTATTTTAATGTTACTCCTGTGAATGCCATCATGAATTTCCCGCTGCTCGACAATTCGACGCAAACGCAGGACTTTTGCATCTCAGGCAACGGCGTTCATCCCGATCTCGAAATCATTATTGTTCCGATTGATCGTGCGCGTCCGGGATTCGATACCAAATATAAAATTATCTACAAAAACAAAGGCAATCAGGTGCATTCCGGAAGTATTGATTTCACTTTTGATGACAGCATCGCCGACTTGACCACGACCACACCAACGGTAGATTCCCAAACCGTCAATCATCTGTTTTGGAATTTCTCGAATTTGCTTCCATTAGAAACCCGGGAAATCAATTTTGTGCTGAACCTCAACACGCCGCTTGAAACGCCACCATTGGTTCAGGGTGATGTGCTCCATTTTACTGCTGATATCATTACCGTTCAAACCGATGAAACGCCTGGTGACAATACTTTCAATTGTCATCAAACCGTAATCAATGCACACGATCCAAACCACAAAATTTGCCTCGAAGGCAATACGATTACAACCTCCGAAGTTGGGAAATACGTGCATTACAACATCAATTTTGAAAATATCGGTACCGCAGATGCCGTCAATATTGTGGTGAAAGACAGCATTAATCTGGCAAAACTTGACATCAATTCGTTACAATTGTTATACACTTCCCACGCAGTCACGACGAAAATAAGAGGGAATGCGGTAGAATTTATATTTCAAAAAATCAATTTACCGCCAAGTGATATACAACCCATTGGCGGCCATGGCAATGTATTGTTCAAAATCAAGACGGTTGATACTTTGGTTGTAGGTGACGAAATTACCAATACAGGCAATATCTTCTTCGATTATAATGCGCCTATTATTACCAATGAAGCCAAAACAACCGTCGCCAGTCTGAGTAATGGAACTTTTATTAAAGATGAAACCATTGTCATCGCACCCAATCCGGCCAAGCAAAGCATTACGGTTTCGGCAAAAAACAATATCCAGTCGATAGGTCTTTTTGATGCGCAGGGAAGATTGTTACAAACGGTTTTGGAACATAAGAATACCTCCTTTTTAGATATTTCGAAATATTCCAAAGGCGTTTATTTCATTAAAATCAATACCGAAAAAGGGAGCGCCGTACAGAAAATCATCAAAGAGTAAAACCCAAATCAAAACAAAACAAACTCAAAGTCAAAGTCATGAAAAAAACCTTCCTACTCTTATTGCTTTTTACAGGGATTGTGAAAGCACAAGTTGTGGCTATTCCGGATGTGAATTTTAAAAACAAGCTGATTGCTTTGGGTGTCGATACCAATCTCGACGGGGAAATTCAGAATAGCGAGGCATTAGCCGTTACTATCCTCAATGTCGATAATGCTTCCATTTCAGATCTAACTGGTATTGAGGCCTTTATCAACCTTACGAGTTTAACGTGTTCGCACAACAATTTGACGGCATTAAACTTAACCACGCTACAGCAACTAACAATCTTTTATTGTTCGTCTAATCAGCTCAGTACTTTAAATGTCAGTGGCTGTCGACTTTTGGATAAAGCGATCGTTGACTTTAATAACTTCAGTGCTCTGGATTTTTCAAATTCAGGAGTCAGGGAAATGGCTTGTGAAAACAATCCGAACCTAGAATATGTCAATATTAAAAACGGCACCTTATCACAAGGACCTACTATTCCTTCACCACCGGTTTTATCATTTACGAACACCCCACTGCTGAAATTCATTTGTGTGGATGAAGGAGAAACGGAACTTGTGACGCAAGGGGGTGTGAATCCGAATCTAGTTGCTATTTCTACTTATTGTTCTTTTGTGCCCGGCGGAAACTTCAACACCATCACAGGAACCCTCAAATTTGACGACGAGAACAACGGTTGTGATGCGGGTGATTTGGCGCAACCTTTTACGAAAGTGAAAATTACGGACGCCACCAATAGCGGTAGTTTTTATACCAATACCGAAGGAAATTATAGTTTTTACACACAAGCAGGCAATTATACCATCACGCCAGAAGTGCAAAATCCGACTTACTTTACCATTACACCTGTATCCCAAGTTATTAATTTCGCGAGTGTAGACAACTCTACCCAAATTCAGGATTTCTGTATCGTCGCCAATGGCGTTCATCCTGATTTAGAAATCGTATTGGTTCCTATAGGCGGCGCCACTTCAGGTGCCGATGCTGACTATAAATTGGTTTATAAAAACAAAGGAAATCAGGTACAAAGCGGTTCGATCAATCTATCTTTCGACGATTCGAAAAGTGATTTTGTTTCGGCCACGCCGGCAGTTGCCAATCAGGGATTCAATTCATTGCTTTGGTTTTACAGTAGTTTGCAACCTTTTGAAACCAGAGAGATTACATTCAAATTAAACATCAATTCCGCGGTGGAAACGCCGCCAGTGAACGTTGGAGATGTTTTAAGTTTTACAGCCAACATCAATTTTTCTGAAGGAGATGAAACGCCTCTCGATAATTTTTTCAACTTGAGTCAAGTAGTGGTCAATACCCTAAATTTGAACAGTAAAATCTGTTTGCAAGGAACCGTTTTAACGGCTGAACGCGTGGGTGATTACTTGCATTACAACATCAATTTTGAAAATACCGGAACTAGTGATGTCACTAATATCGTGGTGGAAGATCTTATAGATGCTACCAAATTAGATGTTAGCACTTTGCAGGTATTGTATGGTTCGGATGCGTTAGAAACAAAAATCACGAACAACAAAGTCGAATTTATCTTCAAAGACATCAACCTTCCGCGTGCGAGTGTCAATCCGATTGGCGGTCACGGGAATGTGCTTTTCAAAATCAAAACATTGCCGACTTTAATGGGTGGCGATATCGTCAGGAACTCAGGAAACATTTACTTTGATTATAATCTACCGATGCGAACCAACGAAGCAAGAACCGATGTTTCGTTGAGCAATATGAGCTTCACCAAAGATGAAAGTATTACTGTGGCACCAAATCCTGCCCAAAACCTCATCAAGATTGCTGCGAAAACCAATCTCCGGTCGATGCAGCTTTTTGATGCGCAGGGAAGATTGTTGCAGACGGTTTTAGAGCAAAAGAACAACACCATTCTAGATATTTCGAAGCATGCCAATGGGATTTATTTCCTAAAAATCAATACCGACCAAGGCAGCGACGTCAGAAAAATCATCAAAGAGTAAGTTAGGTTAAGTTGGTTTATATTGAAGAGAACGCCTGTCATTGACGGGCGTTTTTTTGTCCGTAAGTTTTACATTTTCGATTATAAAGAAAATCCCGTTTCGATTGGAAACGGGATTTAATATTTAAGACAGCATATTTACAGTCTACAAAGGAATGTTGCCATGCTTGCGTTTCGGCGTTTCCACCACTTTATTTTCAAGCATGCTAAACGCTTTGATCAATTTTTTTCTGGTATCTTCTGGTAAAATCACTTCATCGACAAAACCGCGTTGCGCTGCTGTGTATGGGTTGGCGAACAAATCAGCATACTCGGCTTCTTTCTCGAGCAATTTGGCTTCCGGATTTGCGGCTTCGCTGATTTCTTTCTTGAAAATAATTTCGCTCGCGCCTTTAGCTCCCATGACTGCAATTTCTGCGGTCGGCCACGCAAAGTTCATATCGGCTCCGATGTGTTTGGAATTCATCACATCATACGCACCACCATAAGCTTTTCGCGTGATTACGGTTACTCTCGGAACTGTGGCTTCGCTGAGTGCGTAAAGCAATTTGGCACCATGAACGATGATTCCATTCCATTCCTGATCGGTTCCCGGCAAGAATCCAGGAACATCCACAAGCACCAATAAAGGAATGTTGAAACAATCGCAGAAACGCGTAAATCGTGCCGCTTTAATAGAACTTTTTACATCGAGACAACCTGCTAAAAACATAGGATTGTTGGCTACAATTCCGATACTTCTTCCGGCAATTCTGGCAAAACCGACAATGATATTTTCCGCGTAATCTTTATGGATTTCAAAAAACGATTCCTCATCGATAATGCCTTTGATCACATCGTGCATGTCGTAAGGTTTGTTGGCGTTTTCCGGTACGATGGAATTCAGTTGTGTCCTGATTTCATCGCCTAATTCAAATGGCAATTTTGGCGTAGTTTCCCTATTATTTTGTGGAATATAGCCTAATAATGTTTTGATATCTTCAAGACATGCAACACCATTTGGTGAAGTCGTATGCGCCACACCCGATTTGGTCGAATGGGTTTCCGCACCGCCCAAAGCTTCCGAAGTCACTTCTTCGTTGGTTACGGTTTTCACGACGTTGGGGCCGGTCACAAACATATAACTGTTGTTTTCAACCATCATAGTAAAATCGGTCATGGCAGGAGAATATACGGCACCACCGGCACAAGGACCCATAATCGCTGAAATTTGCGGAATCACACCGGACGATTGTACGTTCCTGAAAAAGATATCGGCATAACCGCCCAACGAGCGCACGCCTTCCTGAATTCTGGCACCACCGGAATCATTGAGCCCAATCATCGGAGCACCGACTTTGAGCGCCATGTCCATGACTTTGCAGATTTTCTCCGCGTGGGTTTCGGATAAAGCACCGCCGAAAACTGTAAAATCTTGGGCAAAAATATACACCAATCTTCCGTTAATCGTTCCATAACCTGTGATTACACCATCGCCGAAGTAGATTTCTTTTTCCATGCCGAAATCGGTGGTTCGGTGCGTGACAAGCATGCCGATTTCCTCGAACGAACCTTCATCCATAAGATATTCGACGCGTTCCCTTGCGGTCAGTTTTTTCTTTTCGTGCTGTTTGGCTATTCGTTTCGCGCCACCACCCAATTGGGCTTGGGCAATTTTATCGTTTAATATGTTGATTTTAGATTCCATAAATTATTGTATTGGTAAGCGAACGATTTTCTGATCTTCTAAATATTGTTTCAAGGCTACGAAGGCCGCAATCTCGGCTTCCTCTTCCATTTGCTTTTTGAGCATCGCCGCATCGTAATATTTCTTGACGAAATGTGTATCGAAATGCCCCGAACGGAACGCTTCGTGTTCGAACACAAATTTCCCGAATGGCAAGGTCGTTTGTACGCCTTCAATCTTATAATCATCAATCGCTTTTAGCATCAGTTGCATCGCTTCTTCGCGGGTTTTTCCGTAAGTGATCAGTTTGGACAACATCGGATCGTAATAGATCGGAATGTCCATACCTTGTTCGAAACCGTTGTCTACACGTACGCCTTCACCGGTGGGCAATTGATACACATCCAAATGTCCGACGCTTGGTAAGAAATCATTGAGTGGATCTTCTGCATAAACACGCAATTCGAGCGCATGGCCGTGGATGTGCAAATCTTCTTGTTTCATCGGTAATGCTTCTCCTCGAGCGACTTTAATCTGCAATTCGACCAAATCAACGCCAGAAATCAATTCGGTGACCGGATGTTCCACCTGCAAACGTGTATTCATTTCAAGGAAGTAGAAATTGTGTTTGTCGTCCAATAAAAACTCGACAGTTCCGGCTCCTAAATAATCGCAGGATTTGGCAACCAGTACTGCGGCTTCTCCCATTTTCTTGCGAAGTTCCGGCGATAACACTGCTGACGGTGCTTCTTCCACAACCTTTTGATGGCGTCTTTGGATGCTGCATTCGCGTTCGAAGAAATACAGAATATTGCCATGACTATCAGCCATAACTTGAATTTCTATATGGCGCGGTGAAGTCACATATTTTTCAATAAAAACGGAACCATCGCCAAAGGCAGCCACGGCTTCACTAATGGCACGGTTCATCTGCGCTTCGAAATCCGTTTCTTTTTCTACGACGCGCATGCCTTTTCCACCGCCACCAGCCGAAGCTTTAATCAGGATAGGAAATCCTATGGCATTGGCGGTTTTTTTAGCTTCATCAATATCGATGATCGCATGGTCTACGCCCGGAACCATTGGAATATTGTAATGCATCACGGCTTCTTTTGCAGCAAGTTTACTACCCATGACACGGATCGCTTTGGATTTCGGGCCGATGAAAATGATGTTGTTCTTTTCAGCTTCTTCTGCGAATTCGGCATTTTCACTAAGGAATCCGTAACCCGGATGAATCGCGTCTACGTTTAGCGCTTTGGCGACTTCTATGATTTTGCTTCCTAGCAAATACGATTGATTTGAAGGCGCTTCTCCGATCCAGACGGCTTCGTCAGCAAATTTTACGTGTGGTGCATTGCGGTCAACAGTCGAATAAACAGCGACGGTTTTGATGCCCATTTTCTGTGCGGTTTTCATCACCCGTATGGCGATTTCCCCGCGATTGGCTACTAATATTTTTTTCATTTTGGTTTACTCGAATTCAATTAATAACTGGTTTTTCTCCACAGCATCGCCCACGGCTACGGCAATCGATTTGATCACGCCATCGCGCGGCGAAAGGAAACTGTTTTCCATTTTCATCGCACTGAGAATGATCAGGTTGTCATTTTCCTTAACCGTTTGGCCAACCACGACGCCAATTTCAATGATGAGTCCGGGCATCGGAGCTTTGATCGCGTTGATGTGTTTAGTCGCACTGATATCAAATCCCATGGCTTGAATCCGTTGGTCGAGCGCATTGGAAATTACTACCGAATAGGTATTGTTATTGACTTTAACCGAGTATTTTTTTTGGTTGAAATTTGCTTGCAGGATTTCTGCTTTGTGGGGAAGATTTTGCCTCAGGATATGGAATTTGTTGGCTTCCACGCTTACGGCATCGAGTTGTGACAGGCTGTCTTTGTCGAGATTGAACTCTAAAGACCCGTTCACTTTTACTTTATAGTCAGTGGTCATAGATTGGATTTTAATGAATGTAAATTTAGATATAATTTTATTTTGATTCGCGTTAAAAAATCATATAAATGCAAAATAAATATACATAAATTGTAAAATCTACAAACTTAACAGGCCAAAATTGTGTAAAGTCGTCATCGGTTTGGAAAACCAGAAAAGTTCGAAATCCTCAAGTTCGTTTTCAAAATCTTTTTTAATTTCCTGTAAAGTGAGCAGCTTCAAATTGAAAATGGAAATTTTTTCCAACATCGCCATCAGCCACTCGCCTTCGGTTTTATTGGTTTGAATCGTGAAGCTTTCTTTCTTATCGTGAAAAGTCAGCGCCATCATGTCCCACGCATTTCCTTTTTTGGTTTTAGTGAAAAGTTCGACCCCAGGTTTTCCGCCAAGCCAAACGATTTTTGACGTTGGTTTTAACTGAAAATCCTGCTCATCGACTAAGGCGTTTCCAATAAAATCGTACGGAATCCTGGTCTTTGGAATTTTAAACTCGAACCAATCCTGCAGCGGAAAATCGAAACAGATGCCGTGCATGAAATTGAATAAGGATTTTTTCAAACCGAAACTGAACTGGTCATGGTCGATTCCGGTTTGATCTTCATAAAACAAATCATTATTGGCAAACGAACCGATGGTTTCAGAGGTTTTAGTCACACCAAATTTTTCGGGATACAACCCAACCGGGCTGTGAGCCGTCATCGCAAACTGATGCCAAAATCCCGATTGCAAAACGCCGGCTTCAAACAACTGACGCACCATTTCGAGGCTATCGATGGTTTCCTGAACGGTTTGTGTTGGATAACCGTACATTAAATACGCGTGAACCATGATTCCGGCTTCGGTAAAATTGCGCGTCACTTTGGCGACTTGTTCAACCGTAACGCCTTTATCAATCAATTTTAATAAGCGATCCGATGCCACTTCCAATCCGCCGGAAACAGCAATACAACCTGAAGCTTTCAATAACAAACACAAATCGCGGGTGAAACTTTTCTCAAAACGGATGTTCGTCCACCAAGTCACAACGATTTTTCTTCTCAGGATTTCGAGCGCCACTTCACGCATCAATGCCGGCGGTGCCGCTTCATCGACAAAATGAAAACCGCTTTCGCCTGTTTGCGCCATGAGTTCCTCAATTCTGTCAACAATAAGCTTTGCAGCAACCGGTTCGTAGATTTTGATGTAATCGAGCGAAATGTCACAAAAAGTGCATTTTCCCCAATAACAACCGTGCGCCATCGTGAGTTTGTTCCAGCGGCCGTCGCTCCACATTTTGTGCATCGGGTTAACAATCTCGATTACGGAAATATAGCGGTCTAACGGTAAACCTGAATAATCGGGCGTTCCGACTTCACTTTGTTTGTAGTCCGATCGAATGGAATTGTTTTTATAAACGACTTTTGCGTTTTCAAGCAGAAAGGTGCGTTTGTATTCTACGTTGGTTTTCAATTCACAATAGTCAATCAGCAATTCGACAGGAAGTTCGCCATCATCGAGCGTGATAAAGTCGAAAAACTCAAACACGCGTGCCTCGGAAAGCGAACGCAATTCGGTGTTGGGAAAACCGCCGCCCATAGCGATTTTAATTTGCGGATGATGTTGCTTTACCCACTGTGCACAACGGAAAGCTGCATACAAATTGCCCGGAAAAGGAACGGAAATCAAGAATAAATTGGGTTCGATGGTCTCGAATTTTTCTTTTAATATCGAGCATAAAACGCCGTCAATATATGTCGGTTTGCTGTGTAATGTCTCGTATAATTCATCAAAAGAATTGGCACTTCTGCCCAAGCGTTCGGCATAACGGCTGAAACCGAAATTTTCATCGACGCATTCGACTATAAAATCTGAAATATCTTCAAGGTATAGTGTCGCAAGGTGTTTGGCTTTGTCTTGTGTTCCCATGTTGCCGAAAGCCCAGTCGAGTTCTTCCAAAGTTGCAAAACGTGAGGCTTCCGGTAAAAAATCTTCCTGACAGATTTGTAAAGCCAACGTTGGATTTTTGCCCTGAAGAAAAGCAATTACTGCATCAATGGTTTTGATGTATTCGTGTTGCAGTGCGAGAATCCTATTGGAATTATCTGAAATTGGTTTTTCTGGAAAGGATGAAAAAAGCGCCGTCAATCCGTCTTTGGAGAACAACTTCAGAATAACTTCAATGCCCAAATCAGCCTGCTCCGAATCGATGCTTTTGGTATTCAGAAACCCTTTGATGTAGGCTGTTGCCGGATACGGAGTATTCAGTTGGGTGAAAGGCGGCGTAACGAGGAAGGCTTTGGTTTTCAAAACGCAAAATGATTTGTGCAAAATAACGGTAAATAAATGATTTCAAGAATCGTATTGAAGATTTTTAAAGCAAAAAATATAGGCTCCAAACTTTTTATTAAGCAAATTTTAACTATGTTTGAAGCCCTTAAACGCCAGTCATGAGAATAATCGCGATTTTATTGTTTTGCTTTGGAGCTATCATGGCTACTGCCCAGAATAATATTATTAAAGACAACCACAAGATAAAATTTGAAGACCAATACGGGCGGTTGATTACCGACCCTGTCAAACGCCTTGTTTATATTGAAAAAAAGCAGCGCCAGAACGATTCTATCGTCAAACTATTAAGTCGATCTTCGCTGGCTCAGGTCATGGTACCCTTGTGCAGCAACGGGAGTTTTGAAGAATTTGAAACCATCGGCGCTTCTAATGTATTGAAAAACTTTGCTTACACCATTGGTAGTCCGGACAATCCGACGCAATGCAAATCAATTTTTTCTTCGGGAAACTTAGGAATCAAACAATATGATCCGGCCGATACAAATCTGATGGCCTCGACCGTTCCAGCCAATTTCCTTGATCCATACATGGGTAACATCAATGCTTTTGATCAGTTTTGTCTGAAAATAAATTATGCCGAAAGTTCTTCAACACTTGGGTTAATTCAGGGCAAACGATTTAAGACAGACAACGAAACGCGCTTAAAATTCAATTATAAAGCAGTGTTGCAGGCCATTTATGATCACGATCATGATAATGAACAGCCCTATTTTAAGGCACGCGTGGTCAATAGTAGCGGAGCTGTCGTCAGCGAGCTATGTGTTACTGGCGATGCGCAGAATTGCATATTCAAACAGGCACCGTTCATGTCCAGCGGAAGTGTCATTTTATATACCCCGAATTGGCAATCGGGAATATTAGACATTTCGAGTATCCCGAATAATGAAGAATTTACGGTGGAATTCATTACAGCCCGATGCGGCCTCGGAGGACACTTCGGTTATGGCTACGTGGATGACATCTGTCTTTTACATTCGAATGAGAACGTGCAGGGAAGTATTGATCTTGATCCGTTGTATAAAAACTGCCCGACTTTCCCGTTTCAGATCTGCGGCGATTTTACGATTCCCAACTCAGGGGGAATTTCCGCTACGATCACTTCTGTCGTATTGGAAGTGCGTGATGCCGCCAACACGGTAGTCTACACCTCAAGCACCCCGACCTTAGATATGGTCAATAAAAGATTCTGTTATGACATCCAAGCAACCAATTTGCCTAATGCTACAGCCGCGGATTATAATGCTTCAGTCACTATTAATTATGGTTTGGCTCAGACCAATTGCGCTGGAACTAATTTTAGCACGGCGAGTTGTAGTGATGCCAATCCGGGCTCGGACATTTCATTCCTGAACTGTGTGAATTGCGATCTCGATATTCACACTGCCAAGCTAACACTTTGCGATCCGGACCATAATGGAAAAGAATTTTTTAATCTGACGAGTGCGGAACCCTTGATCATCGCCAATACGACCGGCTTGACTTTTAGTTATTTCGCTGCATTAACAGATGCCACAGCCAACACCAATCCGATAACGGCCTTTACAAACTACGAAAGCAGTAGTAAACCCGTTTTTGTTAGAATTCAAAAAGATGCAGCCTGTTTTAAAATTATCGCCATCAGCCTGATTGTAAAAAACCCTTCGGCTTCCATTACCGGAATTTTGAATGTCTGCAGTGGTAGTACGACCTTGACAGCCTCACCGGGAACAGCCTATTTGTGGATGAACGGACTGACCACGCCAAGCATTGTTGCCAGCGCTGTCGGAACCTATAGCGTAACGGTAACCGATTCTTTTGGGTGTCAAGCTGCAGGAACCGTAAACATACTCAACAGTCTTGTCGCTGTTCAGCCAACCATTGCGGTCTTGCAGCCTACATGTTTCTCCAACACAGGAACCATTAGCATCACCTCGCCTGCCTCACAGTATAGTTATGATAATGGTATGACGTGGAGTACCGATGCATCGAGAAGCAATTTGCCGATTGGGATTTATAATATCAAAGTCAAAACCGTAGCCGGGTGTACTTCTTATAGTACCGAAATAAATTTGGTTCCTTTTTTATTGTCCTTTCCGGATTTTTCAGCAGTGCAACCCACTTTTTGCGGCGATTTAGGTAGCCTCACCATAACAACTGCCAGCGATGCATACAGTTTTGATGATGGCCTGACCTGGACCTCCAACAATACGCAATCCAATTTGCCATCGGGCACCTACCTCCTCAGGGTAAAGGATGCGTTTGGCTGTATTTCGAGTTCCAATAGCGCTGTTTTAAACGGTGAATTTCTCGATGATCCGCTTTATACTATCGAGAACCCGTACTGTGGTAATCCCGGAAGCATTACCATCACTACACCGGCCGCGCAGTATAGTTTTGATGGTGGAACCACGTGGCAGACTTCGAACGTCGGAACCAATTTAACCAGTGGCAATACCCTCATTAAAATCAAAAATGCTCAGGGTTGTACCTCTTCAAACGTGTATGTTTATCTGAGCAATTTCGAAAGCTCTTATCCTCAATACATACTCAATGATGCCGGGTGCGGGGTTTATGCGAGCATCACCATAACAACTCCTGGTGATGCCTATAGTTTTGATGATGGCCTGACCTGGACAACCGACCCTACGAAACCAAATTTATCTACAGGAAGTACTTACCGTTTAAAAGTCCGTAAAGGGGCAACCTGTAAAACCTATACAGCCTATGTTACTGTTTACAGCAGTTATTATCCGATTCCAACACCTAATGATTTTGAAGTGATTCTTTGTGATGATTTGAATGATGGCTCTGAAAATGTTGACTTGACGGTATACAACACGAATCTGATTGCCAATGCTGCTAATTATACATTCCAGTACTTTAAAACCCGGATTGCTGCTGAGAATGCTGATGGATCGCAGCAGATTACAAACCAATATTCCTGCAATCTGAGCAATAGCAACAACACCGTATATGTCAGAGTGATTTCAGACCACAATTGTTATGCAGTGGTCGGACTTCAATTCACTTTCCTCGATGCACCGCGAATTACCATGCTCGATCGCTATCCGTTATGCCAATTCAAAAGTGTTTTGATTGATGCCAGTCCGGGTTACGACAGCTATTTATGGTCGACCACTGAAACCACTCAGAAAATCACCGTCATACAACCAGATCAATACTGGGTGACTGTTACAGAAAACCACGGTACACTGATTTGCAATACGCGCAAGACTTTCGAAGTTTTCTTATCCAATCCGGCTTACATCGTGCGGATTGATACTTTCGACTGGTCGGTTGACGAGAACAGCATCATGATAACCGCGAGCGGGTATGGAAACTATGAATATTCAATTGATGGGGAAAACTATCAGGATGAAAATGTTTTCTCAAACCTAAAACACGGGGAATACAAAGTATATGTCCGCGACAAAAATGGTTGCGGCATGGTAGACCAAGACGTTTTTCTATTGATGTATCCGAATTTTTTCACGCCTAATGAAGATGGTTATAACGATACCTGGAAGATCAAACTTTCTGAAAACGAACCGGGGCTCACCATCAGAATATTCGACCGCAACGGAAAGTTTTTGAAAGAACTCGGCAACAGCAAAGGTTGGGATGGAACGATCAACGACAAACCACTGCCGGCTTCTGATTATTGGTTTCTAGTAACCCGCGGTGACGGAAAAGAATTCCGAGGCCATTTCAGCCTCAAGCGATAATTGCTTTTCCCAACCGAATGTTAAAGCCAAAAAGTGTATTTTTACTTTTTGTTACTTTTACCAAAAAATTCGACTATGCCCACCGATTGTATCAGCTACCAGGATTCCGGTTATTTTATTCCCTTGATGAATGATTATTTAAATCAAAAACCGGAGCTGAAGACGCTATACCATCGGTTTCCCACACTTGAGAATTTTGAAAAGCAGTTTCAGGAAAAGCAATCCCAATTTACGCAGGAACATCGGTCAGTACTGGTCGCGGCTTTAAAAAAACAATACGCGAACATAGAAACCAGTAAACGTACAGCTCAAAATATTGACGCTTTATTGCAACCTGATACGTTTACGGTAACCACCGGGCATCAATTGAATTTGTTTACAGGGCCGTTGTATTTTTTATACAAAATCATTTCGACCATCAACCTTACCAACGAATTAAAAGCAAAATATCCCAACCAGCATTTTGTGCCGGTCTATTGGATGGCTACCGAAGACCATGATTTTGACGAAATCAATTACTTTACTTTTAAAGGAAAAAAAATACGTTGGAATGTCAGTAGCTCCGGTCCGGTCGGCAGGCATTCCACGCAAGGACTGGATCAGGTCTTTAAGGTTTTTGAAAAAGAAATCGGAAACAGCACCAACGCACAATTCATTAAAAACCTTTTCGAATCGGCTTACCTAAAGCATAACACCTTAACGGAAGCCACTCGTTATCTGGCGAATGTCCTTTTTGGTGCATCCGGTTTGGTGATTCTTGATGCTGATGATGCGGCTTTGAAAAGAGCATTTATACCGTTTGTGAAGCAAGAATTATTGCAACAGACTTCGCATCGTGAGGTTCTGACCACGATTGAAAAGTTGAAAAATTACAGCATACAAGTCAATCCGCGCGATATCAACCTTTTTTATATTGAAGACAACCTGCGCGAACGCATCATTTTGGAAAATGGAAAATATAAAGTCAATGCGACTTCGCTTGAATTTTCGGAAGCTGAGATTATCGAAATTTTAGAACAGCACCCTGAAAAATTCAGCCCGAACGTGATGCTTCGCCCTTTATATCAGGAAGTTATTTTGCCTAATCTGTGTTATATTGGTGGCGGCGGCGAATTGGCGTACTGGCTCGAATTGAAATCGTTTTTTGAAGCTGTCGCGGTACCTTTTCCTATACTTTTACTGCGAAATTCTGCCTTGCTCGCTACACAAAAACAGGCGGAGAAAGCGGATAAATTAGGATTAACCTGGAAAGATTTGTTTTCAAAACAGGCAGATTTAACCAATCGCAGGGCGGCTTTACTTTCAGAGTTTCCGATCGATCTGTCGATTCAGAAAGACCATCTGAAGAACCAATTTCATTACCTGCATATATTGGCCAACCAAACCGACAAATCCTTTTCCGGCGCGGTAAAAGCTCAAGAAGCCAAACAAATCAAGGGCTTGGAGCATTTAGAAAAAAGGTTGCTCAAAGCCCAAAAAAGAAAATACGAACACGAACTAGAACGCATCCTAGATTTGCAGCATTCACTATTTCCGAATGGTGGTTTGCAGGAACGCCAGGCTAATTTTTCTGAATTCTATATTGAAAACGGCGATGCTTTGTTGAAAAAAATGTTTTCAGAACTCAAACCACTTGAGCATGAATTTACTATTTTGGTCTTTTAATTAAAATGGATGAAAACAAAATTACTATACCTTTTTACAATCCTCGCGGGATTTTTCGCCAACGCGCAGGTATCTATTGTTGGAACCGGTGTGAATGGTTGGCCTGAAACTCAAACCACTCCCGAAATTATGCTCTCCACTACAGATAACATTTCGTATTTTATTCCTAATTTGGTGATCACGAATGGTTTTGTCAAATTCAGGAAAGATGCATCATGGTTGTATAATTGGGGTGGAAGTACTTTCCCGAGTGGAACTTCATATCAAAATGGTCCGGATATTCCCACTATTGCGGGAACTTATGATGTTACTTTTAACATTTCGAACGGTACTTATACTTTTATTACTTCAGCCAATTTTCCAAGTATTGGTATTTGGGGTCCGGCCGTTGATTCTCAAAATGGATTTGCAGGGCAAGATGTTGACATGACTACAACGGATGGCATTCATTATACCTTATCAGGATTTTATTTTAGTAGTGGTCAAGCGTATTTCAGACAAGACAATGCCACTAATTTTGTTTGGGGAAGCACAAGTTATCCGACAGGAACAGCAGTTCAGAACGGTCCGAGTATTTTTATTCCGGGCGGAGAACATTTCGTTACCTTCAATAGAATTACCCATGAATATACTTTTAACTTTCCCAGTGTGGGTATTTTAGGAACAGCCATTGGTGGTTTTGATGTGGATGATACTGATTTGTGGACAACCGATGGGTTTTCTTATCAATTGGATTTGCATTTGAATATCGGTGAAGTTAAATTCCGAAAAGACAACAGTTGGACTGTCAATTGGGGATCTAATGCTTTTCCTTCTGGAACTGGTATTCAAAATGGGGCGAATATTCCAATCGGGATTGATAGCGATTATAATGTTGCGTTCGATCGATTGTCCGGACAATATACTTTCACCGGATTGTTGGCAGCACAAAATTTTGAATCAGAAAGTTATAGCGTATATCCAAATCCTACAACAACTTTGTGGAATTTTGAAACTGTAAACAAAACTATTGAGAAAATAGAATTGCTCGATATTTTAGGAAAAACTATTTTAAGCATAGAAAAAAATACTACGGTTATAAATGCATCTTCACTAAATAGTGGAATTTATTTTGCAAAAATTTACACTGATAAAGGTTTTAAAATGATTCGATTGATCAAGATGTAGCGATTAAAACTATAGGCTTTCTTTTTTAATGTTAATTTTTTAATTATCTAATGTGCAATATTTCTCTCTTCTAATTATCAAAATGAAATTATTTGAAAGTTAAATTAATGTATCCCCAATTATAAGTTAAAAAATAATCTTATCAACACGAAAACGTTTTCGTGGTTAATTTTAATAAGTGTTTATCGCAGGCTAGCCTTTTTTACTCTAAATTAGCGACATATAAATTATTTAACTAAAAAATCATGAAAACAAAATTACTTTTATTACTTACAATTTGTTTGATGTCATTCGGCATGAATGCTCAAGTAAACTCAGTTGCCTTAGTTGGTGAAGCAGTCGGAGGTTGGCCTCCTTTTCCTGGAGATGACCCTAACCAATTGACACGAGTTGATGCAGACAACTGGATTATTGAAAATGTACCCGTTGCTGTAGGTAAATGTAAACTACGTGCTAATAACACTTGGGGTGGTGCTGGTGGAGAATGGGCTGGTGCTTTCCCAACTGCCGTTGGAACCAGTTCTGGTGATATTAATGTTACTATTGCTGGAGTTTATACAGTAACTTTAAACACGGCTACTGGTGTGTATAACTTCGACAGTGGCACAGCGATTCCTGTTGTTAAATTAGTAGGAACTGCCGTTACTGAAGCGGGTGGTCTGACAATGGCGCCAACAAGCGCTACCACTTTTCAACTTACGAATGTTACTTTGGTAGATGGTACGGCACAATTTGATGTTGACGGAGCATTATATGGTGACGACACTGCTGTGACTTCCCCTGAAGGTAATATTACAGGTGGTATAGTAGATTCGGCATTAACTCCGGTTCAGGCTAGAACCTATTCTTCTATTACGCTAGATACTGATTCTGGATTGTTTGTATTCACTGCGGCTCCTGTTTTTCCTTCGATAGCCCTTGTTGGTGCTGGTGCTGGTGGATGGCCAACTGGCGCGCCGGGAGAAATAGATGCTAACGCATTAACAACTACTGATGGTGTTATCTATACTTTGAATGGCTTAACATTGACAACTGGTGATGTTAAATTCCGTCAAGATAATGCTTGGGCAGTAAATTGGGGTGGTACTGCTTTCCCAGCTGGAACTGCAGTATTTAATTCTCCTGATAATATTCCTGCTGTAGCAGGTACTTACGATGTTACTTTCAACCGAACTACTTTAGAATATTCTTTCACTGTACCGACCATTGCTATCGTTGGTTCTGGTGCTGGTGGATGGCCAACAGGAGCTGCGGGAGAAATTGATGTTAATCAAATGACTACAACTGACGGTGTAAATTACACTATATCAGGTCTTACATTGACAGATGGAGAAATCAAATTCAGACAAAATAATGCTTGGGGAGTAAATTGGGGTGGCACTAGTTTCCCAGCAGGAACTGCAGTATTTAATTCTCCTGACAACATTCCTAGTGTAGCCGGAATTTATGATATCACTTTCAATAAATCAACATTAGCATATAGTGCTCAATTGTTAAGTACTAAAGGATTCCTATCTTCTAACTTCAAAATTCATCCTAATCCAACTCAAAACGTTTGGAACTTTACTTCAGCGAAACAAGCGATTCTATCGATCCAAATCGTAGACGTTTTAGGAAAAACGGTAATGACTATTGCTCCTAAAGATATGACTGCTACTGTAGATGCTTCTAGCTTAAACAGCGGATTGTATTTTGCAAAAATCACAACTGC